>JAXMJF010000063.1:0-189298 GCA_034376805.1 Arthrobacter sp.
GCCCCTCGCTGTTCCGCTGGGCGGAAGATGGCCCTTGCCCGCGGCCGGTTCGGCGGGCACGCTGGCAGGATGACCAAACTTCAGCCCGACGCCAACCTTTCCGGCCTGGACATCGCCACGGGGATCGAAGCGGAGCCCGACGGCGTCATCACCCTGGACCCGGAACTGGCCGCCATCTGGACCCTTGCGGCGCCGTACTTAAAAGTCCGCGACAACGATGCCCACACGCTCTACGCCTTCGGGCTGGCTGTGGCACTGCTCGAGGCGCACCCCGAGGCGGACGCCGCCGTCGTCCTCCCCGCGATCATGCTGCACGACATCGGCTGGTCCCAGGTGCCACCCGAGGAGGTCCTGCAGGCGATTGCGCCCGGTGGCGGCAGGCCGGACCTGGTGCTGCTGCACGAGAAGGAAGGCGCCCGGCTCGCCGCCGGGATCCTCGCCGAGGCCGGGTACGACGCCGGGAAGGTACCGGCCATCCTGGACATCATCGACGGCCACGACTCCCGCCGCGAGGCGATCTCGATCGAGGATGCGATCGTCAAGGACGCGGACAAGACCTGGCGGCTCAGCCCGCACGGCATCGACACGGTGATGGACTGGTTCGGCCTGGACCGCGGGCAGGCGCTGCGGCTGTGCAGCCAGCGGGTCCACGGGCACCTGTTCACCGCGGAGGCCCAGGCCATGGCCCGGGCGCTGTCCGCGCTGGAGTCGGTGACGCTGTGGCCGCAGCGGCAGGCGCTGCCCGGCTCGGGATAGGGTGCCGTCCGGGGGCGCACCGTGGCCACGCTGCAGAGTATCGTCCCAGCTCAGGCCTAGAATGAACACAATGATGCCTGTAGAAGCTGTCGCCGCCGAAGGGAAGAATTCCCTGAGCGTGCGCGCGGGGATCATTGAATCCGTCTGGCGCCCCGGCTCGTTTGTTGACGTCGACGACGCCAAGGACGCCATGCTGGCCGTGGCACGAATCAGCGGAGGCACCCCGATGCCGATGCTGTCCGAAATGACCGACGTGGAGATCAGCGCCGCCGCCCGGTACGAGTTCGCGCAGACCACGGGCGTGCTGGCCATCGCGGTCCTCGGATCCAGCGCAGTGGACCGCGTGGTTGCCGCCGCCATGAGCCGCCACACCCTGTACCCGCACGAGTTCTTCACCTCCAGGAACGCCGCCATGACCTGGCTGGCGGACGTCGTCAAAGGCCGGGCTGAAGCGCTCCCTGTCCGGTCTGGACCGGGTGGGCTTCCGACGCCGGTGAACTGACCCGGGGCGTCTGGCGGCTCAGATTCCGCTCAGGGTGTCGATGTAATCCAGCGTTTTGGGGCTGACATGCCGTACTGCCCCAAGGGCCTCCCGGAGGACTGTTCTCTTGGCCGGGTCACCGAGCGCGGCCCGGAGTTCCATGACCGTCTCGATGCCCTGGCGCTCGAACACGCGTGTGATGTCCTCGACCTGGGCCAGGCGGCCCGGCGACGGCCAACTGATAACGTCCGAGAGCTTCCCCGTATCAAGGTGCTGGCGGAACCCGCTGGTCGTGGCGGCATCCGGCCATGCCGCAATCAAAGCGTCAACGCGCGGCTTGACGGTCTCGTGGTAGTTCTGCCGTCGCTGCAACGTGGCATCGACAATGATCGCCCCGATGTGGTCCCAACCACGGCTGGCTTCAGTCGAGGCGTCTGTGCCGTGGGAGTCCATTGGCGCCGGAAGGTTGGCAGCATCATTATCGCTAGTCATAAGTGAATACTTCCATGTGCCGGACGTGAGCGTGTAGCAGCGTCAGTCGCGGTCGGGGGGATCCCTCGGAGGGAGAAGACGATGAAGCTGACAGTGAACGAGTTCGTGGGCCTCGACGGCGTATCGCAGGGCCCACCTACGCGGCATAAACGGGCGTCTCAGACCTGCCCTGGCAGTCAGATCTCACTGCTGGGCGCGGCATTGGGCCGGAGAAGGTCCCGCAGCAACGGGAATTCCGTGTGCACATGGGCATCAAGGTCCGCTGTGAACCGGGGCGTGAAATACAGCCGCAGCAGCGGATCCAGCAGGCGGCCGATTCCCGGCAACCCGGCGGTGATCGTGTGCCGCACCGACACCCCGCCCGGCGCGGGGGAGAGCTCCAGAGACAGGCGTGCCGGAAGAGGCACGATTTTGCGGAAACGCCACACGAGCCTGCGGCCCGGCTCGACCGCCTCCACGACTCCACGCAGGCGCAACCGGCGCCGGCCGATAAACTCGTCCATCACGACCACGTCGCCTACCCCGCCGGTGGCCCGCCCCAGCACGTGCAGCTGCAGGTGAGTGCCCGGCCACCACCTCTGGTACTGCTCATCGGTGCAGACCAACATGAAGTCAGTTACCTCACGGCCCGTCAGCCCCGCGACGTCGACCTTCGACTCGATCACAAGCATCGGCGTCCCCGTTTCGTCGTGCGGCCCAGAATAGTCGTCCGGGCCCACCTCAGCTAGGCGCTGGTGCGGCTTTTCTGTAGTCACATGTCGGGCGCCGGAGCCATAATGGGGCTGGGCACCAAAGGGGTGCCGCAGAGAAGAGCCGACGGATGGCGCCGCCGGGGCAGAGGAGTCCTCGAAATGACGAAGTACCTGATCTCGTTCCCCGGTGAGGCCATGGTGATCCCCAAGGAGGACTTCGAAGCGGTGGTCGAATCCTCGCATGCCGTCATCGAAGAGGCCAAGGCGGCGGGGGTGTACGTCTTCGGCGGCGGGATCGATGAGGACGTAGACCCCGTGCTCGTGGCCGGTGACGGCACCGTCACCGAGGGCACGTACCCAGGCCACAAGGTGCCAAACGGCGGCTACACCGTTCTCGAGCTGCCCTCGCGGGAGGCGGCACTCGAGTGGGCCGCGAAGATCGCCGTCGCCTGCCGCTGCTCGCAAGAGCTCCGGCAGTTCCAGTACGACCCGGCCAGCTGACGAGGGCAACCTCAGCCCTCGGGAGGGTGGCTATCGAAGGCTAAGCGCGGCCTTTAAGGATCAGGTTCCAGTAGACCTGGGGGAAGATATCGCGGTCCACAACCCACGATGCGCGGCTTTCTTTCCACGTGGGCACCTTCGGGACAGAGGGCATGGGCCGGTACTGGTCATCGAACTCAGCGAAGACAACCGTTGAGCGGGAAACGGTGAAGGGGCACACCGAATATCCGTCGTACTTCTTCGTCAGGGGTTTGCCCTTCCGGGCCGCAACCAGGTTCTTGGCCAAGACCTTCGTCTGCTTTCGCAACGCACCGCCGGACTTGGAGTTGGTGGTCGCCGCGGCATCCCCCAAAGACCAGATGTTCGGAAAACGGACGTGCCGGAGGGTCTGGGGATCCACCTCCACAAATCCGCCGGAGTCGCCCGGAGCGGGCAGTTCCGTGGCCTTGAGCCAGTCCGGGGCCGACTGCGGCGGGACGGCGTTGAGCACGTCGTAGCGCAGCTCCTCGGTGGCTCCGGTGGCATTGTCCCGGATCAGCGCGCTCTGTGCGGCAGCGTTCACCGAGACCAGTTCGCTGTTGAGACGCAGTTCGATGCCGTACTCGGCAATCTTGCGATTCAGCTCGTCATCCACTCCGGGCACCCCGAACACGGTGGAGTATGGCTGCACCATGATTACCCGAATGTCCTGGAGCACCCCCTGCTCCCGCCAGTAATCGCAGGCCAGGTACATCGGTTTCTGCGAGGCGCCGCCGCACTTGATGGGGCCCGAGGGCATGGTGAAAACGGCGGTCCCGGCCTTGAGGCCGCTGAGCAGCGTCCAGGCCTTGGCTGCCAGGCTGAATTCATAGTGTGACGCGCCGGACGGGGAGTGGACGGCCTCTGCCAGACCAGGGATCTTGTCCCAGTCCAGCTGCAGGCCGGGGCAGACCACCAAGTGGCCAAACCCCAGCTGCCCGCCCGAGGCCAAAGTCACCGTGTTGCCCGCCGGGTCGATGTCCACGGCACCGTCCCGGATCCATTCGACGCCCCGCGGCATAACGGTGCGCTGGGGCCGGATGGCGTCCGAGGCCTTGGCCCGCCCGCCCGCGATGTGGGAGAACAGCGGCTGGTAGAAGTGGTGGTCCTGGGGCTCCACCACGGCCACATCCTTCACCCCGTACCGATGGAGGCGCGCCGCGAGGGACACTCCGGCGTTACCCCCGCCGATAATGAGGACTTCGCGGAACTGCCCGGCCATGGCGTTACTTCTTCACAGTCAGGGCAGAGGCTTTGTGCGCTGCCCTGGCGCCGGTTTTGGCGGACTCCACGACGTACTGCGGCTCGTCCTCACTGGCCCGGTGGGTTTTTCCGTCCAGCTCGAAGTCACTGACTTTTTTCTGCACGATCTTGCCGTGGGTGGGGCCCTGGGGCGTGTTCCATTCCACGGGTTTTCCCTTGCTCAGCGACATCGGTGCTCCTCGGATTAGGACGGTTCCAGCAGCGCCGGAAACTCAATAGTAAGCATGATGAGCTTTATTGGGTATCGTCCGGTACTGGGTGCCGGGACCCTGTTCCTTCAGCCCGGCTCCCGGCAGCAACGCGACGGCTGCCTTCCTCTCACTGCGCGTTGTGCTACCTTGCATTGCCGACCACGAGGCGCCGCGTCCGCCCGGCAGGCAAGAACGAACCGAACCGTTTGGAGTCCGAAACGATGCCCAGTAACACCAAGCTGTCCCGCATCCTCGATGCCGGAGCGAACCTGACCGTGGACGGCGCACTTGCCACCGAGCTCGAAGCGCACGGCTGCGATCTGGAAGACCCGTTGTGGTCGGCTAAAGTCCTTCTGGAACAGCCGCATCTGGTCAAGCGCGTACACCTCGATTACTTCCGCGCCGGAGCAGCGGTCGCCATCACGGCGAGCTATCAGGCCACGACCCTGGGATTTGCGCGGCGCGGCCTCGGTGAAGAAGAGGCCTTGGAACGGGTGGCGTTGAGTGTGCGCCTGGCAGATGAGGCACGCCGCGAGTACCTCGTCGAAAACCCGGATGCAGGCCCCCTGCTGGTTGCAGGCTCGGTCGGACCCTACGGCGCGTACCTCGCGGACGGATCCGAATACCGGGGCGACTACGTCCTCAGCCGAAACGAGTTCTTGGACTTCCATCGCCCTCGAATCGCGGCGCTGGTGGACGCCGGAGCGGACTTTCTGGCCTGTGAGACGCTGCCTTCACTGCCGGAGGTCGAGGCCCTGTTGGCACTCATGAAAGAGTTCGACGTCGAAGCCTGGCTCTCCTTCACGCTGCGGGACGGCGGCCACATCAGCGACGGTACGCCCCTGGCCCAGGTGGCAAAGCTCTGTAGGGACCAGCCGCTTGCGGTGGCGATCGGCGTGAACTGTGTGCCGCTGGAGCTGGTCTCCCCGGCCCTGGAGGCCCTGGGCAAAGCCACAAATATGCCACTGATCGCATATCCGAATTCGGGCGAAAGCTACGACGCAGCCACCAAAACGTGGGGGCCGGCCGCGGCCGGGGACAGCCCTGCGGGCCCAAACAGCAAAACTCCCCAAAGCCTCGCGGAGGGATCGCCCATCTGGCGCGAACTCGGTGCCCGGCTCGTTGGCGGGTGCTGTCGAACGACCCCGCAGGATATTGCCGCCGTGGCCAGGCTGTCAGAAAATCGCTGAACGGAACCACAGCGGGCGTCGTCGTGCAGGCTATGCGACAACCAAAGTCAGGATCTGCGCAGGAACTCCCGCACGGTATCGGTGTACTCCGCAGCCCGCGTTGCCATCACACCGTGGCCGGCACCCGCGAAAAGACGGACCTCCGCCTTGGGATAGAGAGCCCGGAGGGCCGCACGGGCCCGGGGTGGGAACGCCTCGTCCCGTTCTGATTCGATCAGCAGCACCGGCGCCGGCAGGGCCGTGAGGGCGGGCGCCCCCGGCGCTCCTTGTGAAGGAAGGTGCGCGAAGTCGTTCATCTCCCGCAGGGCGGACAGCAGATCCTCCTTCCCCAGCCGGCTGAGGATGTCCGTGAGCAGCTTGTTCCAGAACCTCGAGTCGTCTTGCGAGCCCGGGACAAACCAGCGGCGCCAGTTCCAGCCGGTTAACGAACGCACGGCATTTTCCGGAAGGACGGCGAGGACACGAATCAGGAGCGGGAGTAACGGCAGCGGGGCTGCGGCGGGGCCTCCGGTGTTCGCGAGCACGAGGCGCCGCACACGTTCGGGGTGCCTGCGGGCGAACGTCTGGGCCACGAAACCGCCGAAGGAGGAGCCCAGCACATCCGCCTGCCTGACCCCCTCGGCGTCGAGGATCGCCGCCAGGCCGTCCGCGAGCCCGGTGATGCCGGCGCCGGCGGGGTATGCCGGTGCGAGGACGCGGAAATCCCGTTCCAGCGCTTCGATCAGCAGCAGGTACATGTCCGGCAGCCGTGTCCCTCCGGAGGGCAGCAGCACCGTCTGCTCTCCCGAACCGCCGGCAAGGTAGCGCCAGCGAACGCCGTCGACGTCGAGCGTGCGGTACGGGTGGCTGGCGCGGAACCCTGCGAGCCGGGCGTCCAGCGTCGACGGTGGCCCGGTCTCCGCTTTGTCCCGGCGGCGTTCTGGCGCAGAGTGGGGCGGTGGGGCGGCAGGGCTTCGGCTCCCGCCCGGAGGGAGCGGGCGGCCCTCGAGGAAGCGTCCGACGACGTCGGCGTATTCGGCCGGGTGGGTGACGGCCGCCCAATGGCCGCCCTCGCCGAACACGTAGGCCCGGGCGCCGGGATAAGCGGCCAGCAAGGCTTCGCGTTCGCGCGGTGTGAAGCCGCGGTCGTCGGAAGCGGCGATCAACAGCACGTCCGCCGGGCGCTCGAACGCCGGCGCGGCGTAACGGTCCGGATGTGCCGCCAGATCGAGGAGCACTGCCAGGCGCGCCAGGGCGGATTCCTTGGTGTGGGCGGCGAAGAGGTCCTCAGTGTAGGCGCTGAGGAAGGCACGCTCGTTGTCTTCTGCCCCCGCGGCAAGGCGCGCGATCCTCGGACGGTAGAACGCGGCGAGGGCGGCCTTGGGCAGCATCGAGAAAATACGGACAAAGGCGCCCACCAGGCGCGTGTGGCCACGGGTGTAGAGACCGAACCCGGAAAGGATGAGCTTGTCCACCCGCTGCGGATAACGCCGGGAAAAGGCGTGCGCGACGCCGGCACCGAGGGAATGTCCGAAAACACTCGCGGACGGGATTCCCTCCGCGTCGAGTATCGCCGCGACCCCTGCCACAAGCTCGGCCATGGTCCGCACCGGGGGATAGGACGGGGAGATGACGCGGAAGCGGGGTTCGAACGCGGTGATCGTGCGGAACGCGGAGTCGCCGAAGGAGAAGCCGCCGCCCAGGACCAGAAGCGCCGGCCTGGTGTCCTCAGCTGCGGCGGGAACGTCCGCGGCGTGCGGCGCGGCGGGTCCCGCGATGTACTGCCATTCGACACCGCCGACTGTCAGCGACCGGTAGGGGTGGGTGGCACGGAACGTCCGCAGCTCGGCATAGCCGTCCATGGATCCTCCCGCCGGATGGATTTGATAGGAGGCAGACTACGCCGCAGCTTCCGGCCATCGCAACGGATTCCTGGGCAAGGCGCCACCAGCGGGGTCACCAGAATTTCTGCACGCCGGAGGCGGCGTCGCGGAGCCGGGAGCCGTCCAGGGAAATGGAGCACTCCTCCAGGCCGAAGTCTTTCCACTGTGCGACCAGCTGGAGTGTCCCGGCCGGTGGCAGCGGCCAGAGCCAGAGCGAGCCGGAGCCGGAGAGTTCGTCGTCGCCGCCGTTCCCGGCGCCGTTTCGCATCAGGAGCACCGGCGGATCAGGCTCCTCGGTGCCCTCAAAGAATCCGTGGGGGTGCGCGCCGGTGCTGGACTTTGATCCGTCAGGGAGTGCCGCACCGAACAGCAGCATCGAAGCTCCCCCGGTGCCCCTGCGGGGGCCAGGTCCCGGCCGGAAAAACATCTCGTTGAGATCCGCCCACTCCTCATCGGTCTGGTCGCCCCGGCGGATGGCCCAGGACACATCGAACGAACACCCCGTCGAGAAGACGTCCGCGCTCTTGACGGCCATCACCATCGTCGGGCTCTGGTGCAGGAACTGACCGATCTGGACGACGACCGGAAGCTCGTACAGTGGGGCGCCGGCCCAGGCCGGCGGGACGTACCTCACTGCCCGCCCGCGCGGGGGAGGGGGCGGGACTGGAAAGTCCTGGAAGAACGTCATGGACGGTCCTTTCGTCGGCGGGCGCCCGCGGTCACCGCGGACCGCCCGGGAGCTGGGTGGCGACGAATGGGGCGTTGCAGGTCGGCAACCAGCAGCACGACGGCAGAGCGAAAGATCCCCCAATTCGACCTCATTTCGCCAGTCTAGACAGGTTCGCGGCGGGCTGCCCGGTTCCCTGGCCCGCCGGACGGCAGTACCTCCGCGTCTGGTTGACTGGTCCGTATGATCAGGGACGCCCAGGCAGAGGACCTGTCGAAGCTGCGCGGCATCGAGGCCGCCGCGGGCGAGGCATTCCGACGGGTCGGCATGGCAGCGATCGCGGACGATCCGCCGCCTGCCCTGGATGCCCTGGCCGTCTACCAGCAGGACGGCAGGGCCTGGGTGGCCGCCGATTCCGCGGACGATCCGATCGCCTACATCCTGCTCGACGTCGTCGACCGGTTCGCGCACATCGAGCAGGTGACCGTCCACCCCCGGCACGCCCGCCGCGGTATTGGCCGGTTGCTCATCGACGAAGCGGCCCGTTGGGCCGGAGCGCGGGGACTGCACGGACTGACCCTGACGACCTTCAAAGACGTTCCCTGGAACGCCCCCTACTACCGGCGTCTGGGTTTCCGGGAGGTGCCCGAACCTCAATGGCCGGAAGGCGTCCGGCGGATTGTGCAGTCAGAACGTGACCACGGCTTGGCGGCCTGGCCGCGCGTCGTCATGAAGAGAACGATCACCGACATCCGCGGCCCGGCCGGCCCGCAACCACACGTCTGAAACTCAGTACCTATTGACTTGAGACTCAGTTTCACGATAGAACGGTGACATGGTTCCTGACAATGTCGTTGAAACTGCCACGCCCGCGGGGGCCGGCACAGCTGTCTCCGGAGTCCCCGGAACATCGGCCCGCGCGTACGCGGCGGTCCTCCTGGCCGCTGAACGTCAAGACCCGCAGGGCTCGCCGGGCGTAGACCCGCGTCCTGTCCGACGCGTTGGAGTCATCGGAGCCGGGCTCATGGCCAGTCAGCTCGCCCTGCTCTTCGCCAGGCAGCTTGGGGTTCCCGTGCTGATCACCGATCTGTCCCAGGCAAAGGTGGATGCGGCACTTAGCGGGATCGCCGGACACCTGGACAAGCTCGTTGTGCGTGGGCAGCTCACTGAAACGGCGGCGCGGGAACTTGGCAGTCGTGTCCGCGGAACCGTGGACAAACGCGAATTCCAGAACTGCGACGTGGTCATTGAGGCCGTGTTCGAGGAGCTGAGCGTCAAACGCGCCGTCTTCGCCGAGATCGAGCCCCTGCTGCGCGCTGATGCGCTGCTGCTGACGAACACCTCGTCCCTTTCCGTGGCAGCAATCGCTCGGGGGCTGGCCCATCCGGAACGCCTGGTGGGACTGCACTTCTTCAATCCGGTGGCTGTGCTGCCGCTGGTAGAAATCATCAGCACCGAAGACAACGACGAGGTCAGCGTTGCCACGGCTTGTTCGCTCGCCCGGCTTCTGGGCAAGACGGCGGTCCTGGTCACGGACACGCCGGGCTTTGTGGTGAACCGGATCCTGAGCCGGCTGTTCTGCGAACTTCTCCGGATCATTGATGACGGGGCCGATGTACAACTGGCGGACCATGCCCTGGATCCGCTGGGACTGCCAATGACCCCGTTGACCCTGCTGGGTTTCATCGGACCCGCCGTCCAGCTGCATATCTGCGAAACCATGCACGCCGCCTACCCGGACCGCTTTTACGTCAGCACCAGCCTGGCCGCCATTGCGCAGGCGCGCCTGCGCGGCTATCTCGACAAGTCGGGCGCCGTGCTTCCCGAGGCGGCCGCCCTGCTGCCGCATGCCGACGCCAGCGCTCCGGCCCCCGGCGCGGACTCCATCAGGGCTCGGATCCTGGATGCCCTGGCGGAGGAGGTGGGCCTGATGCTGGCAGAACACGTGGCCGCCGGACCCGCGGAAGTTGATCTGTGCATGCTGCTCGGCGCCAACTTCCCGGAGCACCAGGGCGGCCTCACACCGATGCTTGACCTCAGCGGCGCCTCCCGGCGCGTGTGGGGAAAGGAATTCCACCCCGGCCCCGGCTTTACCGGATAGCCGCCGCGCGCGGCCCGTCCAAACAAGGGCCGCCTCCTCACCCTGTCCCTCAATTCCTCCCCAAAGGATTCAAGCCATGCCTGACTATGACGTCTCCGAACCGCTCGATACCGACTACTACTCCGTCTTTGCCAATATTCCTGCCGCCGACCGTGAAGTCTGGGACCGCGCCAGGGCCTTCACGGCGGAGGCAATGCCGCAGATGAACGATTACTGGGAGCGCGCCGAGTTCCCCGACCACCTGGCGAAGCGGATGGGCAGCATGAACCTGCTGGCCGACGGCCTTGACGTCCCGGGACTGGACCTTATGTCTCCCCTGGGCGCCGGACTAGTCAACATGGAAGTCTCCCGCGGGGACGGTTCGCTGGGTACCGTGATCGCCGTCCAGGGTGGCCTGGCCATGCGCTCGATTGCCTTCTTCGGGTCCGACGCCCAGCGCGAGACCTGGCTTGGTCCGCTGGGCCGGGGCGAAAAGCTCGGCGCTTTCGCCCTGACGGAACCGGACCACGGCTCGGACTCCGTGGCACTGGAAACCACCGCCACACTCGACGGCGGGGAGTACATCCTCAACGGGGAGAAGAAGTGGATCGGCAATGGCTCGGTGGGGGATGTCACCGTGGTATGGGCGCGCGATGACGCCGGCGATGTCCGCGGCTTCCTGGTGGAGCAGGACCGGGAGGGGTACGAGGCCGAGACCATCACCGGAAAGGCGTCGCTCCGCGCAATACACCAGGCCCGGATCAGGCTCAACAACGTCCGCATCCCCAAGGCCAATCTGCTCCCCGGGGCGCGCACGTTCAAGGACACCTCCAAGGTCCTCGTGGCCACGCGGCTGGGCGTGGCCTGGTCGGCCCTGGGCCATGCCACCGCCGTGTACGAAGCAGCGCTGAACTACGCCACGCAGCGCACGCAGTTCGGCAAGCCGCTCGCAAAGTTCCAGCTGGTCCAGGAACGGCTGACCTACATGCTGTCGGAGCTGACCAGCATGCAGCTGCATTGTGTCCATCTGGCGGGTCTTGATGCGGCCGGCCTGATGCGCCCCACCCAGGCCGCGATGGCGAAGTACCACAACACCCGCAAGGCCCGCGAGCTGGCATCGATTGCCCGGGACATGCTGGGCGGCAACGGCATCCTTCTGGAAAACCACGTGATCCGGCATCTGCTGGACATCGAATCCATCCACACCTATGAAGGCACGCAAAGCATTCAGACCCTATTGATCGGCCGCGATGTCACCGGACAAAGCGCCTTCGCCTAAAGGACCCGCCATGACCACCATCGAGCGTCCCAACGAAACACCGCTGAGCCCCCTGCGGTTCCTCCAGCGCTCCGCCGAGGTCTTCGGACAGAAGACGGCCATCATCCACGGCGACCGCTCCTACACCTACTCTGACTTCGCCGCCGAAGCCCAGCAGCTGGCCAAGGCGATCAGGAGCAGGATCCAGCCAGGCGACCGTGTGGCCTTCCTGTGTCCCAATGTCCCTGAACTGCTGATTGCCCACTACGCCGTTCCCCTCGCCGGGGGCGTCCTGGTGGCCCTGAACACGCGGATGACCGCCCGGGAACTGCAGTACATCCTGGAACACTCCGAAGCCAGGCTGCTGTTTGCCGATTCGGAACTGCTGGGCACCGTGGCGGGACTGGATCTTGGCCTGACACGGCTGGCCGGCGTGATCGAAGTGCCCGACAGCACCATCCCCTATCCGGAGGTCCCGGCGGGTATCAACACCACCGGCTATGCGGATTTCCTCGAGGGACCGGACAGCCGGGACGCAGATCTCCCGTGGGGGGTCGAGGACGAACGCGCCCCCATCACGCTGAACTACACCTCAGGGACAACGGGCAAGCCCAAAGGCGTGCTCTATTCACATCGCGGGGCTTACCTGAACTCACTCGGGGAGACCATCCACAACCAGTTCACCGGCGACACCCGTTACCTGTGGACTCTTCCGATGTTCCATTGCAACGGCTGGTGCACGACGTGGGCAGTGACCGCCGTGGCGGGTGTCCATATCTGCCTGCGTGCCGTGCGCGCGGATGCAGTCTGGGACGCCATCGACACGCTCGGCGTCACCAACCTCTGCGGCGCCCCCACGGTGTGCAGCATCATCGCCGGCGCGCCCCAGGCGCACGAACTGAAGGTGCCGCTGCGGATCACGACGGCGGGGGCACCGCCTTCGCCAGCGATCATCACGTCCCTGGACTCACTCGGGATCACCGTGGTGCACGTCTACGGGCTGACCGAGGTGTATGGCCCCTACACGATCTGCGAGTACCAGTCCGAGTGGGATGACCTGTCCCCTCAGGACCGCGCCGTGAAGATCTCACGGCAGGGCGTGGGGATGCTGCAGGCCGAGACGGCGCGCATCGTGGACCTGGACATGCTCGACGTCCCGGCGGACGGCGCCACAATGGGTGAGATCGTGCTGCGGGGCAACAACGTGATGCTCGGATATTTCAAGGACCCCGAGGCCACCGCCGAGGCCTTCGCCGGCGGCTGGTTCCATACCGGAGACCTCGGCGTGATGCATCCGGACGGCTACATCCAGCTCAAGGACCGGGCCAAGGACATCATCATTTCCGGCGGCGAGAACATCTCCACCATTGAGGTGGAGCAGGCCATCAGCAGCCACCCTGCGGTGTTGAACGTGGCCGTGATCGGCGTCCCGCACGAGAAATGGGGGGAACGTCCGGTTGCCTTTGTCATCCGTAGCAGCTCCAACCCGGTCACGGCCGAGGAAATCCGAGCCCACGTCCAGGGCCTGCTCTCCGGTTTCAAGGTGCCGGACCGAATCCTCTTCCCCGACGAACTCCCGCACAACTCCACCGGCAAGGTCCTGAAGTCCCAGCTGCGCGCCCTGGGCGTCAGCGCCACGGCTCTTAGCCAGGAAGCAGCCAAATGAGCGGCCAGGACATCGTCATCGTGGGCGCGGCCCGCACGCCGCAGGGAAAACTCATGGGCCAACTTTCGTCGCTGAGCGCGGTGCAGCTTGGCGCCACCGCCATCGCCGCGGCCCTGGGGCGCTCCGGGATCGATCCGGCGGCCGTCGACGCCGTCATCGTGGGCCAGGTCCTGACCGCCGGCGCGGGCCAGAACCCGGCGCGCCAGAGCTCCGTGGCGGCAGGAATACCGCTCCGCACCCCCGCCGTCACGGTGAACAAGGTGTGCCTCTCCGGGTTGACGGCCATCATTGAGGGCGTCAGGCTGCTGCGACTGGGCGAGGCGGACGTCGTCGTGGCCGGCGGCCAGGAATCCATGAGCCAGGCGCCGCACCTGCTCGCCCGCTCGCGCTCCGGCTACCTTTACGGCAATGTCACGGTCCTGGACTCCGCCGGCCACGATGGACTGACTGATGCTTTCGACGACGAGATCATGGGTATTGCCACAGACCGGGCCAACGGCGACCTGCAGCTGTCCCGCGCGGCGCAGGACCGGATCGCGGCGCTGTCGCACCAGCGTGCGGCCGCGGCCCAGGCCGGGGGGCTGTTCGACGCCGAGATGGCCCCCGTCGCGGTGCCGCAGAAGCGTAGTTCCCCTGCGTTGGTGAGCATCGACGAGGGGGTCCGCCCGCAGTCCACCCAGGAGGTGCTGGCCGGGCTGAAGCCGGCCTTCACCGCCACGGCCGGTAATGCCTCGCCGTTGAGCGACGGCGCCGCGGCCGTCGTGCTGGTGAGCCGCGGGTACGCGGACGCCAATGGCCTTGAGGTGCTGGCCGTCGTCGGGCCCGCCGGGCAGATTGCCGGGCCGGACACGACGCTGCCGGACAAACCGGCGCAGGCCATCACCGCCGCCCTGGCCCGCGCCGGCTGGACGCCCGGTGACCTTGACTTCGTGGAGATCAACGAGGCCTTCGCCTCGGTGGTTGAGCACTCCGCGGCCGTTCTGGGCGTCGGTCTGGACAGGGTGAACGTCAACGGCGGTGCCATCGCGATCGGACATCCGATCGGCGCCTCCGGAGCGCGGCTGGTCGTCTCGGCCGTGCATGAGCTGGTCCGCCGCGGCAGCGGCAGGGCCGCCGTCGCTCTCTGTGGCGGCGGTGGGCAGGGCGACGCGCTGTTACTGTACCGGGATGGCATCAGTGGCTAATTTCCGTTCCGAGGTGGCCGAGGCCGCCCTGGATCTGTTCACCGACAACGGCTACGACCCGACCAGCGTCGACGATATTGCCTTGGCGGCCGGGATCTCCCGGAGCACCTTCTTCCGCCAGTTCCGCGCCAAGGAAGACGTGATCTTTGCAGACCACGAAGCCTTGCTCGATGAACTGGGCAGCTATCTGGCCGCGAGTCATCCCGATCCGTGGGAAGCCGTGTGCCAGGCCGCGGCACTCGTCTTTGGGAAGTTCTCTGAACGCCGGAAAATATCCCAAAAACGCTACCTTGTAGTGCAGGCGGTGCCCGCGCTCCGGGACCGGGAAACGATCATGGTGTCCCGCTACGAGCGCCTGTTCTCGGACTACCTCCGGCGGGCACTTCCAGGACTTGCGGCACTTGATGCGATCCGGTTCGCTGCGGCGGTCACGTCCACGCATAACTATGTGTTGCGGGAAATGATGCTGGATTCCCCCCGCGGTTCCCTGAAGAACCTGGAAGATGAATTGCGGACAGTACGCCGAATTTTCGGTGTCCTGTCCCCGGGTGACCCGTCCGCCGCCCCCGCCGGGGATGACCTCGTAGTGGCCGTTTTCTCCCGCTCCACGCCCACCGCTGAAGTGGCGCGCCGGATCCAGGACACGCTCGACGGGCGCTCCGCCTAGCCACCACGTCCGCCTGCGGCATCTGGCTGGGGATTGCCCAGACGACGCCGCAACCATGGGAAGTTGTCCCCATGGCACCCGTCCCTGGCCGTGCTGTAGCGTGCCTCTCATTGGTTGAGCCTCCGACCAGTTCCGAAACCGAAGGTCTCAGACATGCAAGATTCCGCAGTGATACCTGCGACAACCACTTACCGGATGACCAGCCTCGCCTGGGCCTTGGCCGTTCACAGCGCCACGGAAACATTGCGGGGCGAAGCCGGGGTGGACTTGCCGGGCTACAGCCCCGGGCCGGAGGTTGCACTCCTGGCAGGACTGGACGAACCAACCCGGGCGGGGATCGATGGCGAGCTGTACACCGCCGGGATCATGGACGCCGCAGGAAACATCCAGCCCCAGTGGCTGCGGGCACTGGGGCAGGCTGCAACCGCACCGATCCGGGTGAGTCTGGTGTCACGCTCGGACGGCCTCTCGACACATTGCCGGGTGGACCTCTTTGAAGGCCGCGGCATCGCCGTCGAATTTACGCGCCCGGTCGCCACTGCGGCGGACGGAAAGGTGGCCGCGGTCGGCCTCGCCGGCGTCGTCACGGTGACGCTGTTCTCGGAGGCGGTCCTGTGGCCGGTGCTGGCCAGGTCGATGCCTCCGTTCCCCGAGCTGACCGCCGGGGGAGGGGGCCCGGACGCCAGCGCTGAGGAATCGGGTCCGGTCCCCGGCCGGGACGGCGCGAAGACGACGCTCTCGGCAGCCGACGTTGCCGCGCTGGCCGGCGGAGGGGCCGCCGGTGTTCCCCCCGGCGTCGCAACCGCCGTGGCCGCGGCGAAAGCCACCGTCTACCTTGAGGTGCAGTCACGGGCAGCCGGCACCGTCTCGCCGAACCGCGCGGCCGGAGTCTGGGCGTTGTCCGACGTCTTGTATTCCGTCCGCACCGCCGGACCGGCCACGGCGCGCCGCCTGATAATGGTGGAAACCGCGAGCGGCGACATCGCCCGCCAGCTCATCTGGCACGTGCTCGGCGCCCACGATTCCCTGGCCCGCGGCACCAGCGCGGAGCCGGCGTCATGAGCCTCTACGGAATGGACCTGGCGCAAGGTGAGCACCTCGCCAAGGAACTCACCCGTGCGAGCCAGCGCTTCGCGCAGCTGAGCGGGCAATTGACGCCGATCATCACCGCCGGCCTCTGGCGGGGGCCCGACGGAGAGCAGTTCCGCGCCGATTGGAAGTCCCACAGCAGGATGCTGCTGGCCGCCTCGCAGGCGTTGCGGGATGCATCTGAGGCCGTGCGTGAAAATGTCCGCCAGCAGCAGGACGCCAGTTCCGGACGCACGGGTGCCGGCCAGCCCGCCGAAAGTCAGCCCGGCGGCAATGCCGCGGCGGCGCTCCTGGACAGCTTGCTGGCGGGTGTCGGAGACGCTGCCGGCGACCTGTGGGACGGAACCGGTAAGGTCATCGACACTGTGGGCGGCAAGGTCGGCGACGGCTGGAGCTGGCTGGGCGGCCGGGTTTCGGAGTCCGTGTCCAACCTCGGTAACGCGGGCGGCGACGTAGTGGGCGGTCTGGGCGACGTGGGCGGCCTGGGCTGGGATTTTCTCAGCACCGGTGAGCCTCCTTCGGTCACCGAACTGATCGCAGGCGGAACGGGGCTGCTGGCCGCCGGGCTGAATGCGAACGTTGCGCTGTCCACGGCCGGGCTGCTGCACCCGCACATCCTCGATGACGGCTCGCCGGTGGCCGGTGGCCCGCAACCCGTGGGCGTCGGCTCGGACCCGGCGCAGAACGGCCACCGAAGCACCCCCGTACCCAGCAGCCTCGCGCAGATCATGGGAGGAGTCACGGCGGCCTACGACGACGGCGGCAAGGCCGGGACTCCCGACGCAGCAGTTCGAATTACCGTCGTGGACAAGGGCAACGGGCCGGCGTACATCGTGACCATCCCCGGCACCTCGGAATGGAATGTTCGCTCGGGCTCCAACCCCATGGACACCGTGGGCAACCTGTCCTCCGCGGCAGGCAGCATGTCGACAGCTTCCCAGGCCGTGGAGATGGCGATGCAACAGACCGGGGTCCCAAGTGACGCACCGGTCATGCTGGTGGGACACTCGCAGGGCGGGATGACCGCCGCCAACCTTGCGGCCGATTCAGAGTTCCGCGACCACTTCAACGTCACCAACGTCATAACCTACGGTTCCCCGATCGACTCGACCCGCATCCCCGGCGACGTGAAGACACTCGCACTGCAGCACCCGTTCGACGTCGTGCCCCGCCTGGATCTCGGCAATTCAAAGCCCGGCGGCCCCGTCCTGGTTGGCTGGGAGAGCAGCAACGGCGCCACGGTCGTCACTCTCCCCAGCCCGGCCGGCTCCGGAATGGGCGACGTTATGGGCAATCACGACTACAACGCCTACGTCGCGTCCGTCGAGGCAAACGAATCCTCGGGTGCCCTCGCGGCCTACCGGAATCATCCGTCGACTCAGGCGTTCATAACGTCTGAATCTGGCGAGGTCAGGTCAACATCGTCCGGCATCGGCCGAAAAGAATAGAGTCGTACCATGCGAAAAATCTTCACCGTACTGGCCGTGGGTCTGCTGGCCATGGTCCTGGCAGGTTGCGGTGCACAAGCGGGAACCTCGGACACGGACTACGCCGCCAAGTACAAAGCGGCGGTCGAGCCGCTGGCTCACGTCGCCAGCGTGGACGCCAGTTACAAGTCCTCAGGTGGCATGGGCCGGAGTGGGGATGTCTTTCTGCACGCCGACACCTCGGACCGGGAAGAGATGATGGGCCTCCTGCGGGATGCTTTTCCGGCGATTGTGGATGCCGCAGCCGGCGACCCGGAAGTGAATCTGGCGATCCAGGTGATCTCTGCGGATGAAGCCTCTGCTGTCTCGCCCACCGACCTGGGGTATTCCGGAACCGGGTCTTTGACCAGTTACCGGACGTTCCTCGGCAAGTAAGCTTTTTGGCCGCGGCACCGGGGCGCCGGCGGGGTCGCTGGGGGGGTGTCTGATAGGCACTGCCACCGGACGCCCGGCCTGCGTAGCGTAGTCGATCCGCGGCACGGCCATACGGCCGCTGTACCGTGGGGAGGATGGCTACTTCGAAACTTCTTACGGCGTACGACCAGCAGCTCCGGACGGATGCGGAGACTCCCGGCGCGGTCGCCGTCGAGCGTCTTGGCCCCTTGCGGCTAGTCACCTTCGCCGGCGGCCGCGGTTTCGTGACCTATCAGGACCTCGGTGGGGCCAGTGCGGAAACTATCGCGGAATGGGTGGAGGAAACGCTGGCGTTCTACCGTGCGGATTCGGCAATCGTGCGGGTCGAGTGGAAGACCCGCGGCCATGATGAGGCGCCCGGACTCCATGAGACCCTGCTAAAGAACGGATTTGAGCCTGAAGAGACCGAATCGATCATGATCGGTCCGTCCAGCGCGTTGGCTGTGGACGTGGATCTCCCGCCCGGCGTCAGCCTGCGGCGAGTGACCGAGGAACCGGACATCCGGGACATGAGCGCCATGCAGGACAAGGTTTTTGGCAGTCCCGTCTCCGACGGCAACGCTGAAGCGATCCTGCGGCGCGTGGCAACCGACGACGGAATGCAACTCTGGGTGGCCGAGTACCAGGGGCTGATCGTCAGCGCGGGCCGTCTGGAACCGGTTCCGGACACGGAATTCGCCGGCATCTGGGGCGGGGCGACCCTCGAAGAATGGCGCGGCCAGGGGATATACCGGGCCCTGACCTCGGCCCGTGCCCGGGCCGCGTTGGCGCTGGGCAAGAGATTCATCCACAGTGACTCAACGGAACATTCACGACCCATTCTGGAACGCTACGGTTTGCTGCGGGTGTCAACGACGACTCCGTATTGCTGGTGCCGCTAAGGTCGATGCCGTGACAGACTGCGGCCATGAGCATTGAGCAATGGTGGCCGAAGCTGAAGCCCTCGACGCGGGAATGGCTGATTGACAACAATGGCGACGCGGTGCCGGCGGAGGTACTTCGTGAGATCGGGGAGGCCGGCGGATCGGTCGCTTCCAAGGCGTGGTGGGTGGGTTCGAACGGGCCCTCCGGCTTCTATTTCTCGGACGAGGCCATCGACTGGATTGAGGCCGTAGGAAACGGCGAGACACCCGGCAACCGGTGACATCTGCGCAAGGACAGTCAACCCGCGAAGTGCCCCCAGCCTGCAAGGCGGGGGCACTCCGTGGTGGCCTACACGACCGTTCCTGATGAGTCCTTCAGGGCTGCCTAGTGCGTCAGGTCCTTGCCCTTGGTCTCCGGGATGGTGAAGACGAACAGCACGCTGACCAGCAGCAGCGCCACGGCGTAGACGTTGAATACGTTGGCGAGGCCGATGGTGCCGAGCCAGGTCTGCAGGTACGGGGCGGTCCCGCCGAATACAGCCACGCAGATGGAATACGGGACGCCGACGCCGATGGTCCGGATGCTCGTGGGGAACAGCTCCGCGTAGACGGCCGGGACGATCGCGGCGCTGGCGGCTATGAAGATCAGCATGACGGACATGGCCACGGCCAGCTGCCAGGCCGAATCCTTCAGCAGCCAGGTCATCGGGAAGTGCATGACGGCGGCTCCGGACGCACCAGCCCAGAGGACCTTTTTGCGGCCGATCTTGTCGGACAGCTTGCCCCAGAAGGGCAGGGCGGCGATGAACACAATATTGGCGATCACGCTGGCCCAGAGGGTTTCGCCGCGGTCGATTTTCAAAACGGTGGCGGCGTAGCTCGGTGCCACGACACCCCAGATGTAGTAGATCACCGTGAGGCCCACCGTCAGCCCGATGACCTGAAGGGCCTGCTTGCGGTACTGCACGATCTGCGGCCAGATCGGCACGCGCTTTTCGGCGGCCGTTTCGCCTTCGAAGGCCTCGGTCTCGTGCAGCTTGGAGCGCATGATCAACGCGTAAAGGCCCATAACGGCACCGACCAGGAAGGGGATGCGCCAGCCCCAGTCGTTCATTGCCTCGGCGCTCAGGGTCATGTTGAGGATGGCGCCCAGCAGGGTGCCGGCCAGGATTCCCACGGTGCCCGAGGTGTAGATCAGCGTGGCCCACAGGCCGCGCTTTTCCTTCGGGGCCACCTCGGAGAGGTACGTCTGCGACGACGGCAGCTCGCCGCCGTGGGCCAGACCTTGGATCAGCCGGGCCACCAGGAGCATCACCGAGGCCCAAACCCCGATGCTCGCGAAGGACGGCGCCACGCCGATCATGAGGCTGCCCAGCGACGCGAGGCCGACGGCGAGTGTCATGGATGTCTTGCGGCCGATGCGGTCGCCGATCCAGCCGAAGAGGAAGCCGCCGACCGGCCGTGCCACGAAGCCGACGGCGAAGATCGCCAGCGTCGCCAGCACCGCCGAGGCGGGATCGGCCTTGCTGAACAGCTGGCTGGCGATGAACGGCGTGAACGTGGCGTAGATCGCCCAGTCGTACCATTCGACGGCGTTCCCGATGCCCGTACCGAGGAGGGTCTTCCGCGTGGACGCCCGGCTGGAGAGCTGGGGGTTCGTGATGGTGGTCATGGTTTCTCCGAAAGAAGTAGGGCTAGGAAGCGCGGGACATGGAGTTGCCGGAGGATGCCAGTGCCGCGATGCGGGCAATGGCGAGCTCGGCGTAGAGCGCCGCGCCGTCGGCGAGGACGCCGTCGTCGAACGTGGCGTACGGGGAGTGGTTGAATGCGGTTTCGGTGTGGTCCGCATCCGGTGCGACGGCACTGAGGCCGATGAAGGTGCCCGGCACCTCCGCCATCACCCGGGAGAAGTCCTCGGATCCGCTGAGGGGGGTGGCCCAGCGGGTCAGCCGGGATTCACCGAACAGGTTCTGGATGGTTTTCTCCGCGGTGAGGGTCTCGTTTTCGTCCGTAATGCTCAGCGGGTATTCGGCGCGGTATTCAACGTCCACCTCCAGCCCGTGGGCACTTGCGATGCCTTTCAGGAGAGTGGGGACGGCGGTCATCATCCGTTCGCGGGAGGCGTGGGAGAAAGTCCGGACGGTTGCCTCGATGCGCGCCGATTCGGGGATGACGTTGCGGGTGGTGCCCGCGTGCAGGACGCCGACGGTCAGGACTACGGGGTCGAACATGTTGAACTGTCGCGTGATCATGACCTGCAGTGCGGTCACCATCTCGGCGGCTGCGGTGACGGGGTCCTTGGCCGCGTGCGGGGCGGAGCCGTGGCCGCCAGCGCCCAGGACCGTGATGAACAGCCCGTCCGAGGCGCTCAACATCACGCCCGGCTTGGTGGCGAACTGGCCGTACGGCTCCAGCGAGGAGAAGACGTGCATGCCGTAGGCGGCGTCCGCACGCCGGCCCGCGGCGTCCAGGACCCCTTCGCGGATCATGTGCCCGGCACCGTCGTAGCCCTCCTCGCCCGGCTGGAACATCAGGACGACGTCGCCGGCCAGCTGCTCGCGTCGTTCTGCCAGGAGGGTGGCAGCCCCGGCCAGCATGGAGGTGTGGAGATCGTGGCCGCAGGCGTGCATGGCGCCGTCGACCCTGGAGGAGAAGTCGACGCCGGTGCGTTCCTGGACAGGCAGTCCGTCCATGTCCGCGCGCAGCAGGACAATGGGTTTGGCGGCCGATGTGTGTGGTGCGCCGCCGCGCAGGACCGCGGTGACCGACGTCGTGGTCTCGCCGAGGGTGATTTCGTACGGCAGTCCGTCGAGGGCTTTCAGAACTTTCTCCTGGGTGCGGGGGAGGGCCAGACCGATCTCCGGCTCCTGGTGCAGCTCGTGGCGCAGCCGGGTGATCTGGCTGTGCAGTTCCTTCGCATCGGCGGTGACCGACATATGTTCCCTCTTCCCGAACGTTTGGTAAGTGTTAGGACCAATTGTGGAGTGACTGGAGTCACACGCGGGCAAATGGCTGGAAAAATGCAAAACTATGATGATCGAAGCAGGAATCGTGCACTGATGAGGGAGGCCCATGGATATTAGTGAAGAAGACCTTCGGCTGATCAACGCACTGCAGATCGCGCCGCGGATCAGCTGGTCGGATGCTGCCAGCATCCTGGGTGCCCATGCCACCACCCTTGCGGCCCGCTGGGAGCGGCTGACGGCCTCCGGCGTCGCCTGGAGTACGGCTCATTTGATGGGCGATCCGAAGCAGATGTGCCTGGCGCTCGTGGACGTGGACTGCGAAATGAAGCTGCGCGACTCAGTCACGGCCGCGCTGGCGGCCATCCCGGAAGTGGTCACCGTGGAGGAGGCCGCCAGCAACCGAGACCTCATGCTGACGGTCATCACACCCACCCTGGCCCACTTCAGCGGCCAGGTGATGCCCCAGTTCAGGAAGATCCCGGGCCTCACCAAGTACCAGACGTCGCTGTGCACGCGGCTGCACTCCGGCGGGTACGCCTGGCGGCTGAACGTCCTGGACAAGTCGCAGAAGACGGCGCTCCGGGCGCTGGCCGGGCCCGAGTCCTCCGGTCTGGTGCCCGCCGGAAACCAGGGTGCGCCGCTGCCGCAAAGCCACCTGGACCTGATCCCGTTCCTGGCCCGGGACGGGCGGGCGGCGGCCGCGGACATCGCACGCGCCCTGGGACGCAGCCCGGCCACGGTCCAGCGGCAGCTCAACCGGGTGCTGGCCAGCCGGGTGCTCTCGTTCCGCTGTGAAGTCGCGCAGCAATACTCGGGATATCCCGTGACCTGCCAGTGGTTCGCGAACGTCCCGCCCGGCCAGCATGAGGCCGCGGCTGCCGAACTGCGCACCTTCCGCAACATCCGGCTCAGCGCCTCCACCACCGGCCGCACCAACTTCGTGATCCTGATGTGGCTGCATTCCCTGGCTGACGTTATGAACGCCGAGCAGGCCCTGCAGCTGCGGATCCCCGGGATCGAGCTCGTGGAAAGCGTGGTGGTGCTCACCGCAGCCAAGCGGGTCGGCTGGATGCTGAACCCGGATTCGACGGCGACCGGCGCCGTCGTGGTCCCCGCGGCCGAGCTGGCACCGACGGCGTGAGGCCCGGGGGAGCCGGGCACTTCACGAGGGCGTCTAGTTCTTTTTCTTCCAGTGCTTGGGCCACTTCACGTTCAACAACAGCAACCCGAGCAGGAGCGCGTCAATGGTCATGATGGCGGCCATGAGGTAGGCCCAGCCGATCATCATGAGTTGCTCACCGCCAGCCGGCAGCCCGAAGTGTGGGGGTGCATCAGAATGCCCATGACAATCTCCTGACCTGGATTCCCCCCAGACACTCGATAGTCGTCCCAGTGTGCCACGGCGGCGCCCGGGAGGGAACGGCCAAGCTAGCGCAGCACGACGGTCCGGTTTCCCTGGAGGAAGACGCGTCCCTCGCAGTGCCAGCGGACGGCGTTGGAGAGTGCCTTGCGCTCCGTGTCCCGCCCGGCGGCCACGAGGTCCTCCGCGCCGAAGGTGTGGTCCACCTCCACCACCTGCTGGGAGATGATCGGGCCCTCATCGAGCTCCGCGTTGACGTAGTGGGCGGTGGCGCCGACGGTCTTCACGCCGCGGGCGTGCGCCTGGTGGTAGGGCTTGGCGCCTTTGAAGCTCGGCAGGAAGGAATGGTGGATGTTGATGGCGCGCCCGTCCAGGCGGCGGGTGAGATCGTCGCTGAGGACCTGCATGTAACGGGCCAGAACCACCAGTTCGACGTCCAGCCGGTCGACGAGCTCCATCAGGCTCTCTTCGGCTGCGGGTTTGGTGTCGGCTGTGACGGGCACGTGGAAGAAGGGAATGCCGTGCCATTCCACGATGCCCCGGTGGTCCGGGTGGTTCGAGACGACCGCGACAATCTCGATGGGCAGTTCCCCGATCCGGGCGCGGAACAGCAGGTCGTTGAGGCAGTGCTCGAATTTGGACACCATGATCAGGACCCGGCGTTTCGTCCCCTGCGGGCGCAGTTGCCACTGCATGCCGAATTTTTCGGCCACCGGCACGAAGGCCTGCCGGAGCGATTCAAGGGTGGCCGGTCCGCCGGGGAAGTCGCCGGCTGAGGCGAAGTGGATCCGCATGAAGAAGTGGCCGTCGTCCTGGGAGTCGAATTGCTTGCTTTCCAGGATGTCGCAGCCTTGGTCCAGAAGGAATCCGGACACGGCGTGGACCAGACCCCGTGTTTCCGGGCAGTCGAGGGTCAGTACGTATTCATTGGTGCTGCTAGTCAGGGTAGTCACGGTTCAGCACTCGATCACATTGACGGCGAGGCCTCCGCGGGAGGTCTCCTTGTATTTGGTTTTCATGTCCGCTCCTGTCTCACGCATGGTTTTGATGGCTTTATCCAGCGACACCTTGTGGCTGCCGTCGCCGTGCAGAGCCAGCCGCGCGGCGTTGATGGCCTTCACGCTGGCGATCGCGTTCCGTTCGATGCAGGGGATCTGCACCAGGCCGCCGACGGGGTCGCAGGTCAGCCCGAGGTTGTGTTCGATCCCCACCTCGGCGGCGTTCTCCACCTGTGCGGGGGTGCCGCCCAATACCTCGCACAGCCCGGCGGCCGCCATGGAGCAGGCGGAACCCACCTCACCCTGGCAGCCGACTTCCGCGCCGGAGATGGAGGCATTGATCTTGAACAGGATCCCGACGGCGGCCGCCGTCAGCAGGAAGCGGACGACGCCGTCGTCGTCGGCTCCCGGGACGAACTTGACGTAGTAGTGCAGCACCGCGGGCACGATGCCGGCCGCGCCGTTGGTTGGGGCCGTGACGATACGCCCGCCAGCGGCGTTTTCCTCGTTGACCGCGAGGGCGAAGAGGTTCACCCACTCCATGGCCCGGAGCGGATCGGTGACGCCGGTGTCCGCCGTCAGGGTCTGAAAGAGCGACGGCGCGCGCCGCCTGACGTTCAGCCCGCCGGGCAGGATCCCCTCGGCCGCGCAGCCGTTGTCCACGCACTCGCGCATGACCGCCCAGAGTGCCAGCAGCTTTTTCCGCAATTCAGCTTCGCTGCGCCAGACGAGTTCGTTGGCGAGCATCACGTCGGAGATGGACATGCCCTCCCGCTGACAGATGTCCAGGAGCTCGTCGGCGGTCGTGAAGGGGTACGGCAGCACGGTGTCGTCCGCCACCACCTGGTCAGCGCCCTGGGCGTCCCCGTCAACAACGAAGCCGCCCCCAATGGAATAGAAGCTCCGTTCGCTGAGGACAGCGCCGGTGTGGTCCAGCGCCCGGAAGGTCATGCCGTTCGGGTGGGCCGGGAGGGACTTGCGGCGGTGCAGCACCACGTCCTCGTCCCAGTTGAAGTCCACCCGGTGGTCCCCGCCGACCCGGAGTTCGGCATCCAGGGCAGCGGCCGCCACCTGGTCATCGGCGGTGGAGGTGTCCACCGTGTCCGGGTCCTGGCCCTGGAGGCCCAGGACCACGGCCTTGTCCGAACCGTGGCCCCGGCCGGTGGCGCCGAGGGAGCCGAACAGTTCGGCCTGCACCCTTGTGGTGGAGCTCAGCTGCCCGTCGCTTTTCAGTCCGTCGGCAAAGCGCTTGGCCGCCCGCATCGGGCCGACCGTGTGGGAGGAGGACGGCCCGATGCCAACAGAGAACAGATCCAGGACGCTGAGCGCCATCAGGGGACCTCGGGCGAGGCGTACTCGCGCATGGCGTCGAGGAGCCAGCGGCCGAGGAACTCCGCAAAGGAGGCCCGGGGGAAGATCCGGTACTCCTGGTCCGCGGTCTTCCACAGCACGGCCGGGATGCCCCCGATTTCCGTGGACAGCGCCGTCCCGGTCTTGAAGACGCGGGGGTGCAGGTCCAGGGAGCAGCCCTTCTCCAGGACGGCCCGTGCCCGCGGACCGGAGAGTTCGAGCGTGGTGCGGTTGGCGGAGAGATCCACCACCTGGCCTGCGCCGTCCCCCAGTGCCTCCACCAGCGCACCCGGAAGCTCGCCGCCCAGGCTTTCATGGGATTCCGCGGGGGCCACGAGCAGGAATTCTGCCGGTCCCAACCACAGCGCCGCGGTACCGCCGTTGCCGCTGACCTCTCCTGACGCGGAGGGCAGGCCTCCGGTCAGGGTGCCCAGCCGTTGCCCGGCGTCGCTGCCCGGATCGACCCGGAGCCCGGCCATGGTCAGGAACGGGATCTCGCGCAGCTCCACGGTGCCCGCCACGGATCCGGCTTCAAAGGCTGCCTTCAGGGGCGACGCGGGGCTCTGCCGGAGGGTCTGGATTTTCTTGGAATTTTCGAGTGCTGCTGTGTCAGCCATCTTTGCGGGTCCCTTCAGAGTCAAAAAGTACGGTTTCTGCGACAACCACGTCCACCAGCTGGTCCCCGGCGGCGGCCACCAGGGTTTCGCCGATGCGGTTGCGGCCGTTCTTGATCAGGGCCAGGGCGAATGACCGTCCCAGCGCCGCGCTGTGGTAGCTCGAGGTCACGAATCCCTGCATAGGCACGGGGCCGTAGGCGGGGTTGACGGTGATGCCCTGCTCCACCAGCTGGGTGCCTTCCGGCAGCCGGATCGTGCCGTCCACGGGAAGGACGCTGACCAGGTGCTTCCGGTCGGTGCGGCCGGCGTCCTTGCGGGCGTAGGACCGCTTACCGATGAAGTCTTTGACCTTGGAGACGACCCATTCCATGCCGGCGTCCTGCGGGGTGACGGTCCCGTCGGTGTCCTGGCCGACGATCGGGTACCCCTTCTCCGCACGCAGCACGTGCATGGTTTCGGTGCCGTACGGGGTGATGTTGAATTCCGCCCCGGCCGCTGCCACGGCCTCCCAGGTGTTCAGCCCGTACCAGGACGGGACGTTGATTTCGTAGGCCAGCTCACCGGAGAACGAGATCCGGCAGATCCGGGCCCGCACGCCGGAAGCGAGGGTCGTTTCCTTGAACGTCATGAACGGGAACGCCTCGGCGTCGAGACCGCCGTCGGCGGCCAGTTCGGGGGCCAGCTTCGCCACGACGGCGCGGGATTTCGGCCCAACGACGGCGATGGTGGACCACTGCTCCGTGACCGAGGTGCAGTGCACGTCCAGCTCGGGCCATTCGGTCTGCAGCCATTCCTCCAGCCAGTCCAGGACTTTGGCGGCGCCGCCGGTGGTGGTGGTCATGAAGTACCGGCCCTCGTCCAGGCGGAGCGTGACGCCGTCGTCGAAGATCATCCCGTCCGGGGTGCACATCACGCCGTAGCGGGCCGAGCCCGGAGCGAGCTTCTTGAACGCGTTGGTGTAGACGCGGTTCAGGAATTCGCCCGCGTCCTTGCCGCGGATCTCGATCTTGCCCAGGGTGGTGGCGTCCATGAAGCCCACCGATTCCCGGACGGCGGCGCATTCGCGCAGGACCGCGGCGTCCATGTCCTCGCCGTGCTGCGGGTAGTACCAGGGGCGCTTCCACTGGCCGACATCCTCGAAGAGGGCGCCGTGGGCAACATGCCAGGGGTGGATGGAGGTGAGCCGGGCCGGGTCGAAGAGTTCTCCGCGCTGGCGTCCGGCCAGGGCAGCGAACGCCACGGGGGTGAAGGGTGCGCGGTACGCGGTGGTGCCGATCTCTCCGATGCCCCGGGACGCTTCGCCGGCCTGACGCAGTGCCGCGGCGATCACGCCGATCGCGTTAACCCCGGAGGTCTTGCCCTGGTCGTTGGCGGTGCTGATCGAGGTGTAGCGCTTGACGTGTTCCACCGAGCGCATGCCGGCGCCGGTGGAGCGGAGCACGTCGGCCACGGACTGGTCGCGCTGGAAGTCCACGAAGTGGTGGTGCCAGTCGTCCGGGCCGCCTTCCTGCCCGGGGACCAGCCAGAGCTGGCGGGTCGGGGCGGACGCCTTCGGCTCGGAAAAGACCAGCGGATCGACGACGGCGCCAGAGTTTTCAGGGTCGAAGCCGGCGGCGCCGGCCGCGGCTGCCCCCGCGGCGATGCCTTCGGCGACACAGTCGTCGAGTTCAAAACTGCCGCGGCCGGCACCGGCCACCTGCTGGTTGGGGACCACGCTGCTGGGCACGAATGCCGCCAGGTCATCGTCCCAGCGGATCTTGCCCTGGCGCTGGGAGTGCAGGTGCACCACGGGGGACCAGCCGCCGGAGACGGCGAGCAGGTCACAGGCCAGCTGTTCGACGCCGGAGGTGAGTTCGCCGTCGTCGTTGATGCTCCGGACGGTGACGCCGGTGAGGCGGGCGTCGCCAGACACAGCAGCCGCGGTGTTGGCAACGGCGCTGCCGATCAGCACCCGCGTGCCGGCCGCGGCGGCTGCGGCGGCTGTTTCGCTCAGCTGCGGACGGGCGTCCACGACGGCTTCGACGCGGACGCCGGCGGCCCGAAGGTCGGCGGCCAGGGCGTAGGCGCTGTCGTTGGTGGTGCTGATGACCACGCGGGAACCGGGGGCCACGGCGTACCTGTTGAGGTAGCTGCGGACCGCGGAGGCGAGCATGATGCCGGGGCGGTCGTTGTTTTCGAAGACCAGCGGGCGTTCGTGGGCGCCCGGGGCGAGGATGACCTGGGCGGCGCGGATGTGCCAGATCCGCTGGCGGGAGACACCGGGCGCGGCCGGCGTCAGGAGGTGGTCGGTGCGGTTCTGGGCCGCGATGACGTAGTTGGAGTCGTAGGAGCCAAAGGCACTGGTGCGGTTCAGGACTGTGCACTCGGCCGCGGAGATCAGCTCGGCTTCAACGTTGGACACCCAGTCCAGGGCGGGTACCCCTTCGATGGTCTCCGCGAGGGCCGGATCGGTGGATCCGGACAGCAGCGAGCCGCCCAGTTCGGGCTGGTCGTCGATGAGGATGACGCGGGCGCCGCTGCGGACGGCTTCGCGTGCCGCGGCCAGGCCCGCGGGCCCGCCGCCGACCACGAGGACGTCGGTGTGGACGTACTTCTTGTCGTACTCGGCGCGGTCCTCCTCGGGGTCCAGCTTGCCGAGCCCGTTGAGGAGTTCGGCGCTGAGTCCGTCCACCAGGGTCACCGTGGTGGCGGGGAGCATGGATTCGGCCACGTGGCCCGGGAACCGGGCGGCGACCTTGACGAGGGCGTTGGATTCCTCGACGCCGGCGGACATGATGCCGCGGGGGCGGTCCTCGTAGAGGGAGTTGCCGGCGCGGAGCTGGCCGTTCGCCAGCAGGGCGGAGGCGAGGGTATCGCCGGGGTGACCCGTGAATTCACGGCCATCCACGGTGAAGCGCCAGGTGACGCTGCGGTCGATGCGTCCGCCGGTGCTGAGGCGCGCGGGCTGCGGCTGAGCGGTCATTTGCTTGCTCCTTCCGGGGAGACGGGGCTGGGGAGTGTGGGGGCTGTGGTTCCCGTGGCTGGCCGAAGCTGCCCCATCGGGTACACGGCCTGGATGTCGTAGGTGACCGTGTCGCGGAGCATGTTGAACCACTGGCGGCAGCTGGTGCTGTGCAGCCAGCGCTCGGCGAAGGCGCCCTTGGTGTTGTCGCGGTAGAACAGGTACTCGGCCCATTCGCGGTCGGTGAGTTCCGCCGGGTTTTCGGGGTAGGGCACGTGGGCCTGGCCGCCGTAGTGGAATTCGGTCTCGTCCCGGGGGCCGCAGTTGGGGCAGGGGATCAGGAGCATGTCCGTACCTCTTTCTAGTGGGCCACGGCGGCGGCGCCGTGTTCATCGATCAGGGCGCCGGTTTCGAAGCGCTCGAGGGCAAAGGGTTTGTTGAGGGTGTGCGGTGTTCCGGTGGCGATGGTGTGCGCGAAGGTCAGCCCGGCCGCCGGGGTGCCCTTGAAGCCGCCGGTGCCCCAGCCGCAGTTGACGAACATGTTCTCCACCGGGGTGGTGCCGACGATCGGGGAGGCATCGAGGGTGGTGTCCACGATCCCGCCCCAGGTCCGGAGCACGTGGGCGCGGGCGAAGATCGGGAAGAGTTCGACGGCGGCTGCCATCTGGTGCTCGATCACGTGGAAGGATCCGCGCTGGCCGTAGCCGTTGTAGGAGTCGACGCCGGCGCCCATCACCAGTTCGCCCTTGTGCGCCTGGGAGACGTAGACGTGGACGTGGTTGGACATGACCACCGTGGGGTGGACGGGCTCGTGCAGTTCGGACACGAGTGCCTGGAGGGGGTGGGACTGGATGGGCAGCCGGAACCCGGCCATTTCCGCGAGGACCGAGCTGTGTCCGGCCGCGCAGAGGCCGACCTTTTCGGTGTGGATGGTGCCGCGGTTGGTCTTGACGCCGACCACGCGGTTCCCGTCCTTGAGGAAGCCGGTGACTTCGCAGTTCTGGATGATGTCGACGCCGAGTTCATCGCACTTGCGGGCGAACGCCCAGGCGACGTGGTCGTGCTTGGCGATGCCGGCGCGGGGCTGGTACGTGGCCCCCATGACCGGGTAGCGGATGTTGTCGTTGATGTTCAGGATGGGGCAGAGTTCCTTGACCTGCTGCGGGTCCAGCCACTCGGCGTCGACGCCGTTGAGCTTGTTGGCCCCGACGCGGCGCATGCTCTCGCGGACGTCGCCCAGGGTGTGGGCGAGGTTCATCACGCCGCGCTGGCTGAACAGGAAGTCGTACTCGAGTTCCTCCGGCAGGATCTCCCAGAGCTTCAGCGCGTGCTCGTAGATCGCCGCGCTCTCGTCCCAGAGGTAGTTGGAGCGGATGATCGTGGTGTTCCGGGCCATGTTGCCGCCGGCGAGCCAGCCCTTTTCCAGGATGGCGATGTTGGTCATCCCGTGGTTCTTGGCAAGGTAGTAGGCGGTGGCGAGCCCGTGCCCGCCGCCGCCGACAATCACGGCGTCGTAGGAGGACTTGGGCTCCGGGTTGCGCCAGAGGAATTCCGGGTGCTCCGGAAGCTGTTCCGTGCTCATTGTGCTGCTCCAATCAGTTCTGCCTCAAGCGCCGGGGCCGCCGCCTTGTTGCCAAGGTGTGGGTAGAGGGGGAATTTCCCCGCCAGGGCGCTGACGCGGCGGCGGAGGACGGCGGCGGTATCGTCGCTGAGTTCGTTGTTGAGTGCCGGTGAAGTGAGGGCGGAGGCGATGATGTCCGCCACCTCCGTGAATTCCGGGGCGCCGAAGCCGCGCGTGGCCAGGGCCGGGGTGCCGATCCGGAGCCCGGAGGAGACCATGGGAGGGCGGGGATCGAAGGGAACGGCGTTGCGGTTGACCGTGATGCCGATCTGGTGCAGCCGGTCTTCGGCCTGCTGTCCGTCCAGTTCCGAGTGCCGCAGGTCCACCAGGACCAGGTGGACATCCGTGCCGCCGTTGACCACGGAGATCCCGGCGGCGGCGACGTCATCCTTCAGGAGCCGGGACGCGAGGAGGCGGGCACCTTCGAGGGTGCGTTCCTGGCGTTCCCTGAACTCGGGCGACGCCGCGATCTTGAACGCAACGGCCTTGGCCGCGATGACGTGTTCCAGCGGGCCGCCCTGCTGGCCGGGGAACACGGCGCTGTTGATCTTGCGCGCATATTCCTCCTTGCTCAGGATCACGCCGCCGCGCGGGCCGCCGAGGGTCTTGTGCGTGGTGGTGGTGACGACGTCGGCATAGGGCACCGGGTTCGGATGCAGCCCGGCGGCGACGAGGCCGGCGAAGTGTGCCATGTCCACCATCAGGTAGGCGCCCACCAGGTCCGCGATCCGGCGGAACTCGGCGAAGTCCAGCTGCCGGGAGTAGGCCGACCAGCCGGCGACGATCATTTTGGGGCGGTGCTCGAGGGCCAGGGCCTCGACTTCGGCCATGTCGACCAGGTGGCTGTGCTCGCTCACGTGGTACGGGACCACGTTGTAGAGCTTGCCGGAGAAGTTGATGCGCATGCCGTGGGTGAGGTGTCCGCCGTGCGCCAGCGAGAGCCCCATGATGGTGTCGCCCGGTTCCAGCAGGGCAAACATGGCGGCGGCATTGGCCTGCGCGCCCGAATGCGGCTGCACGTTCGCCGCTTCCGCGCCGAACAGCGACTTGACCCGGTCGATGGCCAGCTGTTCGATCACGTCAACGTGCTCGCAGCCGCCGTAGTAGCGCTTGCCCGGGTAGCCCTCGGCGTACTTGTTCGTCAGGACCGAGCCCTGCGCCTCCATGACCGATGCAGGGGCGAAGTTCTCGGACGCGATCATCTCGAGCGTGGACTGCTGGCGGTCCAGCTCGTGGTCGATGGCCCGGGCGACGTCGGCGTCGACGCTGGCCAGGGGTTCGTTCAGGGTGCCCGTCATGACGGCCTCTTTCGGTTCAAGGAAACTGGTAGACGAATGCAACAGTGTTGCGTTGAATGCAACTCTAGATCGCCGCGTGTGTTGCGTCAATCACTTTTCTCAAATGACGCTAATGTCCGCGGATTCATCTAAAAGCTGCCCCAGGGACCTTGACTGTGCTTCAGCTCACGCATAGCCTGATGCAACAGTGTTGCGTCAAGCGCAACCCGGGTTCCCACCGAAGAAAGGCATCACCACCATGACGATCACCACATCAGACAACGCTTCGTCCATCGCCGAGCTGGAGCGCCTCAAGGTCCTGCACAACGGCACGAAGGTCAGCCTCACGTTCTCCGATGCCGAGTTTGAACGCCGGCTGTCCGGTCTGCGCCGGATCATGGCGGAGAAGAGCCTGGACGCCGTCGTCCTGACGAGCTACCACTCCATCAAGTACTACTCCGACTTCCTGTTCACCTACTTCGGCCGCTCCTACGCCATGGTGGTCACCAAGGACGACACCGTGACCGTCACGGCCAACATCGACGCCGGCATGCCCTGGCGCCGCAGCTACGGTGACAACGTGGTCTACACGGACTGGCGCCGCGACAACTACATCTTCGCGATCCAGGAGGTGCTGCGCACCCGCGGCATTTCCCCGCGCCGGATCGGCGTCGAAGATGACTCGCTCCCGCTGGACAACCGCAACAAGATCCAGGCCGCTTTCGAATCGGCCACCCTGGTCGACGTCGCCCAGGCAGCCATGCGCCAGCGGATGATCAAGTCAGCCGAAGAGATCGAGGTCATCAAGCACGGGGCCCGCATCGGTGACCTGGGCGGCGAGGCCATCCGCAACGCCATCACCGGCGGGATCACCGAGTACGAGGTTGCCCTGATCGGCACCGAGGCCATGGTCCACGAAATCGCCCGGACCTTCCCGGACTCGGAAATCCGGGACACCTGGGTCTGGTTCCAGTCCGGCATCAACACTGACGGCGCACACAACTGGGCGACCACCCGCAAGATCCAGGAACACGACATCCTGTCCCTGAACTGCTTCCCGATGACCTCCGGCTACTACACGGCCCTGGAACGCACCCTGTTCTACGGCGAACCGGACGCCCGCTCCCTGGAGCTGTGGAACATCAACGTGGAAGTCCACAAGCGCGGCCTCGAACTCATCAAGCCCGGCGCGGTCTGCAAGGATATCGCCGCGGAACTGAACGAGATCTACGTGGGCCACGGGCTGCTGGCCAACCGGACCTTCGGCTATGGTCACTCCTTCGGCGTCCTCAGCCACTACTACGGCCGGGAGGCCGGACTCGAGCTCCGCGAGGACATCGACACCGTGCTGGAACCGGGCATGGTGGTCTCCATGGAACCGATGATTACGGTCCTGGACGGACAGCCGGGCGCCGGCGGCTACCGTGAGCACGACATCCTGGTGGTCGGCGAAGACGGCGCGGAGAACATCACCAAGTTCCCGTTCGGCCCCGAATACAACATCGTGGGCGCCTGAGAATCCCCTGACCGGCAATGAAGCGGCGCCACCTCCCACCTGGCGCCGCTTTTCGGCCCCGTACGGAATGATGGGATCACCATGAGTCCAGAAGAAAACCCTGACACCAACGGAAACGGCGACACCAAGGGCACCTCCGTCATCGTTAACGCCATCGCCGTGCTGCGGTCCTTCACTGCCGATGAACCGCTGCTCGGGGTCACCGAGATCGCCAACCGGGTCGGCCTGCACAAAAGCACTGTTTCCCGGATCCTGTCCACGTTCGAGCAGGAACACCTGGTGGAACGGGACCCGGAAACGCGGCGTTTCCGCCTGGGGCTGGGGCTGATTGCCGTTGCCGGCCCCTTGCTCGCGGAACTGGAGGAACGGCGCGTGGCGTACCCGGTCCTGCGGGAACTCACCGAACAGACCGGCGAAACCAGCGCCCTCATGGTCTGGAACGGCACAGAATCGATGTGCGTGGAACAGATCGCCAGCCACCAGCAGATCAAACACACCACCCCGCTGGGAGCCCGGTACCAGGACGCCATGAGCGCGTCCGTCCAGGTCTTCCTGTCCGCCGAACCCGCCGAGCGTGTCCGCGCGCTGCTCCGCAGCGGAACCATCACCTACCCGGGGCTGGACGATGCCAGCCTGGACGGCTATCAGATTAAGCTCGGCGATGTGGCCCGCCGGGGCTGGGCCATCAACTACGGTGAATCATCCATCGACGAAGTCGGCGTGGCCGCGCCCGTCTACGACCACCGCGGCGACATCGTGGCCGCCGTCCTCATCCCGGCCCCCCGGTTCCGCGTTTCCCGCGAGCGGCTGCAAAGCCTGGGCGAGGCGTGCGCCGCTGCCGCGCGACTGGTCACCACCCGCCTGGGCGGACGTCCGTCCGCGGGCCAGGAACCCGGCCAAGGCTAGGAAACTCAGGCCAGCCGGGCTGCTCAGGCCACTCGGTCCACTCAGGCCAGCCGGGCGAGCCGGGCGGCCAAATGCAATGCCGCCAGCCGGCCCGACTCCCTGGGGTCGCCACCGCACAGTTCGAAGATCCGCCGCAGCCGCTGATGCATCGACTGCCGCTCCACGTGAAGCTCGCGGGCCGCGTGGGCCGTGTTGCATCCGCAGTCCAGCCACGTGGCCAGGGTGTCGAGCAGCCGCGAATTCCGCTGTGCGTCATGATCCAGGAGCGCGCCCAGCTGCTGGCGCACGAAGTTCCGTCGCTGGTACTGGTCCAGCGACTCAACGGTGAGACGTTCCACCGCGAAGGCCTCGGCGTCGATTACGGACCGGTGCCCGCCGCCCCTTCCCGCGCGGGCCTGCTGCGGGGACGCGGCCAATTCCAGGGTGAGCTTGGCTTCGGACAGCGACCAGGGAGCGTCCGAAATTCCGGCCACCAGGGGGCCCACGGCGGCGAGCGTTCCATCCATCGCCGGCAGCTCCGAGAGACCTGCCAGGAGCCGCTGGCGGCTCTCTTCTGAGGCGTCCCCGGCCAGGCTGGCGATGGCGAGAAGCTCGGCGTTGTCGACATAGGTCGCGTGGGACTGCGCCGCCCGGGACAGATGCTGCTCCAGGGATGTCCGCAGCTGTTGGGAGATATCCGAGCGCACCACCACGGCCACCAGCGGGGCGGAGACCGGAATGCCGGCGGCTGACGCCAACTGTTGAAGCCGCCAGGGCTGGCTGCCCGAATCGATCGCGCGGATCAGCGCAGCTCCGGCAACCTCCCGCAGCCCGGGCGACATCCGCTGCAGCATGGCCAGGGCCAGAATGTCCACGGAGCGTTTTCCGGCTGTCCGGGCAAGATTCTCATCCTCGTCCGCCGGAACCCGCAGCAGCAGCTGCGCGGCAAGGATGCCGCGCACCGGAACGTCGATGTGGATCAGGCGTGCATGCTCCGGCATCCCGGGTTCCTGCGTCCCGGGCACGGGCGCGGCGCTGCCGGTTTCGGTGGCGGTGCCGGCGTCGGCCGTTTCGGCGTGTGCTGGCGTTGCACTGGCCAGGGGTGCGCCCGTAAGGGACGCCAGAGTCACCTCACAGCGGGTGATGCCGGCGAGCACGGCCAGGATCCGGTCCAGGCTGCCGCCGTGTGCCAGCTCGACGGCCATCGCGTGGCTGGCCTCATCCGCCCGCCGCAGCTGCGAGACCGACTCGCTGACCAGCGAAGAGTTGATGGCCTGCATAACACTGACAAACGGCACCACCTTGCGAAGCTCGATCAGCGGAAGGCCGGCCGCTTCGGCGGCCGCAACCATCGAGGACGGCAGTGAAGGAAGCGCGACGCCGGTTTCGATGGCCAGGGCTGCAACTCCCCGCTCTGCCAGTTGGCGGATGTAGGTGACCCGCCGCTCCTCGGAGGCGAGGGCGAGGGCCTCCCCTCCTGTCAGCAGGAGCTCCCCGCCGTCCAGTAACGGCGCGATGTCCAGAATCTCACTTGAGTGGATCCAGCGGAGCTGGGTCCTGGCCGCGGTGCCGGCCGCCGCCCGGACCACTGGATCAGCAGCCGAAAGGGTCGGGTGGGCTAGGACATCCTGAAGACGTACTGACATGACACTCCGTCGCGTAAGGCAATCATTAACTAGACACATCATATATAGGCGGATGTGGCATGTGCCACATAATCTTGAAGGACCCACTTACTCACGGAGGCTCCAATGCGTGAAAAACCCCCTATGATTTCGGCCAGCCCCGCTCCCGTGGTCAACGAAGACCACGTAGACCACGAGGCTTGGCTCCAGCCCATCCCCGAATCCCAGCGGACCCGCAAAGTATCCGGCCAGTTCTGGATCTGGGCCGGCGCCAACCTCGCCCCGATCAACTGGGTGCTCGGCGCCCTCGGCATCCACCTCGGCCTCGGCTTCGCCGACACTGTCATTGTTCTGGTCCTGGGGAACCTGATCGGCATGCTGCTCTTCGGCTGCTTTGTGCTGTTGGGCCAGAAAACGGGGGCGACCGGCATGGTCCTGGCCCGGGCCGCCTTTGGACGCCGCGGCAACTACCTCCCGGCAGCCATCCAGGCGCTGCTGGTCATCGGCTGGTGCGCGGTCAACACCTGGATCATCCTGGACCTGGTGATGGCGCTGTTCGGAACCCTCGGCTGGGTTGACCCGACGGCCCAAAACTACGCCTGGAAGATCGGCGTCGCCACGGCCATCATGGCCGCGCAGGTAGCCATCGCCTGGTTCGGCTACAGGGCCATTGCGGCCTTTGAAAAGTGGACCGTGCCGCCCACCATCATCATCCTCGCCGTGATGTCCGCCGTCGCCTGGTTCGGCATGAAGATCAACTGGTCCTACGCCGGACCGGCCGGCAATATCCTCGAAGGCTCCGAGCGCATCGCCGCGATGAGCGCGGTCATGACGGCGATCGGCATCGGCTGGGGCATCACCTGGTTCACCTATGCCGCCGACTACTCCCGCTTCGTCAGCACCGAAGTGCCCAAGCGCAAGCTCTACTTCGCCTCGGTCCTGGGGCAGTTCATCCCCGTCGTCTGGCTCGGGATCCTGGGCGCCAGCCTGGCTACCAACAGCGGCGAGATCGACCCCGGCAAACTGATCGTCCAGAACTTCGGCGTCCTGGCGCTCCCGGTACTCCTGATGGTCCTGCACGGGCCCATCGCCACGAACATCCTGAACATCTACACCTTCTCCGTCGCGACGCAGGCCCTCGACATCACCATCAGCCGCCGCAAGCTCAACCTGTTCGTCGGCGTCTTCTCGCTCGCCGCCGTCGTGTTTTTCATCTTTCAGGAGGACTTCGCCGCCGTCCTGGACGCGTGGCTGATCGGACTCGTAGCGTGGGTGGCCGCCTGGGGCGGCGTCATGCTGGTGCACTACTTCTGGATCGAGAAGCGCTGGCCCAGCGACCCGGCCCGGCTGTTCGACGCGGTGGGCACGAAGCGCCTCCCGGGTGTGAACCCCGCAGGCATAGCATCCCTGCTCATCGGGATCTTCGCCACCTGGCTGTTCATGTACGGGCTGGTGCCGGCAATGCAGGGCCCCATCGCCGTCGCCCTCGGGGGCTGGGACCTGTCCTGGCTGGCCGGCGGCCTGTCCAGCGCCACGGCCTACGCCCTGATGGGCCCGCGCTACCACCGCAAGTACCTGCAGGTGCCCGGCACTGAGGCCACCACGGAACCAGCTCCGGCCCGCACCGCCGCACTCCCCGCCGCCACCACCACCGCCCCTGTCAGCCTCTAGCCAGGAGATCACCAGCATGGACAAGTCAGTGTTTCTGGAAGACCTGGACGCCTTTGCCTACCGCGAGGCTTTGGCATCCGGGGAGGCGATCGTCCTCATTCCCGTCGGTTCCCTGGAGCAGCACGGCCCTCACCTGCCGCTGGGAACAGACACCATCCTGTCCTCCCACTTCGCGGAGGGTGTCGCCCGGCGGCTGGGAGCACTGGTTGCCCAGCCGATCGCCTACGGGTACAAGTCGCAGCAGAAGTCCGGCGGCGGCAACCACCTCCCGGGTACCGTCAGCCTGGACGGCGGCACCCTCACCGGCGTGGCGCGCAACCTGGTCAAGTCCTTCCTCAAGCAGGGCGTCCGGCACGTGGTCTTCATCAACGGCCACTTCGAGAACTACCAGTTCCTCTACGAGGGAATCGATCTGGCCCTGGACGAGCTTGGGATTGAGCCCGGGGCAGAGCAGAGCGTGCTGCTGCTGTCGTATTGGGACTTTGTCAGCCAGGACACGCTGACGCAGGTCTACCCCGATGGCTTCCCGGGCTGGGACATCGAGCACGGCGGGGTCCTGGAAACCTCGCTCATGCTCCACCTCGAACCGGCCCGGGTTGCCATGGACCGCCTGATCGACGGGCCTGCCGCGGTCCTGCCGCGCTTCGACAGGCTGCCGGTGGTGCCGGAGCGGACACCCGCCACCGGTTGCCTGTCATCGGCCGCGGGCTCCAGCACTGCCAAGGGCGGGCTGCTGTACGAGCAGGTGGTCGGAGATCTGGCCGTCGACCTCGCACGCGAACTGGTCCGTGAACCCGCGCCCGCAGTTGTTCCGGCGTAAGGCATAAGGATCCACTGGGCAATGTGATTCTCACAGTAAACTCAGGCGCCGCGGGGAGACTTCCCCGCGGCGCCTTTCCTGTTCCAAGTTCCGGATCTGTTCCCGCGCACGGCCAAACTGCGCTCCTGCCCGGTTACCTCTTTTGGATCAGGCCATTCCACGGCGTGTCGCCTGGTCTGGACCGCTTCCCTGGCCAGTAACTGGGCGGGAGCGGGGGGATCCTCCGCTCACGCTGAGTTGGCTGCCCGGCCGCCCGGTTGTCCGGCTGGCGGTCTGCCCGGAAGGGGGTGAATATTGCTCTAATCTGGGGGAGTGGCAAGCATTCGAGAAGCTCAAAAGCAGATGACCCGCCGGCTCTTGCTCGAGAAAGGGCTGGAGCTATTTGAGGAGAAGGGGTTCGCTGCCACCACGGTGGATGACATCGCTGCTGCCGTAGGCACCACCAGGGCCACGTTCTATGCGCATTTCCCGTCCAAAGGCCAGCTTATGCGGGCGCTGGTCGAACGGTCCAACGAGATGCTGACCGAGGCGGACGTCCCGCCGCTGCATTCGGTGGTGGAATCCGGGGACCGTGAGCTGATCAGGGTCTGGCTCGCCCGGAAATTTGACCAGTGGGCCGAAATTCGCCCCTACGTGGTCGCAGCGCACCAGGCCGCGGCCAGTGAACCGGACATCCAGGCGGCGTTGGATCAGTGGTTCGACACGGCGATCGACGACATGCAGGCGGGCCTTGACCGGTCCGGGCGGTTTGACCCGGCCAGCCGCCGCGTGCGGTGCGCGCTGGCCTTCGGGGAACTGGAGTTCTTTTCCCGGCGCTGGATGCGGCTCGGCTGGACCGTGGACCGCGACACGTCTCTGGACCTGATGGTCGACAACTGGTGCTTCCTGCTGGCTGAGTGAGCAGGAAGCACCAGAACGCAAGCGGTCCCGGAGGGGGTCAGTCCGCCTGGTCTTCCGCCGCCTTGCGCCTGGTGAACGGCAGGACGAGCCGGGACGGGTGGGCGGCGTCGCGGTAGATCTTATGGGTGACGGGCCGGCCCACCGGCAGGTGGAAGGCATCCGGCGGGAGCAGCGCGTTGTGCTCATCGGCCAGCGGCTCGTCGTTGGACAGTTCCACCGTCAGCTTGTGCCCGGGCCGGAACGTGTTCGCGAACGGGTAGAGGCGCAGCATGTATTCCTCGATCTGCCCGGGCTCCACCGGCACGGCGCGGGTGTGAGGGTGGACCGGGTTGCCTTCGGTGGTCCGCTCGTCGAGCTCGCGGTGTGAGGCCTTGAGGTAGCCGCTGGTGATGAGCTGGCGCTTGCCGTTCGGGGCGTAGTCCCACAGGCGCAGGATGAAGTTGGTGTCCGGCTGGTCGATTTCGGCGAAGATGTGCGCGGCGCCGGTGCCGATCATCTCCGTGTCCTCCTCGAAGACGGGGGTGGACCAGCTGATGATCTCCACCTTGTCGGTCACCGTCAGCGGCGCCTGGTAGAAGCCGTCCGGGGCGGCGTACTCCGCCCCCATCAGCTCGGGCTCGGTGGACAGCAGGTGGCGCGGGCGCAGGTAGAGGTTCGTGTACTCAATGTCCTTCGGCGGCCACGCCTCAGCGGTCACCACCTCGCGGGAGCCCTCCACGAAGACGCTGACGGCCGGCTCGTCCATGACGCCGTTGTCGATGCCCTTGATCCAGTAGTCGTACCACCGGAACATTTTGTCGTGTTCCTCGATGAAGGGGCGTGACTGCATCGGCGGGTACGGGCCGATGTCGAGCTTCTTGGGGCCCTTCAGTTCATTGAAGAGCTCGATGGTGCCGTCCAGGGTCCAGCCTCGGCCCTGATCGAGCTGCAGCCACACCGGAATGTCGATGTTCGGGGCCAGCGTGATGGGGTTGCGCTCCTCGTACCAGTCGCCGTCGAGCTCGTTCATCACAATGTCGAACCAGGCCTCGTGGTTCTTGGGGTAGTTCAGCACGTGCACCAGGTTCGGCCAGGCGGCAACGTCCGGATCCTCCAGACGCTTGGAGACCAGCTGCTTCAGCTCCGCGGGGGAGTACTTCTCGATCATGCGGGACTTGACGCCGTCGGTGAACGCCCAGCCGGAGTCACCGCCCCGGCCCTCACGTGCGGCCCGCGGCATGAACCACATGATGCCGCCGTGGTAGGTGGTCTCGTAGAAGTCGTAGTGGCCGCCGGAGACAAAGATCGCCTTCAGTGACGGCGGCCGCTCGGCCGCGGCCAGCACCTGCATGGAGCCGAAGTAGGAGATGCCGACCATACCGACGTTGCCGTCGCACCACGGCTGCGCCGCGACCCACTCGATGAAGTCGTAGGCATCCTGGCCCAGCGAGACGCCGCCGGCGTTGTAGTTGCCGATGTGCTCGCCGCCGGAGTGGCCGGAGCCGCGCAGGTCGCCGATGACGTGGACGTAGTCCTCCTTGACGATGCGGGCGATGTCGCCGGCCTCGATGCAGCCGTCCCACATCGGGCTGGGGCGCCGCTGCGGCGGGGTGGTCAGGGCCAGCGCCTGCAGTTCCTTGCCGTAGGGGCTCAGCGCCACCAGCGCCGGGCGCGGCTTGTCCTCAGTGCCCTGGTAGGCGTCCGCAGCGAGCTCGACGCCGTCCCGCATGGGGACGCGGAGGTCCTTGCGGACGGCAATTTTCTGCCCGCCGGCGTCTATGGTCTGATTCTCATTCATAATTCCGAAGGCTCCTCTGTTAAGACATCAGGTTGAACTGCGTGCGGTAGCCGTGCAGCGTGGTGAAGAACGGGGAGGGCTCCAGCGTGGGGTCGCCCGTGTAGCCGAGCGCCTCCGCCACCCGGGCGAACGGGGAGTAGACCGAGTCTGTTTCCTGCAGGCCCTCGCGCAGGTACCGGCGGGCGGCGGCGTCGATCCTGGCCTCTAGGTCCAGGCTTCCCTGCAGGGCCTTCCGGGCCGCCTCGTGGTCGAGTTCGACGCCGTACGGCACGCCGTCCGCGCCACGGTAGGGGTGGCCGAGGTACAGGTGCTGCGGGCGGACCTTGTCGCGAAGGTACTGCAGGCTCGCGCGGTAGGTGGCCGGATCCTCGTAGCCGGGGAAGCCGTTGGCGGCTCCGTGGATCTGAACGGCGTCGCCGACGAACACCGACTGCTGCCCGTCCACGACGTAGGCCACGGATCCGGCCGTGTGGCCCGGGATGTGGTGCACGGAGACGGTGACATCCCCGCCCAGGGAGATGGTTTCACCGCCCTTCACCAGCATGGTCGGCTCCATCTCGCCCGAGATGACCTGGTTCGCCGCCGTCGTCTGCTCCTCCACGGCGCCCGGATTGTGGAGGTACTGCTGGCGCACGTCCAGGTACTGGTCAACGTGCGTGCGCCGGGACCGCAGCAGGGGCGCGTCGGCCTCGTGGATCACAACTTTGGCGCGCCGGCCCGTAAGCTCCCACAGGGCGTGCGCACCGCCGAGATGGTCGATGTGGCCGTGGGTCAGCAGGATCCAGCGCACGTCCTCGATGCGCCGGCCCAGCTTCTCCAGCGCTGGGACCATGCCCTCGGCGGGCGACGAGCCGATCCCCGTGTCCACGATCGCCGGCTCGGGGGCGTCAATAAAGAAGCTGTAGAGGCCGAAGCGGCCCCAGGGCGAAACCAGCGGATGGACAGCGACCGGCTCCGTCATTGTGCAGCCCTCGCGTTCAGGAAATCACCCGTCTCCTTGAAGGCCCGGTAGAACTCCGGGATCCAGGCGAAGTTCTGGACGAAGCCGTGGTTGGCTCCCGGGTAGCGGCTGACCGTCGCGTCTACGCCGGCTTCCGTCAGGCGCTGGCCGTAAAGCTCACCCTCGTCCCGCAGGGGGTCGAACTCGGCCGTGATGACGAGTGCCGGTGGAAGGCCCGCGAGGTCTGCCCTCTTGAGGGGTGAGACGAGGGGATCCGCCGGATCCGCCCCGCTGTCGAGGTAGAACGAGTTGAAGGGCAACAGGCCCGCCGTCTCCAGCCCGTAGCCTTCAGCGTTCTCCCGCATCGAGGCGTAGCGGTCGACGTCGAAGTCCAGGTCCAGCGACGGGTAGAACAGGACCTGGTGCGTGATCGCAAAGAACCCGTCATCGTGGGCCTTCGCGGCGACGGCGGCGACGAAGTTGCCGCCCGAGCTGTCGCCGGCGATGGCCAGGTCCTTACCGTCCCATTTGAGGGACTCCCCGGCCTCAGCGGCCCAGCGGACCACCCCGTAGCAGTCCTCAAGGCCGGCGGGGAAGGCGGCCTCCGGGGCCAGTCGGTAGCCGACCGAGATGACCTTGTGGCCGGTTTCCTTGGCCAGCGACCGGGCGACGTGGTCGTGGCTGTCCAGGCTGCCCAGGAAGAACGCGCCGCCGTGGAAGTACACCAGCAGGCCGTAGGTGTCCGCCTCGACCGGGGTGTAGATCCGCACGGGGACGTCGCCCGAGGGCGTCTGCGCGGTCACGTCCTCGACTGCGTGCAGTGGGAGTCGGTCCTCCAGCGGGGGAACCATCGCGGCCTCGCCGGCGCGCATGGCCGCCGGGTCCAGCGGCGAGCCATCCGGTGCCGGCAGGGTGCTGAGGATCTTGGCAATGTCGGGATGAATCGTCATGGCCTCAGGCCTTCGTCTGGGTTGCGGGCTGCTGGGAGGCGGGCTTCTGTCCGGGGAAGACGTCGTTGACCTCGTCCTCGGTCCATCCCTGGCGCGAGATGCGCTGCAGCTCGTCCGTCACCGGCTTGCGGGTTGCCTGGAAGAGGGCCAGCGCCTCCTTGACCGAGCCGGCCTCGGCGAGGGCGTCGGCGAGGGCGCCGGCATCCTCGATGGCCGAGTTCGCGCCCTGGCCCTGGTGGTGCAGCATCGAGTGTGCCGCATCGCCCATGAGCACAACGGAGTCGGTGTGCCACGTGTCGACCGGGTCGATGTCGTAGACCGCGCGGATGTTGACCGCATCCATGTCCAGGCCGCGGGCGATGTCCACGATCCGCTCGTCGAAGCCTTCCACGGTCTTCAGGAGTTCTTCCTTCGTGATCGCGGGTGCCCAGGTGCCATCCGGGTTCAGGGCGGTGATGTCGAAGGACATCTGGTTGCGGTGGCGCAGCGGCAGCAGGTAGACCTTCGTGCCCCGGCCCATGTACATCCGCAGGTTGTCGTCGGTCACCATCCCGTGGGCGTCGTCCGCGGAGATCACCACGCGGTAGGCGTGCTCGCCGGAGAACACCGGGCCCTTGTCGCTGAACAGCTGCTCACGCACGGTGGACTTGATGCCGTCGGCACCGACGACCAGGTCTGCCTCGACGGTCTTCCCGTTGGTGAAGGTGAGGGCGGAGCGGCCGCCCTTGTCCTCGATGGTCTCCAGCTTGTGGCCGAGCTGCACCATGCCCTCGGGGAGCACGCCGAGAAGGGCCTCGATGAAGTCGCGGCGGTGGATGAGGTACGTCTGCTTCTCTTCGCCGAACTCCGGCCAGGTGTCCTTCATGATCGGATCGCCGGTGGCCGTGAGGATCTCGAAGTAGTCGCTCGGCGAGCTCACCTTTGCGACCGCGTCGAAGATCCCCCACTTGCGGAACCGAGCCATGGTGGCGGGGCGCAGGCCGATACCGGCGCCTACCTCGCCCATCTGGGGAGCCTGCTCGTAGACCTTGACGTCCGCACCGAGCAGGCTCAGTGCCTTGGCCGCGGCGGCGCCACCGTAGCCTGCGCCGATGATGGCAATCCTGAGGTTCTTGATCTCTGAAGTCTTCATTTGTTGGTTCACTTTCTTGACCCAGGGCGGACCTGGAAAATTATTGGATGGGGTGGCCGTGGATCAGGCTTGGAGTGACAGGAAGTCGGCCGGGTTGTCCTCGAGCAGGAGTTTGATGGTGGCGTCGTCGATGCCCGCCGCGCGCATGTCGGGGATCATGTCCTCGAAGATGTAGTTGATGGTGTGGCCCTTCACGCCCGGCCAGCCCAGCGGGCTGCAGTTGGCGTCAGCCGAGACGAGGAGTTTGTCCGCGTAGCCCTTGTTTACGAGGTTGACGAAGTGCTCCATGCGTTCGGCGCGCTTGCGGCCCCAAAACGGCGGATCGGGCAGCTCGAGATCGTAGCCGAAGGTGTCGAATCCGATGCGGCCGCCCTGGGCGTAGATCCAATCGTGCGGGGTGATCGGAGCGTTGAGGCCGTCGTCGGCGTGGCCGAAGAGTACGCGGTCCAGCGAGAGGCCCTCTTCATTGAAGATGTTCACTGCCGGTTCGGGGTCGATGGCCAGGTGGGTCAGGATCGGCGCGCCGGTGACGACGGCGGCGCGGGCCGCGGCCCGGTAGATGCGCTTGTCCAGGTCCGTCATGCGGCCGCCGCGGCTCACGCCGACTTTGATGACGCCGGCCTTGGCGCCTGTGTTCCCGATGCCGACGGTGATCTCGTGGATGAACACTTTCGCGAGGTAGTCCACCGTTGCGCGGGAGAAGTGCGGCAGGGCGGTGTCGCCGCCGACGAAGCCGGTGCAGGCCACAATGTGCACACCCGTCTTCTGGGACAGGGACTTGTAGTAGTCCACGTCGCGGCCGTTGCAGATGCCCGTGGCGTCCACGAAGGTCCCGCCGCCGTATTCGCGGAATTTCCGCAGCTTCGGCACGGTTTCCTCGTAGGCCTGTTCAGGAGTCTTCCACCACCGGGTGTCCAGTTCGGACCCGGGCATGCCGTACCCGATGTGTTCGTGGACCGCCACGATTTCCAGTTCTTCGGCCGGGATGGTTCCCAGCACGGTGTTAACCTTTGTCATTCGTTCACCTCAGGGGTTCGAAAGCTTGTTGAGTGTGGGCGGACGCGCGCTTAGTGCACGGTCAGCAGGTTGCGCGGGTTGTCCGCGAGGATGCGCTGGGCGTCTTCTTCGCTCAGTCCCTGCGCCTTGAGGAACGGCACGAACGTGGACAAGACGTGGCTGAAAGGCAGGTCGTAGTCCGGCTGTCCCTTGGCCACGCCGATCGAGTTGCCCGAAAGGATGATCTTGTCGGCATGGCCGGCCGCGACCATCTTGAGCACCAGTTCGGCGCGATCGTTATCGGTGAGGTAGTCCGCGTGGTCGTTCAGGCCCACGTGGTCCAGGCCAACGAACGCTCCGCGGCCAGCCACCTCGAGGGCGGCACCGGCGGCGTCCTTGCGGTCCAGGCCGCCGACGAGCACCCGGCCGGCCGGGAGCTTTTCGTCCAGCACAATGTCGAGGTCGTGCAGCACGTCGGCTCCATAACGGATGGACACCGGGACGCCGGTGTTCAGGGCGGTTCGCGCGGCACCCCGGAACAGGCTCTCCTCGGTCGGCGTCATGCCGGCCCGGTCAGCTGTGGTGGTTACAAGACCCGCTGCGGCGCGACGTTCGACGCGCGGTACCACCATGCCTTCGGTGACCTCCTTCGAGAAGAGGTCGGCGAACTTCTCGGCGGGCCATGGCGTCGGCGGGTTGGTTTGCGGGGTCAGGAAGTGGCCGCCGAGCGTTTCCTCCGGTCCCATGCCCGTGGAGGCGATGATGTTCACGCCGGTGGATCGCGACAAGGCCTCGTAGAGTTTCAGGTCGCGGCCATGGAACATGCCCGTGCTGTCCACGATCGACTTTCCGCCGTGGTCGCGGAAGTTGTTCAGCTTTCCGGCCAGGATCTCGAAGATCTCCGCGCGGTCCATGCTGATGTCGGGGGCGTACTGGGCGCCGGGGACCACCGAGAGCAGCGCCTCGTGAACGGCAACCACACCCAATTCAGAAGCCGGGACGGGACCTAGGACCGTATTGACGATTTGCCCGGCCGGGGCATCGAACGCGACACCGGTAGCGACGGGTGGGGTGTGACTCACTGGCTTCTCCCTTGAAGATCGGTACTGAATGCAGGTGCCGCGGAGCTTGACTGTGCCGTCGTCGCTCCGTTGCGGTGTAGCCAGCGTCACATATTTCTTTACACCATGTCAAGCTAATAGTCATGGTGTACATCTAACGACCGGCAGGGCGCTTACAAATCCAACGGTCCGTTAAAACACTTGACAGCGTGTAAAGCGAGTGGGAACAATGTGGGGAGCGCCACATCATCCGACCGGAAACAAAGGAGTTTCATCGATGAGTCAAACCATTAAGGTGTCGAGCCGAGGCTCGGTACGAGCGACCTTCGTCGCCGCCTACAGCGCGGTCACCCTCGCGCAGATCACCAACGCATTGCCGGGCGCCCTCAGCGGCACCTTTGCCGCAGAATTCCATACCTCGGGCGCGGGCCTGACGTGGATTGCCGGCATGTTCCTGATGGGTATCGTGGTGTTCGAGCTCAGCTGGGGCCTCCTGGGTGACGTGCTCGGACGCAAGAAGCTGCTGTACGCCGGCGCGGCGTTAAGCGTCGTCGGATCCGTCCTGGCTGCGCTGGCGCCGACGACCGAGATGATGATCTTCGCGCAGGCGGTCGGCGGCATCGCGGCGGGCATCCTCTTCCCCATCTCGCTGTCCATGATCGCGGCGATCACCCCGGACCACCGGGCGCGTGCCCGGGTTATAGCTACCTGGGCCGGGTTCCTGTCGCTCGGAGCGGTCATCTCACCCGTGCTCGCCGGACTCACCGCCCAGCTGTTCACGGTGCCGGGTGCTGCACCTGGCGCGCCTAACGTGTTCAGCGGCTGGCGTGTGGCCTACGTCGTTGCCGCCGCGGTCGCCGTCGTTGTTCTCCTCGTCGCGCTCCAGGCGAAGGACTCCGCGGCCGCCCAGGGACGCAAACTCGACCTGCCCGGCCAGTTCACCCTCGCGCTGGGGCTCATCGCCGTGCTCTTCGCGACCGTTCAGGCGGTCGATGCGGGCTTCGGTGCTTGGGATGTCATCGTGAGCTACGTCGTCGGCGGCATGCTCTTGGTCCTCTTCGTTGTCATCGAGACGCGCACCAAAGAGCCGCTCATCCACCTTTCGCTGTTCAAGAACAGCGCCTACTCGATCACCGGCGTCGTCGCTGTTACCGGCATGTTCGCCTTCCTTGCGATCTGCTTCAGCACCAGCGTCGCCGTCGGCGGTCTCGCCCTGGCCGAGACGTGGAAGGTCGGCGTGCTGTTCGTCTTCATCCAGGGTCCGGCGTTCGCTTTCATCCCGGTGGTGGGCTGGCTCATCCACCGCGTAGCGCCGCGCTGGGTACTGACCTCGGGCTTCGCCTTCATGGCGGTCTCCGGCTATTGGCTCTCGACCTTCTCACTGGGCGCGCCGGAGGCCTTCGGCGGTACCCCGTGGACGGCCTTCATTCCGCCGCTCCTGCTGCTGGGCATCGGCTTCGCACTCACCGTTGGCTCCGTCACCGCGGTGGCAATCAACACCGTCCCGCCGCAGCACATCGGCATGGCCTCCGCGACGACGAACCTGCTGCGCGACCTGGGCTTCGCCCTCGGCCCGGTCATCGGCTCGGCCATCGCCTTCGGCATCGGCGCCTCGATCTTCGCCCGCCCGCTCGGCGGGATCCTCGGCAGTACAGGGCTGCCCGCGAACGCCGTCGCCGGGCTCTCCGAAGTGCCGCCCCTGGGCTTCCTGTCGGGCTGGGACGGCGTCATCGCCCAGTTCTCCGGCCAGGCACTGGCCGGCGGCGCACCTGCCCCGGCCGTTGACGGCATGGTTCTGGCCCTCACCGCCGCGCAGCAGCAGATCCAGGGCGCGGCCGGAGCCTCGCTCGGCCAGGGCTTCCAAACGGTTTACCTCGTCGCTGCCATCGCGGCGACGGCCTCCGCCATCCTCACCCTCTTCATCTCCGCACGTTCAACGGCGCCAACGCCGGACGACATCGCGGAGACGGCAGAGGCGAACACCGAAGTGACCGTCTGAGCCCGACGGCTTCACCGCATCGACCACCACCCACCATCCGCAAGGAGAGCACCGTGACTGCACCCACCGAATCAGACATCGACATCTGGGACGACGACATCCTCGTCGACCCCTACTCCACCTATGCCGCGCTGCGCGAGCAGGCCGGCGTCGTCCACCTGCCCAAGAACGACCTCTACGTCCTGACACGCTACGACATCATCCGCGACGTGCTCGGTGACCCGGCGACGTTCTCGTCCACCACGCTCGGCTTCAACCCCATGGTGAACGAGGCGCTACAGGGCACCTCGCTTGCCTCCGACCCGCCCGTGCATACCCAGCTGCGCGCGACGCTTTCGGAAAACCTCACGCCCCGAGCACTGCGCGGCCTGAAGGTCACCATCGACGAGAAGGCGGACAAACTCGTCGCCGAGCTCGTCGCCAGCGGCAGCTTCGAGGCCATCGACTCCCTGGCCCGCGCCTTCCCGCTTGAGATCGTCGCCGATCTCATCGGCTTCAGCGGACACGTCAAGGACAACATGTTGCGCTGGGGGCAGGCCGCGATGCAGGTCATCGGGCCGTTGAACCACCGCACCCAGGAGAGCTTCCCGATCGCCGGCGAGCTCTACGGCTGGTGCTCCTCCGTCACCGGCGACGACCTCACTCCCGGCTCGATCGGCCGCGGAATCTTCGACGCCGAGACCCGGGGCGACATCCCTGAAGGCTCCGCCGGGCACATCATCCACCAGTACCTGGGGGCAGGCGTCGACACGACCATCGCCTCGATCGGGAACATCATCGCGCTGTTCGGCCGCCACCCGGAGCAGCTCCAGCTCGTCCGCGAGAACCCGGAGCTCGTCCCCGCAGCCTTCGCCGAGGTGCTGCGCTACTGGACTCCGCTGCACATCTGGGGCCGCACGGCGACCCGCGACGTGGAGATCGACGGCGTAACGGTTCCCGCCGGCGCCCAGCTGGGCATTCTCATCGGTGCCGGCAACCGCGATGCCCGCCACTACGAAAATCCCGATGTCTTCGACGTGACACGCAACCCCGTGGACCACCTCTCCTTCGGCTACGGGCCCCACGGCTGCGCCGGCCAGGGCCTGGCGAAGCTCGAGGGCCACGCCATCATCAGCGCCCTCGCACGCCAGGTGAAGTCGCTCACGATCACCGACGAGGTCCGGGTGCCCAGCAACATGACCCGGAGCATCGACACGCTCCAAGTCGCCAAGGTCGTGGCCGCATGAGGATCGAACTCGACCGACCGCGCTGCGAGGGGCACGGCCTCTGCGAGGAAGCCGCGCCCAAGCTCATGCACCTCGACGACGACGGCGAACTTCTCATCGATGTCCCGGAGGTGGGCGGTGCCGATCTCGACGCCGCTAAGGCGGCGGTAAGGGTCTGCCCGGTCGCCGCGCTCCGATTGGAGGCGGCATGACGATGCGCCGCATCGTCGTCGTCGGCAACGGTATCGCCGGGCTCACGGCATGCGACTCGCTGCGCTCGGCCGGCTTCGACGGCGAGCTGACGGTCGTGGGTGCCGAGCGCCACCACCCCTACAGCCGCCCGGCGCTGTCGAAGGCGCTGCTGCACGGCGACGACGACCTGAAGGCCCACGAACTGCCCGAGCCGACCCACGAAGCCACCGAGCTGCTCGGCGTCAGTGTTTCAGGCCTGGACATCGACGCCCGGGTGGTCCGGCTCGACGGGGGCGGCGACCTGCCGTATGACGGCCTCGTGATCGCTTCCGGCTCCCGGGCGAAGCGCCTCACCCCCACGGAGGGAGCAGGCGAGCCGGGGGACGAAGGCTTTGCCCGTGAGCTCACCCTGCGCACGATCGAGGACGCGATCACGCTCAAACAGCGCGTCGCGTCGCGCCCATCGGTCCTTGTGGTCGGCGGCGGACCGCTCGGCATGGAAGTCGCATCGGGCTGCCTGCAGGCCGGCTGCGAAGTCACGCTCGTCTCCGAGGTCCAGCCCCTTTCGCGCCAGCTGGGTGACCATCTGTCCGGGATGTTCACCTCGGCCGCCGCCCGGCGCGGACTGCGGGTCGTCAGCGGCGGGAAGGCGCGTCTCGTTGACTCCGCTGCCGGGACACGGGTCGCCCTGGCCGACGGCACCCAACTGGAGGCAGACCTCATCGTCACCGCCATCGGCGACGCGCCCAACACCGACTGGCTGGCCGGCTCCAGACTCCTGGTCGGCGGGTCGCTGCGGGTGGACACCCGCGGCCGGCTCCGGCCGGAGATCGTTGCCGCCGGCGACGTGGCGTTCTTCCCGACGATCCGCGGGGTGCAGCGCGTGCCGCTGTGGACCAGCGCCATCGACCAGGCCAAGGTCGCGGCCGTCTCCCTGCTCCAAGGCGACGCGGCCCCCGAGCTCGCCTTCCAGCCGTATTTCTGGACGGAGGGGTTCGGTTTGTCACTCAAATCGGTCGGCTTCACTCCCGTGGCCGGCGCACCGGACTACTGCGAGCCGGGGAAAGACCCGGAGTCGGTGCTCCTGCGCTGGGAGAACAAGGACGGCACCGGAACCGCCGCGGCGATCAACTACCGGATCCCCATCCCGAAACTGCGCCGACTGGCCGATGCCGGCCCTGGGGCACTCCGCCCGGCAGCGCCCGTGAACGTATGAGGCACGGCCTCGCGCGGTTTCCTTTACAGCGTGTCAGGCCGCTCGCCGTGGCGCATCATTGCTCTTCGGCCGGGTAGCGACCGCACACCATGGATAGGATTGACTCATGTCGTCGTTGCGGGAAGCCCAGAAGCAGCTGACCCGCGACATGATTGTCGACCGCGCACTCGAGCTCTTCACCGAGAAGGGCTACGCTGCGACGACGATCGACGAGATCGCCGTGGCGGCCGGGACAACCCGGGCGACCTTCTACGCGCACTACCCCTCCCGTGCGGACCTGATGAGGGACTTCATGGCGCGTGTAAACGCCGTACTCGACCGCGCGGATGGCCCCGACCGGGCGACGACCGCTGCCGAACTCGTCGACGCGGTCCGGGGGGGCAAGCTGGAAGGAATCCTTGCCTGGCTCGAGTCGCGCGCTGCGCTCTGGCCGGTCTTCCGCCCATACCTCGACGTGCTCGACGAGGCCGCCGCCGTCGATCCCGAGGTGCGGGCTTTGGTCCGCGGATGGCATGAGGAGGTCATCTCCGACATCGTCCGCGGCATGGAACTGGCCGGCCGCTTCTCTCAAGAAACGCACCACATTCGGGGAACGCTCGCCTTCACGCAGCTCGACTACGTCGCGACGCTTTGGACGCGGCGCAAACTGGAGCCCAACCGCGATCACGCGCTGGAGGTGCTCGCCGACAGCTGGTACCACCTGCTCTGCGACGAAGGCTGATGAGCGTGCAAGGCTCGTCATTTTGGCCGGGCATTACCAGCCCGGCCCACGCGTGATCAGTACAGGAAAATCGGCAGCCAGTCGCGGTTGTGGGCGTGCACCAGCGCAAGGAACAGCACGAAGTCAAAGGTCAGGTGCACTGCCACGACATAGGTGAGGGACTTCGTCAGCTTGAAGGTGTAGCCCTGCAGCAGCGCGAACGGGAACGTCAGCAGCGGCCCCCACGCCTGGTAGCCGATCTCCCAAAGAAAGGACGAGAAGATCACGGCCTGCAGGATGTTGGCCAGCCAGTCCGGAAAGTGCTGCCGCAGCAGGGCGAACGTGGTGCAGATGAAGAACAGCTCGTCCCAGATGCCAACGGCGTTCACTCCGAGAAAGAGCTTCCAGAAGATGGCCGGGTCGGAGGCGTCCGGCCAGTTTTGGTAGACCCCGGTACTGATCAGGTAGACGGGCAGAATGAAGTAGCCGAGCAGGACCACACCGATCAGGTACAACCTCGCGGCCAGCGGCCATTTCCGGCCGGTGTTGACCGGAAATTTGATGATCTTCTCGTGGTAGACGAACCGCGACACCAGCCACGGAACCAGCACGGCCAGGGCGAGAGAGCCGCCCATGAGGACCATGTGCTGGGTGCTCAAGTCAGCGTTTAGCGGAACCATGCTGATGATGACCATTCCCGCCGCGATCAGCGCGAGGTGCCGCATCAGTTCGCGGTCGATGAAAGCCGCCGTGGCCAGGCTCAGGGCAAGCAGGCCGTAGCCAAGGTCATTCTCAGCGCCAAACAGCAGCACTCCGGACCCCGAGACAAGCCCCGCCGGCACCAGCTTCCAGCTGAGCGCGGTACGGGGACGTTCCGTCGAGATCGATGTCACCTCACCAGCATGTCAGGGCCCTCCGTTGAGCGGAACGGTTCAGGGGAAGTCACCTTGGCGTGCGGGCACCGGACAGACTGGTCCTGCCCGAAGCCTATGCTTATGGAATGGAAAGTGTTGGCGCAAGTGACGGACCGGCGAAGGCTGTGAACCACCGCGCCCTGGCCGTCACAGTGATCGATATTTCCTCCGATATCCGGCGGAAATCGCACAATGACACCGGGGTCAGGCCGCTGTCCAATGGCGTGCTGGAAATCCTCCGGGTTGTCGAAAGCCACCCCGGCATTACGGTCGCGGAAGTCGCCTCCCGCCTGGGCCGCCAGTTCAGCAACGTCAGCGTCCAGCTCCGCGAACTGGTTGCCGCGGGCCTTGTTACCCGCACCCGCGACGCCGCCGACAAGCGCTATGTCGCGCTTCACCCCACGGTGGAGTCCCAGCGGATCAAGGCACTCCTGGAAGGCTCCTGGGCGGAAGCGCTGGCCTCGGCGAGCACCCGGCTGCTGCCCGCAGAGCGCGAGCAAATCGCCGCCAGCCTGCCCGCCCTTCAGCGCCTCGCCGCGATGCTCGCCGAGCCCGAGTAACCCATATCACCCCCAGTGGATGCTCCGGACTCTCACCGTCGATACTTATACTTGCATAAGTATTATTACTTTGAAGGGTGGACTTGGCGTGGCAACACAGTTAGCAGATGCAGGCGTACAGCAGGGGAGCAGGCCCAAGAGCCGCTGGTGGGCGCTGGTGTTTCTGGCCCTCGCGCAGTTCATGGTGGTTCTCGACGGCACCATCGTGAACCTGGCCCTGCCGCGTCTCCAGATCGAGATGGCAATCAGTGACTCGACGCGTTCCTGGGTGGTCACGGCCTACGCCCTGGCCTTCGGTGCCTTCCTGCTGCTCGGCGGCCGGATTGCGGACTTCTGGGGCCGCAAGCGGGCCTTCATCGTGGCCGCCGTTGGATTCGCCATCGCGTCCCTGATCGGCGGCATCGCGCAGCAGCCGTGGGAGCTGATCGGCGCCCGTGCCCTGCAGGGTTTGTTCGCCGCACTGCTGGCCCCCGCCGCCTTGGCCCTCCTGACCGTCGCCTTCCCGGGCGGAAAGGACCGCGGCACTGCGTTCGCGATCTTCGGCTCCATCACCGGCGTCGGTGCCGCCGCCGGCGTCCTGCTGGGCGGGTTCCTGACCGAACACGTGAGCTGGCGCTGGTGCTTCTTCGTGAACGTTCCGATCGCCATCATCGCCCTCGTTGGCGTCTGGTCACTCGTCACCGAAAGCAAGGCCCAAGGGTCCACGAAATACGACTGGCCCGGCGTTGTCCTGGCCGCCCTGGGTCTCGGGTCCCTCGTGTACGGCTTCACCAACGCGGAGCACGGCTGGGACGCCCCCGAAGCCTGGGGTTTCATTGCCGCCGGCGTTGTGCTGATGGTGCTGTTCGTCGTCGTCGAACGGAAGGTCCAGCACCCGCTCCTGCCGTTGCGCGTGGCCACCGAGCGCAACCGTGCAGCAGCATTCCTGGCCTCGTTCCTGTCCGGGGCGGTCCTCATCGGCGGCATCCTGTTCATCAACTTCTACATCCAGATCGTGCTGGGCTTCGCACCGTTCCTCGCCGGCCTCGCGTCGCTGCCCATGACGGTGGCGGTGATCTTCACGGCAGGGCTGGTCGCGAAAAACCTGCCGAAATTGGGGGCCAAGATCCCCACGGCCGTGGGCCCGGTCTTCATGGCTGCCGCCATGCTGTGGCTCACCCAGGTGTCCGCCGAGGGCAGCTACCTCGTCAACATGCTGCCCGCGCTGCTCCTGATGGGTGTCGGTCTGGGCATGGTCTTCGTGCCGATGCAGAACCTCGCCCTGTTCGGCGTGGACAAGGACGATTCCGGCGTGGCCAGCGCCTTGGTCAACGCCTCGCAGCAGATCGGCGGCTCGCTGGGCATCGCGTTGTTCAGCACCATCGCCGCCGCGGCCGCGGCCGGCGGCGCCTCGCTGGCCGCGCTCTCCGCCGGCTACTCCATGGTCTTCCTCTGGGCCGCGGGCGTCGCGATCCTGATCACCCCGATCGCCCTGCTGCTCATCAACATCGACCGCAGGAAGTTCACCGGAACCGACGGCGACGCCCCCGTCGTCCACCTGGGCTGACCCTGGCCTCCGCGCCGCTCGGGCCCTTCGGTGGGGCCGGCGGCGTGGAGGGTCCGCGGACAACACCCAAGAAAAGCCAGCGGCTCAGATCCATTTCGGTGCGGTAGGAACCGCACCGTCTGTCGCTGCAGTGCCGGGTCCGGTGGCGGTGACGCCGCTGTTGCCGCGGCCTGCGGCCCATTCGACGACGGCGGGCAGCGGTCCGGTGACCACCGTGGGGGAAGCCGGTGCTGTGTCCCCGAACGTGAGGTCGCGGTCCGTTACCTTGATGACGAGGCCCGCGTCGGTGCCGCGGGTTTTCCAGGCGCCGGTGATGTCCTTGAGCAGCCGTTCCAGGACGGGTTCCGGGATGTCCCGGAAGGCGGCGCCGTTGTCCAGGTCCACGGCGTGCATCCAGACTTCGCGGCTGCGCATCCAGACCGTTTCCGTGGCGGGTACTTCCCTGCCCTGGATGGTCCGCACTTTGTGGTGCCAGGCGTCCTCGGGCAGGTCCCGCCATTCGACGTTCAGGTGCACTGCGGAGTGGTCGAAGAGGTGCCGCAGCGCGATCGGGCTCAGCGTTGCGCCGAAGTTGATCTCGTGGTCGCGGACCTCCGTGGAAGGGTACATCGGGGTTTCCACCCCGGTGGCCGCCCACTCGACGAGCCGGGCGATGGCCCGGGCGTTGTAGCCGATGTGCGCCGTGATGTGCCGGCGGGTCCAGCCGGGAAGCAGCGAATCGCCGTCGAGCTCCGCGTCAGAGAGTTCGTTGAGCTTGCGGGCGAAAAACGCCGTGCCCCGGCGCGCCTGCAGCAGCGCCGCAAGCAGCTCCGGGTCCGTGCTCTGGTCGTGGCGGGCAACCATCAGGCTTCCTTGACCACGCGGTTCTTCAGCTGTCCCAGGCCCTCGATGCTGGTGACCAGGATCTGGCCTTCCTGCAGGTAGCGCTTCGGGTCCTGGGCGTGGCCCACCCCTCCCGGGGTGCCGGTGGCAATGACGTCGCCCGGGTTCAGCGTGATGATGGTGGAGATGTAGGAGACCAGGAACTCCGGCGTGAAGACGACGTCGTTCGTGGGGGTCTGCTGCTGGATTTCGCCGTCGACCGCGGTGGTCATGAGGCCGCCGGTGAACTCGTCCTTGGTGACCAGGGCCGGGCCGAACGGGGTGGACTTCTCCCAGGTCTTGCCCTGGAGCCACTGGATGGTGCGGAACTGGTAGTCGCGCATGGACACGTCGTTCAGCACGGCGTAGCCGGCGATGTGATCGGCGGCGTCGGCTTCGGAAATCCGGCGGCCCTTCTTGCCGATGACGACGGCGAGTTCGGACTCCCAGTCGACCGTGTCGGATTCCTGCGGCAGGGCCAGGTCATCGTTGGGGCCGATCAGGGATTCCTGGTACTTGGCGAACAGGGTGGGGAACTCGGGGACTTCCCGGCCCATTTCCTTGATGTGGTTGCGGTAGTTGTGGCCCACGCAGATGATCTTGCCGGGGGAGGGGACGACGGCGGCCAGGTCGGCGCCCTCGAGCGGGTGCGTGGCACCGGACGCGGCCTGCGCGGTCTCTTCCCAGTTCGATGAGCGCAGCAGCTCTCCGACGTCGGCGAAGCCGTCGATCTCGGTCAGGGTCCCGCCGTCCTGGCGCACGGCCCTGGTGACTGTTTTTCCCTCAACGGGGAGGCGGAGGGTGAGGAGTCTCATTATTTGTTGCGTCCTTCGATGTAGGTGCGGTTGAAGTTCAGCCGTTCGAAAATGGGGGCATCGCTGAAGCGGAAGAGGTCGAATTCGGTCTCCGCCTGCAGCGACCAGGCAGCCCAGGACGGGACGACGAACAGGTCGCCCTTCTCCAGGGTCCTGGTTTCGCCGTCCAGGACCACGGTGCCGCGGCCCTCGAAGACCTGCCAGACACTCGAGCCGACCTCACGCACAGCCTCGGTGGAGGCGCCGGCGCGGAGGCGGTGGAATTCTGCCCGGATGGTCGGCATGACGTCCCCGCCGGTGGTGGGGTTGGTGTAGCGGACGGCGGCGTGGCCCTGGGAGACGGTGGCCGGGTGGCCCTCGTCCTCGAGCAGCAGCTGCTCGGCCAGCGCCCGGTCCGTGTATTCCCAGCGGTACGCCGCGATCGGGGAGCTCGTGGTGTCATCCATCCCGGAGAGCGGGCGCAGGCCCGGGTGGGCCCAGAGCCGCTCGGAGCGGGAAATGTCCGGGGTGGCCTCGTCGGTGACGCGCTCGGTGCCGAACTCGAAGAACCCCGCGTCGGCGTAGTGCACGAACGGGATGTCCAGGCCGTCGATCCAGGCCATTGGCTCATCGGTGTCGTTGTGGTGGCCGTGGAAGTTCCAGCCCGGGGTCAGCAGGAAATCCCCGCGGGACATCCGCACCGGGTCACCGTTCACGACTGTCCAGACACCCTCGCCCTCGACGACGAATCGGAACGCGTTCTGCGAGTGGCGGTGCTCCGGGGCGGTCTCGCGGGCACCGAGGTACTGGATCGCTGCCCACAGGGTCGGGGTGGCATACGGCGTCCCGGCCAGGCCCGGGTTGGCCAGGGCGATGGCGCGGCGTTCCCCGCCGCGGCCCACGGGAACCAGGTCGCCGGCGCGGGCCGCCAGCGGGTACAGGTCGCTCCACCGCCAGACGTGGGGCACCGCCTTGGGCGTCGGGACCATCGGCATGAGGTCCGCGATCTCGGTCCAGAGCGGGATCAGGTTCTCGCGGTCAAAATCGCGGTACAGCTCTTTGAGCTGGGCAGCCTCTTCGGGCGTCGGCTCCGGAGCAGTGTGCCCCGCGGCCACTGATTCGTGAGTCGTGTTCTCGGCGCTGATGGACACGTGGGCCTCCTCGGTAGGTCAGAACAATTCTTTGGCGTAGTTCGACTCTACGGAGGCGGCAGTGTGACCCCCAACATATTCTGCCAGTCAGAATTCTTTGACCGGCCCTGACGGTGCCCCTGCCCCCGGTGCCCGCCGCAGCCGCGCCGGGCGCCCGGCCGGGTGCTCAGTCCGGCTCGGCCGGATTGGCCGCGATATCGATCTCCAGCTGCCGGCAGGTTTCCCGCAGGGCGGGGACGAGGCCGGCGTCGAACACCTTGCGGAAGCGGGTCGCGGGAGTGGCGACGCTGAGCGCGCCGACCACGTGTCCGTGCCGGTTGTGCAGGGCCATTCCAAGGGCGCTCACACCATCCTCGGTGCCCTCGAAGTTGGCCGCGAAGCCGTTGCTGCGGATGGATTCGAGCTCGCGCAGGAATGCCGGGTAATCCGCCGCCGGAATGGTGTCTCCGCCAATCTCGGCATTGTTGCTGCGGAAGAGCTGCTCGATCATATGGGGTTCCAGCTCGGCGAGCATGGCCTTGCCCCCCGAGGTTTTGTTGGCTGGCATCACGGTCCCCTGCCGGTCACCAACCCGCAACACATTGTTTCCTTCCACCGTGGCCAGGAAGCGCACCTTCGTCCCCACCCGCACCATAAGGTTGACGGTCTCGTTGAGCTGCGCGGAGAGCAGCTCCATGTGCGGCTGGGCGAGCGAGCGGAGCAGCCTGGTCCAGCTCAACCCGGCCGGCCCGACTCCCATGGCCGGACCGGGCACATAGCGGCGGGTTTCGTCCTGCACGGCGAAACCCCGGTAGACCAGCATGGCCAGGAGGCGGTGCGCGGTGGACGGGGCAACCCCCAGCTCCTCGGCGGCATCCTTTAGCCGCAGCGTCCCGCCGTCGCGTAGCAGCTGCAGGAGCTGCAGCGCGTTGTCGACCGCCTCGATGGAATAGGTCGGCCGCTTCTGCACGGGCTTCCGGGTCGATCTGGATGCTGGCTTGTTCTGCACATCAGAATTGTATTGTGGTTCACCTGCGGCCGCTAGGACAGTTAGTGGCATGAATCACACACCTTCCGCTGCAGCGCCGCACCGGTCTGCGCCTGGGGCTCCTGCCCCCACCGCTGATGGGGCCGCGTCACGGTTCTCCAAAGGCTCGGCACTCGCCGTCTTCGTCTGCTGGCTTTTGGTGGTCTTCGATGGCTACGACCTCATCGTCTACGGCACCGTCCAGTCCTCCCTGATCTCCGAGACCGGGTGGGGCTTGACCAAGGCCACCGCCGGGACCATCGGGTCCATGGCCTTCCTTGGCATGATGATCGGGGCGATCTTCGCCGGCCGCATGGCCGACTCGTGGGGCCGCCGCCGCACCATCCTGGGCTGCGCCATCGTCTTCTCGATCTTCACCGTCCTGTGCGCCTTCGCCCCCAACGCCGCCGTCTTCGGCGCCCTGCGGCTCCTCGCCGGCATCGGGCTCGGGGGCCTGGTGCCCTCCGCGAACGCCCTCGTTGCCGAACTGGTCCCCACCAAATGGCGCTCCACCATCGCCACCCTGATGATGTCCGGTGTCCCGATCGGCGGATCCATCGCTGCCCTCGTCGGCATCCAACTGATCCCCGCCTACGGCTGGCAGTCCATGTTCCTCGTGGCAGTGCTTGCCCTGGTGATCGTGGTGCCGCTCGGACTGAAATACCTTCCCGAGACCCTTGCCCCGGTCAGCGCCGCCGACAAGGCCGCCCGCAAGGCAGCCGGCAAGGCCAACCCGATCAAGGAACCGTCCGGTTTCTCCTCCCTGCTCCGCGCCCCGTACCTGGGGGTCAGCCTGCTGTTCGCCACGGCGACGATCGCCACGCTGTTCGCCTGGTACGGGTTGGGCACCTGGCTGCCCAACCTCATGCAGCTGGCCGGCTACAACCTGGGGTCCGCCCTGACCTTCGCCCTGGCCCTCAACCTGGGTGCCGTGGCCGGATCGGTTATTACCGCCTGGGCCGGGACCCGGTTCGGCCCGGTGCCGACCGCCATTGCCGCGGCCGCCGTCGCCGCCGGCGCCCTGATGGTGCTGGTGACCGGACCGTCGGTCACCGTCGTGTACCTCATGCTGGTCCTCGCCGGCGTCGGTACCCACGGCACGCAGTGCCTTATCATCGCCGCCGTCGCGAGCCACTATCCCGGACACCTGCGGGGGACCGCGCTGGGCTGGGCACTGGGGACGGGCCGCATCGGCGCCGTCGCCGCACCGCAGGTCGGTGGGCTCCTGCTGGCCGCCGGGCTGGGCGTCAATTCCAACTTCCTCGCCTTCGCCGGTGCAGCCGCCATCGCCGCGGTCCTGCTGGCCGCCGTCGGCCTCAAACTCAAATCCAAATCGTCAATCTCACCCTCAATCTCCCAAGGAGCAAGCAATGTCTGAGCACGCCACGTCCACCGATGTCCTCGTCATCGGAGGGGGAATGGCCGGACTGGCCGGAGCCCTCGCACTGCGTGAAAACGGCGCCAACGTCACCCTCGTGGAACGGGCCCCCGAATTCGGCGAGGTCGGCGCGGGGCTGCAGATGGCCCCCAACGCCTCCCGCGTCCTCCAGCGCTGGGGACTGCTGGAAAAGGCACTGGAAATCGGTGTCCAGCCCAAGCACCTGGTCTTCCGCGACGCCGTCACCGGCGAGGAGCTGACGCGCCAGACCCTGAACGGGGAATTCGCGGACCGCTACGGCGCCCCGTACGTCGTGATCCACCGCAGCGACCTGCACCGGGTCCTGCTCGAAGGCTGCGAGGCGGCCGGCGTCACGCTGGTCAACGACGTCATGGTCGAGAGTGTTGAAACCGTCAACGGCCGCGGCGTGGCGCACACCGCGGCCGGTGTGGACTACGAGGCCGACGTCGTGATCGGCGCCGACGGACTCAGGTCCACCCTCCGTCCGCTCGTGACCAACGACGAGCCGGTCCCCTCGGCCTACGTCGCCTACCGCGGCACCGTGCCGATCACCGAAAACACCCCCAAGGCCGACCTTGAGGACGTCATCGTCTACCTCGGCCCGGACTGCCACCTGGTGCAGTACCCGCTGCGCAAGGGCGAGCTGCTGAACACCGTGGCCGTCTTCAAGTCCCCCTCCTTCGAACGCGGTGAAGAGCAGTACGGCGGAGTGGACGAGCTGGAGGCCGCGTACAAGGACTGCGTCCCGGCCGTCCAGGAAGCACTCAAGAACCTGGCCACCGGCATCCGCTGGCCCATGTACGACCGCGACCCGATCGAAAACTGGGTCGCCGGCCGGATGGTGCTGATGGGCGACGCCGCGCACCCGATGCTCCAGTACCTCGCCCAGGGCGCCTGCCAGGCCCTCGAGGACGCCGCCGTGCTGCAGGACGTCAGCAACGGCACCGTCTTCACCGCCGACGGCATCCACCCGGAAGCCTGGGACGGGGCGATCAGGGAATTCAACAACCTCCGCGCCGGCCGCACCGCCCGCGTGCAGCGCACCGCCCGCGTCTGGGGCGAATCCTGGCATGTCTCCGGACTGGCCCGGACGCTGCGCAACCTGCTCTTCAAGAGCCGGAAGGACAACGACTTCCGGTACAACGACTGGCTGTACGGCCAGGACGGCGACGGCGTGCCGCCGGTTCGCGTAGCCCGGACCAGTGTTGCGGAACGGGTTTCCGCCTAACCTGACCCGCCCACAACCGGCAACGCGGGGTCACTTGCCGCCCATCCGAGGCCTCGGAATGGGCGCTAGGTGACCCCGCGTTGCTTGTTTGGCGAGGCTACCCCTTGCGTCTATATGTCAGCAGCCCGGGAAGCCCAGGAGCTGTCCGTCGCGCAGGGCGGCGGCAAGTTCGAAATGCTGGTCGACGGCGATGACGTCCGCCCGCATTCCGGCGCGGAGGCTGCCGATTTCGGTTTCCAGGCCCAGGACGCGGGCGGGGACCACGGTGGCGGCCATGACGGCATCGGCCGGGCTGGCCCCCGCAGCGATGGTCTTGCGGACAATCCCCAGCAGGGTGGCCGTTCCTCCGGCGAGGACGCCGTTGCTCCGCAAGGTGGCCACGCCGTCCCGCACCACAACGTCGGAGGGGCCGAGCACGTAGTCACCGTCGGGCAGCCCCGTGGCCGCCATTGAGTCCGTCACCAGCGCGATGTTCCCGGCTCCGACCAGGTCAAAGACCATCCGGACTGTTTCCGCGTCCAGGTGGACCCCGTCGCCGATGAGTTCGACGACGACGGACCCGGCGGAGGCCAGCCGCAGGCAGGCCGCGACGGGCCCTGGCTTCCGGTGGTGCAATGGCGGCATGCCGTTGAACAAGTGGGTCACCGTGGGCCTGGCCTGCGGTCCGAAACCTCCCGGGGCACTGCCGATCAGGTCCGCGGCGTCCGACAGGGAGGCGGCTGTGGTCCGGGCATCGGCATCGGTGTGGCCCAGCGAGGGGGTGACACCGTGCTCCGTGAGCATCCGGACCAGCTCTCCGGCGCCCGGAAGCTCGGGAGCGTAGGTCATCGTCTTCAGGGTCCCGCCGGCGGCCTCCAGCATGTGCCGGAGCAGCTCAGGATCGGGGTCCCGGAGCCAGCGCCGATTCTGCGCGCCGCAGCGGGCGTGCGAGAGGAACGGCCCTTCGGCGTGGACGCCTGCGATGAGCCCCTCGGCGGCCAGCGCCTTAAGAACGCCGAGCGACCGCAGCAGCTCGTCGCCGGAGGCTGTCACGAGGCTGGCCAGCAGCGTGGTGGTCCCGCTGCGGTGCAGGAAGTCCACCACCTCCCGGCAGGCCGCGTCGTCACCGGTCGGGAATCCGCCGCCGGCAGCACCATGGCAGTGGAGGTCCACGAGTCCGGGCAAGAGAAAGCTGCCGTGCGGCAGAGGGATCTCCTGCGCATCGGGAACATGCGCCGCATCGAAGCCGCTGGCGGGTCCTGCATAGGCAATCCGGCCACGCGTCACCGCCACCACGGAATCCGCGGCACACGCACCGTCACTCAAGAGGACGCCCCGAAGGACGTAGGACCGGGCGGTGGACTCAAGGCCCCCGTGGGTCAGGATCATAAGTGCCTGGTTTCTGTCGTGCGGCCCGGCGGTAGCTGACGGGCGATTCTACTGAAGACTAGCCCTGCCGCGCCGACCATGGCTGCGGACTAGACTCGATTCCGGGTGGCGGCCGGGGCTTGTGACGGCGGGGAACGCGCCCAGCGCCCGCAGCAAGCCCGCGACAAGGAGGTCAGGATGGCCGGCGGCAGCCGTGAGCCCGGCAGGACCGTGACCTCGAAGGTCCTCGCCATCCTCGAGGCCTTCGAGAAGTCCCGGGGCGCCCTGAGCCTGACCGATATCGCCGAGAAATCCGGGCTGCCACTGAGTACCGCCCACCGCCTGGTCAACGAGCTCACCGACTGGGGATTCCTCTCGCGCGAGCCGAACGGCCGCTACCAGCTGGGCATCCGTCTCTGGGAGCTGGCCCAGAACACCGGGCGGCAGCTCCGCGACGCGGCCCGGCCCTACATCCAGGACCTTTTCTCGCTCACCGGCGAAACCGCCCATCTGGCGGTCCGGGCCGGCCACGAGGTGCTCTATATCGACCGCGTCTACGGGTCCAAGCGGGTTCCCCGCGCCGGCCGGGTCGGAGGACGGCTGCCCATGCACGCGACCGCCGTCGGCAAGGTCATCCTGGCCTTCGAAGAGGACTGGGTCCGGGACGCATACCTGAACCGGCAGCTGGAGCGGCATACCGCCCACACCCACGTGGATCCCAAAAAGCTGGCCGCCGAGCTGGCCCAGATCCGTGAACAGGGCTACGCCACCACGCTTGAGGAGGTCCGGCTGGGTTCCTGCTCGATCGCGGTGCCCGTTTTCCATACCGGCAGGATCGGCGCCTCGATCGGCCTGGTGCTGCCTACCAGCCAGGCCGCAACGATGACCCGGCACCTGCCGGTCCTGCGGGGCATCGCCGCCCAGATTGAGCGCGCAACGGCCCGGATCCCGCTGGAAACGCTGCTGGGCAGCCACGTCGCCGGCACGGACTGAACCGGCACGGTCCTCGCTAGGGCCCAGCACCTCGCAGCGCCACCCTGCCGGATGGGCGGAAACAACTGGCTTCCACTCAGTGGAAGGCAACCCTGCCCTCCGGGAGTGATGGGGGCCACACTGGTGAATAAGAACCCCCGGCAAGCACTGACGCTGCCGGCGGGACCGAAAACCAAGGAGCCCAGATGTCATCGTCGACTGAAACGGCCGGCCGCTGTCCCTTTGGCCACGGCGCCGAAGCCCCCGCCGGGCACCACGGCTACGAGCCGTTCCAGATGAAGAATCCCTTCCCCGCCTACGCCGAACTCCGGGCCGAGCAGCCTGTGATGTTCGACGAGCGGGTCGGCCTCTACGTCGTCTCCCGCTATGACGACATCAAGGCCGTCTTCGAGGACTGGGAGACGTTTTCCAGCGAAAATGCCCAGGCCCCGGTCCGCGAACGCGGCGCCGCCGCGAAGAAGATTATGGAAGACGGCGGCTTCACCGCCTACTCCGGATTGTCCGCCCGGCGCCCGCCGGAGCACACCCGCATCCGCGCCGTGGTCCAGAAGGCCTTCACGCCCCGCCGCTACAAGGCACTGGAACCTTTCATCCGGCAGAACGTCGTCGAACTGCTCGAAAGCATGCTGGCCCGTCCGGAACACCGCGGCGACATGGTCAAAGACCTCGCCTACGACGTCCCCACCATCACCATCCTCACCCTGATCGGCGCGGACGTCTCCCAGGTGGACACTTTCAAGCGCTGGAGCGATTCCCGCGCCGCGATGACCTGGGGCGACCTCAGCGACGACGAACAGATCCCGCACGCCCACAACCTCGTCGAGTACTGGCAGGAATGCCTCCGACTGGTCAGGGTTGCCCACGAGGAAGGCGGCGACAACCTCACCGCGGATCTGGTGAAGTCGCAGCAGGAAGGCGCCGAGATCTCCGACCACGAGATCGCCTCCGTCCTCTACAGCCTGCTCTTCGCAGGCCACGAGACCACCACCACGCTGATCTCCAACGCCCTCCGCGAACTTCTGGCCCGTCCCGAGCAGTGGAAGCAGCTCGTTGAGGACCCCAAGAAGATCCCCGCCGCCATCGACGAGGTCCTCCGCTACGCCGGGTCGATCGTCGGCTGGCGGCGCAAGGCCCTCAAGGACACCGAAGTCGGCGGCGTCGCGATCGAGGCAGGCTCGCAGCTGCTGCTCCTGATGGGATCCGCCAACCGCGACCAGAACAAGTTTGACGCCGGCGAGGACTTCGACATCACCCGCCCCAACGCCCGCGAGCACCTCTCCTTCGGGTACGGCATCCACTACTGCCTGGGCAATATGCTCGCCAAGCTCCAGGCGAAAATCGCCCTCGAGGAAGTGGCCCGGCTCGCCCCGGAGCTGGAGCTGGAGGAACCGGATGCCATCAGCTTCCGCGAAAACCTCTCCTTCCGCGTCCCCGAGACCGTCCCCGTCAGCTGGAAGGCCTGAGAAATATGCACAGCAACGAATACATCCAGTTCTTCGACGGCGGCCTCGAACCGAAGCTCGAGAACCTTGGCGGCAAGGGCGCCTCCCTGGTCACCATGACCTCCGCGGGCATGCCCGTCCCGCCCGGCTTCGTGGTCACCACGGCCCAGTTCGACGCCTTCATGGAGGAGGCCGGCATCACCCGGCATATTCACCAGCTCCTGGCCGATCTGGACCCCGAGGACATGTCCCAGGTGGACAAGGTCTCCGCCGCCATCCGCGAGGACATCTGCTCCCGCCCGGTGCCCCCGGTCCTGCGTGAGCTGACCGTCACCGCCTACGAGTCGCTGATGTCCCGCTTCGAAGCACCCGTCCCGGTGGCCGTGCGCTCCAGCGCCACCGCCGAGGACCTCCCGGACGCCTCCTTCGCCGGGCAGCAGGACACCTACCTCTGGCTCGACGGCGTCAAGGCCGTCACCGAGCACATCCGGCAGTGCTGGGCATCGCTCTTCACCTCCCGCGCCATCATCTACCGGCTCAAGAACAACATCCCCAACGAGGGCCTTTCGATGGCCATCGTGGTCCAGAAGATGGTCAACGCCCGGGTCTCCGGCGTCGCGATCACCATGGACCCCACCAACGGCGACCGCTCCAAGATCACCATCGACTCCTCCTACGGGGTCGGCGAGATGGTGGTCTCCGGCCAGGTCACCCCGGACAACATCATGCTGGACAAGGTCACCCTGACCGTCATCTCCGAGCACCTCGGCGACAAGCACGCCGAACTCGTCCCGGACGCCGCGGCCGGCCGCCTGGTCGAGCGCGAGGTCGACGCTGAACGCCGCGCCCGCCGCAGCCTCACCGACGCCGAACTCACCGCCGTCGCACAGATGGCCAAACGCGCGGAGAAGCACTACAAGTGCCCGCAGGACATCGAGTGGGCCCTCGACACGGACCTGCCCGACGGCGAAAACCTGCTCCTGCTGCAGTCCCGCCCGGAAACCGTGCACTCCTCCAAACCGGTCGTCCCCTCAACGGCGGCCACCGGCGGCTACTTCAGCGGACTCAGCCCCGCGCCGTTGAAGCCCACCTTCTAAGAAATTTGACCCGCTCGTCCGCTCTGTCACCCAGGCTCAACGCCGAGCCCGTATTGAAAGGACCGCCATGTCCCTGAAATCCTTCCCCAAACCCTCCGAGCTTCCGGTCCCCGCCGGCGCCGAGGGCTGGGAAAAGATCTATCCCTACTACCTGGTCTTCCAGGACAAGCTCAAGGAGCAGGAGGACGCCAAGTTCTGGTTCTGCGACAGCCAGCACTGGCCCACCGTGTTCAAGCCCTTCGAGACCATCGGCGGCGAATTCGCGGTCAAGTGCCTGGGCCAGTACAACGCCCGGCACCTGATGATCCCCAACGCCAACGGCATCGAGTTCCGCGTCCACCTCGGATACCTCTATATGTCGCCGATCCCGGTGCCGGAGGACCAGATCGCCGCGCGCGTGCCCCTGTTCGAGCAGCGGGTGGGCCACTACTTCCAGAACTGGGAACAGCTCCTCAAACAGTGGCACGTCAAGGTCAAGGGCACCATCGACGAGATGGAAACCATCTCCTTCCAGAAGCTTCCGGACGTGGTCCCGATGGAGGACATCCTCTCCGGCAAGGGCAAGGACGGCTCCGAGAAGCTGCTGGAGAGCTACGACCGGCTGATCCAGCTCGCGTACCAGAACTGGCAGTACCACTTCGAGTTCCTCAACCTCGGCTACATCGCCTACCTGGACTTCTTCAACTTCTGCAAGCAGGTCTTCCCCAACATTCCGGACCAGTCCATCGCCACCATGGTGCAGGGCGTGGACATGGAACTCTTCCGCCCCGATGACGAGCTCAAGCAGCTCGCCAAGCTCGCCGTCGAACTCGGGCTCCAGTCGCAGTTCGGCAACACGGACGACGTCGACGCCACCCTGGCCGCCATCGCCGCGGCCCCCGGCGGGGACCGCTGGACGGCCCAGTACGAGGCCGCCAAGGACCCGTGGTTCAACTTCACCGTGGGCAACGGCTTCTACGGCCACGACAAGTACTGGAACGAACACCAGGAAATCCCGCTCGGCTACATCGCGGACTACATCCGCCGCGTGGACGAGGGCCAGGAAATCATGCGCCCGATCGAGGCCCTGATCATTGAACGCGACCGCATCATCGAGGAATACCGGGACCTGCTGGAAGGCGAAAACCAGGCCCTGTTCGATGCCAAGCGCGGACTCGCCGCCACCGCCTACCCGTACGTGGAGAACCACAACTTCTACATCGAGCACTGGACCATGGGCGTCTTCTGGCGCAAGATCCGTGAACTGAGCCGCATGATGCAGGCTGAGGGTTTCTGGACCGAACCGGACGACCTGCTCTACCTGGGACGCAATGAGGTCCGCGACGCGCTCTTTGACCTCGTCACCGGCTGGGGCGTCGGCGCCAAGCCGATCGGCCCGGACTACTGGCCGGAGGAAATCGAACGCCGCCGCGGGATCGTGGACGCGCTCAAGACCGCCCGCCCCGCCCCGGCGCTGAACACGCCGCCGGAGATCATCACCGAACCCTTCACCCGGATGCTCTGGGGCATCACCACCGAGCAGGTCCAGCAGTGGCTGGGCGCCGGCGAAGCGGTGGAGGGCGGCGGGCTGCGCGGCATGGCAGCCTCGCCCGGCGTCGTCGAAGGCTTGGCCCGCGTGGTCACCGACGCGGACCAGCTCTCAGAGGTGCAGCAGGGCGAGATCCTCGTCGCCACCGTCACGGCGCCGTCCTGGGGACCGATCTTCGGCAAGATCAAGGCCACGGTCACGGACATCGGCGGCATGATGAGCCACGCGGCGATTGTCTGCCGCGAGTACGGACTCCCGGCTGTGACCGGCACCGGCTCGGCCTCCACCACCATCAAGACCGGCCAGCGGCTGCGGGTGGACGGGACCAAGGGCACCGTCCAGATCCTCGACGACGAGGCCGAACTGCTCGTCGCCGGACCCGGGGCGCACAGCCACAGCCATGTCTGAACAAAAGGTGCCTGAGTCAAATATGCCTGCTGCGGAATATGAGGGTGCAGGGCAGCCTGCCCGCACCGTCCTGATCACCGGTGCCGCCGGCGGACTGGGCCGGGCGTTCGCGCTTGGCTTCGGCCGCCGCGGCTACCGCGTGGCGGTGGCGGACGTGAACCTCGACGGCGCGGAGGAAACGGCCAAACTGGTCCTCGACACCGGGGCCGAGGCGGCCGCCTTCCACGCCGACGTCACCAGCGTCGATTCCACCGAGGCCCTCGCGAAAAGCTGTGCGGACTTCGGCAACGGAAGCATCGACGTCGTGCTGAACAACGCCGCGGTGTACGCGGGGGTGACCCGCAGCCCGTTCGAGGACATCGATCCGGCCGAATGGGACCTGGTGATGAACGTGAACCTCAAGGGCCCCTGGCTCGTGACCCGGGCCGCCAGCCCGTACCTGCCCGAGGGCGGGCGCGTCATCAACCTCTCCAGCGCCACGATTTTCAGCGGCTCGGAGCAGTGGCTGCATTACGTCGCCTCCAAGGGCGGGGTGGTGGCCCTGACCCGGGTGATGGCCAAGGAACTGGGCCGGCGGGGGATCACGGTCAACGCGATCGCCCCCGGCTTCACCCTCACCGAGGCCAGCTACGGGCTCATGGAGAACGCCGAGAACTACGGTGTGGACCGCGGAGCGATCAAGCGGGCCAGCCAGCCGGAGGACATTGTGGGCGCGGCGCTCTTCCTGGCCGGGCCGGACAGTTCCTATTACACGGGGCAGACCATGGTGGTCGACGGCGGCCGCCAGTTCATCTGACTCTGCCCTCTTTGCCAACCTTCCGACTTCAACCCCAAGGAGAACCAATGCCAACGGTTCATTTCACCGACGCCGAGGGCGACGTCCGCGACGTTCAGGGCAATCCCGGCGACTCCGTCATGGAAACCGCGGTGCGCAACGGCGTTCCCGGCATCGTGGCCGAATGCGGAGGTTCGCTCTCCTGCGCCACCTGCCACGTCTTTGTCCGCGAGGACTGCCTTTCGAAGCTCCCGCCGATGGAGGACATGGAGGACGAGATGCTCTACGGCACCGCCGTGGACCGCGAGGACAACTCGCGGCTGTCCTGCCAGCTCCGCCTGACGGACGAGATCGAACTCTTCGTCACCACTCCGGAAACCCAGGTGTAGTGATGGGCACCCATGTTGCCGCGGCCGAGCAGCCGTCCGCGGGCGCTGCAGCGCAGCCGGAGGGCACCACCCGCACCGGCCTGCTGATCATCGGCGCCAGCCAGTCCGGCGTCCAGCTCGCCGTTTCCCTGCGGGCGCTCGGCTTCGACGAGCACATCACCCTGCTTGGCGACGAGGACCACCGCCCCTACCAGCGCCCGGCCCTGTCCAAGGAGTTCCTGCAGGGAACGGTGGAGAGCGAATCCCTGATCTTCCGCTCCAACGACTACTGGGCCGACCACAACGTGGAGTTGGTCAAGGGCGAATACATCGTCAGGATCGACAAGGAAGCGGACGGCTCGGGCGTCGCGCATGCCTCCTCGGGCAGACAGTTCCCTTTCAAACGCCTCGCCCTTACCGTGGGCGCCCGCGCCCGGAAACTCGAGATCGAGGGCGGTGACCTCGACGGCGTGCTCTACCTGCGCAACGCCGACGACGCCCTGGCGCTCAAGGCCCGGGTGGGGGACGCAAAGGACGTTGTGGTGATCGGCGGCGGGTTCATCGGCCTCGAAGCCGCCTCCAGCCTGCAGAAGATGGGCAAGAACGTCACCGTGCTGGAATTCGGCCCGCGGCTGGTGGGCCGCGCCGTCGGCGAGGAAACCGCCGACTACTTCCTTCAGGCCCACCTCGCCCGCGGCCTGGACATCCGGCTCAACACGAGCGCCAGACGCTTCACCGCGGAGCGCTCCACCGGTGACGGCCGCCGTGCCGTCGCCGGCGTCGAACTCCAGGACGGCACCGTGCTGCCCGCTCAGATCGTGCTGGTGGGCATCGGGGTCATCCCCAACACCCAACTGGCCGAACAGCTCGGCCTCACCGTGGACAACGGAATCGTGGTGGACCGCTTCGCGCTGGCCTCGGACGGCACCACGGTGGCGATCGGCGACTGCGCCAACATGCCCAACCCGGTGCCCGGATCCGAACCCGGCGAGCGGATCCGGCTGGAAAGCGTCAACAACGCGATCGAACACGCCAAGGTGGCCGCCTACTCGCTCACCGGCCGGCGGGAGGAATACGCCGGCATCCCGTGGTTCTGGTCCAACCAGGCCGACCTCAAACTCCAGATCGCCGGACTCTGCAACGGCTACGACCGGACCGTGCTGCGGCGGGACGAGGAACGCGGCAAATTCAGTGTCCTCTACTACCGCCAGGGCCAGGTCATCGCCGCGGACTGCGTCAACGCCCCGCTGGACTTCATGGCCGTGAAAAACGCCCTCGCCAAAGGCCAGAACATCCCCGCCGACGCCGCCGCGGACCCGGCCACACCCCTCAAGACGATCACCACGGACAGCTAACTCCACTCAGACAGTTAGTCGGCCCCACCCGAAGGAGCATTATGACCACCCCCAAGACCCCGGTTGCCGACGCCGGCACCGCGAACCCGGTTTCCGACAACCCGGCGGCGGTTGATTCCGCGGCTGCGGACTTCGCCGCCGCGTACCCGGTCCGGCCGGTTCCGGCGCCGGGACCGGTGGACACCGCCCCGATCGCCACCACCCCGGCGGCGCTCGGGGACCTCGACGGGCTGTGGCGGGCCGTGGTGCATGAGACCCGCACCCGCGGCAATGACATCCACCTTCCGATCTCGCTCGCCTTCGCCGAGCGGCTCTGCCGCGCCTACCCCGACGCCGACGCCGAACTGGTCCGGGTGGCCACCCTGCTGCACGACACCGGCTGGGCCCATGTGGACGAATCCCGCATCATCTCCGAGGGCTTCGCGGGGGACTGGCGCAAGGCCGCCATCCGCTACGAACATGAGAAGCAGGGTTGCGACGTGGCCCGCCGGGTGCTCCCGGGCCTCGGCTACTCCCCGGAATTCGTCGAGCGCGTCTGCGCGATCATCGACGGCCACGACACCCGCCCGGTGGCCCGGTCGCTGGAGGATGCGCTGATGCGCGACGCGGACCGGCTGTGGCGCTTCGACCAGGCCGGGATTGCGCTGGCCTCCACCTGGTTCAAGATGGATCCGGCCACCTACACAGACCGGCTGGCCACGGAAATCGTGCCCGAACTCATTACCCAGGCCGCCCACGACATGGCCACCGCCGACCTGGACCGCTCCACCGCACTGCTCAAGACGGCGGTGATCCGATGACCGCCGCCACGCACGACGCTCCGGCCCTGGCCGCCCGCGCCGCGCTCAAGCTGCCGTACACGCATGTGGACGACGTCTTTCTCGACGGCGCCTGGTCCCCGGCGCGGGGCACGGGCCGGAACCCGGTCACTGATCCCGCCACCGGCGAAGTCTGGGGCTCCGTCCCGGACGGCACCCCCGAAGACGTGGACGCCGCCGTCGGCTCCGCCCGCCGGGCGTTCGACGACGGCGCGTGGCCGCGGCTGGCGCCCTCCGAACGGGCCGCGTACCTCCTGCGCATCGCCGAGGAAGTGGAGAAGCGGGCCGATGAGCTCTCGCTGACGAACACCCGCGAGAACGGATCGCCGGTCTCTGAATCCGCCGGGGCCGCGGCCAACGCCGCGGGCATTTTCCGCTACTTCGCCACCCTTGCCGACTACCTGGAGCGCGAGGACGTCCGGGCGTTTCCCAAGGGCGGCGGCGAATCCGTGGTCCGGCGCGAACCGATCGGCGTGTGCGCGCTGATCGCGCCCTGGAACTTCCCGATCAACCTTGTGGTGATCAAGCTCGCCCCGGCGCTGCTGGCCGGCTGCACCGTGGTGATCAAGCCGGCGTCGCCCACCCCGCTCTCGCTCCGGGTGATCATCGACGCGGTGGCCGCGGCGGGCGTCCCGGCCGGCGTCGTCAATCTGGTCACCGGTTCCGGCCGGCTGGGAGACGCGCTGGTGAAGCACCCGGGCGTGGACAAGGTGGCGTTCACGGGTTCGACGCCGGTGGGCCGGAAAATCGCGGCGGCCTGCGGCGAGCTGCTGCGCCCCGTCACCCTGGAACTCGGCGGAAAATCCAGCGCGATCGTGTTGCCGGACGCGGACCTGGACGCGATGTCCAAGGTCCTGATCCGCTCCTCGATGCGCAACACCGGCCAGACCTGCTACATCTCGACCCGGATCCTGGCCCCCGCCAGCCGCTACGAGGAAGTGGTGGACATGGTCACTTCCACCATCGCCGCCGGCAAGCAGGGCGACCCGCTGGACCCGGACACCGTCTTCGGGCCCTGCGCCACGGAATCCCAATACCGCACCGTGCTGGAGTATGTGGAGTCCGGACTGGCCGAAGGCGCCCGCGCCACCACCGGCGGGCGCGCGGCGTCCCTGGGCGGCGGGCTGGAAGGCGGGTACTTTGTGGAACCCACCGTGTTCGCCGATGTCACCCCGGACATGAGGATCTCCCGGGAGGAGATCTTCGGCCCGGTCATCTGCATCCTGAAGTACAACGACGCCGGCGGCAACGCTGATGAGGCCGTTGCGCTGGCGAACAACACGGAGTTCGGGCTGGGCGGGCTGGTGTTCGGGGGCGATCCGGACAAGGCGCTCGCCGTGGCGGACCGGATGGACACCGGCTCGGTGGGCATCAACTTTTTCGCCTCCAACCACGCCGCACCGTTCGGCGGCCGGCACGATTCCGGCCTCGGCACCGAGTACGGCGTCGAGGGCCTCAACGCGTACCTGAGCTACAAGTCGATCCACCGGAAGGTCTAGGGCCCCGCCCCGCCGGTGCCGCCGCCGTCTTCCTCGCCCGCGTTGTTTGGTAGGAGGTGTTCAGGCCATCAGCGTAAGCACCGCGATCCGGTATCCCTCGCCTGAATCGACAAGCTGGTAGCAGAAGCGCTCACGGGGCCGGCCGCCGTAGGACCAGGTGACGTCGGCCCAGACGGTGCCCGGAGCCTCGCCCATGATGTCGATCTGCTTCTCAACGTCATTCACCCCGTCGTACTGGCCAAAGGCGGAAGCGAAGAACTCCTCGGTCTGGCGGGCGTCACTGACCGGGATCGACGTGCCGGGGAACAGAATGAGCGACGGCACCGCGTACATGCCCGCGATCGCTGTGGCATCGCGGGCCAGCAGCGCCGAGGCGTACCGCTCGAAGAATCCGGCTACCTTTTCCTTCGTCTCATTCATGGCATCAGCCTACAAATTCGCGGGGTCCCCCGCACGGACTTTCTGCAGCCGATGGCCGCCCACGGGTAAATCGGCCCTACCGGCAGGATGGCGGCCGGGCCGATAATCGGGGGTATCCACCCCTTGCAGACTATGGAGGCGATCGACGTGTCGGTTTATACGCTGGGAATCTGGTTGGTGCATCCGGGCCGCGAGAATGATTTCGTGCAGGCCTGGCGGGATCTGGCCCGGAAGACCCAGGAAGACTTCCCGCACGCGAAGGCCGTGCTGATGCATGACCACGACGTCCGGAACCGGTTCATCAGCACCGGCCCGTGGGAATCCCTGGAACAGGCCGAGCAGTGGCGGGCGTCCGCGACGTTCAAGCAGAGCATGGAGGGCATGCGCGAGATGCTGGAGCATTTCGAGGCGCGCACCCTGGACGAGGCTGCAAGCATTGGCTGGGATGCCCCCTAGCCGCCCTCTTGCAGGAGGCCATGGCCGGCGCAACGAGGTACTGACTGCACGAAGAGAGGGGATGCCCGCCGTGGCGGACATCCCTTCTTACCGGCTTTCCTAACCGCCGAACGCGGTGAGGTGGTGCTTTGATGCCTCCAACACGCGGGTATAGACGGCCTTGGCATCGGGTGCAGTGGTGGCGCCCTCGACGGCGGCGGTCAGGCCCTCGATGTCGGTCTTCTCGACAGTCCGCCCCGCCTCGAGCGCGCCGTCCTGGCTGGCCTGGCCCTGGGCGAGCAGCTCATCGTAGAGCTTCTGCAGGCTCTCGTCTGAGAACACGCCTGCCACGTGATCGACGGTGGGATCGGTGACGCCGTAACGCTCCATCAGGTTCCTGACGGCCTCAAGGTGCTTGGACTCTGAGTTGGCAACCCGGCCGAACACCGGGGTGTCGTACAGGCCGGCGAATGCGGTGTACAGGTCATGGGCCACCAGTTCCTCTTCGGCCATAAACGCCAGTTCTGCCTTCTGCGCCTCCGTCATCGTGCCGGTGGCAGCGCCCCCGGACTCCAGGCCCGGACCTGCGCCCTGTCCCATGCCTGAACCCTGGCCTTGGCCCTGGCCGCCGGCCTTGCCGTGGCCCATGGTGTTGCCGCCGGCGTGGGTACCGGCGTGGTTAGCGGCCTGCTCGCTTGCGCCCCGGCCATGGCCGTTCGAGGACTGCGCCGGCCCGCTTTGCTGATGCTGGCCATTCTGGCCGCCCTGGCCGCTCTGCACGGCGGCGGCCATGCTGGGCCCTGCAATGAGGGCGGTTATGACGGTCCCGCCGGCGATTGCCGTGGCAATCATGGTCTTCTTTCGCATGGTGTGCTCCTCGTTCGGATGCCGGAAATTCAGCTTGTAAATACAGAATGCCGCCAGCGTGTGGAGGGCTGCTGGCGACCGTGTGCAGATTGTGTGGAGATTCGTTCCGCCCTGCCTCGCGGTGCAAAAGCTGGCATTAGTGTTAGCCCTATGCCCACCGTGCTGGTCGTCGAGGACGAAAAAGACATCCGTGAAGTGCTGCGCCGCTACTTGGAACGGGCGGGGTTCTCGGTCCTGACCACTCCCTCGGGCGCCGAGGCCTTGGGACTTCTGCCCTCCGCGGACCTGGTGGTGCTGGATCTCGGGCTGCCCGACGTCGACGGAACCGACATCCTCCGCGAGATCCACGCGCTCGGAAGCCTTCCGGTGATAGTACTGACAGCCCGCAGCAGCACCGAGGACCGGATCCGGGGTCTCGAACTGGGAGCCGACGACTATGTGACCAAACCTTTCAGCCCGCATGAACTCGTTCTGCGGGTACGCGCGGTCCTGCACCGCTTCGGCGGTGTCCCCGCAGCGGATGCGGCGGCAAGCTACGGCGACGGCAGGCTGCGGATCGACGCGGGCCTGCACAAGGCATGGCTGGATGGGAACCTGCTGGATCTGACCCCCACGGAGTGGGACCTGCTGGACGCTGTGGCGGCATCGCCGGGACGGGTTTACTCGCGGTACGAGCTGGTGAACCGCGTCCGCGGTTATGAATACGCCGGTTACGAGCGCACCATCGACTCCCACATCAAGAACCTCCGCCGGAAGCTCGGACCCGGCGCCTCCGACGTCGTGGAAACCGTAACCGGAGTGGGATACCGGCTGGGCCTGCGCCGGGACGAGCGCACATGAGGCGTGCGGGGAAGGGCCTCGGACAACTCGGGAAGCGGCTCCTGCTCGCGTTTGTGCTGGTGGCCGTTTCGTCGGTCCTTGTCCTGGTCGCAGCTGCCCTGATCGGGGTGGACCGTGGCGTTCACGCCGCGCAGCGTGCGGACCGCGAACAGCTGGCCCTGGGGGCAGCCACCGCCGCCGCGGACGCCTACCGGCAGGCTGGCGGCTGGGACGGCGCCGAGCTGGGGCGTTCCCTGGCCCTCGGTGACGCCGCATCGGCCCGCCTGAGTATCGTCGACACCGACGGTACGGTGCTGGCCGGCCCGGGCTCCGGCAACCCGGTCCGCGGCAACGCCGGCCAGCCAGATTCCAGCGGCCAGGGAGCGGTCACCGCCGATGTCATCGTCGATGGCACCCGAGTCGGGACCGTGCGGGTCAATCTCGGAGGAAACAGTGGGACGAGGATCCTCGACGTTGCCTGGATGTGGATCGCCGTCGCCGCACTGGTGGCCCTGACTGTGGCTATCGCCGCGAGCTGGTTCGTAACCCGAAGGCTTGTCCGGCCGATCCGAAGTATGACGGAGGCGGCACGATCCTTCGGCGCGGGAAACCGAAAGGTCCGTACGGCCGGGGATGCGCCAGGGGAACTCGGCGACCTCGCCCACGCTTTCAATGACATGGCGGATGCGGTTGTCCGGTCCGATACGGAACGGCGCAACCTCACTGCGGATGTGGCCCATGAGCTTCGTACGCCCCTCGCGGCCCTGCAGGCCGGACTTGAGGAACTGCGCGACGGACTCATTGAACCCACGCCGGCCGGCCTGGCCGGTTTGCACGACCAGTCACTCAGGCTTGGCCGCGTGGTGGCCGATCTCGCCGAGCTCTCAGCAGTCGAAACGGCGGCGCTCTCCTTGGACCTGGCGCCAGTGGACCTTGCCGCGCTCGCTGCCGATGCACTCTCCCGCGCTGAACCCCAATTGCGGGCGGCCGGACTGGCGACAGAGCTGGAAAACGCCGACCCCGTGTGGGTGAGGGCCGACGCCGACCGCCTGCACCAGGCGGTCGGGAACCTGCTGGCCAACACCGCGCGCTACTGTCAAAAGGGCGACAAGGTAACCCTGAAGGCGCTGAACGACGGCGACGACGCCGTGCTCACCGTCGCCGACACCGGCCCGGGAATCCCCGCCGAGGAACTGCCTCATATCTTTGACCGGCTCTGGCGGGGGAGCGCCGCGGAACATGTCTCCGGCTCCGGAATCGGGCTCGCCCTGGTCCGCGAAATCGTGACCAGCCACGGCGGGACCGTCCGGGCCGCGTCCGCACCGGGGGAGGGGACCGCCATCTCCCTGCGGCTGCCCCGGCTCCCGTGAGCTGAAGGGGCTACACCTCCACTAACCCAACGCGGGGTCACTTAGCGCCTGTCCGGGGCCCGGGATGGGCGTGAAGTGACCCCGCGTTGCTTCGGATCAGGCGAACATGCCCTCGCCGACGAACCCGCCCTCTCGGCACCCCGGCGGGATGGCGAACACGGCCGAGCCGATCGGGGTCGTCCACTGATTGAGCATGTCCATTTCAGCGAGCCGGCGCTGGATGGGCGTGAACTGCTTGTCGACGTCGGCCTGGTAGGACACGAAGATCAGCCCCGAGTCCGAGACCACTCCGGCGCCGGGCGCGGCATCGTAGTTGTACGCCCGCCGGAAGATCCGCTGGGAACTGTCCTCGGGCCGGGCCCGGCGCAGGTGCGAGACGTCCGAGATCACCGGGAACCCGAGCCTGGAGACGGCGGCGAAATCCGGCTCGTCGTGCTCCCGCACCCCGGTCAGCGGTGCGCCGTTGGACAGCCGGCGGCCGACGGATTCCTCCCGGCCCACGCGGTCCACCTCGTCCCACTTGTCCAGGTTCATCGCGATCCGGCGGATCACCACGGACGTGCCGTTGTCCGTCCACGCGGGAATGTCCCCGCCGCCCCAGACGACGCGTTCAGCGTCGGTGCTGTCCGGCGCCGGGTTCGAGGTCCCATCCACCTGGCCGAAGAGGTTCCGCATGGTGGTCCCGGACTTCTCGCTGCCATACGAACGCCGGAAGCCGGTCTGCACCCAGCGGACGGTCGCGAAGCTCCGGCTGTCTTTGAGGAGCATCCGTTGGGCATGCGCCACGGTCAACGGATCATCCGCGCAGATTTGCAGCAGCAGATCACCGTCGGAGAACCCGGGCTGCAGCCGGTCGATGCTGAAGACCGGCAGCGGCTTCAACCAGCCCGGTGCCCGGGCGGGGTCCACCGCGGCAACCAGCCCGGGCCCAAGACCGAAGGTGACGGTCAGCCGGGCCGGCACCTGGTCAAGCTCGCCTTCGGTGTCGGCCAGTGCCGGTTTTCCCGCGGCAAGGTTTGCGGCATCGTCGCTGAGGAGCCGCAGCAGCGCCCTGACCCCGGCGCGCGTCGTTCCCGGCAGCAGATCCAGCGCGACAAAAACGCCGTGGGCCTGCGCCGCCGTCGTAATTCCCGCCTGGCGCTCGCCGTAAAAGGGGACGACTCCGCCGCCGTGGACGCCCTCCGCGGGCTCGGTCCGTGCAGACTTCCCGGCCTCCTGGGGGTCCGCCCCGGCGAGGTGGGCACCGGCCGCGGCCAGCGCCCCCAGCCCTGCAGCGGCGCCGCCGAAGAGCAGTCCGCGCCGCGGCAGTTTCCGCGGGGCGCCGGGCCCGTCAGTGCCCGCGGTTGGACCCGCGGGCTTCTGGTCCCCGGCCGTCACTTCGAGGTCGGCGTCGGCGCGGAAGTGGGCGTGCCGGTGGTGCCGGAGGGCTGGCCGTGGGACATGCCGGCGCTTCCTTCTTCGACATAGTTCTCGTTGGCGCCGCTGAAATCCTTCGCCACGGCGGTGAATTCCAAGCTTCCGCCGTCCGCCAGCGCCAGCGTGAATACGACCTCAGTGCCGGCAGTGATGGGCGCGGTCAGACCCATCAGCATGAGGTGGCTGGCGCCCGGCTCCAACGTCAGTTCGCCGCCGGCCGGGATGACGAAGCCGCCCTCCTTGGCCTGCATCTGCATGGCGCCGGCGGATCCCGCAACCGTTTCGTGAAGTTCGACCATCCGGGCCGCGGGGGTCGAGGCGCCGGTGACGGTGACGTCGGCGTCGGAAGTGTTCGTGATGACGCCGAATGCGCCGGTCATCCCGGAGGCGGCGGCTTTGACCCAGGGCTGGCTGACCGCCAGCGCGGCGGAGGCGCTGGACGGGGAGACGGCGGCAGCAGACGCGGACGGTGCCGGCTTCGAGGCCGAGGGAGCGCAGCCGGTAAGTGCCAGGGCCGCGGCGGCGAGAAGGGAAAGGGCGGGGTACATGAGCTTCTTGGACATGGTGGTGCTCCTGAATCGTGGCAGGCGGCCGCTGCGGGCCGGCCTGGAAAGTGTTATTCGCTGGGGGATTGTGTGTTGCGCTTGATGCGCCGGAGGCCTGCGAAGACCAGGTAGATGCCGAGACCGGCGGCCGCAGCGATTCCGGCGGCCGGCAGCCAGCCGGGCACGCCGGCACCGTCCCCGGCGTCGGTGGCGGCGGCCGCGGTGGTTTCAGCGCTGGCCGTCGGGCTGGCGGAGGCTCCGGGCTCAGCGGCGGCAGGATTGCCGACGCGGAACCCGTAGCTGCCACTGATCGGGTGACCATCCGCGGAGACCACCCGCCAGCTGACCTGATAGCCGCCGTCGGGGAGTTCCGGGAGCGCCTGGGTCAGCGTTTCCCGGCTGAGGACCGCCGCGCCGCTGACCCAGTTTTTGGCGTTGTCATCGACCACCCGGACCTCGTGGCCGAGTGCGAGCAGGGGCGAACTGAAGGCCAGGGTGATGCTGGCAGGTGTTTTGTCGAGGCGCTCATCGGGCGCCGGGCTGGACGAAATCAGCTGGTCGTGGGCGAAGGCCGCCGGTGCTGCTGGGAGGCTGGCGCCTACGCAGAGCAGGAGGGCGGCGAGCAGGGTTGCTCCCAAGCCAGGATTCCGCCATGTTTTCAAGGGTTTTCTTGTCATGGCTGCTTCCCGCCCCGGCGCTGTCTTGGCAGCGTGGCGGGGCTTATCGGGTGAAAGGCGCAGGGCGCCTAGGACGCGAGTGGAAGCAGGGGAGGCCCGCGGTGGCGCATCACCAGCAGGGGCGCGCCGAGGTTGCGCAGCGGCCTGACGGGCCGGTTGGCGGGCAGGGCCGCCGGGGCCGGGCGCACCGGCAGGGGCAGGAAAAGCGGGAGGAAGGCCGTTACGCGCAGGCGCATGGCGTGAACCAGCCGGAGGGCGGCGACCTCGCCGTGGCGCAGGGTGGCCACGGTCAGGATGGCGGCAACGGCGTGGCCCAGCCACATCAGTGGTGAGGCATGGTCGGCCGCGGAGGAGAGGACCGCGCCGGCGGCAGGTTCCAGCACGGGGGAGTGGGCCAGATGGCCGGCGGCCGGAGCGATGGCCCCATGGTGAGCCGCTGCTCCACTGAACAGCCAGTGGAAAAGTCCCTGGCTCAGTGCCACGCCGGCGGAGAGCCGCCACAGGGACAGCCCGCGGCCGGTGAGGGCGGTGCAGGCCAGCCCGGACAGTGCCAGGGCCAGAAGGAGGAGGGGAGGTTCGGGTGCGTTGCCGCCTGCCAGGAGGTGCGAACCGGCGGCGACGGAGGTCGCGACGACGGCGCCGATCCAGCCGCGTACAAGGCGCAGGCCGCGTGCCGTCATGGTTCCTCCTCGCTCACGGGTAATTCTACAGGTTGTCGAAGATGGCTTTCATGGCTTTCAGCCACGTGGCCGCGGTTTGGTGGGGAACAACGGGCGGCAGTCGGTGCAGACGTCGACGTCGGCATCCGGCGAGCCGCTGCGGCCCAGCGTGACCTTGCGCTCCAGCTCCAGGCGACCGTGCAGGGCCCAGACCATCACGGCCAGGGACAGGATGCCGACGGCGGTCTGAGCCGCCGGCAGCGCCTCCCTCGTCGAGCTCGCCCACACCACGCCGAAGAGGCCCAGGACGGGCCAGCGCAGATCGCACAGCGTGGCCGTCGCGCCGATCGGCGCGTTCACGTAGCTGCCCGCCAGGAAGCCGGCCAGGATCGATCCCGCACCCACCAGGGCGTAGCCCGTCCAGCCGGTGCCGGCGCCGGCGATCATGCCGTTGGCGGCCATCAGGAAGACCGCGGCGAGGCCGGCCGCGACGGCGGTCGCAGCCACGCGTGACCGGGACCAGCTGCGGAGAACCTGCGGGAGCTGCCGGACGCGGTTTAGCCCGGCGGGCGCCTGATCCGTGCCCGCCGGGAGGTGCTCTTCGGGCTTGCTGTTGACTGTCATGGCTGCTCCTGGTCGGGGATGGGACGTCGCGGCTGCAGGGCGGTCCAGATGATCACGGTGACCACCAGGGCGATGGAGAGGAAGCCCAGCCCGGAATACCCGACGGCGGCCAGCACCGGACCGGCCAGCGCGCCGCCGGTCGCCCCGGCTGCGTTCATGCTCAGGTCCGAAACGCCCTGGATCGCCGGCCGGTCCTGCACATGGGCCGACTCGGCCACCAGGGCAGAGCCGGCAACCACCGAGGCGGCCCAGCCCAGCCCCAGCAGGATCAGGCTCGCGGTCACCGCGGCGCCGGAATCGGGCGCGGCGCCGGCCAGCACCAGCGAAACCAGCAACATGCCCTGGCCCAGCAGGATGGTGGGCACCCGCCCGGTCTTGTCCGCCATCCAGCCGAAAACGGGGGACAGGGCATACATGCCGGCGATGTGCAGGCTGATCGTCAGGCCGACCACCGTGAGGCTGGCCCCGTGGTCGCGCAGGTGCACGGGGGTCATCGACATGAGCGCCACCATCGTGGCGTGGCTGAGGGCGACGGCAGCCACCGCATACCGGGCCCGGGGGTTGCTGCGCAGAATCCGCAGGCCGCTCTTGGGCTGCGGCGCTTCCAGATCGGGCACGCGCGAGGCCATGGCGGTGAGAAGGGGGTCAGGCCGCAGGCCGGTCGCATAGACGACGGCCGCCGCGAGCTGGGCGGCCACGGAGAAGGCGAACGCGCCCGTCAGTGGGGGCAGGCCCAGGGCGGCACCGACGGTCTCGCCGGGACCGAAGAGGTTCGGGCCCAGGACGGCGCCGATCGTGGTGGACCACACCACGATTGAGAGATCCCGGCCCCGGGACCCGGGTCGGGCCAGATCGGTGGCGGCGAATCGGGCCTGCAGATTCACCGCGGAGCCCGCGCCGAGGAGCATGAGGCCCAGCAGCAGCAACGGAAAGACGCCCAGCGCGGCTGAGGTAATTGCCGTGACGGCGCCCGCGCCGGCAATCAGGGCGCCGGTGGAGAGTGAGATCCGCCGGCCGCGGGCCTGCGCCAGCCGGGCCAGGGGGACAGCGGCGAAGGCGGCGCCGAGGGTGCTCATAGTGGCGGCCATGCCGGACCACGCGTTGGACCCGGAGAGCTGGGCTGCCAGCAGGGAGCCCAGGGAAAGCGTCGCTCCCATGCCGATGCCGCCGAGGATCTGGCCGCCGACGAGGACGGAGACCACACGGCGCTGGAGGCGCTGATTTTCCAGTCCGGGCGGGGCCGTGGCGGCGATTCGTCCCGGGCTGTTGGCCTGGTCTGGCTTCAAGCCTTCCGGCCGTTCGTGCGTGTTCATGGCGGTCCTTCGGGGCTCCTGGGCATGGCCCCTGCAGCCGGGGACTTCTCCAATATACCCCATGGGGTATTATGGTTGTATTAGGTGCGGCACCCGCGGCACCCCGAAATTGGAGTTCATATGTGCGCTGCAGTTCGTTGTAACCGTTGTGGAAAAATCACCTGGGCCGGCTGCGGCGAGCACGTCGACTCGGTCATGGCCGATGTCCCCCAGGACCAGCGCTGCACCTGCGACGACTAGGGCAGCTATTCGATGCGCCGGAAGGTACAGGCGCCGCCGTCGCCCGGCAAACAGCAACGCGGGGTGAGGGCTAGAGTTCACGCAGGGGATACACCCCAGGACAAAGTTTTCAGCAACCGCCGCGAATCCGCGGCGAAGAAGCACCCGGGAGTCATCAGTGCGGCACGGATCCAAGCCCACCATCCGCGACGTCGCGGAGTCGGCAGGAGTGTCCCTGACCACGGTCTCGTATGTACTTTCCGGACGTCCCGGCGGAAACACCCGGATCAGCCAGCCCACCCAGGACCGCGTCCATGCCGCGGCCCAAGAGCTCGGGTATGTGCCCAACAGGGCCGCCCGCGGGATGCGGCGCGGCCGCACCGACGTTGTGGCCGTGGCGATCACCGACCTCGACGATTCCGGGGACCGCGCGCTCGCCGCAGCGGCGGCCAGGATCCTGCCCCGGCACGGCTACCAGCCGGTCATCCTGGTGGGCGAAAGCTGGCGGCAGTTCATGCTCTCCGGCGGCGCCGACGGCGTCATTCTCGGCTCCGAGCCGGCGGACCGCACCGCCACCGACGTCGAGACGATGGTGGAACTCGTGGAGCGCGGCGTGACCGTGCTGATCTTCTCGGGCAACCCGCAGCCGGACGGCGTCGACGTGCTCGTGCCAGGAACCACGGGGACGGCGGCAGCCCTCGCGGAGCTCGCCCTCGCCCAGATGAATTCCCGGCTGCAGGACTAGAGGCCCGGCGTCTGAAAGCCGGCCGCAGGCATCGGCCCCGGGGATTGCCTCAACCCCTTTGCGGCAGAATTGGCGTCTGAAACCCGCCCTTGTCATCTCGACTGAAAACGTTTACAGTATTCAAATGCCGGCGTGATTGGATTCACAACCGGCACCTCATTTCGGCCCGGAAGGGCTGGAGCAGCAGACCCGGCCGACTCAAAGGAGAGGGCATCCGTGGCAAACATCCATGACGTGGCAAAACTTGCCGGCGTGTCGATCGCCAGCGTCTCACGCATGCTCGCTGGGGAAAACGTCCGCAGCGCCGAAGCGATCAGACGGGCCATCACTGATCTCGGCTACCGGCCCAACGCCAGTGCCCGCGGGCTGCGCCTGGGCAAGCATCACAGCATTGCGGTGATTGTCCCTGACATTTCCAACCCGTACTTCGCGGCGCTGGTCCGGGGCATCGAAGAACGCGCCATGACACAGGGTTTCCGCATCGTCGTGGCCAGCAGTGATGAGCAGTTCAGCGCGGAACAGGAACTCCTGGGCAACCTGATCGACGCCGTCGACGCTGTCGCGATTGTCCCGGCCGAGGAAGGCGATCGCACCCGCAGGATGCTGGCGGGCCTCAACAAACCGGTAGTGCTGATCGACCGGACGGTGGGTGATGAGCCGGGCTTCGACCTGGTCCATGTCGACAACGCCAGCGGTGCCAAAGCAGCCGCGGACTATCTCCTGTCCCTGGGCCACCGCAACTTCGGCGTCATCAGCGGACGCCAGGACACCGTTCCGGGACGGGTTCGCCACCAGGTCTTCCTTCAGACCCTGGCTGACGCCGGCATCGAAGTCCCCGCCGAAGCCGTCAAAATCGGCGAATTCAGCCGGAACTTCGGCCGTCACGCCGCCCAGGAACTGATCGACAGTCCCACCGGAATGACTGCTCTGTTCGTGGGCAACAACACCATGGCACAGGGTGCCCTGCTCTCCCTTCACGCCGCCGGGGTTTCAATCCCCGGTCAACTTTCCTTCCTCTGCTTTGACGACTTTGACCTTGCTGAACTGCTCCCGGCGCCCGTCACCGTGATCTCAAGGCCCGCCATCGCTGAGGGACACGCCGCCGCGGACCTCCTGCTCGAGCGGATTGAACGAATCGGCAGCCCCAAACAGCCACCCCTGGAGCACAAAGTCCTGCCGGTGAGCCTGACCATCCGGCAGTCCTGTTCCGCCCCTGCCTCCAACTGACGCTCCCAACTGACCACATCATTAAGGAACCCCATGACGACAACTGCGCCCGAAAACGGGAATGTGCTGGTGATCGGAAGCATCACCTGCGACCTGACAAGTTTCAGTGACCGACTGCCGCAGCCCGGCGAAACAGTCCTCGGAAACGCCTTCACGATGGTGCTCGGCGGCAAAGGCGCCAACCAGGCGCTGGCGGCGGCGCGCGCAGGGAGCCAGGTTTCCCTGATCGGAAGCGTGGGCAATGACAGCTTCAGCGAGCTGGTCCTGGGGACCTTGGCAGAGGAGCACATCGACACCACGCACGTGATGCGCACGGAGGGACCCACCGGAATCGCCCACATCAGGGTGGATGCGTCGGCGGAAAACGACATCGTAATGATTCCGCTCGCCAACTCCCGGCTGAGCCCAGGCCACATCAGGAAGGCCCTGGGCCAGTCCGGGCGTCCCGCTCAGGTCGCCCTGATCCAGCTGGAGATCCCGCACGAATCCGCGCTGGAGGCGGCCCGCGCGTGCAAAGCCCGCGGCATCACCGTCATTCTGGACCCTGCCCCGGCTCCCGCGACGGCCCTGGACGAGGACTTCTGGCCGCACGTGGACATCGTCACCCCCAACGAGACCGAAGCGCGCCTGATTACCGGAATCGAGGTAGCCGATCACGAATCAGCCACTGCGGCGGGCCGCTGGTTCACCGACCGGGGCGTGCGGCGTGCCGTCGTCACCCTGGCCGGCGCCGGCGCCGTCGTCGTTGAACGAACCTCCGCAGACAGCACGGCCGTGACCTGGCAGGAACCCTTCCGCGTCACGGCGGTGGACACTACGGCCGCAGGCGATGCCTTTGCCGGTGTGCTTGGGAGCGCGCTGGCCGAAGGCCTGGACTGGGACGAGTCGCTGCGGCGCGCAATGGCCGGCGGCGCGCTGGCTGTCACCGTTGCCGGCGCCAGCCCCAGCCTTCCGCAGCGCGAAGCCATTGACGCGTTCCTCGCCGCGCAGGCGGCCGCAACCCGCTAGCCGCCGACGGGCAAAACCACCACCCCTACGTCCCATCCCTCTACAACGCAGTGGAGCAACTATGCGCAAAAACAGCGGTACCCTCAACCCAGCCCTCGCCCGGGTCATCTCCGAACTGGGCCATACTGACGAACTCGTCGTGACCGATGCCGGCCTGCCGATCCCGGCCGGCGTGGAACGGATCGACCTGGCCCTGACGGCCAACGTCCCGCGGTTCCTGGAGTGCCTGGACGTTGTCCTGGCCGAAGTCGAGGCCGAGGGCGCCATCGCGGCGTCGGAGATCGCCGAGCACAGCCCGGAACTCCTCGAAGCCCTCAAAGAACGGCTCGGCAGCCACGGCATCCCGCTCGAACTTATCCCGCACACGGACTTCAAACAGCGGACCAGGAACTCCAGGGCCGCCGTCCGGTCCGGCGAATTCACCTCCTACGCCAACGTCATCCTCGTGGCAGGGGTGGTGTACTGACATGACAGTCACCCTCAGAGGCATCACCAAGTCCTTCGGTCCCAACCGCGTGCTCCGCGGTGTGGACCTCAGCATCGAACCCGGCGAAATTGTGTCCCTCGTGGGCGAAAACGGGGCCGGAAAATCCACCCTGACCCGGATCATCGCCGGGGCCTACCAGCCCGATTCCGGTGAGATCTCCATCGACGGCGAGGCACGGAAGTTCAGCAGCCCCCAGGACGCCATGACCGCCGGCATCCAGGTCATCTACCAGGAGCTGAAGAACAACCTGTTCCCGCAGCTGGATGTCGCCTCGAACATCTTCGCCCACGACGGCACCGGCGAGTTCGGCAAAATCTTCGTCAACAAGGACAAGATGCACGCCCGTGCCGCCGAGCTCCTGAGCCAGGTGGGGATCGACGTCGACACCCGCCTTCCCGTGGGGAAGCTCAGCTTCGGCCAGCAGCAGCTGGTGCAGCTGGCCCGCTGTCTGAACCACTCGGTCAAGCTGCTGATTCTCGATGAGCCGACAGCGGCCCTGGACGACCGCGAATCGGAGCTCCTGTTCGCACAAGTCCGCAAGATCCAGGCGGCCGGAGTCGCCGTCATCTACATCAGCCACCGCCTCCCCGAAGTCTTCGCCCTGTCCGACCGCATCGTCGTGATGCGCGATGGCCGCGTTTCCAAGACCGGAACCGCCGCCGAGCTGACCGAAGCCGACGTCGTGGCAGCCATGGTGGGCGGCGAGGTGGAGAACTTCTACCCCAAGGAACACCACGCCACGGACCGTGTCCGGCTCGACGTGCAGGGACTCGAATCGGCTGGCGTCAACGGAGTGTCCTTCCAAGTACGCGCCGGGGAAGTGCTCGGCATCGGGGGTGTGATGGGCAGCGGCAAAGGCGAGGTCCTGCGCGCACTGTTCGGACTGGACAATGCGGCCGGTTCCGTCAGCATCGACGGCAAGCCGCTGCCCCTGAAATCCCCCCGGCACGCCATCAGCGCCGGTGTGGCCTACCTGACCCCCGACCGCCAGGCGGAGGGCCTCACCCTGGCCCAGCCGATCTCGCACAACGAATCCCTCGCCACCCTTGGTGCCATCACCCGGAGCGGGATCGTGGCGCTGAAGCGCGAGCGGGACCGGTGCCAGGAGATCACCACCCGGCTCAGCGTCAAATGCAACAGCATTGACGACGCCGTCGGGACACTCTCCGGCGGCAACCAGCAGAAGGTCCTCTTGGCCCGCTGCCTGCTGAGCAACCCGGCCGTCCTGCTGATGGAAGAACCCACGCGCGGCGTCGATGTGGGCGCCAAGGCGGAGATCTACTCCATCATCAATGACGTCGCCGCCCGGGGCGTCGCCGTCGTCCTGGTCTCATCAGACCTGCCCGAACTAGTCGAAATGTCGGACCGGGTGCTGGTCATGCGCGGAGGCAGTATCAACGCTGAACTGACCTCCGACGCCCTGAGCCAGCAGTCCGTCCTGGAACACGCAATGGAGACCGTATCCCGATGAAAAAAATGTCCCTCTTCAGTGACCAGCTGCGTGCGGTGTGGATGCTGGCCTTCGTGGCCATCGCTCTTGTCTTCGCCACACCCCTGTTCCTGCAGCCATCCAACATGCTCAACGTCCTGCTCACGGCCGCCGTCGTCGCCCTGATCGCCGCGGGGCAAACGTACGTGATCATCCTCGCTGAGATCGACCTGTCCGTCGGCGCGGTCCTTGGCTTCAGCGCGATCACCACCGCAAGCGTGATCAGTCAATACGGTGTTGGCGCCGGGCTCGCCGCGGGCCTCGCGGTCGGCGCGCTGGCCGGCCTGATCAACGGTGTGCTGGTTACCAAAGCCAAAATGCCCTCCTTCATCGCGACGCTGGCAACGATGTCCATCTTTGCCGGGCTGACGCTGCAGTTCTCCCAAGGCAACCCCGTGAAGGTCACCGACCAGGCGTTCCTCGCCCTGGGCCAGGGCAACCTGCTCGGCATCCCCACCCCCATTTGGATCATGCTGGTACTTGGCGTGTTGTTCGGCTACATCCTCGCCCGCACACGCTTTGGCCGCGAGCTCTACGCGACGGGCGACAACGCCGATGCCGCGCGACTCGCCGGCATCAGCACGGACCGGGTCAAGATCCTGGCTTTCATGATCTCCGGTGTCCTCGCCGCCACCGCCGGGTTCATTCTCACCGCACGCCTCGGGACGGCGCAGCCCACCGCGGGGACCGGCCTTGAACTCGCCGCCATCGCCGCCGTGATCATCGGCGGGACCAGTCTCGCCGGCGGCCGCGGAGCGCTGCTGGGAACGCTCGTCGGCGCGGTCCTGCTGGCGATGATCGACAACGGGCTCAACCTGCTCAACGTCTCACCGTTCCTGCAGAGCGTTGTCAAGGGCGCCGTGATTCTGCTGGCCGTTTTTGTGGACCGGAACTCCGGCGTTCTGATGCGCATCTTCCGGTCCGGGCGGGCCAGCACTCCCACCCCCGCGACGGCGGCCGCAGCCGGCACGCCCGCGCCCCTCCTTCCGAAGGTCGCCATGATCTCCGTTGTCGGTCTCCTCGTGGTCGGCGCCGGCGTCACCACGGCCGTCCGCTCCACGGACGACGGAAGCGCGGGATCACAGCAGAAATCGGCGACCTTGGTCATTTCGACGCTCAATAACCCGTTCTTCGTCTCAGTCGGCGAAGGCGCCAAGGACCAGGCGGCGAAGCTCGGGGTGACCCTGGATGTCCAGAACGCCAACAACAACGACACGTCCTCGCTGAACCAGGCCACCACAGCCCTGGTGAAGAAGCCCGGAGTGCTGCTGCTGGACCCGACCTCGAGCGAAGCGGGCGGATCGATCACCGTCAAGGCCAACCAGGCAAACGTCCCCGTAGTCGCATTCGACCGCGTACCTGATCAGGGCAAACTGGCCGCATTCATCGGCTACGACGCGGTCCAGGCCGGTAAGAACGGCGCCAAGGCCCTCTGCGAAGCGGTCGGGGGCGCCGGCAAGGTGGCCGAACTGCAGGGCCTCCTCGGCACCAGCGTTGCGCGGGACCGGTCCGAAGGATTCAAAGCCGGAATGAAGGAATGCCCGGGCGTGCAGGTTGTGGCTGTGCAGTCCGCGGACTTCGACCGTGGCAAGGCCCTGGATGTCACCACAAACATCCTTCAGGCCAATCCGGACATCACCGGCATCTATGGCGCCAACGACGAAATGGCGCTCGGAGCTGTGGCCGCCGTCAAGTCACGGGGCCTGCTCTCAACGGTCAAGATCGTCGGAAACGACGGAATCGGCGATGCCCTGGCCGCCGTGAAGGGCGGAGAGATGTACGCAACGAACGCCGAGTCCCCGTTCGCGTTGGGTCAGGAAGTCGCCAAAATCGGCCATGCCGTTGCCAGCGGCGAAAAAGTCGAAGAGTCCCGGGTACTGCAGGGCAAGCTCGTCACCGGCAGCGGCGTCGAGGAGTTCTGCTCCTACCTACGCGGCATCGGCGACACGGCCACCTGCAAGTAGCTTCCTCACAACCAAGGAGAATCATGACTGAACTGAATGCGGCCGGCCTGGCCGCGATCGTGGACCACACCTTCCTGCACTCCACCGGAACCAGGGCCGAAGCGGAGCAGGCGGCCGCCGAAGCCGCACGGCTGGGGGCCTATTCGGTCTGCGTCTCTCCGTCGATGCTGCCGCTGGCCGGCATCGGCACGGGAACCCGCATCGCGGCGGTCTGCGGCTTCCCCTCGGGCAAACACCACAGCAGCGTCAAGGCTGCCGAAGCCCGCGAAGCAGTGCGCAACGGCGCCGACGAGATCGACATGGTCCTCGACGTCGGTGCGGTCCTGGCCGGTGACTATGACGCCGTCGAGCGGGACATCAGCGCGGTCCGCGAGGCGGTGCCGGCGCCGACGGTGCTCAAGGTCATCCTGGAGACCGCGGCGCTGACGGATGAGCAGATCGTGCGCTGCTGTGCCGCCGCCGAAAGCAGCGGGGCTGACTTCGTCAAGACCTCCACGGGTTTCCACCCGGACGGCGGGGCTACCGTCCACGCGGTTGAACTGATGGCACGGACGGTGGCCCCGCGCCTCGGGGTCAAAGCGTCTGGCGGCATCCGGGACTGGGCCGCAGCGCAGGCGATGATCGCGGCAGGCGCCACCCGGCTGGGACTGTCCGGCACGGCAGACGTTCTCAGCGGCGGGCGCAGCGCCGGATACTAAACCCGGCCCCCTGCGGGCGACCCCGCAGGGGGAGGCGGGGCCCCTAGCCGGCCTGCAGCGGACGCCGCGCCAGCCAGGCCGCGACGACGGCCCCGGAAATGTTGTGCCAGAGCGAGAACACGGCCGAGGGCAGTGCCGTAAGCGGGCTGAAATGCGCCGTTGCCAGGGTGGCGGCCAGGCCGGAGTTCTGCATGCCGACCTCGAACGCCAGCGCGCGCCGGGCCTTGTCGTCCAGGCGCCCCAGCTTGCCGGCCAGATACCCCAGGCCCAGACCGAAGCCGTTGTGCAGAACCACCGCCAGGAAGACGATTCCGCCGGCGCCGACGATCTTGCCGGCGCTTCCGGCCAGCACAATCGCGACGATCAGTGAAATCACAACGGCGGAGGCCCAGGGCAGCGCCGGCAGCACCCTGGCCACGATCTTCTTGAGGAACAGCCGGGTTACGAGGCCGGCAATCACCGGCAGCAGGACGGTGGTCACGAAGGCGACGGCGACAGAGAGGGCGACGTCGCCCTTGGCCAGGAACGCCATCACGTTGGACGCTCAGGCGGTGAGACGGCCAAGCATGGCGATGAAGTCGTCCGCCTGTGCGAGGTTGCGGACCATCTTGGCGCGCTGGTGTGCCGCCTGTTCCGTGATTTCGGCGAGCCGTGCGGCGGACCCCGGCGCGTCTGGTCCGTCCGTGAGCAGGCCCAGGATCTCGGCCATTTCTTCCAGTGAGAACCCCAGCGGCTTCATCTGTTTGATGACCATCAGCCGTTCAAAATCATCCTCCGAGTACACCCGGAAGCCGCCGTCCGTGCGCGCGGTGGCGGGCAGGAGCCCTACGTCGTCATAGTGGCGGATGGTCCGCAGGGACAGGCCGGTCCGCTCTGCCAGTTCGCCGATGTGCATAGTGCTGGTGCTGCTGGTTTTAGCCGTCATCAGATCCTCCATCCTGTTCTGATTCAAACCCTACCATCACGTTAGGGTAAGGTTTGGGGTACTGGGGTTGAGGCCTTGCTGACCATTCCCCCTCTCTTCCCGGCGCGGCGCTGCGCCCCTCATTCATTAGCAAAACGAAGCCGCCGTCGGGCGTCTTCTTGACCATGAACGGAGCCAGCAATGGCCGTTAAAACCGCCGGGGTATCCCCGGCCTTCACACCCGAGCAGCTTCAGTCCGTACGCGGCACCCTGCGGTCCCCGCGCCGGCTCAAGACCGAGGTCCTTGCCGGACTCGTTGTCGCACTGGCCCTGATCCCGGAAGCCATCGCGTTCTCGATCATCGCCGGCGTCGACCCGAGGCTCGGCCTGTTCGCGTCCTTCACCATGGCCGTGACGATCGCCTTCGTAGGCGGCCGCCCGGCCATGATTTCGGCGGCCACCGGTGCGATCGCTCTGGTCATCGCCCCGCTGGTGAAGTCCCACGGTGTGGACTACTTCATCGCCGCCGTCATCCTCGCCGGCATCTTCCAGATCATCCTGGGACTCTCCGGGGTGGCCAAGCTCATGCGGTTCATCCCGCGCTCGGTCATGGTGGGCTTCGTCAACGCACTGGCCATCCTGATCTTTATGTCCCAGGTTCCTGAGCTCCTCGGCGTTCCCTGGCTGGTCTATCCGCTGGTGGCGCTGGCCCTGGTCATCGTCTTCGGCCTGCCGAAGCTCACCAGGGCCGTCCCGGCCCCACTCGTCGCGATCGTGGTCCTGACCCTGATCACCGTGTTCGCCGCCGTCGCGGTTCCCACTGTGGGCGACAAGGGCGAACTCCCCGATTCCCTGCCGGCACTGTTCATCCCGAACGTCCCGTTCACGCTTGAGACCCTGCAGATCATTTTCCCGTTCGCCCTCGCCATGGCCTTCGTCGGGCTGCTCGAATCGCTCATGACTGCCAAGCTTGTCGACGACGTCACGGACACACGCTCCCACAAGACCCGCGAGGCCTGGGGACAGGGCGTCGCGAACATCGTCACCGGGTTCTTCGGCGGCATGGGCGGCTGCGCAATGATCGGCCAGACCATGATCAACGTCAAAGCGTCCGGCGCCCGCACCCGGATCTCCACCTTCCTCGCCGGCGTCTTCCTGCTCATCCTCGTGGTGGTCCTGGGTGACATCGTCTCGCTGATCCCCATGGCCGCGCTGGTCGCTGTCATGATCTTCGTGTCAGTCGCGACCTTCGACTGGCACAGTATCCACCCCCGGACGCTGAAGATGATGCCCAAGAGCGAAACCACCGTCATGGTCGCGACCGTCATCGTCACCGTCGCCACCCACAACCTCGCGATCGGCGTCGGCGTCGGCGTACTCGTCGCCATGGTGATGTTCGCCCGGCGCGTGGCCCACTTCGTCACGGTGGAACGCTCCGTCAAAACCATGGGGGGCCACGAAACCGCCACCTACGTGGTGGACGGCGAACTCTTCTTCGCTTCCTCCAACGACCTCTACACCCAGTTTGAATACGCTCTGGACCCGGACCACGTCATCATCGACATGCATGCCTCCCACCTCTGGGATGCCTCGACGATCGCCGCTTTGGACGCCATCACCGCGAAGTACCGCCACCACGGCAAGGACGTGAAGATCATCGGGCTCAACGACGCCAGCCTCCTGATGCGCCAGCGCCTCGGCGGTAAGCTCGGCGCCGGCCACTAGCCGCGCTCCCGCCCGGTTACTTCCGCCGGCGCCCGGGAAGCCACGGCATGCCGCCCGGATTCGCAGGGATTTTCAGGCTGCGGCCGTGGAGTAACCGGGCAGGAACGACGGCGGTGCGTGCTGCCGGCGGAAGGTCTACGCTCGGAAACATGACGCAGACCTGGGATCCGGGCCAGGGCGGAGTCCTGGAACTGCCTTCCGGCCGCCTGATCCGCGGCCGGGGGTTGCTCATGCCGTTTCCCGCCGGGCCCCGGCCGGAGTTCGGGCTCTACCTGCTGGGAAGGCGCCCGACCCCGGTGCCGTGGGATTCCCGCTGGGTCCGGTGGCGGGATTTACGCCTGCCGGCCGACGACGCCGACACCCTCGACGCGCTCACGGAGGCCTGGCGCCGAGCCGAGGCGGAGCGGGTTGAAGTGGCCTGCTGGGGCGGCCGGGGCCGGACCGGCACCGCTCTTGCCTGCCTTGCGGTCCTCGACGGCATCCCGCCGGCGGAGGCCGTGGCCTTCGTGCGGGCGCGTTACCGCCGGGGCGCCGTTGAGACTCCGTGGCAGCGGAAGTACGTTGCACGGTTCCAGGGCCCCCGGCCATAAGGCGCCGGCTGCAGCGTGACCTTTTCCAACGACCACTCCAACTGCGATTTTTTCCTCCGGCTTGCCGGAAAACCTGCCGGGCGATTCCGCGGGCTTGGGTAGTCTCAAAGCCGAGACAGTGTTTCCCGACCCAGGAGAATTCCATGCCTGCCGAAAGTCCGACCATCCTTGCGACCTCCGGGGGCTACCGGCCGGGGGCGCGGACGCGGCTGGAATTCAACAAGCTGGTCCATCATGCGGTGGACCTGTCCGGTGCCACCGGGCGGGCGCCCAGAGTCGCCCACATTGGCACCGCCAGCGGCGACCAGCGGTGGTTCAACAACGAGGTCAGCGAAGCGGGGAACGTCGCCGGATTCCAGCTCACGCACCTGAACCTGTTCACCATGCCCAACGTGGCCAACGTCGAGGAATACCTGCTCGGCCAGGATGTTGTCTGGGTCAACGGCGGTTCCGTGGTCAACCTCCTCGCCGTCTGGCGGGCCCATGAATTGGACGCCATCTTCCGGCGCGTCTGGGAAGCCGGCGTGGTGCTGGCCGGGGTCTCGGCCGGGTCGATCTGCTGGTTCAAGGGCGGGACCACCGACTCATTCGGTCCCGAGCTGCGCGCTGTGGGCAACGGCCTGGGGCTGCTTCCCTACGACAACGGGGTCCACTACGACTCCGAGGCCGCACGGCGTCCCCTCGTGCACCGCCTCGTGGCGGACGGAACCCTGGGTGAAACCCACTGCACCGACGACGGCGTCGGCCTGCTCTACCGCGGGACCGAACTGGTCGAGGCGGTCACGGAAACGCCCGGCAAAGCCGCCTACCGCGTGCGGCTGGTCGACCCCAGGGCCTCAAACGCTGAAGTGCTCGAGGAACGCCTGGAGCCAGCCGGACTTTAGGCCGCCTTCCCTACCCCTGCGTCAGCCGGTAGCGCTCGATCTGCTTGAGCCGCCGCAGGAGGCTGTCACGCCGCGGGTGCGGGACGACGTCGGCCGGTTCGGCGGTGAGGTCGATGTGCGTGGTGCCGTACTGCCAGAGCAGCAGGTCATCGAGGAGCCGGTCCGGCCCGGGGGAGTAGCGGTGGTCCAGGGCCCTGCGGACCTCGGTGATCCGGTTGGCGCTGAGCAGCCCCGCCAGCTGCATGGTCTGGTTCAGGCCGTGGGCGGCCATCAGCTCGGCGGCCCAGCCCCAGTCGTCGTCGACCTTCCGGTCCACGTGCGGCAGCAGCGTGCGCCAGACATCGCGGATCCGGTTCGGGGTGAGCTGCGCAGCGCCTTCGCCGTCCATGTCCCAGTAGCTGCGGACCTCTTCGTAGCGTTCGTGCAGGTCAGCGAACGCCCCCTCCACGGTTTCCAGCATGGCGGCGGTGGCGGTGAACTGGCGGTCGAAGTGCGGGGTCCAGGCCCGCGGATCCTCGGCCTTGAAGCGGATGTCGTGCTCGATCTCGCTCCAGGCATGCGCGAAAACGGTGCGGATCTGGCATTCGAAGAAGTAGCTGCCGTTCGGCGGGACCTCGGGGTTGAAGGCCTGCTGGTACTCCTTGACGGCATCGTTCTGGATGGTCCGCAGGATCAGGTGGCGGCTGGAATAGCCGTAAGTCCCCGACTCGATGGAGCCGATATCCTTCTCGCGGTCGCCGCGGCAGTCAAAGAGCTGGCGCTGGCGCTTGATGATGTTGGCCACCACGGCGTTTTCCGCCGGCAGCTTCGTAATCACCCGGATGCCCACCATGTCATTCAGGGTCCGGAACGGATCCGGGAACTTCAGCACCGGCGGACCGCCCGGCTCCAGCGGCTCCTCAATGCGCGAGATCTTCTCGCGGAAGGACTCGACCGTCTTGGTGCGGCCGGTAACGAACAGCGGCGTCACCTCGGTGCCTTTAAGCATGCTCCGCAGCGTCAGCAGGACCTCGCGGGTGACCAGCTTCAGGGCAGGGCGCACCCGCTCGTAGAGCTCCACGTTTTCCTGCACGGACTCGCGCAGTTTCGGGTCCAGTCGATCCCAGTTGCTCGCCATGCATCCAGCTTACGGCCGGGGTACGACGGCGGAGGGGCTGACACCCCCGCGCGGATCGGGCCGGCAACCCGGCCGGTGCCGCCTTACGCCGAGCCGCGCAGCGCTCAAGGTAGGCTCGGCACATGGCTGATGTGCGGCGTCGGGCTTTGATCGCGGCCGCAGCGACGGTGACTCTGGGGGCAGTCTCCGCCGCCTGTTCACCGGGCCCCAAGGAGGACACTGTGAAGCGGCATAGATACAGCTACGGCGACGATCCCAGCCAGTGGGGGGAGCTTTTCCTGCCGGAGGCTGCCGTCACCAAGGGCGTGGTGGTGGTTATCCACGGTGGCTACTGGCGCTCGCAGTACGGTGCGGAACTCGGCGAACCGCTGGCCAAAGATCTCGCGGCGCACGGCATGGCCGCCTGGAACCTGGAGTACCGCCGTGCCGGCAACGGCGGCGGCTGGCCCCACACCTTCTCCGACGTGCTCGCCGGAATCGACAAGCTCGGCGACATTGCCGGTGAACACGGCCTCGGACTGGACAGGGTCGTGGCGCTGGGACATTCCGCAGGCGGGCACCTTGCGGTCTGGGCTGCGGGACGGAGCCGCCTCGCCCAGCTGGGCGCCCCGGACGCCGACCGCCAGCTGCTGCGCAGGGACGACGACGGCGCGGTGCACCTGACCGGCGTCGTCAGCCAGTCCGGGGTGCTCAACCTCGCGGAGGCCGAACGCCTGAACCTCAGCAACGGCGCGGTCAGCAACCTGCTGGGCGGCTCCTCCGAGAAATACCCGAAACGGCATAAGTATGCGGACCCGATGAGCGCGGTGCCGTTGAAGGTCCCCGTCTATGCCGTCCACGGCACGGACGACGAGGACGTCCCGGCCAGCCTGTCCGACTCCTACGCGGCGGCGGCCAAGTCCGCCGGCGCCCCGGTCCAGCTCCTGAAGGTCCCGGGCGACCATTTCGCCCTGATCGACCCGAAGGCGGCCGCATACCGGAAGTGCCGCGAACTCGTGCAGCTCCTGCTCGGCTGACCTCTGTCAGCCACGGCCGCACGGCCGGTGGTAGCGTGGCGCCTATGCAAGTCGAAGTTCCCGGGGTTCCGCGCGCCCTGGCAGCGGGCCTCACCCGGTTTCTCCGTGTGTTCGCGCCGCGCCACCCGGCCCAGGTGATCGTGCTGGGCTTCGCCGCGGCCGTCGCCGTCGGGACCGGGCTGCTGCTGCTTCCGCTGGCCAAAGCGGACGGGGGCGGCGCCAGCCTGCTGGAGGCGCTGTTCACCGCCACCTCCGCCGTCTGCGTCACCGGCCTGATCACCGTGGACACACCCGTCTTCTGGAGCGGCTTCGGCCAGGTTGTCATCCTGGTCCTCATCCAGATCGGCGGCTTCGGCGTGATGTCTTTCGGCACGCTGCTCGGGGTCCTGACCGCCCGCCGGCTTGGCCTGAAGTCCCGGATCTCTGCTGCCACCGAGACGAAAAGCACCGGCTTCGGTGACGTGCGCCGCGTGCTGGTCGGCGTCCTGCTCATCAGTGTGGTCGTGGAAGCGGCGCTGGCGCTGATCCTCACGGTCCGCTTCACGGCCGGGTACGGCTACCCGCTGGGCGAAGCGGTCTGGCATGGCGTGTTCCACTCCATCTCGTCCTTTAACAACGCCGGCTTCGCCCTGTATTCGGACAACCTGATGGGGTTCGTGGGGGACCCCTGGATCTGCCTGCCGATCGCCGCCGCGGTGATTATCGGCGGACTCGGATTCCCGGTCCTCTTCGAACTGGGCCGGCAGTACCGGCGTCCGATCCACTGGAGCATGAACACGAAACTGGTCATCGTCGGCTCGGGCATCCTGCTGGCCGGCGGGACCGTGTTCCTCACGGCCGTCGAGTGGGCCAACCCGGCAACACTGGGCGGCCTCCATCCTGCCGAGCGCATGCTGGCCGGCTTTTTCCAGTCTGTCATTACCCGCACCGCAGGGTTCAACAGCATCGACATTGCCCAGATGAATCCCGTGTCCTGGCTGGGCATGGACATCATGATGTTCATCGGCGGCGGCCCGGCCGGGACGGCCGGCGGCCTGAAGATCACGACGTTCGCCGTGCTGTTCTTCATCCTCAGCACCGAGCTGCAGGGCGGAACGGCCGTGAACATCTTCGGCAAGCGACTGTCCCGCGCGGTGCACCGCCAGGCGATTACCGTGGTGCTGCTGGCGATTGCCCTTGTCACCGGCGCCACGATGTTCCTGATGCTGATCACCGACTTCGGCCAGGAACGGATCCTGTTCGAGGTGATTTCGGCCTTCGCCACGGTCGGGCTGTCCACCGGCATCACCGCCGGCATGCCGCCCGCCGGTCAGCTCGTGCTGATCCTGCTCATGTTTGTTGGGAGGCTGGGTCCGGTCACGCTGGGCGCAGCCCTGGCGCTGCGCGAACGACCCCTGCTCTACGAATACCCCAAGGAAAGGCCCCTCATTGGCTAGGAACATCTTCTCGTCCCACTCCGCTGCGGCCAGTGACAAGGCATCCTCGGTGGTGGTCATCGGCCTGGGCCGCTTCGGCGGCTCGCTGGCCCTGGAACTGGAGGCGCAGGGTACCGAGGTGCTCGGCATCGACGCCAGCGAAGAAATCGTCCAGTCCTACAACGGGCGCCTCACCCACGTGGTCAGGGCCGACTCCACGAAGGAAGAGGCGCTGCGCCAGCTCTCGGTCCATGAATTTGACCGGGCGGTGGTCGGCATCGGCTCGGACATCGAAGCCAGCATCCTGACCACATCGCGGATCCTGAAATTCCAGCGCCCCCAGATCTGGGCGAAAGCCATCAGCGAACCGCACGCCGAGATCCTGGGCCAGCTCGGCGTCGAGCACGTCATCCGGCCCGAACACGACATGGGCAAGCGCGTCGCGCACCTGGTCCTGGGCTCGATTCTTGATTACGTGGAATTCGAGGACGACTTCGTCATGATCCGCACCAGCCCGCCCTCGGCCGTCCGCGACCGTCCGCTGGGCGTCCTGGGACTCCGGGACAAATTCGGAGTCACCATCGTGGCCGTCAAGCGTCCCGGCGGCACCTGGGGCCACACGACGGCGCAAACCGTGCTCTACGACGACGACCAGATCATCGTCCAGGGCAGCAAAACCAAGGCCGAACGGTTCAGCACCATGCCGTGACCGACTAGACTGGGGTGCAGGTGCGCCGGGAAGTCTGGTCGGCATAGTTCTGTCGACCCAACTTTTAGGACTCCCCGCATGAGCCCCACACCCCCTCCCACCCGGCCGCGTTTGACCATCTTCGGCCGCGGCAGCTACGCCGAATCCCTCCGGATCGGCGAGATCCTCCGCAAGGAAACCGTCGGCGGCGCCCTCCTAGTGGCCGCCGCCGTGATCGCCCTGATCTGGGCCAACTCGCCGGTTTCCGAGAGCTACTTCGCGCTGCGGGACTTTAAGTTCGGCTACGAACCGTGGCACCTCGAATTGAGCTTGGGTGCCTGGGCGGCCGACGGGCTGCTCGCAATTTTCTTCTTCCTGGTCGGACTCGAACTCAAACGCGAGTTCATCGCCGGTGACCTGCGGCAGCTGAACAAATCGATTGTTCCGGTCGCTGCGGCCGCCGGCGGCGTCGCCATTCCGGCGCTGATTTACATCGTCGTCAACATGGCAAGCCCGGAGGCCCTGCGCGGCTGGGCGATCCCCACCGCCACCGACATTGCCTTCGCTGTCGCCGTGCTGGCCATCATCGGCTCGCATTTGCCCAGCGCCCTGCGGATCTTCCTGCTGACCCTGGCCGTTGTGGACGACCTGATCGCCATCACCATCATCGCTATCTTCTACACCAGTGACCTCCAGCTGACGCCGCTGCTGCTGGCCCTGATTCCCCTGGCCCTTTACGCCTTCCTGGCGCATAAATACCGGCGTTTCTTTGGGATGAAGGCCGCGGCCGCATGGCTGATTCTGCTGCCCATCGGTGCGGTTGCCTGGGCCCTGGTGCATGCCTCGGGGATCCATGCCACCGTCGCGGGTGTACTGCTCGGCTTTGCCGTTCCGGTCCTGCGCTCCCAGGCCAGTGGCGGCCCGGAAGCCGGTCCGGGACTCGCGGAAATCTTCGAGCACCGGTTCCGCCCGATCTCGGCCGGCGTCGCCGTCCCGATCTTTGCGTTCTTCTCCGCGGGTGTGGCCGTGGGCGGCTGGGACGGGCTGGTTTCGGCGCTGACCGACCCGGTGGCCGTCGGCATCATCATGGCGCTGGTCCTTGGCAAGCCAATCGGCATCATGGGCACCACCTGGCTGCTCACCAAGGTCACAAAGGCCCGCCTGGACACCAGTTTCAAGTGGATTGATGTCTTCGGAGTGTCCCTGCTGGCCGGCATCGGCTTCACCGTCTCGCTCCTGGTGGCCGAGCTGAGCTTCGGCCAGGGCAGTATCCACGACGACCACGCCAAGGTGGGCATTCTTGCGGCCTCCGTGCTGGCCGCCCTGCTGGCCACGCTGGTGCTGCGTACCCGGAACCGGCAGTATCGGGAGGTACAAGAGGCGGAGAAGGTCGACGCGGACATGGACGGGATTCCCGACGTCTACCAGCAGGACGACCCCGCCCGGTAGCCCCGGCGGGTAGCCCCGCCCGGGCGGCGCCGTTCTCCCGGCAGGATCAGGGGTTGCGTTCATACCCCTGGGGGTTTGATCATGGAGTGTGCGCAGCCGGCGGCCTCGCGGCCGGTCATGTCGATCCAGACCAGCCAGGAGTGAATCATGGACGTCATTGTCATTGAGACCACCCAACTCGGGGACCGCAGCTACCTCGTCCATGACGGCTCCGTGGCGCTGGTCATTGACCCGCAGCGGGACACGGACCGCGTTGAAGCGGCCGCCCGCGACGCCGGCGTCACCATTACCCACGTCGCCGAAACCCACATCCACAACGACTACCTCACCGGCGGGCTCGAACTCGCCCGCGCACACGGCGCGAGCTACCTCGTGAACGCCGCCGACCCGGTGAAATTCGAGCGGCAGCCGATCACGGACGGACAGGCCGTCCGGGTCGGTGCGCTGACGGTCAAGGCCGTCGCCACCCCTGGCCACACCCACACCCACCTGTCCTTCATCGTGGACGACGGCGGGCAGCAGGCCGTCTTCTCCGGCGGAAGCCTGCTCTACGGCTCGGTCGGCCGCACGGACCTTGTCGGCGCCGAGGACACACTCGGCCTGACGCATGACCAGTACACCTCGGTGCACCGGCTCGTCGACGAGGCCGCGCCCGACGCCGCCCTGTTCCCGACCCACGGGTTCGGTTCCTTCTGCTCCTCCGGCCCGGCCAGCGGCGCCGGTTCCTCCACCATCCGCGAACAGCTCACCAGCAACCATGCCCTGACGGACCCGGACGAGGACCACTTCGTCCAGGAACTCATCGCGAACCTCACCGCCTATCCCTCCTACTACGCGCACATGGGGGTCACCAACACCGCCGGCCCCGGCCCCGCGGACCTGACCGTGCCGGAGTCCCTCGACGCTGCCGAGATCATGCGCCGGCTGGAGGACGGCGAGTGGGTCGTGGACCTGCGCCGCCGCGTGGCCTTCGCCAGCAACCACCTGCTGGGCAGCGTGAGCTTCGAATACGGCACCAGCTTCAGCACCTACCTGGGCTGGATCCTGCCCTGGGGCGAGCAGCTGACCCTCGTGGGATCCCGCGACGACGTCGAAAAGGCCATCCGCGACCTTTCCCGGATCGGCATCGACTCCCCGGACGCCGCCCTCGGAACGGACCCGCACACCCTGGCGCCCCGCGCCGCCCTTGCCTCCTACCCCCGCGTGGGCTGGGACGCTGTGCTCGCCGGCAAGGCTTCCGGAGACACCATCGTCGACGTGCGGCGGGCCGACGAATACGCCGCCTCGCGGGTGGCCGGAGCGGTCAACGTCCCGCTGCATGAACTGCTGCGGCGGCTCGATTCCGTGCCCGCCGGAAAACTGTGGGTGCACTGCACCACCGGCTACCGGGCAGGCACCGCGGCGAGCCTGCTGCAGCGCGCCGGCAGGGATGTGGTCCACATCGACGCGAAATTCGACGACGCCGGCCCCGCCGGAATCCCGGTGGACACCGCCCGGAACTCCTCGGCCTCCCCGGCCTGAACGAAACACCCGCGCAGCGAAACACTGGGGCGCCGGCCCGCGTTCTCTGGCAGAGTATGAGCATGCTCACAGTAATTGGCGAGGGCCTGGTCGATGTCGTCCAGCGTTCCTCCGGTATCCAGGCCCATGTCGGCGGCAGCCCCCTCAACGTCGCCGTGGGGCTGGCCCGGCTGGACCATCCGGTGCAGTTCATTGGCCGCTACGGCCGCGACGCCTACGGCGAATCGGTGGCCGCCCACCTGAAATCCAGTTCGGTGCTGCTCCCGCTGGCCCCGGACGAGCTCCCCACCTCCGTGGCCACCGCCCTGATCGACGACGACGGCGCCGCCAGCTACACCTTCGAGCTCGCCTGGGAACTGCCCGGGCTCGCGGACCGGCTGCCGTTCATGCTGCAGGCCACGACGCTCCTGCACACCGGCTCGATCGCCACCATGCTGGCGCCCGGGGCCGCGGAGGTACTTGGCGCCGTCGAGCATGCCCATCCCTCAGCGACCATCAGTTACGACCCCAACTGCCGGCCCAGCATCATCACCGACGTGGACTACGCACGCCGGCAGGCGGAGAAGTTCGTCACCCTGGCTGACGTGGTCAAGGCCTCGGACGAGGACCTCGAATGGCTCTACCCCGGCGAGGATCCACTGGACTCCGCCCGGCGCTGGCTAAAACTCGGCGGCTCGGAAGGCCCCGCCATGGTGGTGGTCACCCGCGGCGCCGAAGGGCCCTGGGGCGTCAATGCCGCCGGCGAGACGCACTTCCCTGCGCCGTCCGTCCAGGTCGCGGACACCGTAGGCGCCGGAGACTCCTTCATGGCAGCGCTGCTCTCCGGCGTGGTGGACCTGGGCCTGGCCGGGGCGCAGAACCGCAAGGACCTGCGTGAGCTCTCCGCCGAGAGCCTCCGGGATCTCCTCGCCCATGCCGCGCGGGCAGCCGCCGTCACCGTGTCCCGGGCCGGCGCCAACCCGCCCACCCGGGCGGAACTGACCCGGATGGAGCTGCGCGGACAGGCTCCCCACGCCACGGACACCGCACGCAGCGACCCTGAAAGTGCAGAACTCCCCAGCAACTGAAAGGCAGCCATGGCACACCACGATGCCCCGTCCTTCCGCCTCAGCAGTGAGTCATTCCAGGACGGCCAGACCCTGCCGCCGGCCCAGCGCGGAGCCTCGACCGGGGCGGGGGCCAAGGACGAGTCCCCGCAGCTGAGCTGGAGCGGTGCCCCGGCCGGGACCCGGGGCTACGCCGTCACCGTGTTCGACCCCGACGCCCCCGGCCGCGGCGGCTTCTGGCACTGGGCGGTGCTGGACCTCCCGGCGGACGTCACGTCCCTGCCGGCCGGGGCGGGATCGCGCCAGGCCGGGCACCTGCCGCCGGGCGCCTTCCAGCTCAAGAACGACGGCGGCACCACCGGCTATCTGGGCGCGGCCCCGCCCAAAGGCCACGGCCCGCACCGTTACGTCGTCACGGTCCACGCCCTCGACGTCGCGCACTCCGGGCTCGATGCCGGAGCCCGCCCCGCGAAGCTCGAAGCGCATCTGGCCCCGCATACTCTGGCCACGGCGAGCCTGACCGGCATCTACGAACGGCACTAGCCCCGGCCACCCAGCCGCCGGCCGCCGAATTCGCCGGAAGCCTGCCCGGTCGCCGTTGCGTTACGGCGACTCGGGCACGGTTCCGGCGAATTCGACGTCGGAGCCACCCCGGCAGCGCCAACGTAGACTGGCAGTATGCGGCTGGTAGCGAGTGACATTGACGGAACGATCCTCGGCCACGACGGCAAAATCAGTGACCGAACCGTCCGGGCGTTCCACGCGTGCCGGGAAGCCGGCGTCGAGCTGGTCTTCGTCACGGGCCGCCCGCCGCGCTGGCTGCACCCGCTGCAGGACCGGCTGGGCCACACCGGAACCGTCATTTGCTCCAACGGCGCCGTCGTCTGGGACCTTGAGGCTGACCGCCTCGTTTCGGCCCGGGGCCTGCAACTCGACGCCGTCTTCGAGGCCCGCCGCATCATCCAGCGGCTGCGCCCCTCCGCCGTCTTCGCCGCCGAGACCCTGACCGGCTTCCACCTGGAACCGGGATTCATCGAGAACGGCTCCAGCGAGCTGTTGGCCGAGGTCACCCCGGCACCGCTGCACACTACCCTGAGCGCTGAGGACTCCGTGGTGAAGTTCCTCGCCATTGTCCGGGAGGGCACGGCCGACGAGTTCCTCGCCGAGGTCACGCCCGCCGTCGCGCATCTGGCCGCGGCGACCCACTCGGCGCCGAACATCGCGCTCCTGGAACTATCCCTGCCCGGCGTCAACAAGGCCGTCACGCTCGCCGAATACGCTGCCGCCCTGGGCATCAACTCGGCCGAGGTCGTGGCGTTCGGGGACATGCCCAACGACATCGAGATGCTGCGCTGGGCCGGCGACGGCTACGCGATGGCCAGCGGCCACCCGGAGGCCATCCTCGCCGCCGGGCAGCAGGCCCCGCACTTCGACGACGACGGCGTCGCCCAGATCCTCGAGGCCAAGCTCGCAGCCCTCGGTGTCCGGCTGCCCTGACCCGGGTTCCCTGACGCCGCGCCGCGCTGCCGCCATCCCGGGTCGCCACGGCCCGCACGAGCCAGCCCGCACGGACACCGGACTCCCAGCTGGCGGTCAACTGGCGTTCACCTTGGCGTCCTACGCTGGGATCTCACGACGGAGCAGCTGACTGACGGTGGGAAATCATGGCCAAGTACCGCACGAAGAACACGGACGACACGCCCCTGCGCCCGGCGGCGCCGGACGCGCGCTGGAAGAGTTTGCAGCAGGGCGACCGCGTCAGTGTCCGGCTGGCGCCCGGCTACGAAACCGGAGGCAGGGTGGATGCCGTCACGGCGGACCACACCGCCGTCTGGGTGGACCTCGACGGCGGCCGGGGCCGCACGCTCCTGCACTGCAGCGACGGCGTGGAGATCTTTCCGTCCGCCAGCTGATCAGGCGCGCCGGCTGATCCAGGCCTGCCGGCCGGACTGGGCGAAGCGTGCCGTACCGTGCACCGCGGCGCTCCGCTAGGCTTCAGGAGTGGACACCCCGCATCCTTTTTTTGACTCCGGTTCTGCCTCCGGCCCTGCCGCCGGTGACGGTCCGGAACGTCCCGTGGCCATGGCCCACCGCGGCTTCTCCCGGGACGGCCTGGAGAACTCCATGGCGGCGTTCCGTGCCGCCGTCGAACTGGGTTTCCGGCATCTGGAGACGGATGTGCACACCACGGCCGACGGCGTCCTGCTGCTGTTCCACGACGAAACCCTGGACCGGGTCACGGACGGCCGCGGCCGGATCTCGGAACTCCCGGCGGAGACCGTGGCGCTGGCGAGGATCGGCGGCGCGGAGCCCATCCCGCTCTTTGAGGAACTCGCCACGGCCTTCCCGGACGTCCGGTTCAACCTCGACGTCAAGGACTGGAACTCGGTGGACGCCCTGGCCGCGGCGATCGAACGGTTCGGCCTGCATGACCGGGTACTGATCGCCAGCTTCTCGGACCGCCGGCGCCGGGCCGTGCTCAAGCAGCTGAGCCGCCCCGCAGCGAGTTCGGCCGGCATCGTGTCCAACGCCCTGTTCGTCCTGCTCGGACCGGTGCTCCCGGCACCCCTGCTGCGTCTTACGGCCGGACGTGCGCTCCGCGGCGTCGACGCCCTGCAGGTACCCGTCAGCTACGGTGCCGTGACCGTGGTGACCCCCGGCTTCGTCCGGCGCGCCCACCGGCACGGGCTGCAGGTGCATGTCTGGACTGTCAACGATCCCGCGGAGATGCACCGGCTGCTGGACCTTGGAGTGGACGGGATCGTCACCGACCGCGCGGACCTGCTCAAGGAAGTCCTGCAGGAACGCGGCGGCTGGAGCGGCTGAGCCCGGCTCCGGGCGTCAGGAACCGAGTTCCATCATCAGCGGCGGCAGTTCCTCCGTGAGTTCGCGGGCGAGGTAGCCGAGACTGCCCAGTCGGCTCGCGAGCCGGTCGCCGGCGGCCGCATGCAGATGGGTGCCCCAGCAGGCGGCCTGCGCGTCCGTGGTTCCCCGCGCCCGCAAACCGGCGATCGTCCCGGACAGTACATCGCCGGAGCCCGACGTGCCCAGGCCGCTGTGTCCGGTGGTGATTTCCCACAGCGAGGCCCCGGCCCCGCCGGCAGCTTTGCCGCTAGCCTTGCCGGCATCCTTGCCGCTGGCCCCGCCCGGCCGCGCGATCACTCCCTGGCAGCTCACCACCGCGCCGTACTTCTCCGCGAGCACGGGGACGTCCCGGGCCAGCTGCCCGGCGTCGTGCCCCAGTAGGATGCCCGCCTCGGTGACATTCGGGGTCAGGATCAGCCGGCCTACCCAGGGGCCCAGCTCCCCGGCCAGCTCGGGCAGGCTGCCCAGGGCGAAGGCATCGAGGATGATGGCCGGCGGCTGCTTCCCTGCCGGCAGCTTGAGGAGTCCGCGGAGCAGTGCGGTGGCCTCGTCCTTGTCGTCGAGGCCCGGGCCGATCAGGACGGCGTCCGCAGCTTCGACCGGTGCCGCGAGGACGGCGGCTGCCGAAGAGCCCTTGACGGTGCCCGACGCGGTTTCCGGCAGCCGGAGCACACCTGCCTCCGGCAGCGCAACCGCCAGTTGCACGGCCACGGATTCCGCCACGGCCAGGGTGAGCCGTCCGGCGCCGGAGCGCAGCGCGGCCACCCCGGCCAGCAGCACGGCGCCCGGGGTCATCCGCGCCCCGCCGATCACCAGTACCGATCCGCGGTCGTCCTTGCCGGAGCCCCCGCCGGGCAGCGGCCAGTCCCGCAGCAAGGTCGGCGTGACGGGTTCAGGACGGACCGGCTCCCGCCTGGTCCCGGAGGCAGGCTTACCGTGGGTGGACATTGGCATCTCCGGCGTGTTCGGTCACGGGGACTCCTTCGCTCATCAAGTGCTCTGCCATGTTGAAGCTCTCCAGCTGCCACGGGCCGGTGCCGCCCGGCCGGACGAAACGGCTCACGGAGGCGTTGAGAATGGCGGTGGTGGCGGCGATGTCCAGCAGTTCGCGCTCCGTCAGGCCCTCCAGGATGTAGCGGACCAGCATGATGACGGCGTCGTGGCAGACCAGCAGCACCCGCTGGCCGGGGTACGAACGGTCCAGATCGGCCAGCAGGGAGCGCAGGCGGAGGACGACGTCGGCCCACGATTCGCCGCCGGGCGGGCGGTAGTAGAACTTGCCCAGCCACCGCCGCCGCTCCGCTTCCTGGGGGAGCCTGGCCTCCACCCCGGCCGAGGTGAGCATGTCCAGGATGCCGAGCTCGCGGTCACGCAGCCGTTCATCCAGCAGGACCTGCGTCTTCCAGCCCCCGGTGTGCACGGCCAGTTCCGCCGTCTGCCGCGCCCGGAGATACGGGGAGGACCACACGGCGGCACGCCCGTCCTCCGGAAACCCGGCGAGCAGCCCGCCGAGCGCCAGTGCCTGCTCGCGTCCGGTTCCGGACAGCTCGACGTCGGCATCCCGCGCCGGAACGTTGATGACGTGCGCGCCGGACTGGTGAGCCAGCGTGGCGGCGACGTTGCCCTGACTCTCGCCGTGCCGGACGAGCAGAAGCTCGGTCATCCCGGGCAGGCCGGTCAAGCGCTCGCGGGTCTTTCCGTTGTCATTCACTGCTACCCCCTGGGTCCGGGCCGGTTCTGTGTGGCTGCCACGTTACTACCGGCGCGATAGCCTGTCGCCGCCGTCCCGGCGCCGGGACTGGCAGGATGGGACCATGCGCATTCTGATCGCCCCGGACAAATTCAAGGGCTCCCTGACCGCCGCCGAAGCCGCCTCCGCCATCGCCGAAGGTGCCCTGCGCGTTTATCCCGATGCCGAGGCCATCCAGTTTCCGGTGGCCGACGGCGGCGAAGGAACGCTCGAGGCGGCCGTCGCCGCCGGGTACGAGGAGCGGCTGAACGCCGTCGTCGGCCCGATCCTGGCGCCGGTGGGCGCCGCCTGGGCGATCCGGAAGGACGCGTTCGGCGGTGCCACTGCCGTGATCGAAACGGCGCAGGCCTCCGGGCTGGCGCACATGGAACCCACCCCGGCCAACGCCCTGCGCGCACACAGCTACGGCTGCGGCCAGCTGATCGCCGCGGCCCTCGACGCCGGCGCGACGGAGATCGTGCTGGGCCTGGGTGGCTCGGCAATGAGCGACGGCGGCAGCGGCGCCCTGCGCGCGCTGGGCCTCAAACCGCTCGACGCCGCGGGCAATGTCGTGCCGCTCGGCGGCGGCTCGCTCGCCGACGTGGCACAGCTCGATGTCAGCGGCCTCGATCCGCGGCTGGGCTCCGTCACGTTCCGGATCGCCGTCGATGTGCAGAACCCGCTCGTTGGCGGCGACGGCGCCGCCCACGTGTTCGGCCCGCAGAAGGGCGCCGACGAGGACGCCGTGGAACTGCTCGACGCCGGACTCCGCAACTGGGCCTCGGTGCTGCGCCAATCCACCGGCCGGGACGTCAACGTCCCCGGGGCCGGGGCGGCAGGTGGCTTCCCGGCGTCGTTCCTGGCGTTCAGCAATGCGGCGCTGGAAGGCGGCTTCGAGCTGGTGGCCGGGCTCACCGGACTGGCCGACAAACTCGCGCAGGCGGATCTCGTGATCACCGGGGAGGGCTCGTTGGATTCGCAGTCGCTGACCGGCAAGGCGCCGATTGCGCTCGCCGATGCCGCCCAGGGCCTCGGCATTCCCGTGATTGTGGTCGCGGGACGGATCCTGGTCACCCAAGAGGACCTCGCCAAACACGGCGTGGTGGCCGCGGCGCAACTGCTCGACGTGGCCGGGAGCCCGGACGACGCCGTCGCTAACGCCGCGAAGTACCTCACCTGGGCCACCAGCCAGGTGCTCGAGGGGGCCTGAACGCTCAGGCACCAGGCGCACGCTGCCATGTGCTGCCCTCAGGGCTCTGGGCATTTGTCCTCTCAGTTCCCTTGTTCGGCATGCTGCCGGAGTCTGCTTGGCACATACACCAGCAGGATCAGCAGCACCGCCAACAGCACCGCCCCGGCAGCCAACCCCGCCGTCCGGCCCGCCGTGACGTCGAAAACCAGCGCGGACGTGCCGACGCTGAGGAGCCCGATGCCGGCCAGGGCAACCTTCGCGATCTTATCCGCGCTGGACACGAGGGCCGCGCGGAGATGCAGACGGAACAGGCGGCGGTGCACGCTCACGGGCAGCAGGATCAGGGCCGTGGTGAGTGCGGCCAGCGCAACGTTGGCAAGGTAGAGAGTGATCTGGAAATCGTCCAGCGTCTCGAACCTCGACTGGAACGGCAGGGTCAGCAGGAACCCCGCGAGGATCTGCACACCGGTCTGCAGCACCCGCAGCTCCTGCAGCAGTTCCATCCAGTTCCGGTCCAGTTTTTCGACCGGGGACTCGTTGCGCTCGTCGGCCGCGGACCCGTTCTGAGCGGACTCTCTTGGCTCGGGCTTCGCCGGAGCGGACTCTTGTGGAGCGGACACAGACTCTCGATCGGACACTGGATCGCCTCCGGGTGAATGCGGATCAGGCTGCGGTGGCAGTTAACACTCAACCTAGGCTTGAGATCTGCGAAATTCAAGGCGTTACTAAGGTTGCTGATGAATTTCCGGGTAGGGTGGAATTGTTTACTTCGTGGAGCAGCTTCGCAGGTCCGGGTCAGCGCCCGTGGCCGGGGGAGCAGCCCCTGGACAACCGACACGTTGGGTAGGTGGACTATGAGTGATTCGAACAAACAGCAGGACCAGCCGCGCGACCCCCGGGACGGCTACTACTCCGGGTCCTTCCCGGAGCAGGTGCAGGAACAGCCGGGCCTCACCGCGCCCATGGACCCCCAGCCGGACCACGGCGAGGAGAGCTACCAGGGCAGCGGCGCCCTCGAAGGCAAGGCCGCGCTGATCACCGGCGGGGACTCCGGGATCGGCAAGGCGGTGGCCATCGCCTTTGCCCGGGAGGGGGCCGACGTCGCCATCTCCTACCTGCCGGAGGAGGAAGCCGACGCCCAGGACACCGCCGCGTGGATCCGCAAAACGGGCCGCAAGGCGCTGCTGATCGCCGGCGACGGACGCCATGAGGATTTCGCCACCCGGATCGTGGACGACACGCTCGCCGAGTTCGGCCGCCTGGACGTCGTGGTGCTGAACGCCGCGTACCAGAAGAACCGCGACAGCTTCGAGTCCCTGCCCACCGAGGAGTTCGACCGCGTTTTCCAGACCAACCTCTACTCGCTGATCTGGACCGCGCGGGCGGCGGTGCCGCATCTAAAAGCCGGCGCGTCGATCATCACGACGGCGTCGATCCAGGCGTTCAACCCCTCGCCCGAGCTGATCGACTACGCCATGACCAAGGCCGCGCAGGTCGCGTTCACCAAGGCCCTGGCCCAGGAGCTCGGCCCGAAGGGGATCCGCGTCAACGCCGTGGCGCCCGGCCCCATCTGGACGCCCCTGATCCCGGCGACCGAGTGGCCGGAGAAGCTGCCGTCCTACGGCCAAGACACCCCGCTGCAGCGGGCGGGACAACCGGCGGAACTCGCGCCGGCCTACGTCCTCCTTGCCTCCGACCACGGCTCCTACATTTCCGGTGCCGTCTTGCCGGTCACGGGCGGCAAGGGTCTCTGAGCCGCTGCAAAACATTTCCGACAGACCCAAGAAACCACGCAGTTCACGATTCCAGTACGGGAGGAACAGCATGACCCAGGAGAAACAGCAGGAACCGATCGAGGAAGCCGGCGGCTACGGAACGCCGACGGCGGAGCAGGAACTACCCGGCGGAGACACCACGAAATTCGCCCAGCCCCGCCAAGAAGAAGCTTTCGACGCCGCAGGACTCAGCCAGGACAGCCCGGACGGGGAAACCTACCCGGCCGGCGCCCCGGACCTGAGCCAGTTCGGCGCCGAGGACCAGGACAGTGCAGGAGAACCCGGAGCAGGACGCTTCGGAGGAACGGAGGAACAAATGAGTTCAGAAAACGCCAGCACAACCCCCGGCTACGACGCCGACGCCTCGGAAAATTCCGAGGCGGCCGTGCCGTCCTCGGAGGCGGAGATGGACGCGTCCAACACCGAAGAACCCGACGCCGGCCGGCCGTTCTCCTCGGAGCCCGGCCAGGACGCGGCCGGCCTGCCGGACGGATCGGGAACGGACCTGCCGGAGGACAAGGAACCCAAGGACCGAGGCGACGACGAGGAAGCCTTCGACGCCGGCTAGCCCGCCACCAAACAGCGAAGGCCGGGTCTCGAACACCCACGTGGTGTTCGGGACCCGGCCATTTCGCCGCAGAGCGGCGCCGCGGTCGCTAGCGGCGTTTCTTCGGAGGGCGCTTCACGGCGGCGGTGGCTGCGGCCACGACGCCTTCCGTTTCCGGCTCCGCAACCGTGCCGCGGGCCTTCGCGATCGCCTTCATGCCGTGGTAGATCACCAGGGCCGCCGCGGAGCCCAGGGCGATGCCGGTGAACACGAGGTCGCCGATGGTCCAGGTGTAATCGGCGATGCCGACAATAAGTGCGACGGCGGCCGTGGTCAGGTTGATCGGGTTGGAGAAGTTGACCTTGTTCTGCACCCAGATCTTGACGCCCAGGACGCCGATCATGCCGTAAAGCATCGTCGCGGCGCCGCCCAGCACTCCGGCCGGAACGGTGGCGATCAGCTCGCCGAACTTCGGCGAGAAGCTCAGCACCACGGCGAAGACGCCGGCCACCCAGTAGGCCGCCGTCGAGTAGACCTTGGTGGCGGCCATCACGCCGATGTTTTCCGCGTAGGTGGTGGTGCCGGAGCCGCCGCCCATGCCGGCAAGCACGGTGGCGGCGCCGTCGGCCATCAGCGCGCGTCCGGAGACGCCGTCGAGGTTCTGGCCGGTCATGGCGGACACGGACTTCACGTGGCCGATGTTCTCCGCCACAAGCACCAGCACCACGGGCACGAACAGGCCAACGACGCCGAGGTGGAATTCCGGGGTCTGGAAGAACGGCAGCCCCACCCACGCGGCGGCGTCCATCTTGGAGAAGTCCACTTCGCCGCGGATCATCGCCACGAAGTAGCCCACCACCACGCCGACCAGGATGCTCAGCCGGCCCAGGATGCCGCGGAAGAAGACGCTGACGACGATGATCGTGACCAGGGTGATCAGGGCCGTGATCGGGGCCGCGTCGAAGTTGTTCTTCGCCGCGGGCGCGAGGTTGAGCCCAATGAGCCCCACGATGGCGCCGGTAACGATCGGCGGCATCAGGCGGTTGATCCAGCCGGCGCCGAACTTCTGCACCACCGCACCGATGATCGCCAGCCCGACGCCGGCCAGCACTACGCCGCCGAGCGCGCCGGCAACGCCGTACTGCTGCTGCGAGGCCATGATCGGGGCGATGAACGCGAAGCTGGACCCCAGGTAGCTCGGCACCTGGCCCTTGGTGATGACCAGGAACAGCAGCGTGCCGATGCCGGAGAAGAAGAGGGTGGTGGCCGGCGGCATGCCGGTGATGATGGGGACCAGGAAAGTAGCGCCGAACATGGCGACAACGTGCTGCATCCCGACACCAATGGTCAGCGGCCAGGCAAGGCGCTCATCCGGCTTCACGACCTCGCCCGGACGGATGGACTTGCCGTTGCCGTGGAGCTTCCATTTGGTACCGAGCATGCTCATTGCCGGGGCCTTTCAGAGAATGTGTGGCGGGGCGGGAAGGAATCTTCCGGAGCAACTTTACCGCGCCGGTGTTTCCGGCATGCGTCGCCGGCGGCGCCGCTGTGCCGGAGGTCACGGGGCAATACGGGAAGCAGGAGGCGGAAGTTGAAGTTGCAACTAATGACAGCAACCAGTGGCCGCCGCCCCCGGCGGGCCGCCCAGCGAAAGGGACCTCATGACCATCGCCCATGACGAAGCAGTAATCGACGCCGCCGCAGTGGACGCCATCTTTGCCGAGGCCCGCACGCCGAACACCTTCACCGGCGAAGTCACCGATGAGCAGGCCCGGGCCATCTACGAACTCACCAAGTTCGGTCCCACCGCCTTCAACTCGCAGCCGCTGCGCGTGACTTACGTCAGGTCCGCGGACGCCCGCGCCGCCCTGGTCGATACCCTCGCCAACGGCAACCGCGCCAAGACTGCCTCCGCACCGCTCGTCGCCGTCCTCAGCTACGACACGTCCTGGCAGGAACAGTGGGAGAACTTCCTGCCCGGCTACAACGCACCCAAGGCCATGTACGACGCTGCCCCCGACCTCGCCGCGGCCACCGGCAACAACAACGCCCACCTGCAGGCCGGCTACTTCATCCTCGCCGTCCGGTCCCTTGGCCTCTCCGCCGGACCCATGACGGGCGCGGACTTCACCGCGATCGATGAGGCGTTCTTCCCCGACGGCGGCCAGAAGAGCTTCCTCGTGGTCAACATCGGACAGCCCGCGGCCGACGCCTGGGGCGCGGCGAAGCCGAAATTCGCCTACGAGGACGTCGTCCGCACGGTCTGACCGGAGTGTTGCGCTGACGGGGGGGCCGCGCTCAGCCGGCGGAATGCAAAGCGTCCCAGGCGGCACCAGCCACGACGCCGATCCCCGCGCCGATGCAAGGCTGTTTTGCGTCCTCGTTGGATCAGCCGGGCACGCGGAGGTGCCTCCGGCACCATGGGGGACAGGCCGGAGGCACTCGGGACGCTATTCTGCGGTTGAGCGCAAGGCCGCATCCGGGGCCGCTTCCCAGTTTAGTCCGCTTTGAGGCCGTAAACACAGGGCCGGCGGTCCCTTTCAGCGGCCCAGTCCGGCCCGCTCACGTCGCATCCGAGACCGTGGTCACAATTCCTTGTCGCGGAGTGCAATACTAAGGTCACCTGCGGCGCGGAGTCGACGCAAATCGGGCTATTGCGAGCGGACCGGGGGGCCACTACATCATGCTTGACGTCGCAACCTTGCGTGTCGCCCTGGCGGTGGTCGATCTGACCCTGCTGCTGCTTTTCTACTTCATCACTTTCCGCCGGACGCGTTCGGCCTACAGCGGATGGTGGTGTCTGGCGCTGCTGCTGTTCCTGTCCGGCAACGCGGCTTACCTGCTGGACGGGACCCCGCACCAGGTCTGGACCAACCCGCTCGGGAACGTGTTTCTCGTGGCGGGCGCGGCCAGCATCTGGGCCGGTGCCCGTTCGCTGCGGACCACGATACCCAAGATCTGGTACCTCGCGGCCGGGCCCGCCATCACCGCCGTAGCGTCGATGCTGGACCAGCCGGCCACCAACGTGTGGTCCGGCGGCCCTGCCTATCTCGGATTTATGGGCCTGCTGATCGGACTCGGCTGCCGGGAACTGTTCCTGCTGGACCGGCACTTTTCGCGGGTCCACCTCACCCTGGCCGTGGGTTCGGGCCTCTTGGCCGCGTTCTACCTGGGCCGCTTTGCCGCGTTTGTGCTCGAAGGCCGCGACGGAACAGTATTCCTGACCTTCTTTGGATCCGTTCCGATGACACTCTGTTCGGCCGTGATCATGGTGGTGGCGTCCTTCACCATGGCGGAGCTGAGCTACGAGCAGCAGACCCAGGACCTCCGTGCGCGGGCCACGGTGGACGGGCTCACCGGGCTGTTGAACCGCACAGCGTTCCTGGACCTTGCCGAGAACGAACTGCGCCGCCTCAACCGGGCCAGAACCACGGCGTCCCTGATCCTGGCGGACCTGGACCACTTCAAGGCCATCAACGACGAGTACGGCCACTCGGCCGGCGACGTCGCGCTGCAGGCGTTCGCCGACGCCTGCACCTCAACGGTCCGCTCGACGGACTTGGTGGGCCGCTACGGCGGCGAGGAGTTCATCGTCCTCCTGCCGGGAGTGACCCCCGAAAGGGCCGGGGAAATCGCCTCGGAGATCAGCGCCCGGATGCAGGCCTCAACGTCGCCGGTGATCCCGCGCCTGCCTACCTCGAGCTATGGAATCGCCTCGACCGCGCCCGGCCGCGTGGACCTTGGCGCAATGATCGCCTCCGCGGACGCCGCTCTCTACCGTGCCAAGACCTTGGGCCGGGACCGCTCCGTCCTGGCGGGCGGACTCGAGGGCGGCCCTGAGGAAGAGCCGGCCTGAGCGGGGCGGCAGGCCCAGCGATCAGCTTAAAGACAGGACCGCCTGCGGGCTGAACCAGTCAGCCCGCAGGCGGTGCCTGAAGAAGTGAGCCGGGGGCGGCTAGGAAATAACCCCGTCCACCAGCGCTTTTGCCTCGGCCTGGACCTGCTTGAGGTGCTCTGCTCCCTTGAAGGACTCGGCGTAGATCTTGTAGACGTCCTCGGTGCCGGAGGGGCGGGCCGCGAACCAGGCGTTCTCGGTGACCACCTTGAGCCCGCCGATTGCCGCGCCGTTGCCCGGCGCTTCGGTCAGCTTGGCGGTGATGGTCTCACCCGCAAGCTCGGTGGCGGTGACGTCCGACGGCGAGAGCTTGCCCAGGGCCGCTTTCTGCTCGCGCGTGGCCGCGGCGTCAATCCGCGCGTAGACGGGATCGCCGAACTGATCGGTCAGGCCCTTGTAGAGCTGCGACGGCGACTTGCCGGTGACGGCCGTGATCTCCGAAGCCAGCAGCGCCAGCAGGATTCCGTCCTTGTCCGTGGTCCACACACTGCCGTCCATCTTGTTGAACGAAGCGCCTGCGGATTCCTCGCCGCCGAACGCCCCTTCACCGGACAGCAGGCCGGGAACGAACCACTTGAAGCCGACCGGCACCTCGACGAGCTTGCGGCCCAGGCTTTCGGCCACACGGTCGATAATCGAGGACGAGACGAGGGTTTTGCCGATCACGGACTTCGGGTTCCACCCGGTCCGGTGGCGGTACAGGTAGTCGATCGCGACGGCGAGGTAGTGGTTCGGGTTCATCAGCCCGCCCTGTCCGTCAACAAAAGGCGTCACGATGCCGTGCCGGTCGGCGTCGGCGTCGTTGCCGGTGGCGATGTCAAAATTCGCGCCGCTGGACATGCGGTTGATCAGTGACGCCATCGCCGACGGGGAGGAGCAGTCCATCCGGATTTTCTCGTCCCAGTCCAGGGTCATGAAGGCCCACTGCGGGTCGACGGTGGGGTTGACCACCGTGAGGTTCAGGTGGTGGCGTTCGCCGATCTCGCCCCAGTAGTCCACCGACGCTCCGCCCATCGGGTCGGCGCCGATCCGGACGCCGGCCTCGCGGATGGCATTGAGGTCCAGGACGGACGGAAGGTCGTCCACGTAGCTGCTGAGGAAGTCGAACTTGCCCGTGGTGCCGGCGCTGAGGGCCTCGGCGATGGGAATCCGCTTGACTCCGCGCAGGCCGTTCTCCAGCAGTTCGTTGGCGCGGTTGGCGATCCAGCCGGTGGCGTCCGAGTCGGCGGGTCCGCCGTGCGGGGGGTTGTACTTGAATCCGCCGTCGCCGGGCGGGTTATGGCTGGGGGTGACCACGATCCCGTCTGCCTGCGGGGCCCCGGCGGGGGAGTTGTTGTTGTGCGTGAGGATGGCGTGGCTCAGCGACGGGGTGGGGGTGTAGCCGTGGCGGGCGTCGATCAGCACGTTGACGCCGTTGGCCGCGAGGACTTCCAGGGCGGAATTCTGGGCCGGTTCGCTGAGGGCGTGGGTGTCTTTGGCGAGGTACAGCGGCCCGGTGATGCCTTGGCCCGCCCGGTACTCCACGATCGCCTGGGTGATGGCGAGGATGTGGGGCTCGTTGAAGGAGGCTTTCAGGCTCGAACCCCGGTGCCCGGAGGTGCCGAAGGCCACCCGCTGTCCGGGGTCGCCAAGATCCGGGGATACGTCGTAGTACGCATCCAGGAGCGCAGTGAGATCAACAAGGTCTTGGGGTTGGGCAACAGTGCCCGCGCGGCTAGCCATTGCACCAGCATGCCAGACCGGCATGGCACGCAACATGATTTCGACGCATTACGGCCCCTGTGACGCAAGAAATATCCTGCTCAACGCCGCGGGACGGCGGTAGGCTGAACCCAGAGACGTCCAGAGGGGGAAAACCATGACTGACCAGCCGAAACCGGAGAAAGACGGGACGCCGGAGGGCTACCAGCCGCCGTCGTATATTCCTGGCCAGGAGGCCGGCGAGCAGTACCGCCAGCCCGCCGCCGACTACAGCCGGCCCACGGAGCCGTACGCCACGCCGGATGGCCCGGGACCGCAGCAGACGTTCGGCCAGCAGCCGTACGGGCAGCAGTCCTACGGCGCCCAGGGCCAGCAGCCGTTCGGGCATCAGCAGTATGGTGCGCCGGTACAGTATGGCCAGCCGGGCAGCCCGTTCAATGCCTACGGTCAGCCGGCCTATTACGGCGTACCCCCGGAGCCCAAGGGCCTGAGCATCGCCAGCCTGTGCTGCGGCATCGCGGCCTTTGTTGGGCTGGGTTTCTTTCTCCTGCCGCAACTCGCGGCGGTCATCCTCGGGCACATGGCCCTCAAACGGGAGCCGTCGGGCAAAGGCATGGCCATAGCCGGCCTGGTGCTGGGTTACGTAGGGATCGCGCTGGCCCTGCTGGTCTTCGTGATCATCGCGCTGGGGCTGGCGATCGGCTCCGCAAGCTACCGGGGCGTCGGGGCCTAGGCTCCTCCTCCGGCCATCTTTCAGCGGTCAGCCGGTAAGCGCCACCAACAGCCGCCCGGCATTGGCCTCGAGCCACTCGCCGCGTCGGCGGATCATGCCGCCGACGCCGTCGTCCCACATCCGCGCCCAGCCGCCGCCGAGCACCCGGGCGTTGTGTTCCATCCTTTGGTAGGTCAGCGCCGTCGCCTCGACCCCAAAAGCCGGCAGTTGCCGCCGTTCCTCTGCGCTCCAGCCGTAGGCGTCGGCGAAGATCCGGAGCCGCCGGTACGGGTCGGTCGCTTCCCAGCCGGGCCACCCGTCGGCCGGATCGCGGAGCGGGACCCAGTGCATCGCGGTGTTGAAGGAGTCCTTGAAGGCCGTGGTGGGGCCGGCGAGGTCGAAGTCCACCAGGCCGGCGGCGCGGCCGTCCCGGACCACGACGTTTTGCGGTGTCACGTCGAGGTGGCAGACGAGTTCCGGCGGGTCCTGGCGGACCGGACGGGGCGGGAACGGATGGGCGTCCGGCGCGAACCCGGCCGAGGCCGTGTGGAGCCGGCGCAGCAGCTGCGCCACGGAAACCAGGAGCTCCTCGGACTGCACCCAGGCCTCCGGGATGGGCCCGGCGCACTGTCCGGGCAGGAACGTCAGCACGTCCCGGCCCTCGGCGTCCCGGCCCAGGAACCGCGGGGAGGCGTCAAAACCGGCGTCTTCCAGCCAGTCGAGGTACGCGGCGACGGCCAGTGATTGCGGCTGGTGCGGCCGGCGGATGGTCCCGCCGATCCGCACCACACCGTCGGTGACATCGCCCGCCGGCATGAGTTCGACGTCGGACGCCTCGCCTGCGGCGGGGACGTAGACGCGGGACTCAAGTGGCGCGCGGTGCCTGGGGCTCATCGGCTCAGCGTACGCCGCCCATGAGCTTCTTGATCGCCGGCGAGGCCGCAGCCAGGCCTACAGCCAGCAGCATGGCGGTGCCGCCGATGCCGATGAAGTAGGGCATCTCGTCCTCCGGGTTGTACAGGCCGGACAGGATGCCGGCCAGCGTGGTGCCCAACGACACCGAGAGGAAGAACAGCGCCACCATCTGGGTGCGGAAGGCCGCCGGGGCCAGCTTGGTGGTCACGGACAGGCCGATGGGGGACAGGAACAGTTCCGCGAGCGTGAACAGGAACAGGATCCCCACCAGTGCCAGCAGCGGGGTCTTGCCGTCCCCGGCGAGCGGGATGAAGGCCAGGAATGCCAGGCCCATCACAAAAAGGCCGATCGAGAACTTCAGTGCCGAGCCGGGCTGTTTGCGGCCCAGGCGGGTCCAGAGGGCAGCCATCACGCCGGCGAAGATGATGATGAACACCGGGTTGATGGACTGGACCCAGGCGGCCGGCATTTCCCAGCCGAACAGGTTCCGGTCCAGCTTCTCCTCCGAGTACACGGCGATGAAGGTGAACTGCTGCTGGAACAGCGCCCAGAACGCGGCGGAGGCGATGTACAGCGGGATGAATGCGGCCACCCGGCGGCGTTCGGTCCCGTCGACCTTCTTGCTGGTGAAGATCAGGACGAAGTAGAGCACGGACGCGCCGATGGCCGCGTAGGCCATGGACATGGCCAGGTTTTCGGCATTGACGATGCCGGTGGCCAGCAGCACGGCGATGACCGCGGCGATGCCGGCGAAGCGGAGGCCGTATTTGGTGCGCTCGGCGGCGGGCAGCGGGTTGTGCACCCGGTGCGCCTCCTCCGGCAGGTTCTTGCGGCCCAGCGCGTAGATGACCAGGCCCACGGCCATGCCGACGGCGGCGGCGCCGAAGCCCCAGTGGAACCCGTGGCTTTCCTGCAGCCAGCCGGTGACCAGCGGGCCGATCAGCGCGCCGGCGTTAATGCCCATGTAGAAGATGGAGAATCCGGCGTCGCGGCGTTCGTCCTTCTCCCGGTAGAGGCTTCCGACCAGGGCGGTGGCGTTGGCCTTCAGGCCGCCGGAGCCGACGCCGACGAGCACCAGGCCCGCGATCAGGCCGGGAATGCCCGGCACGACGGCGAGGGCGATGTGGCCGGCCATGATCAGGATGGCGGAGCCGAACAGCACCTTTTCCGAACCGAAGAGCCGGTCGGCGAGCCAGGCTCCGAGGATGGTGGAGAGGTAGACGCCGCCGCCGTACGCGCCGACGAGGCCGGCAGCCAGGCCCTGCTCGATTCCCAGACCGCCCTCGGCGGCCGTGAAGTACATGTAGTAGAGCAGGATGCCCTGCATGCCGTAGAACGAGAAGCGCTCCCACATCTCTACGGAGAAGAGGCTGGCCAGCATCTTTGGGTGGCCGAAAAAGGATGTATCGCCCGGCGTTGTAGCGGGGGGATCGGATAAATGAGTAGTGCTCATTTACTTAATGCTGACAGTGTGACGCGCGATTGTCACATTCGCGGCGGCCCGGGGCAAGCCCCCGTTGCGCTATCACTATTGGCTGCTAAGGACCCGGAATAGCAGCTAAAAGTGATGGCGCAACCTGGGGGCGGGCGGGGTCCGGGGCTAGCCGGCGTCGAACATGATGACCTGGCGGACCGCTTTCCCGTCGGCCAGCTGGTCCATGGCCTGGTTGATGTCCGCCAGGGCGATGCGCGCCGAGATCAGTTCCTCAACCGGGAGTTTCCCTTCCCGCCAGAGCTGGGCGTACTTGGGAATGTCCCGGGACGGCACCGCGGAGCCAAGGTAGCTGCCGACGATGGTCCGGGCCTCGGCCGTGATGGTCAGCGGCGAGATCTGCGCGCGGGCGTCCGGGTGCGGCAGGCCCGCGGTGATCGTGGTTCCGCCCACCGCCGTGGCGGCGAAGGCGGTTTCGAAGGCGCGCGGGTTCCCGGCACATTCGATCACGTACCTGGCCTTGACGCCTTCCTCCAGCACCTGCTGCGGGGTATACGTTTCGTGGGCGCCCAGGCGGCGGGCGTGCTCCAGTTTTTCCTCCAGCGTGTCCACGGCCACGATCCGCGAGACACCCTGGGAAACCGCCGTGATCAGCGCTGCCATGCCGACGCCGCCCAGGCCCACAATCATGACGCTGTCCTGCGGCCGGGGCCGGGCCGCGTTGAGGACGGCACCGCCTCCGGTCAGGACGGCGCAGCCCAGGACGGCGGCGACGTCCGCCGGGATGTCATCGTCGACCGGCACGGCCGAGGCGCGGTCCACCACGGCGTGGGTGGCGAAGCCGGAAACGCCCAAGTGGTGGTAGATCTTTTCGCCGCCGCGGTCCAGTCGCATCGATCCGTGCAGGAGCGTCCCGTCGCCGTTGCTCTTCGACCCCGCGGTGCAGGGGAGCCGGCCGTCTTCGGCGCAGTTAGCGCACTGTTCGCAGCGGGGCAGAAAGGACATCACCACGCGCTGGCCCGGCACGAGGTCCGTGACCTCCGAGCCGACCTCGACGACGCGTCCGGCGGCCTCGTGCCCCAGCAGCATCGGCACCGGGCGGACCCGGTTGCCGTCCACAACACTCAGGTCCGAGTGGCAGATGCCGGCGGCCTCGATCCGCACCAGGATCTCGGTGGGGCCGGGGCCCTCCAGCTCCAGCTCGGAGATGGTGATGGGCCGGGAGTCCGCGAACGGACGGGAGCGGCCGATTTCCTCAAGTACTGCACCGGTGATCTTCATCGATCCCTCTCGTGTGGGTTCCAGCCCTTGTGGTTTCGGGCCGGCGGCGTTTCAAGGGTGGACAAGTCCACCGTACAACTGCACCCCATGCTAGAACCCCAGCTGCGTTGCCAGCTGCAGCAGCAGCGCCTCGGAGCCCATCGGCCCGATCAGCTGGATGCCCATCGGCAGTCCGGCACCCTTGGCCCCGCCGGTCCAGTGCACCGGGATGCTGATCGCGGGCAGCCCGCATACGTTCACCATGGACGACCAGGGCGCGTATTCGCACTGCTTGCGGTAGTCGCCGTCGGCATCCCCGGTCCAGTCGGCCGCCGGCCAGTAGCCGTCGCCGTGGGCCGCCCCGGTGAACCAGCCCACCGGGCGGGGCGTCTGGGCCAGCGCCGGCATGAGCATCAGGTCCCAGGCGGCGTACTGGGCGATGGTGTCGCGCTGGAACTGGCGCAGGAACCCGACGGATTCGGCGAGTTTCGCGGGCCCGCGCTGCTGCGCACGGCGCCGGAACGTGCGTGTCAGCGGGGTCAGGAGGGCCTCGCGCTGCGGAACGATCCGGGCATCCCCGACGGCGGCGGTCCAGGCCGTGGTGAAGGCGGCCGGGTAGCGGTTGTCGTAGCGGATGGAGGCGTCCGAGGTTTGGTGGCCGGCCGCCTCCAGCAGCCGGATGCCTTCGGCGAGGGCGTCGAGCGCCTCGGGGTCCGGGGTGAAGGGGAAGATCGTCTGCCACGGACTCGCCAGGCTCACGCCGATCCGCAGACTGGGCGGGTCCTGGGCGGCGAGTTCCAAATAGGGGGGAGAAGACCCGGCAAACGGAACCGCGGGGCCGGGCACCATCGCATCGAGCAGCAAGGCGGCGTCCGCCGCGGAGCGGGCCAGCGGTCCGGACACGACCAGGCCCGCGGGGTCGCCGGTACTTTCGCCCGTGGGAACCAGCCCGCGGCCGGGCTTCAGGCCCACGAGCCCGCACGCGGCGGCCGGAATGCGGACCGAACCGCCGCCGTCAGACCCGGGCGCAAAGGGAATCAGCCCGGCGGCCACCGCCGCGGCGCTGCCGCCGGTGGATCCTCCCGAGCTGCGGCTGAGGGCGTGCGGGTTTCTTGAGGGCGGCGCGATCCGGTTCTCGCTGTAGGCCGTCAGCCCGAACTCCGGGACCTGGGTCTTGCCCAGCGACACGACACCCCCGGCCTTGAGTGTGGCGACCAGGGCGCCGTCCGTCAGTGCCGGCTTGTGGTCCAGGGCGGCGCTGCCGTGGGTGGTGACAACTCCGGCGACGTCCGTGAGGTCTTTGAAGGCCACCGGCATGCCGTGCAGCAGCGGCAGTTCGGTCCCGTCCCGGGTGGCCCGGGCGTGCGCCCCGTCCGCTGCGGTTGCGCCCAGCAGCGCCTGTTCGGCGGTGACGGTGATAAACGCGCCGAGGTGCGGGTTTTCGGCGGCGATGCGGTCCAGGAAATGCCCGGTGGCCTGCCGCGAGGACAGTTCGCCGGAGCGGAGGGCGTCGCGGAGGTCCACGGCGGAGAGTTCGTGGATCTCAGCCACAGTGGCTCGGCTCCCAGGGGTTTCCGGACTGCCGCTCCGGGGGACATGTCCAGTGGTGGCGCGGCCGGGTGGACATGGTGGCATTGTGCCCGGTCTTTGTGGCCGGGGGAGGGCATGTCCCGTGGGTGGGGGCGAGCCGCTCCGGGGGACATGTCCAGTGCTGGCGCGGGCGGGTGGACATGGTGGCATTGTGCCCGGTCTTTGTGGCCGGAGGAGGGCATGTCCCCGAATGCCGGGAGCGGGCAGCGGGAATCGTGTGACGGTGAGCTGCCGTGGATCTCCTGTGCGCCATGCCAGAAGCGTAACCTGCAGCCGGGTAGGGGTGTGGCAATGGCGGCTGGCGATACGCTGGGAGCAGACCATGCATTCTGCGGAAGGACGACCATGAGCGACTTTGACACCGTGACCGTGTCCGACATCCCTGAAGGGGCCAGGATCCTCGATGTCCGCGAAGACTACGAGTGGGTCGCGGGCCACGCCGCCGGGGCGCTGCACATCCCCCTTGACCAGCTCCCGGCCCGCCTCGAGGAGCTCGATCCCGACGAGGACCTCTACGTTATCTGCCGCACCGGGGGACGCTCTTTCCGCGCCGCCCAGTGGCTCTCCGGGCAGGGGTATTCCGCCCTGAACGTGGCCGGCGGTATGGACCAGTGGCTGGAAACCGGAATGCCGCTGGTGTCCGACAACGGACTCAAGCCCGTCATCCTGTAGTTGAAGAAAGAAGCGCCGATGCCCGCATCACCCGTCACGTACACCTTCCTCGGACCTGCGGGCACCTTCACCGAGGCCGCCTTGATGCAGGTTCCCGGTGCCGCGGACGCCATCCGCGTTCCGTCGACGAACGTCAACACGGCGCTGGACAAGGTCCGCGACGGCTCGGCGGACGCGGCCATGGTGCCGATCGAGAACTCCGTGGAGGGCGGCGTCACAGCCACCCTGGACGCCATCGCCACCGGCCAGGAACTGCGGATCCTGCGCGAGGCCCTCGTTCCGATCAGCTTCGTGCTGGTGGCCCGGCCCGGAACCCGGATCAAAGACATCCGCCGGATCTCCACCCACAGCCACGCCTGGGCGCAATGCCGGCTGTGGGCCGAGAACAATATTCCGAATGCAGAATATATCCCGGGATCCTCCACGGCCGCGGCGGCCATGGGACTCCTTGAGGGCGACATGCATTACGACGCGGCAATCTGCGCCCCGATCGTGGCCGCCGAACAGCCCGGGCTCGCCGTGCTGGCGGAGAACATCGGGGACAACCCCGGTGCCGTCACTCGGTTCGTGCTGGTGGGCCGGCCCGGAGCGCTGCCGGAACCCACCGGTGCGGACAAGACCACCGTCGTCGTGCCGCTGCCGGAAGACCGCCCCGGCGCCCTGATGGAGATCCTTGACCAGTTCGCGACCCGCGGCGTGAACCTCAGCCGGATCGAGTCACGGCCCACCGGCCAGTACCTGGGCCATTACTTCTTCAGTATCGACGCCGACGGCCACGTGGCCGACGCGCGTGTGGCGGATGCCCTGGCGGGACTGCACCGGATCAGCCCGGCCACCCGCTTCCTGGGTTCCTACGGCCGCGCCGACGGGCACCGGACCATTGTGGAGCCGCATACCTCCGACCAGGCCTTCCGCGCGGCGCATTCCTGGGTCAAAGACATACTGTCCGGGGCATCTGTGGTGCCCGAATATATGTCCAAGGCTTCGCCCACAGCGTAGACAATTGCCACATCAGGCACTTCCGCCCCTATGAAACTGTGCGTATGCTTGCCTGATCCATATTGGGGAAGTCCTCTATCGAGGGAGCAGGACATGGCAGATACCAGCCTTGAAAATGACGGCCAGGGAATGATTGTGAATCCCAAGCCGACCGCTGACAACCAGGACTGGGACGGTGACGACGCCGACCGTGCGGACCGGCTGCGCTTTGAAGAGGAGCAGGCGATGATCCGCGAGCAGTCCGAAGCGCGCGCCGCCAAGGCCGCCGCGGAAGCGAAAATGGTCGCAGACGCGCACAAGGACGCCGCCGCGAAGGAAGCCAGCGCCTAATCTCCCTCGGTGCCGTCCTTGACCCGGACGAGCAACGAGCCGGGAGCAACCTGCACGGTGACCTTCGTGGCCTCACCGGACGGATCGCCGTCGACCTGCGTGGCCATCGGCTCCGCGCAGCTGATGATGATCTTTCCGGAGCGGTAGTACGTCATCACCGGCAGGTTTCTTTTGTGCTTCAGCACGATCTTCCAGTACATGGCCAGCCAGCCGATTGCGCTGCGCGGACTCATCACCACGACGTCCAGCATGCCGTCGTCGATCATTGCCTGGGGGATAAAGTCGATCCCGCCGGGGATCAGGCCGCAGTTCGCGAACAGTACGCTGCGGATCTTCCGGCTCTGTTCCGGCTGGTCGTCCAGCGAGATGGACACCTTCTTGCGGCGGCCGGGGAGGTGCCGCACGCCCGCCTCTGTGTAGGCCAGCCAGCCGACCGCCTTCTTCAACCCGTCGCTGGTGTCGCCCACCACCTCCGCGTCCATGCCAATTCCGGCAATGACCAGGAAGGTGTACTCCGCCGTCTCTTTGGTGCGGGAGTTCTCCACCCTCATCCGCGCCGTATCGATAAACCGCTGGTGTCCGAACAGGGCGGTCTGGACGCTGCCGTGCAGGTCGCCCACATCCAGATGGATATTGCGGGCCAGCAGGTTGCCGGTCCCGAGCGGGATCAGGCCCATGGCGGTATCCGTGCCCGCCAGAATGTCCGCCACCACCCGCACCGTGCCGTCACCGCCGCCCACGAGGACGACGTCGGCGCCGTACTCGACGGCGGCCCGCGCCTGCGAGAATCCGGGGTCCTCGGCGGTGGTGTCGAAAAACCGCGGCGGTACCCAGCCGGCCGCGGCGCACGCACTTTCAACCAGGGTCCGTGCCTCGCCCGACCTGGCCTTGATCGGGTTCATCACCACGGCGACTTTCTGCTGGCCCAGGCCCGGACTGTGGGTTTCCTCCCACACGGCGCTGCGGGTGTGCCGGGCCTTGAGCTTGCGCACGCCCCACCAGCTGGAGACGGCAAAGGCCAGGACTCCAGCGATGATGAGGTAGAGCAGCCAGTCGCGCATTGTGCTCCAACACTATCCCGCCGGTGGCCGGCGCCCTGATTGCCCGGTAATGGTGGCCGGATTGGATACTCTAGTCAGGTGATCGACGTAAAAGACCTCAGCGAAAATCCGGACAAGTTCCGGGCCAGCCAGCGCGCCCGCGGCGCCGACGAATCCGTGGTGGACGCGATCATCGCCGCGGACTCGGCCCGGCGCGCGGCCCTGATCCGCTTCGAAAACCTCAGGGCCGAGCAGAATGCCTTCGGCAAGAAGGTGGCGCAGGCCAAGGGCGAGGAAAAGCAGGCCCTGCTGGCAGAGGTCAAGGTCCTCGCGGGACAGGTCAAGGCCGCTTCCGCCGAGGCCGACGTCGCGCAGTCAGCCCATGAGGAACTGCTGCGCACCATCCCCAACCTCATTGAGGACGGCGTTCCCGAGGGCGGCGAAGACGACTACATCGTGGTCAAGACGGTCGGAGCCCCGCGCGAATTCACCGACTTCGAGCCCAAGGACCACCTGGAAATCGGTGAGCTGATCGGCGCCATCGACATGGAGCGCGGCGCCAAGGTCTCCGGTTCGCGGTTCTACTTCCTGCGCGGCGTCGGAGCCCGGCTGGAGATGGCGCTGCTGCAGATGGCCATGGAACAGGCGATCGACGCCGGCTTCGTGCCGATGATCACCCCGACCCTGGTGCGCCCGGAGACCATGCAGGGCACCGGTTTCGACGTCAAGCACGACGCCGAGATCTACCGGCTCGCCGAGGACGACCTCTACCTCGTGGGCACCTCGGAGGTGGCCCTGGCCGGCTACCACGCGGACGAGATCCTGGACCTCTCCGCCGGCCCGGTCCGCTACGCCGGGCAGAGCTCCTGCTACCGCCGCGAGGCCGGCTCGCACGGCAAGGACACCCGCGGCATCATCCGGGTCCACCAGTTCAACAAGGTGGAGATGTTCATCTACACCACGGTCGAGGAGGCCGCGGCCGAGCACGCCCGGCTGCTGGCCTGGGAAGAGGAGATGCTGGCCAAGTGCGAACTGCCCTACCGGGTCATTGACACCGCCGCCGGGGACCTCGGCAACTCCGCCGCCCGCAAGTTCGACTGTGAAGCCTGGGTTCCGACGCAGGGCGCCTACCGCGAGCTGACCTCGACCTCCAACTGCACCACCTTCCAGGCGCGCCGGCTGAACATCCGCGAACGCGTGCTGAACGAGGACGGGGCGCCCAAGGGCACCCGGGCCGTCGCCACGCTCAACGGCACCCTGGCCACCACCCGCTGGATCGTCGCCATCCTGGAGCACCACCAGAACCCGGACGGCTCGGTGAACGTCCCGCAGGCCCTGCAGAAGTACCTTGGCGGCATGACGGTCTTTCCCGTCATCTGAGCCCGGGTTCCCGGCCCATGACCCCGCACAGCGCGGCGGGGTCATGGGCGTCAACAGCTGTTCACCCCGGGTTCACCGCACGCTGTGGCCTGCGTCCTAGCGGCAGTCGGGGGTGTCTGCTCTACTAGTTAGATGACAACATTGACTGAATCCTCAGTCGCCGGCAACGATGACCGGCGAAACAACACCCGGAACAACGGAACCACAGCAACCCACAAGCTGATGGTCGCGCTCGACGTCGATGGCACCCTGGTGGACCACGACGGCCACATGTCCGTTCCCGTCCGCGAAGCCGCCCAGGACGTCGTGGCAGCAGGCCACCACGTCACCATCGCGACCGGCCGCTCACTGAACGCGACCCTGCCGATCATTGAGCACATCGGCATCGACAACGGCTATGCCGTGTGCTCCAACGGCGGTGTCACCCTGCGGCTGGACTCGAACCTGCCGGACGGCTACGAGATCGTGCACAAGGCCACCTTCGATCCGGGCCCTGCGCTCCGGGCGCTGCGCAAGCGGCTGCCCTCGGCCAAATACGCGCTCGAGGATGAGGACGGCAACTTCCTCTCCACCGAGCGCTTCCAGGACATGAGCTTCGGGGTCGAGGCAATCGGCGTCGACTTCCAGACCATGCTGGAAGCCACGGCGGTCCGCGTGGTGGTCTTCAGCGCCGAGAACACACCCGAGGAATTCAACACCGCGATCCGGCACATCGGCCTGGCCGGCGTGACCTACTCGGTGGGGTGGACGGCGTGGCTGGACATCGCCGCCGCCGGCGTGACCAAGGCCAGCGCCCTGGAGCACCTCCGCGGCCGGCTGGAGATCGAGGCGCACCGCACCGTCGCCGTCGGCGACGGCCGCAATGACATCGAGATGCTCACCTGGGCCGCCCGCGGGGTGGCCATGGGCCAGGCGCCCGAGGAAGTCATCGCCGCCGCGAACGAGGTCACCCACTCCGTGTTCGACGACGGCGCCGCCCACGTGCTGCGGAGCCTGCTGCTCTAGGCTCCGACGGCGCCAAGGGGCCGGCCTGCAGCAGGTGTGCCGTCAGTGCACCTCGAGGATGAGGCCCAGGAGCCTGGCCGCGGCGGGCCGCGCCGCGTGTTCCTCATTCCACTGCGCCCGCGCCACGGCCTTGCTGACGGCCTGGGTGGTGATCCCGAGTTCCTCGGCCACCGCCTTCTGCTGTCCGCGCACCCCGGGGGTCAGAAGGTCCAGCACCCGCCACTCCGCGGGGCTGCGGTCGTGCACGATGTGACCCAGCAGCCGCAGCACGGACTCGGACTCCGCGGCGAGGTCGGCCAGCGGGCCCTCCACAGCCACCGGGATCCGGTCCTTGCCGTTGCGCAGCCGGTCGACGGCCCGGCGGGCGTAAATCAGGCCGTGGCCGGAAGCGTCCTTGATCTGGTTCGGCAGGGGCTCATTGACGGGCCCGACGCCGATCCCGACGTACCAGCTGCCGGTCCGCAGGGCGATCATCGCCGCTTCGACGGCCTGCTGCGGAGAGTCCACGATGCCCTGGACCTCGTCCTCAACCGAGCGGTCGAAATCAAGGCGCGCCGGGATGTGCCGCAGGTCCTTGAGGAGCTGCGGCACGCAGTCGCCGTCGCGCCGGCTGTCTGTCTGGTTGATGGTCAGCGTGAACATTCTGGATCCACACTACCCGGTGGTAGGGGGCTGGCAAGAGCCGCCCCGGGCCATGCTCCCGCAGGCTTGTTTCCGGTCCGGGGACGTGTTGCGATGGAGGTTGCGCACCGCCCAGGCCCCCCGTGAAGCGAGGAATCCATTGACCAGCGACCTGACCAGTGACCTGAAATCCGACCTGAACACCGACGCCGATCCGGCCGCCGGCAACACCCCGGGCAAGGCGTCCGAAGCGCACCCGGACGGCGCCCCGCAGGCGGCCGCCGGCGGCGCCGAACTGGAGCTCGTGGACCGCTGGTGGCGGGCCGCCAACTACCTGTCCGTGGGGCAGATCTACCTGCGTTCCAACCCGCTGCTGCGGGAACCCCTGAGCGCCGGCAACACCAAGTCCAGGCTGCTGGGCCACTGGGGCACCACACCGGGCCTGAACTTCGTCTACGCCCACCTGAACCGGGTCATCCGCCGGGACAGCCAGAGCATGCTGTTTATTGCCGGGCCCGGCCACGGCGGGCCGGCCGTGGTGGCGAACGCCTGGCTCGAGGGCACCTACTCCGAGATCTACAGCAATGTCGGCGACGACGGGCAGGGCATGGCTGAGCTCTTCCGGCAGTTCTCCTACCCGGGCGGAATCCCCAGCCACGCCGCCCCGGAAACCCCGGGCTCCATCAGCGAGGGCGGGGAGCTCGGCTATTCCCTGGCGCACGCCTACGGCTCCGTTTTCGACAATCCGGACCTGATCACCGCCGTCGTGATCGGCGACGGCGAGGCCGAAACCGGGCCGCTGGCGGCGAGCTGGCATTCCCACAACTTCCTGGACCCGGTCCATGACGGTGCGGTGCTGCCCATCCTGCACCTGAACGGCTACAAGATCGCCAATCCCACCATCCTGGCCCGCATGCCCGAAGCCCAGCTGGAACAGCTGCTCCGCGGCTACGGGCACGAGCCGCACTTTGTGACCGTGGGCCATCCGGACGACACAGCGGCCGCGCACCGGGACTTCGCCGCCGTCCTGGACGACTGCCTCACCGAGATCCGGGCGATCCAGTCCACCCGCAGGAGCGGAACTGCAGGCGGCGGTACGGCCCGCCCCGCCGAAGGCGACGCAACAGGCGACGACGCCCCGGCCGCGCGCTGGCCCATGATCGTGCTGCGGTCGCCGAAGGGCTGGACCGGGCCCCGGATCGTCGACGGACTCCAGGTGGAAGGAACGTGGCGGAGCCATCAGGTGCCTTTGTCCGAAGTGCGCACCAACCCGGAGCATCTGGCGCAGCTGGGGGAGTGGCTCGAATCGTACCGGCCCGCCGAGCTCTTCGACGACGCCGGGCGCCTGCGGCCGGACGTCGCGGCCAACGCCCCCGGGGGCACGCTCCGGATGAGCGCCACCCCGTACGCAAACGGCGGCGTGCTGCTGCGGGACCTCAAGCTGCCCGAATATGAGGACCACGCCGTCCCGGTGGCGCAACCGGGAGTCGAGCGGGTCAGCGCGATGATTACGCTGGGGTCCTGGCTTCGCGACGTGATCAGCCAGAACCCCGAGACGTTCCGGCTGTTCGGGCCGGACGAGACGGCCTCGAACCGCCTGCAGGACGTCTACCAGGTCACGGACAAGGTGTGGCAGTACCGCATCGAGGAACTCGATGAACATCTTGCCCGTGCCGGACGGGTCATGGAGGTCCTCAGCGAACACCTCTGCCAGGGCTGGCTGGAGGGCTACCTGCTGACCGGCCGGCACGGTGTGTTCAGCTGCTATGAGGCGTTCATCCACATCGTCGATTCCATGTTTAACCAGCACGCCAAGTGGCTCAAAGTGCACCGTGAACTGGCCTGGCGCCGGCCGGTCGCCTCGCTCAACTACCTGCTGTCCTCGCACGTCTGGCAACAGGACCACAACGGCTTCTCGCACCAGGATCCCGGCTTCATCGACCACGCCGTGAACAAAAAAGCCGAGGTCATCCGCGTCTACCTGCCCCCGGACGCGAACACGCTGCTCTCCGTGATGGAGCATTGCCTCGATTCACGGGACTACGTCAACATCGTGGTCAGCGGCAAGCAGCCCTCGCCGACCTGGCTGGGCCCCGCCGAGGCCGCGCACCACTGCCAGCGCGGCCTGGGAATCTGGGAGTTCGCGGGGTCCGAAGTCCCCGGTGAGGAACCCGACGTCGTGCTGGCCTGTGCCGGTGACGTGCCCACGGTCGAGACGGTCGCCGCCGCGGAACTGCTGAAGGCCGGTGCGCCCGGGCTGAAGATTCGGGTGGTCAACGTGGTGGACCTGATGCGGCTCCAGGACGCCAGCGAACACCCGCACGGCCTGACTTCCCGGGACTTTGACGGGATCTTCACGGCGGACAAGCCCATCATCTTCGCCTACCACGGCTATCCGTCGCTGATCCACCGGCTGGCGTACCGGCGGACCAACCAGGAGGGCCTGCACGTGCGCGGCTATAAAGAGGAGGGCACCACCACGACCGCCTTCGACATGGCCATGCTCAACGGGATTGACCGTTTCCAGCTCGCCATCGACGCGATCGACCGGGTGCCGGGGCTTGCGGAGAAGCACTCGCTGCTGCGGCAGGCGCTGCAGGACAGCCGGATCCGGGCGCACAACCACACCCGGGACCACGGGGAGGACTCGAAGGAAATCAGCGGCTGGACCCTCGGCCTGGAGTAGCCCGCTGGAAGCGGCCGCCCCGCTACGGCCGCCCCGCTACGGCCGGCCGCCGCCGAGCCCGTCCAGCCCGCCGGTGGGCAGGTGGATCCAGCCCTCGGTCCGGGCTGCCTTGGCGTGGGCGGAATCCGGGCGGAGCGTCAGGCCGAGGGCCACGGCCCGCGCGGTGAGGGAGGCGACGAGCGCGTCAAACATGTCATCGGAGCCCGCCAGCCGGTCCTCGTGTCCGGCCAGGTCCAGCCAGGGTGCTGCCTGCTTCAGCCCGTCAAGGAGCCCGGCCAGCCGTTCCGTTTCCGCACCGCCGCGCCCCTTGTACCCCCGGGCCAGCAGGCCCCAGGATTTCAACGACGCAGCCGGGTAGACCTCGGCGAGCCGGCCGCTGCCGTCCCGGGCCTGCGGGCCGTGGTCCCGCGAAATTTTGGCCTGGATGACGGCGCAGCGCATCGCCGGGTGGGCCAGCCGGTCGGCGGAGACGCTGAGCGGGATCAGCCCGGTGCGGGCGGTGACGAAACGGTCGGTGTCCCGGTAGGCCAGCAACCGGCGTCCTTCGATTCCGTCAAAGTCCAGCACGGGGTGCGGTTCGAAGGCCAGCTGCCCGGCCAGGAAGGGCAGGAAGGCGTCCGGCCAGCCCACGGGGCAGTCGATCCCGGTCATGTCGGTGGTGCTGAAGAGCCGCACAATCTCCTCGTCGCCGACGTCCAGGGCCAGGTGCGCCAGGCGGGCTGAGCCGTGGTCCCATTCGATGACGGCGGCTGCGGTCTTCCGGGTGGCCGCGGCGAGGTCGACGCCGAGGGTCCTCACCGCGGCCCGCCCGGGACGGCAACCAGAGGGATGCAGGTCATCCGACCCGGACCGAGCGGTACTGCAGGGCGCCGGGCAGCCCGCCCCGGCTGTCCAGGCCCTCCCCGGCGGCGAAGCGGGCCCACACGGCGCGGAGGGCCCGGCCCTGGGCGTTGATTTCCTCCCAGCTGGCTCCCGCGAGCAGCCCGGCACCTTCCCAGGTCTGTTTGTCGCCGAACAGCAGCGGCAGGTCAACGGTGTGCGCGGCCCCGTAGAAGTTGCCGGGCGCCGCCCAGGAGAGCACGTAGCTGTAGGCCGTGCCGCCGGCTTGGGCGTGCCGCCGGGCGAACCTCCTGGCCGCCCGGCCGTACACCGCCTCGGTGACGGCCCAGTTGATGGCTTTGACGACGGCGGTCCCGAGCACCGGGACCTTGGCCACGCGGCCGACAACGGGGTTGCGCGGCAGGAACAGCCGGGCTTCCTCGGAGGTGTGTCCGATCAGGACCTCGATCCCGGGGGCGGTGGAGTTCCACGCCTCCTCAATGCCGGACTCCGGCGGCAACGGGGAGTGCCCGTACTGGGTGCCGAACGGCATCGCCGCGATCAGCCCGAACTTCCGGGCCACCTGCGACACCTGCTGCTCGATCTCCACAACGTCCATTGCCGGGGTGTCTTCGGTGACGTGCTCCGCCGCGATGCCCATCGCGGTGCTCATTTTTTCCCGGCCCCGGGTGATGCCCAGCGGCGCGCTCTGAATGATGGCGCGCTGGAACAGGGTGGGGGCCTCCGGCGTCGCCATGAGGTGGGCGACGGCGTCGCCTCCGGCGGACTGCCCGAACGCCGTGACCCGTCCCGGGTCGCCGCCGAAGGCGCTGATGTTGCGCTGCACCCAGCGGAACGCCTCGAGCTGGTCCAGCAGGCCCAGGTTCGCGGGCCGGCCCGTGCCCGTCGCGAGGTAGCCGAACAGGCCCAGGCGGTACGTCACGGACACAACGATGACCCGGTTTTCGGCGACGAGGGCCTTGGGGTCGAAGATGGCCAGGTCACCGGAGCCGGAGGTGTAGGAGCCGCCGTGGAGCCACACCATAACCGGGACCCGGTCGTCCGCGGTGAGGCCGGCCGGCATGGTGATGGAGAGCCGCTGGCAGTCCTCGCTGCCCGGGAGCTCCCCGTAGCGGGTGCCGAGGATGTCGTCCAGGAACGGGACCGGGGCCTGCGGGCATGCCGGGGACAGGGAGGTGGCCGCGAGGGCCCCGGTCCAGTCGGGGGCACTCACCGGGGGCTGGAAACGTCCCGCGGCGGCATAGGGGATCCCGGTGGCCCGCACGACGTCACCGTCCCGCCAACCCGTGACCGGACCGCAGGGAGGACTAAAGGCAGGCTCGGCGTTCATAAGCCCACAATTTCACATTTTCCTGACCCGTCACTGACAACTTAAACAGCAACGCGGGGCCACGTACGGCCCATATCCGTTGGCCGGATGGGCGGCAGGTGACCCCGCGTTGGAGCTGGGAACGTTAGTGCGTGTGGGGAACGTAACGCTTGATGGACGCCTCCAGCTCAGCCTCGGCGGCCGCGCGGTCACCCCAGCCCTCAGCCTTGACCCACTTGCCCGGCTCCAGGTCCTTGTACCGGGTGAAGAAGTGCTCGATTTCCTTGATCAGGAATTCGCTGACGTCGCTGATCTCGTTGATGTGATCGAAGCGCGCGTCGACCGGCACGCAGAGCACCTTGGCGTCTCCGCCGCCGTCGTCGGTCATGTTGAACACGCCGATGGGGCGGGACTCAACAATGACGCCGGGGTGCAGGTCAAAGTCCTGCAACAGCACCAGGGCGTCCAGCGGATCGCCGTCTTCGCCCAGCGTGTTCTCGAAGAACCCGTAGTGCGTGGGGTACTGCATCGAGGTGAACAGGACGCGGTCCAGGCGGACGCGGCCCGTTTCGTGGTCGACTTCGTACTTGACGCGTGATCCCTTGGGGATCTCGATGGTCACGTCATGCTTCATGGAATACTCCTCGACGAATTCAGGGGGTTCGCGGCACTCACCAAAGGCTGCCGGCGCCGCCGACTACTATTGAGGATATAGCGAGAGGCCCTGGTTTCAGGAACTAGTGGGGACATTTCAGGACTAAAGGACCAGCAGCCGGATGAAACGCAGAACGAGCCGCCCGGGCGTTGACCCGGTGACCGGGCCGCTGCGGCGGAGCCTCCCACTGCTGCTCCAGAGCCTGCTCGTCGCGGCGCTCGCCCTCCCCGCCGGCGTTGCCGTCGCCCCCGCTTTCCTCGGACCCAGCCCGTCCGAAACCGCTCCGCAGTCCACCCCGCCGTGGCACCAGGTCCCCGGCGCACTGGCCGGCCGCGGCGGCGCGGCGGCCGGCACCACCCCGGAGGGAATCGAACCGCTCACAGCCGCTGCTCCCGTTCCGGAACCCGGTCCGCTCGCGGCCCGGTTGAACGAAACCCTCAGGACCGACGGCGCCGGGAACTTCACCGGCGTGGTGCAGGACGCCCTCACCGGCGAGGTTCTCTTCGACCGTTCCGGCGACGAGGTCCGGGTTCCCGCCTCCAACATGAAGCTCCTCACAGCCGCCGCGGCCCTGCTCACCCTCGGCCCGGAACGCCGCTTCAGCACCAGGGCGGTGGCCGGGGCTGCCCCCGGGGCTGTTGTGCTGACCGGCGGCGGCGACGTGCTCCTCGGCTCCGGCGAATCGGTGCCCGGCGCCGTGCTGGGCCATGCCGGCCTCGCCAGCCTGGCGCAGTCGACCATCCGGGCCCTGCAGGCCGACGGCGTCTCCGTCCCCCTGACGGTCCAGCTGGACGACTCCCTTTTTACCGGCCCCGCGCTGAACCCCGCCTGGAGCCTGGAGGATGTGGCCGCCGGCGAGGTGGCCCCGCTGTTCCCGCTGGCACTGAACTCGGCCCGCTTCGACCCGGCCGCGGCCACAGGCCCCCGCCCCCAGGACGCCGCGATGAGCGCCGCGGAGGCCTTCTCCGCCCAGCTCGCGGCAGCAGCAGCCGACGCCGGGCTGACGGTTGCGCCCGGCGTCTCGCGGGTCCCCGCCGGAACGGGCGACGGCGGCACCAGGGTCCTGGCCGAAGTCCAGTCGGCCACGGTGGGCCAGCAGGTCGATCTGCTGCTGCGCACCTCGGACAACTACCTCACCGAGGCGATCGGCCGCATGGCGGCGCTCGCGGCCGGACAGCCCGGCAGCAACGACGGCGCCGTCGCAGCCGTGCTGCAGCAGGTGGAAGAGCTGAATATCCCGTCAGCCACACTGCGCGCCGCGGACGTCTCGGGGCTGGCGCTGGCAAACCAGGTCTCCGCCCGGCAGCTCTCCGAAGTAGTCCGGACCATGACCTCCGGCGCGGACCCGCGGCTGCGTGCCGGCCTCGCCGGGTTCCCGGTCGCCGGACTCACCGGGACCCTGGGGGACCGGTACGTGGACGACGCGGCGACGGCGGCCGGTGCCGGTCTGGTCCGGGCCAAGACCGGCACACTGAACACGGTCATCGCCCTGAGCGGCTACGTCGTGGACGCGGACGGCCGGCTCCTGGTGTTTTCCTTCATCGGCAACGGGCTGACCCCCGGAGCGGGGAACAAAGCCGCGCTGGACCGCACCGCCTCCGTCCTTGCCGGCTGCGGCTGCCGCTGAGTGGACTGCGGTCGACGTCGAACCGTCGACTGCTCCGCAAACGCCCTTTTGGACCCCCAAAACGGCAGTTGCGGAGCAGCGGATGGCCTGGATGACGGCGATGGGCCCGCGGCCGTTCGCCGCCCGACGAATTTAAGGGACAATGTCAGTCCGCTGTGATCTGATGGAGCCTATGGAGTCCTCTGCCCGCGAGACATCAGCCCAAGCCCAAGCCCTGATCAACTGGGAGCTTGCCGCCTCCACCGCCGCCCGCCTGACGCCGGCCGGCCCCACCCTGGGATCGGCCGAGATCGGCGCCGCCGTCGACAACCTGCGGCTGATGGCGGACCTGTCCGTGCCCCACGTCCATGACATCACCGGCCTGGAGGCCGCCCGCGACCTGCGTGATTCCTCGGTCCTCGTGGTGGACCGCGCCTCCTGGTCCCGGGCCAACACGCAGAGCTTCGCCGTTATGCTCCAGCCCGCGATGGAAAAGATGCTCGAGGGCCGCCGCGGCACCCTGAACCCCGGCGCGGCCAGCGTCAGCGGCGCCATCACGGGCAGCCAGCTCGGCGCCATCCTCGCATTCCTCTCCAGCAAGGTCCTGGGCCAGTACGACCCCTTCTCCGCCCTCGCCGAGAACTCCACCGCCCCCGCCGGCGGCCGGCTGCTCCTGGTGGCGCCGAACATCATCTCCGTCGAACGCGAAATCAACGTCGAACCCGAGGATTTCCGGCTCTGGGTCTGTCTCCACGAACAGACCCACCGTGTGCAGTTCGCCGCGGCACCCTGGCTGCGGCACCACATGCTGGAGGAGATCGACAGCCTCAGCGGACAACTCCTCGGCAATGTCGACTCCCTGATGGAACGGGCCTCGGCTGCAGCGAAATCGCTCAAGGACCGCACCGCGTCCGGCTCCGCCCCCAGCAGGGGCGCCATCCTCGACCTGCTGCAGAACCCCGAGGAAAAGGCTGCGATCTCGCGCCTGACCGCCCTGATGAGCCTGCTCGAAGGGCACGCCAACGTGGTGATGGACGCGGTCGACTCCAGCATTGTGCCCTCCGTGAAGACCATCCGGCAGCGCTTCAACTCCCGCGCCACGGACCGCGGCGTGATCGAAAAGTTCATCCGCAGCCTGCTCGGACTCGACGCCAAGATGCGCCAGTACAGCGACGGCTCCAAGTTTGTCCGCGAAGTCGTGGACGTGGCCGGCATGGAGGGCTTTAACAAGGTCTGGGAGTCCGCGGACAACCTGCCGACCGAGCCCGAGATCCACAATTCCAGGCTCTGGCTTGAGCGGATGGGGCACTAGGACCCGTGACGTCCAGCCCCGTTTCGAGCGGACAACGTCCCAGCGGACGACGCCGGCCCGGCCGGCTGGCGCCCGTCGTCGGCACGGCACGGAAGATGCTGCAGGACGCACTGGCCGGAGCGGGTTACCCGGAACGGGTCCTGGTCGCCTGCAGCGGCGGACCCGACTCACTGGCTCTCGCCGCCGTCGCTGCCTACTTCGCCCGCCGCGGGCACGTGGATGGCCACCCCATCTCCGCGGGCGCCGTCGTCGTGGACCACCAGCTGCAGCCCGGTTCCGCCGACGTCGCCGCCGCCACCGCGGTGACCCTGCGGGAACTGGGGCTCTCGCCGGTGCAGGTCAGGGCGGTCGAGGTGGCCTCCACCGGGATGGGGCCGGAGGCGGCTGCCCGGGATGCCCGGCACGCCGCGCTGGAAGCCGCCGCCGACGACACCGGCGCCCAGGCCATCCTGCTCGGCCACACCCTTGATGACCAGGCCGAACAGGTCCTGCTGGGGCTGGCCCGCGGGTCCGGAACCCGTTCCCTGGCCGGCATGCGCCCCGCCCGCGGCCGCCTGCTGCGGCCCCTCCTGGGCTTGCGCCGGGCGGAAACCCTTGAAATCTGCGAGGTCGAGGGCCTTGACCCCTGGCACGATCCCAGCAACGCGGATCCGGCGTTTGCACGGTCCCGGACCCGCGTCGAGGTGCTGCCGCTGCTCGAGGAGAAGCTGGGCCCGGGGGTGGCCGAATCGCTCGCGCGGACTGCCGCGATCCTGCAGCTGGACGCCGACTACCTCGAGGACGTGGCCAATGACACCTTTGTCCGGCTGCGGGAACAGGCGGGCGCCACCATCAGCCTCCCGGAGGAAGCCTTGCGCGAGCTGGCGCCGGCCGTAAGGTTCCGGGTCATCGCGAAGGCCGCGGCCGCCGTCGGAGGCCAGCAGCCCAGCTACCAGCGTCTGCTCGCCGCGGAAGCACTGCTCCGCCGGCAGGGATCGGCCGGTCCCGTGGAGCTCCCCGGCGGGGTCAGCGTCTACCGGCTCTCGCTCGCCCAGCTCCTCGCCGAAGGGCAGTCCGGCCCCGGCACTGTTCCCCGCGAAGCGGCCCGCTGTGGGAAGCTTGTATTCCGGCCTCAAAAACCGCCCAAAATATAGTTGCCCCCGCATCTACACAGGAGTTATTGGTGGATTCAAACGACGTCCAGGCAGATCTCAAGCACGTTCTGTACTCCAAGGAGCAGATCCAGTCACGGATCACCGAACTCGCTGCCCAGATCGACAAGGACTACGAAGGCCGCGATCTGCTGATCGTCGGCGTGCTCAAGGGCGCCGTGATGGTCATGGCCGACCTCGCCCGCGCCCTTCACAGCCACGTTTCAATGGACTGGATGGCCGTCTCGTCCTACGGGTCCGGCACGCAGTCCTCCGGTGTGGTCCGCATCCTCAAGGACCTAGACACGGACCTCATGGGCAAGGATGTCCTGATCGTCGAGGACATCATTGACTCCGGCCTGACCCTGTCCTGGCTCAAGACCAACCTGGAATCCCGCGGCACGGCCTCGGTGGAAATCTGCACCGCGTTCCGCAAGCCCACGGCCGCAAAGGTCCAGATCGACGTCAAGTACGTCGGCTACGACATCCCCAACGAGTTCGTGGTGGGTTACGGCCTGGACTACGCCGAGAAGTACCGCAACCTGGACTTCGTCGGCACACTGGCGCCGCACGTCTACGAATAGCGCACTGCCGCTACGTCCGGCAGGACAGGCGCGGGCGGGACCGGCAGGGGGCCGGTCCCGCCCGGCCCCGCTACGCCCTCAGGGAACTTTTGGACTTCACCGTGCGTGAGCTACTCCGACGGTGTATAGCTAGACACTGACGCAGCACCACACGCGCGCAGAATGGTCGCCGTGCAGCACTACCAGGAGGGACGGGGCCTGCCCCGAACAGATGAAAGCTAAGAGTTTCTTCAAGGGCCCGGGCATCTGGATTGTCGTTGTTGTTGGCATGCTCCTGCTCGCCTTTGCCACCCTGTCCCCGGGAGGCGCAATCCGGATCGATACGGACAAGGGCCTTGCGCTGCTGACCGACGCCGGCGGCAAGGTTGAACAGGCAAAGATCTTCGACGCGGAAAACCGCGTGGACCTGGTCCTGAAGGAAAACCTGCAGATTGACGGCCAGGACAAGGGCAAGAACATCCAGTTCTACTACGTCAATGCCCGCGCGGAGGACGTCGTCAAAGCCGTCACGGACTCCCGCCCCCCGAGCGGTTACACCGACCAGCCGGTCGAGAACAACTGGTTCGCCGGACTGTTCTCCCTCCTGATCCCGGTCCTCCTCCTCGGTGTCCTCTTCTGGTTCCTGCTCTCCCGCATGCAGGGCGGCGGCTCCAAGGTCATGCAGTTCGGCAAGTCCAAGGCCAAGCTGGTTAATAAGGACATGCCGCAGGTCACTTTCAGCGACGTCGCCGGCGCCGACGAGGCCGTCGAGGAACTCGAAGAAATCAAGGAATTCCTGCAGGAACCGGCGAAGTTCCAGGCCGTGGGGGCCAAGATCCCCAAGGGGGTGCTGCTCTACGGCCCTCCCGGCACCGGTAAGACCCTGCTGGCCCGCGCCGTCGCCGGCGAGGCCGGCGTCCCCTTCTTCTCCATCTCCGGTTCCGACTTCGTTGAAATGTTCGTCGGCGTCGGTGCGTCCCGCGTCCGCGACCTGTTCGAGCAGGCCAAGGCCAATGCGCCGGCCATCATCTTCGTGGACGAGATCGACGCCGTCGGCCGCCACCGCGGTGCCGGCATCGGCGGCGGCAACGACGAACGCGAGCAGACCCTCAACCAGCTGCTGGTTGAAATGGACGGCTTTGACGTCAAGACCAACGTCATCCTGATCGCCGCCACCAACCGCCCCGACGTCCTGGACCCGGCCCTGCTGCGGCCCGGCCGCTTCGACCGCCAGATCTCCGTCGAGGCCCCCGACCTGATCGGCCGCGACCAGATCCTGAAGGTCCACGCCAAGGGCAAGCCGATGGCGCCCGGCGTTGACCTGAAGGCTGTGGCGAAAAAGACCCCCGGCTACACCGGCGCGGACCTGGCCAACGTCCTCAACGAGGCCGCGCTGCTGACCGCCCGCTCCAACGCAAACCTGATCGACGACCGTGCCCTCGACGAGGCCATTGACCGCGTGATGGCCGGCCCGCAGAAGCGCAGCCGCGTCATGAAGGAACACGAACGCAAAGTCACCGCCTACCACGAAGGCGGGCACGCCCTCGTGGCGGCGGCGCTGCGGAACTCGGCTCCGGTCACCAAGATCACCATCCTGCCCCGCGGCCGCGCCCTGGGCTACACCATGGTGGTTCCGGAGAACGACAAGTACTCCGTGACCCGCAACGAACTGCTCGACCAGATGGCCTACGCCATGGGCGGCCGCGTCGCGGAGGAGCTCGTCTTCCACGACCCGTCCACGGGTGCGTCCAACGACATCGAAAAGGCCACCGGGATCGCCCGCAAGATGGTCACCGAGTTCGGCATGAGCGAACGCGTCGGTGCCGTGCGCCTCGGCCAGGGCGGCGGCGAGCCGTTCCTGGGCCGCGACGCCGGCCACGAGCGCAACTACTCCGACCAGATCGCCTACATCGTCGACGAGGAAGTGCGCCGCCTCATCGAGGGCGCCCACGACGAGGCCTACGCCATCCTGGTTGAAAACCGCGACGTCCTGGATGAGCTGGCCCTCGAACTGCTCGAACGCGAGACGCTGAACCAGGCCGAAATCGCGCAGGTCTTCACCAACATCCGGAAACGCGATTTCCGCGAGATCTGGCTGTCCAAGGAGACCCGCCCGATCCAGGACGTTGGCCCGGTGGAGTCCCGCCGGGAGAAGGCCGAACGCGAAGCGCAGGAAGAAGCCAAGGAAGCCCGCCTCGAGGAACCGCTGGACACCTTCCCGCCGCACGCCCAGGGAGTCTCCGGACAGGAACCGTTCAAAGGCGGTGTCACGGATCTCGGGCCTGATGGCCATCCCGGCTAGGCTTCTTCCGTGACTTCTTTCTTCAACGACGACGACGACGCTCCCGCCACCGGTCCTCTGGCGGCGGGAGGGCCCGTCCCCGGCCTCCCCGCCGTGGACCAGCCCCGGATCGAGGCGGCTGTCCGTGAGATCCTCCTGGCCATCGGCGAGGACCCGGACCGCAGCGGCCTCCTGGACACCCCCAAGCGGGTGGCGAAGGCGTACACCGAGATGTTCGCCGGGCTCCACCACGACCCGGCGGAGATCCTGGCCACTACCTTCGACCTGGACCATGAGGAACTGGTGCTGGTCAAGGACATTCCGTTCTACTCCACTTGCGAGCACCACCTCGTGCCGTTCCACGGGGTCGCCCATGTGGGCTACATTCCCTCACACGACGGGAAGGTCACCGGGCTGAGCAAACTGGCGCGGCTGGTGGACATGTTCGCCCGCCGCCCCCAGGTCCAGGAACGCCTGACCACCCAGATCGTCGAAGCCCTCGTCACCCATCTCAAGCCGCGCGGCGCAATCGTCGTCGTCGAATGCGAACACCTCTGCATGTCCATGCGCGGCATCCGCAAGCCCGGCGCCAGAACCGTCACCAGCGCGGTACGCGGGCAACTCCATGACCCGGCCACTCGCGCCGAAGCCATGAGCCTCATCATCGGAAGGTAAGAACACAGACTATGGATTCCCTAGCCGCAGCCCCCGGAACCGGACCCGCGACTTCGCCCCTGCCCGTCCTGCGCAAGGCCCGCCCGGCCGCAAAATTCGGGGATCTTCCCACGGACCGGACGCTCGTGATGGGGATCCTGAACGTCACCCCGGACTCCTTCAGCGACGGCGGCAAGCACGCCGCCGCGGACACCGCCATCGCCGCAGGCCTGCGGATGTTCTACGGCGGAGCCGACATCATCGACGTCGGCGGTGAATCCACCCGCCCGGGCGCGATCGAGGTCGGCGTCGAGGAGGAACAGCGGCGGGTGCTGCCCGTGATCCAGGCGCTGGTCCAGGCCGGGGCACTGGTCAGCATCGACACCACGCACGCCGCCACCGCCGCAGCGGCGCTGGACGCCGGCGCCGCCATCATCAATGACGTCTCCGGGCTGACCATGGAGCCCGAGATGGCCGAACTGGTGGCCCGCAGCAAAGCCCCGTACATCCTCACGCACCGCCGCGGCAACGCCAGCACGATGGACTCCCTGACCGAGTACGGCAACGTCGCTGAAGACGTGGCCGCGGAACTCGCCGGCGTCCGCGACAAGCTGTACGCGGCCGGGGTTTCGCCGGAACAGATCATCCTGGATCCAGGCCTGGGTTTCTCCAAGAACGAGGAGCAGAACTGGGAACTGCTCCGCCGGCTGGACATCCTGCAGGCCATGGGCCACAAGGTGCTGGTGGCAGCCTCCCGCAAGCGCTTCCTCGGCAGCCTCCTGACCGTGGCCGGCAAGGCCGCCCCGCCGGCCGAACGCGACGACGCCACCGCAGCGGTCACCGCGATCAGCGCCCACCGGGGCGCCTGGGCGGTCCGCGTGCACGACGTCGGCCCCAGCCTCGACGCCGTCAAGGTCGCCGCCCGCATGACCCCGGCGCAGGCACCAGCCGCGCCGGCCGCCGGCGACAACTGAACCGGCAGGCCACCATGGACCAGATCACGCTGAGCGGCGTCACCGCCGTCGGCCATCACGGAGTGTTCGATTTCGAGCGGCGCAACGGCCAGCCGTTCGTGGTCGATGCCGTACTGCACCTGGACTTCGGCCGCGCCGCCGCCTCCGACGACGTGCGCGACACCGCGCATTATGGTGAAGTGGCCGAATGCATCCGGGCGTGGATCACGGGGGAGCCGCTGAACCTGATCGAGGCGCTGGCTGTGCGGATCGCCGAGGACGTGCTTGCGAAGTTCCCCGTCGCCGCCGTGGACATCACCGTGCACAAACCCAAGGCCCCGATCGAGGTCGAATTCGGCGACGTCTCCGTCAGCGTCCGGCGGACCCGGCAGGAACAGCCATGATCTACACCCGCGCCGTGCTGGCGCTCGGCAGCAACCTGGGGGCGCGCAGCGACACCCTCTCGGCGGCCGTCGCGGACCTCGTCGACCCGCCCGAAGTCCGCCTCCTGGCCATTTCGCCGATCGTGCAGACCAAAGCCGTCGGCGGGCCGGCCGGCCAGCCGGACTTCCTCAACATGGTGATCGCCGTGGAGACCACACTGGCGCCCCTCGAGCTGCTGCGGCACTGCCACGCGGTGGAGCAGAAACACCTCCGGGTCCGTGACGTGCACTGGGGGCCGCGCACCCTCGACGTCGACATCATCACCTACGGGGAGCTGGCCAGTGCCGACCCGGAGCTGACCCTGCCCCACCCGCGCGCGGCCCAGCGGGCGTTTGTGCTGTACCCGTGGTCGCTCATCGACCCCGCGGCCGAGCTCAACGGCGAACGCGTCGGGGAGCTCGCCGCCAAAGCCGCGGACTTCGCCGACCTCATGCCCTTCGACGGCTTCGAAAACCTCCACGGCGTGGCCGGAGCGGTGGAGTGATGAAGCTGACCAGCCCCGTGGTGCTGCTGGTGATCAGTGCGGCCGTCGGGATCCTGGGCTGGCTCGCCGCCCTGTTGACCACCCGCTACGGACTGAACACCCCCGTGCTGCCGCTCAACGGACTCATCACCATGGGCGTGATCGTGGTGCTCACCCTAGTGCTCGGCATCCGGGTGCTCCGCTGGCGGAACGGCAAAAAGAAGAAAATGCTGAACCCCATCCTGGCCGCCTTGACCCTGGTCCTCGCCCAGGCCTGTGCCTACACCGGCAGTGTGCTGATGGGCTGGCATGCCGGGATCTTCCTGGACCAGCTGCGCCTCTGGAACCTGCGCAGTGACCAGACAATCGCCTGGCAGGCCCTGGCCATGGCCGGCGGCGGCCTGGCGATGATCGGGGTCGGCCTGATGGTGGAACGGTTCTGCCGGATACCGCCCGAGGAGGGCGACGGCGAAACGGCCCCGGGCCGGCAGGAACAGCGCAAACCCAAATCGGAAGGCGAATATGCGTACCGAGGCGATTGACCCCCCGGGCATCACATGGCTGCGCGTCTCACCCAAGTACGTCACGGTTCGGCTCGCCGGCTGGGCGCTGGCCAACCTCGTTGTCGTGGCGCTGCTCTGCGTACCCCTGGTTCTTGTCCTCAACGGCTGGTGGGAGAACTTCCCGCTTTGGCTGGCCGTCGCCCTCCCGGCCGTGATGCTGGTACTGGCCCTGTGGCGGCTCCTGCTCATACCCCGCCAGGTGCGCGCCATCGGCTACGCCGAGCGTGAAGATGACCTGCTCATCCGCCGCGGCATCTTTTTCCAGCGCACCCTCGTGGTCCCCTACGGCCGCATGCAGTACGTGGACATCGGCGTCGGACCGGTGGAACGCGGCCTGGGCCTGTGCACCCTGAAACTGCACACCGCCTCCGCCGGCACCAACGCGGAAATCCCGGGCCTGCCCGCCGCGGAAGGCGCGCGGCTCCGCGAACAGCTCTCCGCCCGTGGTGAAGCCCGGCTGGCCGGACTGTGACGGGTCCGCTGTGAGGTCCTCCGTCAGGGGAACACCGTGAAGCCGGGCGCTGCCCCGGAGGCGTCCGCCGGCGCCGACGCGGGAACCCCCGACGGCGCGTGGCTGCGCGTGCACCCGGCCTCCCCCTTCGTGCGCGGCTGGGTGGCGCTGGCCGCCATTGTATTTTTCTTCTTCCGGGATACCTTTGAGCGGATGCTCCAGGGCGGCCCCCTCGTCGATGAGCAGCTCGCAGGCCGGGCGCCGTGGCTGCTGCTCGGCGGCGGCTTGCTGCTGCTGCTCACCGGGCTCGGCTATGTCCTGAGCTGGTACTTCACCCGCTACCAGGTGGCCGAAGGCTATGTCCGGATCAACACCGGATTCCTCTTCAAACAGCAGCGGCAGGCCCGGCTGGACAGGGTGCAGGCAATCGACATCGTGCAGCCGCTGCTGGCACGGATCTTCGGGCTGGCAGAGCTCAAGTTCGAGGTCGCCGACGCGGGTGAGTCCGCGGTGCGCCTCGCCTACCTCCGTATGGACGAGGCGAGGCAGCTCCGGGCCACGATCCTCGCCCGCGCCGCCGGCGTGGTCCCGGACCCCGCCAAGCCGGGGGCCGTCGCCGCGGAGGCACCCGAACACGCCGTGCTCACCGTCCCGCCCGGCCGCCTCATCGGATCCCTGCTGCTGAGCGAGCAGAGCGTGGTGGTCGTCGTCGGCGGGGTGGCCTCCGTGGTGCTCTCCGCCGCCACCGAGAACCGCAGCTTCTATTTGTTCCTGATCCCGGCCGTCCTGGGCATGGTGGCCGCCTACTGGAACTCCATCAACAGGGGCTACAACTTCACCGCGGCCATTTCCCCGGACGGTATCCGGTTGCGCTACGGGCTGCTGGACACCCAGGCGCAGACCCTGCCGCCGGGGCGGATCCAGGCCCTGCGGGTCAGCCAGCCGCCGCTGTGGCGGATCTTCGGCTGGTACCGGATCCAGGTCAACGTGGCCGGCTACGGCGCCGCGGGAAGCAACGGCGAGGCCTCATCCCGGACCACGCTCCTGCCGGTGGGGACCTTCCCCGACGTGCTCACCATGCTCTCGCTGGTCCTGCCCGACCCGGGCACCCCGGAGCCGGTGCGGATCTTCACCGCCGGCGTCAATGGACTCGCGCCTGCCGTGCCGGGCGGGGGACAGGCGGTTTCCGGGACGGACGACGGCGGCTTCGTCACCACCCCGCGGCGCGCCCGGCTGCTGGCCCCGCTGGGGTGGCGGCGCAACGGCTTCACCGCCACCGGCACGGCCCTGCTGATCCGCTCGGGACGCTGGTGGCGGCACCTCGTGGTGGTCCCGCACCAGCGCACCCAGTCCATGGCCCTGGAGCAGGGCCCGCTGGCCCGGCGCTTCCGGGTGGCGGACCTGGTCCTGCATACCACCGCCGGCCCGGTGTCCCCGCGGCTGGTCCAGACCGGACTCGACGAGGGCCGGGCGCTGCTGGATGCACAGGCGGCCCGGGCACGGGCCGCGCGCAAACGCCAGACCAGCGAGCACTGGCTGGACCAGGTCCGGCCGCTCGTGGCTGTACCCTCCCCTAGCGAAGAACCCAACAGTCAGGAAGACCCGCAGCATGGCTAAACCAGGACGACTCGGCATCGGAATCATCGGCGCCGGCAAGGTCGGCGCCGTCCTGGGGGCGGCGCTGCGCGGCGCGGAGCACGCCATCATCGGTGTCTCCGCGGTCTCGGACGCCAGCCGCGAACGAGCTGATGCCCTGCTCCCAGGGGTCCCGGTGCTGGACGTGCAGGACATCGTCGAGCGCGCCGAACTGGTACTCCTGGCCGTCCCCGACGACGCGCTCGGCCCGCTCGTCGAAGGCCTGGCGAAGCTTGGCGCCTGGCAGCCCGGCCAGCTCGTGGCACACACCTCCGGCCGCTTCGGCGTCGGGATCCTGCATCCTGTCCGCGCCGCCGGCGCCGTCCCGCTGGCGCTGCACCCCGCGATGACCTTCACGGGGATGAGCCTGGACCTGACCCGGCTGCTGGACTGCACCTTTGGCGTCACGGCGGACGCCGCCATGCTGCCGATCGCCCAGGCGCTAGTGGTGGAGATGGGCGCGGAGCCCGTCGCGATCGCCGAGGCCGACCGCACGCTTTACCACGCCGCCCTCGCGCACGGCTCAAACCATCTCGTCACCCTGGTGGCGCAGGCCTCGCAGCTGCTCCGGGAAGTCGGCGTCGAGGCCCCCGACCGCATGCTGGGACCGCTGCTGCGCGCGACCCTGGAGAACGCGCTCGCCTCCGGCGAATCGGCGCTGACCGGGCCGGTGGCCCGCGGCGATGTGGGCACCGTTGCCGCCCACGCCGAGTCCCTGCGGGAACACGACGGCGGCTCGGGCGGAGATATTCTGGAGGCGTACCTGGCCATGGCCCGGGCGACGGCCCGCCGGGCAGGACGCCGGGGACTGCTGAAGCCGGAGCAACTCGGCGACATCACGCAGGCGCTCGAGGGCCCGGACCACAACGGCCCGCAACCCTAAGGAAGGTCCCTAACTTGGCGATCCAACTCGTGACCACGGCTGCCCGGCTCCGGGCCGAAAGCGCCCGGCTGCTCAAGGAGAAGGGCGGCACCTCGCAGGGCCTGGTGCCCACCATGGGCGCGCTGCACGAGGGGCACGCCGAGCTGGCGCGCACCGCCGTCGAGCAGAACGATGTGGTGGTGGTGAGTATCTTCGTGAACCCGCTGCAGTTTGGCGAGGCCGTGGACCTGGACCGGTACCCCCGGACCCTGGACGCGGACCTGGCGCTGCTGGACGCGGTGGGGGTGGACCTGGTGTTTGCTCCCGACGTGGACGAGGTCTACCCCGGCGGGGCACCCCTCGTCCGGATCAGCGCGGGCCCGGTGGCCGAGAAGTGGGAGGGCGCGTCCCGGCCCGGGCACTTCGACGGGGCCCTGACCGTGGTGGCCAAGCTGCTGCACTACGGGATGCCCGGCGCGGCCGCGGGCCCGGAGCTGCCGGCCTACCGGGCGTACTTCGGCCAGAAGGATGCCCAGCAGCTGGCCCTGGTCCAGGGCATGGTGGCGGACCTGAACTTCCCCGTGGAGATCGTCCCCGTGCCGGTAGTGCGCTCCGCTGACGGCCTGGCGCTGTCCAGCCGCAACCGCTTCCTCTCCGCCGAGGAGCGCGAGGCGGCGCTGGTGCTCTCGCGGGCGCTGCGGCTGGTCGAGGAACGGGCCAACGCCCACCAGCCGCTGGACCTTGAGTCCGCGCGGGCGCTCGTGGAGTCCCAGCCGCTCGTGGACCTGGACTACTTCGAGGTGGTGGATCCCCGCAGCCTGGAACCGCTGGCCGAGAACTGCAGGGACACCCCGTTCCGTGGCGAGGCCCTGGCGATCATCGCGGCCACGGTCGGCCCGGTCCGGCTGATCGACAACGTCCCGCTGGATTCCTAGGCGGTTCCACTCTCGGCCATGAGCTTCAGGTTCTCCAGGGTCTGCTCCCTGGCCCGTTCCTGCAGCCGTTCCACAAGCACCCGGTCGGCGAATTTCCCAATCGCGGCGCCGGGAACGTTGTATTCGATCTCCACGGTCACCTTGGTGCCGTTGAGGTCGGGTTCGTAGTCCCAGGTCTGCCAGCCTTTCAGCGGCCCCTCGAATTCAATGCGCACGTGTTTGCCGCCGGACCCGGTCGGAAGGTTTTCGACAACCCGCGTGGTGACCGGGAACGGCACCCCGGCCATCAGGTAGCTGTGCTTGACAATGGTTCCGGCGCCGCCGTCGCCGTCCACGTTCTTGGCCTCGCTGAGATTCACCCACCAGGAGGACCAATGGCGGGGATCGGTGGCGATCTCCGTGACCCGGTCCACGGGTGCGTCGATCTGAATGCTCTGCTGGATGTGGCCCATCGAAAACTCCTCTGAACATGCGGTGAGAGGCAGCGTCCGGCCTGAACGGCGGCGCGTCCTGCTCTCAAGGGAACGCCGACGGGCGCTCCGGGAGTAGGGCAAAAAGTCCCGCCGGCACCCGCCATGCACCAGACCGTGCGGCGGAGCGTCATGCCCGACACAGGCCGCAGGAATTTTTCACCGCCGCCGGGAATTACCGCGGCGCATCGCGGGTTGGCACCTGATGTAGCGACGACGCTCGCCGACCCCACTTCAAAACTCCCTGAGGGAACCCTTATGTCTACTGACGTCTCTTCCAAGCCCCCCGGCGATCCCGCGCAGGCCCAGGCCGCCGCGGAGGCCGCCGCACCGACGGCAAAGATGTCCCGGGAATCGGTCACCGTCATCGCCACCCTGCTGGTCGCCACTTTCGTGGTGATCCTGAACGAAACCATCATGAACGTCGCACTGCAGCGCCTGATGGTGGATCTCGGCGTCACCGCCCCCACCGTGCAGTGGCTGTCGACCGGTTTTATGCTCACGATGGCCATCGTGATCCCCACGACGGGTTTCATCCTGCAGCGGCTGTCCACCCGCGCTGTTTTTATGCTTGCCATGGGACTGTTCTCCGGCGGCACGCTGCTCGCGGCGCTGGCTCCGGGATTCGAAATCCTCCTGCTCGCCCGGATCGTCCAGGCCGGCGGAACGGCCATCATGCTGCCCCTGCTGATGACCACCATCCTCACGCTGGTCCCCGTCTCACGCCGCGGCTTCGTGATGGGCAACGTAAGCATCGCCATCTCGGTGGCTCCAGCCATGGGACCCACGGTGTCCGGGCTGATCCTTGAGCACTTCTCCTGGCGCTTTATGTTCGTCTTTGTCCTGCCGATCGCCCTGGCCGCTTTCGCCATCGGCGCCCGGTTCCTGACCAACATCGGAGAAAAGGAAAAGACCCGGCTGGACATCCTGTCCGTGCTGCTGACCGTCCCCGCATTCGGCGGCCTGGTCTACGGACTGAGCCAGATCGGCGGCGGCCAGGGCGGCCCCGGCTCGCCCGCTATCATTGCCCTGGCCGTGGGCGTCATCGCCATGGTGGCATTTGTCCTCCGCCAGCTGCGGCTGCAGAAGTCCGAGGCGCCCCTGCTGGACCTGCGGGCCTTCACCTTCCGGATGTTCACGGTGTCCGTGCTGCTGCTTGTCGTGGCCATGATCGCCCTGTTCGGGGCCGTGATTCTCCTGCCGTTGTACCTGCAGGAGATCCGCGGGCTGTCCTCACTGGAGACCGGGCTGACCCTGCTGCCCGGAGGCCTCGCGATGGGCCTGCTGGGCCCGTTCATCGGGCGGATCTTCGACAAGGTCGGGCCGCTGCCGCTGGCTGTCACCGGCTCCGCCCTGCTGGTGGTGGCACTGTTCCAGTTCTCCCTGCTTGACGCAGGCACACCCGTCGCGTGGATCGTCACGCTGCACGTGGGCCTCAGCGTGGGGCTGGCCCTCATCTTCACGCCGGCGTTCACCACCGGACTGAACCCGCTGCCGCCGCACCTGTATTCCCACGGCTCCGCCATCATGAGCACCCTGCAGCAGGTGGCCGGCGCCGCCGGAACGGCGCTGCTCGTCTCGATCTACGCGGTGGTGTCCGCCAGCGCAGGAATCGTCGCCGGAATGCACGCGGCGTTCCTCACGGCATCGGTCATCGCCGTCGCCGCCGTCGTGCTGGCAGCAATGATGCGCAAGACCGCCGCAGCGGAACACCCCGCCCCGGCCACGCACTGACCCGAGCCTCACCCGCATAAACCAACGCGGGGTCACCTAGCGCCCATAAATCCCCTCGGAATGGGTGCTAGGTGACCCCGCGTTGTGTTGGTGCGGCGTGTTCGCTAGCTGGCGAAGAAGGCGCTGAGTTCGGAGATGAGTTTGTCCGGTGCCTTGTTGACGCCGTCGTGGCCCATGCCCGGCAGGATCGTGTAGCTGGAGCCGGAGAGTACCTCGTGGATCTGGGCGCAGGCCACACCGAAGTACGCCGGGCTCTTCTCGCCGACAATAATCAGGGTTTCCAGCGGCAGTTCCAGGAACGGCTCGGCTGGCATGTCGGCGGCGATGATGGCCTTGATCTCCCGGACGCCGGTCTTCATGAGCTCGCGCATCTGCTTGCCGAGCGGGGTGCCGGCGGAGAGTTTGTTCGCCAGGGTCAGCATGGACAACGGCATCCGGGACAGGGCGCTGCCGGTCTCGAGGCCGCGGAGCAGCACGGCGAGGGCGCGGTCGTCGTCGCCGGCCGCCGTCGCCTTCTCATATTCGGTGGTCCAGTCCGCGGTGACGCTGTGGTTCACGGAGACGGCCGGGTCGTACACGGCGAGGCGCTCCACCGGCAGGGTACGGGCGGCGTGCAGTGCCACCGCACCGCCGAAGCTGTGCCCGAAAACGTCGGTGCTGGAGGTGTGCTTCATCACCGCGTTGAGGTCTTTGATGTCCACGTCGAGGGTGTAGTCCTCCGGCTGCGGGGACGAGGAACCGCGGCCGCGCCGGTTGAAGGTATGCACCGGGCGCCCCAGGGAGGCGCTGAGCTTCTGGGCGAAGCGGGTGTAGTCGGCGGCGGTCACCATGGAGGCCGCAACGACGACGACGCCGGAGCCCGCCGAGGCCAGCTCGGCACCCGTGCTGAAAAGCTCGATCGTTCCGCCGTCGGGGGTTCTGATGTTCTCGCGGGTCATGCTCCGAGCCTAGCCGAGGCTGCAGCTACGGCGTAGTAGGTCCCGGGTGCCGTGCGGGCTAGTCGCCCAGCCGCCCGCCGGAGACCTCGAGGTAGCAGGAACCGCACAGCGACTCGTACCAGACGTCCTGGCCGTCGATTGCGACCTGGTCGCCGTCGAAGACCACCTGGTCTCCGGCCCGGCGGGTGTTGAAGATGGCTTTGCGGCCGCAGCGGCAGATGGTCTTGAGTTCTTCGAGGGTGTGCGCGATTTCCAGGAGCCGCAGCGATCCCGGGAACGCCCGGGTGCGGAAGTCCGTGCGGATGCCGTAGGCCAGCACGGGCACGTTGTCCAGGACGGCGATCCGGAAAAGATCGTCCACCTGGGCCGGTTCCAGGAACTGCGCTTCATCCACCAGCAGGCAGGCCACCGGCTGCGTGTCCACGTGCTCCAGCAGGGCGTCGGGGTCGTCGCCGTGGGCGTGGGCGGTGTACAGCTCCCGGGCGGACGCCCCGGCCGGGATCAGGACGTCCACCGATCGGGTCATGCCCAGGCGCGACACGACGTCGGCGTCGCCCTTGGTGTCCACGTCCGGCTTGGCCAGCAGGACCCGCTGGCCGCGCTCCTCATAGTTGAAGGCGGCCTGCAGCAGCCCCGTTGACTTGCCGGAGTTCATCGCGCCGTAGCGGAAGTAAAGCTTGGCCAAGGGGGTCCTTTCGAAAGGGTCGCCCACCGATTGTAAAGGCGCGCCGCTCAGCGGCCCAGCTTGAGCCGCCGCCTGCGCGCCGGGAGGGGGCCCAAGCTTCCTGCGCCGGCCAGCAGGAACCGGGCGGCCGCCCGGGGGAGCCGGATTCCGGGCCGGAGCGGGCTTTCGTGGAGCTGCCCCGGCAGCACGGCGGACTCGATCGAAGGGACGGCGGCGGCGAGCTGCCGGCCGGTCTCGGCGAAGTACTCCGGGCTCCAGCCGCCACTGAGCATCAGCGTGGGGGTGGTCACGGCCGCGAAGTCGGCCAGTTCGGCGTCGGCGTCGAGCACCGCCCGCATTTCCACGACGGCCGTGGGCAGCAGTTCGCGCATGTCCGCGCCCATGCTGGTCCGGGCGGAGAGGATGCTGAGCATCCGCAGCGCTCCCAGCGGCAGCTTGGAGACCGGCCCGGCCGTCTCCAGGCCCTGGACCAGGTGCGCCCAGGCGTCGTCGAGTTCCCCGGCGGCCACGGACCGCTCCAGTTCGGGCCGCCAGCGCCGGGTGAGGTTGCCGGAGAGGGACACCGCCGCGTCGTAGGTCACCATCCGGCGGATCGGTACCGTCCGCGCCGCCTGCAGGGCGACGAAACCGCCATAGCTGTGCGCCACGACGTCGCTCGAGCCGGTCTCCCGCAGCACCGCAGCCAGGTCGCTGACCTCCGTGGCCGCGGAGTATCCGGACGGCTGCGGGGACGACCCTGCCCGTCCGCGCCGGTTGTAGCAATGCACCGGGCGCCCCAGCAGGCGGCTGATCCGCCGCGCGAACGGACGGTACAGGGCATCGGTCACCAGGGTGCCGTGCACGACGACGATCCCTGGCCCCTGCGCTGCCCCGGGCAGCGAACCGGGCAGGGAGGCGGCCGTTGCCACGGTTGCCGCCGGGGCCGGGCCGGCGCCCGGCCGGAAGGAATGCAGCTCGAGGTGCCCCTCGCCGTCGTCGGTGCTGATGGTCCGCGTCTCCACAGCCCTGAGTCTATTCCGCAACCGCCCGGGGCCGTGCGGGACCGGCCCGGGCAGAATCCCCGGTAAACTTGGGGATTGTGACTTCCCAAAACACCTCCGCCCCGAATACCGCCGCCGACTCCCACGACGCCAGCGAGCAGACGCGCATCCGCATGGAGAAGCGCGCCAAGCTGATCGAGCGCGGCGTCGAGGCGTATCCGGTCGGTGTGGAGCGCACCCATTCGCTGGGTGAAATCCGTGAGAAGTACGCGCACCTCCAGGCCGACGAGACCACCGGCGACGTCGTCGGGGTGACCGGCCGCATCGTCTTCATCCGCAACACCGGCAAGCTCTGCTTCGCCACGCTCCAGGAGGGCGGCGTGGACGGCAAAGCCGTCCGGCTGCAGGTGATGCTGAGCCTGGCCAACATCGGCGAGGACGCGCTCGCCGACTGGAAGGCCCTCGTGGACCTGGGCGACCACGTGTTCATCAAGGGCGAGGTCATCTCCTCGCGGCGCGGTGAGCTCTCCGTCATGGCCGAGTCCTGGTCGATGGCATCCAAGGCGCTGCGCCCGCTGCCCGTGCTGCACGCCGAGCTCAACGAGGAGACCCGGGTCCGCCAGCGCTACGTGGACCTCATTGTCCGCGACGAAGCCCGCGAAATGGTGTACACCCGGGCCGCGATCACCCGTTCCATCCGCGAGACCCTGCACCGCCAGGGTTACGTCGAGGTGGAAACCCCGATGCTGCAGCTGGTCCACGGCGGCGCCACGGCCCGTCCGTTCGAGACCCACATGAACGCGTTCGACCAGAAGATGACGCTGCGGATCGCCACCGAGCTCTACCTCAAGCGCACGGTTGTTGGCGGGATCGACCGGGTCTACGACATGGGCCGCGTTTTCCGCAACGAGGGCGTGGACTCCACCCACAGCCCGGAATTCACCACCCTGGAAAGCTACGAGGCCTGGGCCGACCAGTTCGTCATGGCGGATCGGATCAAGGAACTCATCCTCGACGCCGCCGACGCCGCCGGCGTGGGCCGCGTCCTGCAGACCGAGGCCGGGGAGATCAACCTCGACGGCGACTGGGCCTGGATGGCGGTCTACCCGGGGCTCTCCGAAACCGTAGGCCAGGAAATCACCCCAGAGACCCCGGTGTCGGACCTGCTGGCGCTCGCCGCCAAGCACGAGGTCAAGGTCGACGCCAACTGGGATGCCGAAAAGCTCGTCGTGGAACTCTTCGGTGAACTCGTCGAGCCGACGCTGCTGAACCCGACCTTCGTCTACGACTACCCGCCCTCCGCCCAGCCGCTGGCCCGCCAGCACCGGGAGGACGACCGGCTGATCGAAGCGTGGGACCTCATCATCGGCGGCATGGAGCGCGGCACGGCCTTCTCCGAGCTTATTGACCCGGTCATCCAGCGCGAACGGCTCACCGAGCAGTCCCGCCGCTCCGCCGCCGGCGACGTCGAGGCCATGCAGCTGGACGAGGACTTCCTGCGGGCCCTGGAGTACGGCGCCCCGCCGATGGGCGGCATCGGGCTCGGCATCGACCGGCTCGTTATGCTCTTCACCGGTGCCGGTATCCGCGAGACAATATTGTTCCCGCTGCTGAAGCCCGAAGGACACTGACCATGGAGTACATTGCCGTATTGCTTCCCTCCGTGGTCGTCGGCCTGATTTTCTGGTTCGCCATGAAATCGATTTTCAATGCCGACAAATCCGAGCGCCAGGCCGAAGCGCGCGCCCAGGCGGAAGCCGAAGCTAATGCCCAGGGGGCGGATACCCTCCGCAGCCATGGCGATTCCAACGGCCCGAAAAAATAGCGGTCTTTTCGTCCTTGGGTTTTCCTTTGGAAACTCTTTTTCGCTTTGACTCGTTGCCATAAAGCGGAGGATACTTTTAAGCAGAATCATCCGGCTTTTCGGAAATACTCATCCTTTTGGAAAGAGAGTCTTTTATGGCACAGAAAGTTAAAATCATCCTTGTTGATGATCTGGATGGGGGATCCGCGGACGAGACAGTCCGGTTTGGCCTTGACGGGGTCAGCTACGAAATCGACCTGTCAGCGGAGAATGCTTCCGAGCTTCGCTCCGCAGTCGAGCGTTTTGTAACCCACGCGCGCAAGACTTCGAGCGGCCGCGCAACGCGCACCAAAATTTCTTCCGGCCGGAATCAGGACTCTGCCCAGATCCGTCAGTGGGCACGCGATAACGGCTATGCGGTAAACAGCCGTGGCCGTATCCAGGCTGAAATTCAGGAAGCCTACCAAAAGGCTAATTCCTAGCCACAAAGTCCGGCTGCCCGCGTCCGGACGCGGCGCCACGGCGCGATGCCGAGGACCGCGATACCGGTGACTTTGCCCCCGCTTTGGTCGGGGGCTTTGTCGTCGGTGGGCCCGGACGCCGACGCCGACGCCGATGCCGGAACCGGGGCCGGTGCCACGGCCGCCGGCGGGCTGTCCGGCCCTGCTGGAGGACAAGGCCAGCTGCCCGCTCAGGGGCGGCGGCGGGCCCGCGTTTGACCCCGGATGTGACGCCTCTGCGGCTTCCCGGTTTCCCCTGTGGCGAACAAGCCCCAAATCTTGAACCGGGCCACGTAGCATCAAAGTACGTCGTAGCTAGGAGTGTGGCGAAATGTTTGAGCGATTTACGGACCGTGCCCGTCGCGTAGTTGTGCTTGCCCAAGAAGAGGCACGCATGCTGAACCACAATTACATTGGTACCGAACACATCCTCTTGGGTCTGATCCATGAAGGTGAAGGTGTTGCTGCCAAAGCCCTTGAGTCCTTGAGCATTTCGCTCGACGGCGTCCGCGAGCAGGTACAGGAGATCATCGGCCAGGGCCAGCAGGCCCCGTCCGGACACATCCCCTTCACCCCACGCGCCAAGAAGGTCTTGGAACTCTCGCTCCGCGAGGCCCTGCAGCTGGGACACAACTACATCGGCACAGAGCACATCCTGCTCGGCCTCATCCGCGAGGGTGAAGGTGTTGCCGCCCAGGTGCTGGTGAAGCTCGGTGCGGACCTCAACCGCGTCCGCCAGCAGGTCATCCAGCTGCTCTCGGGCTACCAGGGCAAGGAAACCAGCGGTGCCGGTGTTGGCCCAGGCCAGGCCGAAGGCACTCCTGCCGGTTCCGTCGTCCTGGACCAGTTCGGCCGCAACCTGACCCAGGCTGCGCGCGAGAACAAGCTGGACCCCGTCATCGGGCGCGAATCCGAAATGGAACGCGTGATGCAGGTCCTGTCACGCCGCACCAAGAACAACCCCGTGCTGATCGGTGAGCCCGGCGTCGGCAAGACCGCCGTCGTCGAAGGCCTTGCCCAGGCGATTGTTCGCGGCGACGTCCCGGAGACCATCAAGGACAAGCAGCTGTATACGCTGGACCTCGGGTCCCTCGTGGCCGGCTCCCGCTACCGCGGTGACTTCGAAGAGCGCCTGAAGAAGGTCCTCAAGGAAATCCGCACCCGCGGCGACATCATCCTCTTCATCGACGAGATCCACACCCTGGTGGGTGCCGGTGCCGCCGAGGGAGCCATCGATGCGGCCTCGATCCTGAAGCCCATGCTGGCCCGCGGCGAGCTCCAGACCATCGGTGCCACCACGCTGGACGAGTACCGCAAGCACATCGAGAAGGATGCCGCGCTGGAACGCCGTTTCCAGCCGATCCAGGTCAAGGAGCCCTCCGTCGCTCACGCGATCGAGATCCTCAAGGGCCTTCGCGACCGGTACGAGGCGCACCACCGTGTCACCATCACCGACGGCGCCCTCGCCTCGGCGGCGAGCCTTTCCGAGCGCTACATCTCGGACCGCTTCCTGCCGGACAAGGCGATCGACCTGATCGATGAGGCCGGTGCCCGGCTGCGCATCCGCAGGATGACGGCCCCGCCGGAGCTCAAGATCATGGACGAGAAGATCGCCGCCATGAAGCTGGAGAAGGAATCCGCGATAGACGCGCAGGACTTCGAAGGTGCCGCCTCGCTGCGCGACAAGGAGCAGAAGCTCATTGCCGAGCGTGCCGAGAAGGAACGCCAGTGGAAGACCGGCGGCATGGACGACATCTCCGAAGTTGATGAGGACCTGATCGCGGAAGTGCTGGCGAACTCCACCGGCATCCCGGTCTTCAAGCTGACCGAGGAAGAGTCCTCGCGACTGCTGAAGATGGAAGACGAGCTGCACAAGCGCGTTGTCGGCCAGGACGAGGCCATCAAGTCCCTGTCCCAGGCGATCCGCCGCACCCGTGCAGGCCTGAAGGACCCGAAGCGTCCGGGCGGTTCGTTCATCTTCGCCGGCCCCACCGGCGTCGGAAAGACCGAACTCGCCAAGGCCCTGGCCGAATTCCTCTTCGGCGAGGAAGACGCCCTGATCACCCTGGACATGTCCGAGTACTCGGAGAAGCACACGGTGTCGCGTCTCTTCGGTGCCCCTCCGGGCTACGTGGGCTACGAGGAGGGCGGACAGCTGACCGAGAAGGTCCGCCGTCGCCCGTTCTCCGTGGTCCTGTTCGACGAAGTGGAGAAGGCGCACGCCGACCTCTTCAACTCGCTGCTGCAGATCCTGGAAGACGGCCGCCTGACCGACTCCCAGGGCCGCGTGGTGGACTTCAAGAACACCGTGATCATCATGACCACAAACCTCGGTACCCGGGACATCTCCAAGAGCGTTGCCACCGGCTTCCAGTCCGGCACGGACACGCAGACCGGCTACAACCGGATGCGGGCCCGCGTCACGGAGGAGCTCAAGCAGCACTTCCGTCCCGAGTTCCTGAACCGTGTTGACGACGTTGTGGTCTTCCCGCAGCTGACCCAGGACGAGATCATCGAGATCGTGGACATGTTCGTCGGCCGGCTGGAGAAGCGCCTCAAGGACAAGGACATGGGCATCGAGCTCACGCCCGCGGCCAAGATCCTGCTGGCAACCCGCGGCTACGACCCCGCCATGGGTGCCCGGCCGCTGCGCCGGACCATCCAGCGCGAGATCGAGGACCAGCTCTCCGAGAAGATCCTCTTCGGCGAAATCCACGCCGGCGACATTGTTGTAGTGGATGTGGACGGCGAAGGCGACGACGCCAAGTTCACCTTCGCAGGCAACACCAAGCCGCGCATCCCGGAGATCGCTCCGAGCGTCTAGGCATCGACTCAAAGGCCCCGTCTTCCTGAAAAGGAAGGCGGGGCCTTTGCTTGGCCAGCGCGGTCACAGTATCTGAAAGCACCGTTTCACTCTCGGTGAAATCGGTGTGATCCAGCGCACAGAGGGTGTTGAATCGGTGCATGGCTTCCCCTGATTCAGAGACCCTGAGCGAAAAACCCGAGACACCCTTCCATGACCTGGACCATTACCTCGCGATCCCGAGGGTGGCAGGGCTGGCGTTGAGCCCGGACGGCACGCGGCTGGTCACCACCGTGGCCACGCTCAACGCCAAAGGCACCGAATACGGCACCGCCCTGTGGGAACTGGATCCGGCGGGGCAGAAGCACGCCCGCCGCATCACCCGGAGCGCCAAGGGTGAGGCCGGCGCCGTCTTCGCCGCCAGCGGCGAGCTGTACTTCAGCTCCGCGCGCCCGGACCCGGAAACCCCCGAAGCGGACCCCGTCAACGCCCTGTGGATGCTGCCCGCGGACGGCGGCGAGGCCCGCGTCGTGCTCACCCGGGCCGGCGGAGTCAGCGCGCTTCTGGCCGCGAAGGAATCTGGCGCACTGTTCGTCAACGCCTCCGTGCTGGCAGGGTCCACGGACGAGGACAACGACGAGGAACGCCGCAAGGCGCGCAAGGACAACAAGGTCGCCGCCATCCTGCACAGCGGCTATCCGGTGCGCTACTGGGACGCGGATCTGGGGCCCGCCCAGCCGAGGCTCTTCGCCGTCGAACCCGGCGAGGAAAAGGAACCGGGCAGGCCCACAACCGTCGACGCCGCGGCGCCGCTCAAGCTCCGCAACCTGACGCCCGACGCCGGTGCCGGCCTTCGCGATGCAGAGTCAGTGGTCAGCCCGGACGGCAAGACCATCTACAGCAGCTTCGCAAAGCCGCTCGCGCACGCGAATTCACGGTCCGTCCTCGTTGCGATCGACGTCGCCAGCGGCACCCGGAGCGTCCTGCTGGACACCGAGGGAATGAGTTACTTCCCAGGTCCGGTGAGCCCCGACAACCGGACCCTGGTGGTGGTCAGCGAGAGCGACACCACCCCGGAGGAGGCCCCGCAGGTCAAGCTGCACCTGCTCGACGTCTCCCGCCCTGCGCCGGTAGCCGAAGCGGCGGGCGGAGCCGAACTGACGCCGCTGGCACACGACTGGGACCGCTGGCCGCGCCCCGCCGCCTGGCTGCCGGACGGATCAGCCCTGCTGGTCACCGCCGATGAGGATGGCGCCTCGCCGGTCTTCCGGATCAGCGTGAGCGGAGACGCCACAGCCGGCCAGGTCACCCGCCTGACCGCCGACACCGCCGCCTACACCGACGTCCTGGCCGCGCCGGACGGCCGCACTGCCTATGCGCTGCGCAGCTCCTACGAATTCCCGGCGGAGGCGGTGCGCATCGATCTCGCCAGCGGCGACGCCGTCCGGCTCCCCGCCCCCGCTGAGCGCCCGGGGTACCGGGGGTCGCTGGAACGGGTGGAAACGACGGCGGCAGACGGCACCCGCGTGCCGGCGTACCTCGCGCTCCCTGACGGGGCCTCGGCCGGCAGCCCCGCACCCCTGCTGCTCTGGATCCATGGCGGCCCGCTCGGGTCCTGGAACGCCTGGACGTGGCGCTGGAACCCCTGGCTGCTGGTGGCCCGGGGCTATGCCGTGCTGCTGCCGGACCCGGCGCTCTCCACCGGGTACGGCCAGCACCACATCCAGCGCGGCTGGGGCGCGTGGGGCAAGGCTCCCTTCACCGACCTGATGGCCATCACCGACGCAGTGGTGCAGCGGCCGGACATCGACGAGACCCGCACCGCCGCCATGGGTGGCTCCTTCGGCGGCTACATGGCCAACTGGGTGGCCGGCCAAACAGACCGGTTCAAGGCGATCGTCACCCACGCCAGTCTCTGGGCGCTGGACCAGTTCGGCCCCACCACGGACGCCGCGCAATACTGGCTTAAGGAGATGACGGCCGAGATGGCGCTGGAGAACTCCCCGCACCTGCACGTGGAGAACATCAGCACCCCCATGCTCGTCATCCACGGCGACAAGGACTACCGCGTCCCGATCGGCGAGGGCCTGCGCCTCTGGTACGAGCTCCTGTCCAAGTCCCAGCTCGCGGCCGACGAGAACGGCGAGACCGAGCACCGCTTCCTGTACTTCCCGGACGAGAACCACTGGATCCTGCAGCCGCAGCACGCCAAGATCTGGTACGGCGTGGTGGAGCACTTCCTCGCCAGGAACCTGCTGGACAAGGATCTGCCGGTGCCTGCTGAACTGGGTCTCTGAGCAGCATCGCGCCTCCGGCTCGGAGGCTGGCGCGTCGGGCGCCATTCTCCGGACCAGGGCAGTGCCCCCGTAGGATTGGGCTGTGACTGAGACAATCCACATCCGCCTTGCCCGCACGAGCGACGTCGGGGCGATCAAGACGCTCGTGGCGCCCCTGGCCGAGCAGCGGATCCTCATGGCCAAGGAAACGGTGGCCTATTACGAGAGCCTGCAGGAATTCCGGATCGCCGAATCGCCGGAGGGCGAAGTGATCGGCTGCGGCGCGCTGCACGTGATGTGGGAGGACCTCGCCGAAGTGCGCACCCTCGCGGCCTCGGACGCCTGGCGGGGGAAGGGCGTGGGCCACCTGCTGGTTGAGCGCCTGCTGGACGACGCCCGGGCGCTGGGCGTCTCCCGCGTGTTCTGCCTGACCTTCGAGGTGGACTTCTTCAAAAAGCACGGCTTCGAAGTCATGGCCGACCAGACCGCCGTCGACCCCGTGGTGTATTCGGAGCTGCTGCGCTCCCACGATGAGGGCGTTGCCGAGTTCCTGGACCTTGCCCGGGTGAAGCCCAACACGCTCGGCAACACCCGGATGATTAAAACCCTGTAAACGGCGCCCGGGCGGGGCATGAGGGACGGGTCTTCCCATCGATAAATTTGATGGATAAACTGATCCCGGTCCAGGGGGTGGACCACCCGACTTTCGGAGGCACGAAATTGCACGATCGCGTCAATTTTCCAGATTTCTCCGCATTCCAAATGACGATCGCCGGCGGGGCCACGCCACACCACACCACGGACCCGGGCGCCCGGGAAGACACTAGCGCGGCCCCGGCCCCGGCCCCCGGCCACCGGCCGGACCCTGTATCCGGGCCCGGACCGGCGCCCGGGACCGATCGGAGGCGGCTCAACGCGCCGCCGTTCTCCTGGCTTGGCAGCGACGCCTGGCCCAACTTCGCGTTGTGGGCGGATAAACCCAGCTGATACACCCGCGGATCCGGGGAAGGCGGCCGCCCGGCAGCATCCCGGGTCCGCCCCAGAGGTTGTGAAACCGGAGCCTACCGCTGGCAGGGGCCCCGGTAGTAGGGTCAGAGCAAGCAGCCAGGACACACACTCCAGGGAGCACAGCCATGAAGAAGCTCATCAATGATCCCCGCGCCGTGGTTGACGAGTCAGTGGAGGGCTTCGGGCTTGCCCATGCCGACCTCGTGACCGTCTTTGCGGACCCCAAGTACATCGTGCGCAAGGACGCGCCGGTGGCAGGAAAAGTCGGGCTGGTCTCCGGCGGCGGCAGCGGCCACGAGCCCCTGCATGGCGGCTATGTCGGCATGGGAATGCTCGACGCCGCGGTGCCGGGCGCCGTGTTCACCTCGCCGACACCCGACCAGATCCTCCCGGCGACTCTCGCCGTCAACTCGGGCGCCGGCGTCGTGCACATCGTGAAGAACTACACGGGCGACGTCCTCAACTTTGAGACCGCCGCGGAGCTGGCCCAGGCGGAGGGAATCGAGATCCGCACCGTGCTGGTCAACGACGACGTTGCGGTGCAGGACTCGCTGTACACCGCCGGACGGCGCGGCGTGGGCGGAACAGTGCTGGTGGAAAAAATCGCCGGTGCCGCCGCCGAGCGCGGAGACAACCTCGACGCCGTCGCCGCCATCGGCGACCGGGTCAACCAAAACGTGCGCAGCATGGGCGTCGCGCTGACCGCCTGCACCGTCCCGCATGCGGGGTCGCCCAGCTTCACGCTGGAGGAAAACGAAATCGAGATCGGCATCGGCATCCACGGCGAGCCCGGCCGGGCCCGCATTCCGATGGAAAACGCAGACGGCATCACCGACCGCCTGCTCGAACCGGTCGTCAGCGACCTCGGCCTGGCGTCCGGGGACAAGGTGCTCCTGTTCGTCAACGGCATGGGCGGCACACCACAGAGCGAGCTCTATATTGTGTACCGCCGTGCCGCGCAGCAGCTGGCCGGGCAGGGCATCACCGTGGCACGGTCGCTGGTGGGCAACTACATCACCTCCCTCGAAATGCAGGGCTGCTCCATTACCGTCCTGCGGCTCGACGATGAGATGACGGCCCTCTGGGATGCGCCCGTCCACACCCCGGCGCTCCGGTGGGGAGTCTGACCGTGGGGTTGGACGTCAACTGGGCCTTGCGGTGGCTGACCCTCTCGGCCCAGGCCATGGCGGAGCACCGGGAAGAGCTCATCGAGCTGGACAGGCCGATCGGCGATTCTGACCACGGCGAAAACATGGACCGCGGCTTCAAAGCGGTGATGGTGAAGATTGCCGAGGCGCCCCCGGAAACGGCAGGGGCGGCCCTGAAACTGACGGCCATGACGTTGATGTCCAAGGTCGGCGGGGCCGCCGGCCCGCTTTACGGCACGGCCTTCCTCCGGGCGGCTACGGCGCTGGGGGAGGCGTCCGACATCGACGCCGCCACCCTCGCCTCGGCGTTCCAGGCTGCCCGGGACGGGATCGTGGCCCGAGGAAAGGCAGAATCTGGCGACAAGACAATGGTTGATGCCTGGACTCCTGCGGTCGACGCGGCCGCTGCCGCGGCCGGAAACAGCGATGTGCTCAAGGTCCTGGTGGCCGCCGCGGAGGCGGCAGAGGCCGGGGCGGTATCCACGGACCCGATGCTCGCCCGCAAGGGACGCGCCAGCTACCTGGGGGAGCGCAGCATCGGCCACCGGGACCCGGGTGCCGTCTCCAGCGCGCTGATCCTGCGCGCCGCCGTCGGGGCAGCTGAATGACGGTCAAGCTCGTCGTCGTCTCCCACAGCGAAAAGATTGCCGACGGCGCCGTCGAGCTGGCCGCCCAGATGGCGCCTGACGTCCTGATCCTTCCCGCCGGCGGCACTGACGACGGGCGGATCGGCACCAGCCTCGAGCGGGTCATGGCGGCGCTGGAGCAGGCCGGTGACGCCAACAGCGACGGCATCGTCGTCCTGACGGATCTGGGCTCGGCCGTGATGACGGCCGAGTCCGCGGTGGAATTCTTGGCCGACCCCTCCTCCGTGCTGCTGGCCGATGCGCCACTGGTGGAAGGTCTCGTCGCGGCCGCCGTGGCTGCGCAGGCCGGAGCGGATACCGAAGGCGTGAAGGAAGCAGCGGAAGCCGTCTACCGGCCCCCGGCCGCGGCACAGCACGCCCACGAGCACCGGCCTCCGGAGGCGACAGGGGACTTTGAACTCATCAACCAGGCCGGTATGCACGCCCGACCGGCCGCGAAGATTGCCGGCGGGCTGTCCGGCATGGACGCCGACGTGACCGTGAACGGCGCGGACGGCGCATCGATGACGGAACTCATGATGCTCGGGGCGGTCAAGGGAACGGTCCTGCACGTTGAAGCCAGCGGCCCGGATGCAAGCAAAGCCGTGGACTATCTGCGCGGACTGATCACGGCGGGCTTCGGCGAACCCTAGAGGATTCGTCTCAGACAGCACCGGCCGCGGTCAGGTCTGCTGCTGCCGGGGCGTTCCGGGGTCCCCTCCAGGCGATCCACCCGCCGGCAACTGCCATCAGCACGGCCCCGACGGCCTGGGTCGGGAGGCTGCTTCCCGTCGTCGCCTGCCCCAGTACGACGCCCAGGAGGTAAAACACGGCGGCGCCGCCCGCCAAGAGTGCCCCGGCCCAGCGCGGCAGCACGTGGGAACGCCAGACCGCGACCCCCAGCAGGATGTTGCCGAGCAGGGCCAGCAGGAGGCCAACCAGGAACGCCGCCGTCATGGACCCCGGGAATTCCAGCTGCATCACCTCCTGGTTTCCGCCCAGGTAGGCCTTTCCGATGGCGGGAGTGGCGAAGGTGGAAATCACGGCCGGCACCAGCAGCAAGGCCGTACCGGCGGCCGCGGTGACCATGGCGGCCAGCGCCAGGCCGCCCACCCGGCTGTTCGCCAGGCAACAGCCCAGTGCGAAGACGCCGAAAAGTGCCAGGATCGTGCCTCCGGTACTGCCAAGCAGGTGGCTGAACTGGTACGAGTCGGAGCTGACAAACAGGGCCCAGGCGTCCGGGTCCTTCTCCTGGTCCGGCTGCGGCTCCAGCGTGGACCAGGCCGTGGCAAGCCACGAGACCGGCAGTGCCCACAGCCCGGCCCGGATCCAGTGGCTGATGTTTTGCGAGTTCACTTGGTCCACCTTTCTCCACGCGGGCTAGACGGCCCGGAGGCCGTCCGCGTCCAGTAGCACTCCGGCTGAGATGAACCTGCCGCATTGCTCGCCGTACGGGTACGCAACCCGCGGCGTGAACGTCAGGCTCCGGACCGGCAGGGGGAGGCCGGTGGCCAGCAGTGCAGTGCAACTCAGGCCCACGAGTGTCGCGAACGTGCGCATGCTTCAGGGTAGTTCCAGCAGCCCGGCCGAGCTAGGGGCCGTCATTCGGCGGGGTCAGGCGGGCAGCCGGAAACCCGCGGGATGCAGCTCGGCCAGCCCGTCGCTCAGCAGCCCGGCCAGGGCGCGCTCCAGTTGCTCCGGGGCGCAGTCGAGGCGGTGCAGGGCGGCGAGCGGGATTCCGATTCCGGCCGGTTCGAAGCCAAGGTCCGCCGGGGCCTGCCGGAACAGTTCCGCGGCCACCGGCGACTCGGCCACGCGGAGCACTGCCATTACCGCGCCCCGCACCTGACGGTCCGTTCCGTGCCACGACTGCCCCTTCGGGGTGTACGTCGGCGGCGGCTCACCGGCTGCGAGCCACGCGCAGGAGCCGCTGACCGGGCATTCCCCGCATTTCGGCGACCGTGCCGTGCACACCAGCGCCCCCAGCTCCATGACGGAGGCGTTCCAGCGGACGGAGGTTCCGGCGTCGTCCGGCAGTGCCTGCGCGGCAAGCCGCATCTCCGCGGCATTCAGCGCCGGTGAAGGCAGGGCCGCGCCGGAGAACAGGCGCGCGTGTACGCGGCGGATGTTGGTGTCCACCACGGTTTCGCGGCGCCCGAAGGCGAAGGCCGCGACGGCCGCCGCGGTGTAGCTGCCCACTCCCGGCAGCTCCAGGAGTTCCGGGTACGTGCCGGGAACCTTTCCGCCGTGGTTGGCGCCGATGGCGACGGCGGCTGCGTGCAGTCGCAGGGCCCGCCGCGGATAGCCCAGCCGTCCCCAGGCCCGGACCGCTTCGCCGGCGGGCTCCCGGGCCAGATCGGCAGGATCGGGCCAGCGCCGCAGCCATTCCTCCCAGACCGGCAGCACGCGCACCACCGGCGTCTGCTGGAGCATGATCTCGCTGACCAGAACGCCCCACGGCGTGCATTCCGGCGCCCGCCACGGCAGATCCCGGGCCTTCGCCCCGAACCAGGTGTCCAGGGCGTCATGGAGGGCGGTCAGCGGAGCGGCCGCGGGAAGGTCGACCGGGCGGGCAAGGGCGGTGAGGGAATCGGCTAGAGCTTTGATGGATTCAGCGTAATAGACGAGGGCCACAGTCCGCCTGCGGCGTGGGATGGCCCCATACCCGGCGGGGTTCTCTAGCCTAGAAGGATGGGCAGGCATGACAATTCAGGAACACGCGGTTCCCGCCCGGGGGCTTCCGGCAGCGGAGCAACCTCGGGCCGTCCCGCGGAGCGCGATTCCGTGCGCAAGCCCGCCAGCAAGCCGGCCCGTAAGCCGGCGAGCAAGCCTGCGAGCAAAGCCTCCCGGAAACCGGCCGGCCCCGTCTACCGACGCCGCCGGCTGTTCGTGGGCGCCGCCCTCCTGCTCGTGCTCGCCGTCGCCTTCGGCGGTTTCGCAGCCGTCTCCAGCGTTGTCAACGCGGGGCAGTCCAATTCCGGCGGGGGAGCGGCCACCTCGGGCCAGGAAACGGGACCGGCCGCCGGCCCGGAAACCACGGCTTCCCCTTCGGCTACTCCGACAGGCAACGGTTGCGAGCAGAACCTCGTGACCGTCACGGCCGCCACGGACAAAGGCGCCTACGCGGCAGGCGAGAACCCGCTCCTCACACTCAAGGTGACGAACGGCAACAAGGTGCCGTGCGAGGTCAATATCGGGACGTCGCAGATGGAATTCCTGATCACCAGCGGCTCGGACCGTATCTTTTCGTCCACCGACTGCCAGACGGACTCCACCGATCTGGTGAAGACCATCGCCCCTGGGCAGAGCGAGACGGCAAACTTCCCCTGGCAGCGCAACCGCACGGTCCAGGGCTGCGCGCCGATCGAGGCCAAGCCGGGGGCGGGCGGCGCGTACTACGTCTTCACCGCACGGCTGGCGAACAAGACCAGCCCCAAAGCCGTGTTCCAGCTCAACTAATCCCCATCGATTGCTCCGCAGGCGCCGTTTTGAGGCCCCAAAAGGGCAGCTACGGAGCACTCGACGGGGGTTAGAGGAAGCGGTCCAGCAGGCTGGCCTCGGCCATCCGGCTCAGGCCCTCACGGACAGTCCTGGCGCGCTGGTCGCCGATGCCGTCCACGGTCATGAGGTCATCGATGGTGGCCGCCATCAGGAACTGCAAACCGCCGAAGTGGTCCACCAGGCGGTCCGCGACGGCCTTCGGCACAGCCTTCAGCCCGGACAGCAGCCGGTAGCCGCGCGGCTGGACGACGGCGTCAAGGTTGGCCTCTCCGCCGGCGAACCCGACGATCCCGGCGATCTTGCCTAGATCGATCAGCTCGGTGGGGCCCAGGTTCACGAGTGCCTTCACGGCCTTCTCGATGTCGTCGGCAGAAGCGTCCGGACCCGAATAATCACGGATGATCACGTCGCTGCCGGGACCCCGGCCCACGGTCAGTTCGTCCAGCTGGAGGGAGAGCAGCCGCCCGTCCTCGCCGAGTTCGAGCACGTACTGCGAGATCTCCTCGGAAATCCGGCGGACCATCTCCTGGCGCTGCAGGGTGACGGCGACGTCGCGGACCGTGACCATGGCCTCGATTTCCAGGGCCGAGAGGGAACTGGTCACCTGGTCCAGGCGCGACCGGTAGCGTTCCAGGGTGGCCAGGGCCTGGTTGGCGCGGGCCAGGACCTTCTCGGAGCCCTCCAGGACGTGCCGCAGCCCGTTCACGTAGAGGGCAATGATCTGCATGGACTGGCTGACCGAAATGACCGGAACGCCGGTCTGGATGGCCACACGCTCCGCGGTCCGGTGCCGGGTGCCGGACTCCTGGGTCTCGATGCTGGAGTCAGGGACCAGCTGGACGGCCGCACGCAGGATGTTGCTGGCGTCCTTGTCACAGATGATGGCGCCGTCCATTTTGGCCAGTTCCCGCAGGCGGGTGGGGGAAAAATCAATACCGATGTCGAAGCCGCCGGAACAGATGGATTCGATGGTCCGGTCCATGCCCAGCACGATCAGTGCGCCGGTACGTCCGCGCAGAATGCGCTCCAGGCCGTCGCGGAGCGCGGTGCCCGGCGCCACCCGGCCCAGCGTCGCCTTGAGTGAATCTTCAGGGCTCCGAGCCATAGACGTTCCCTTCAAAGGTGCAGGCCTCAGCCCGCAAGTGCGCCGGTTTCCAGTGATTGCCGGCAGGATCAAAAGTACTCGTTTCCCCGCTCTCCCCATAGTAGAGGTACGCGGGCCAACTTCCGCACGGACAAGCCCCAAAGTGGTCCGTCAGGACGTTCCCGGAAGCATCTCCGGAACGGCCCCTGAGGCCCCGGCCCGGACAAGCACTTTGGCGCGGCCGCCGTCCCGCTTCGCCCCGGCAATCCCCCCGCTTCACGGCGGCGGCGCGGGCTGCGATAAACTGGAAGCCTGGGTGTTCCGTCGGCTACCCGTCGCCGCGCCCCTTTAATCCCATACAGCAGTCCCGCACAGCCAGCATGCAGAACCACCCGCGATCCCACCGGGCCAGCCGGATGCCCGCAAACCCGGGAGCGCAACCATTCAACGCCGCAGCGAAAGTAGCACCGTGTCCCAAGAAGTCCTTAGCCCCGCCCGAGTCCAGGAGATTCACAAGCAGGCGGCCCGGCGTCGGACATTCGCGGTCATTTCACACCCCGACGCCGGCAAGTCCACGCTGACCGAGGCGCTCGCGCTGCACGCGAAGGTGATCGGCACCGCCGGTGCCTCCAGCGGCAAGGCCAACCGCAAGGACACGGTCTCGGACTGGATGCAGATGGAAAAGGACCGCGGCATCTCGATCAGCTCCGCGGCCCTGCAGTTCGCCTACCGGGACACCGTGATCAACCTGCTGGACACCCCCGGGCACGCGGACTTCTCCGAGGACACCTATCGCGTGCTGGCCGCCGTCGACTGCGCCGTGATGCTCGTCGACGCCGCCAAGGGCCTGGAAACCCAGACCATGAAGCTCTTCGAGGTCTGCAAGCAGCGCAACCTGCCCATCATCACCGTGATCAACAAGTGGGACCGGCCGGGCCTGGACGCGCTGGCGCTCATGGACGAGATCACTGAGCGCACCGGCCTCCAGCCCATGCCGCTGACCTGGGCCGTTGGTATTTCCGGTGACTTCCGCGGTGTCTGGGACCTGCGCAATGACCGCTTCGCCCAGTTCAAGCGCAACAACGCCGGCGCCAACATCGCCCTCACCGAATACTTCAGCCCGGAAGAGGCCGCCGCCAGCCAGGGCGACGACTGGTCCAACGCCGTCGACGAGGCCGGGCTGGTCATCGAGTCCAACCTCGAGTTCGACGTCGACGCCTTCCACGCCGGCAAAGCGACGCCGATCCTCTTCAGCTCCGCCGCCCTGAACTTCGGCGTGAAGGAGATCCTCGACGCCCTGGTGGACTTCGCGCCGCCGGCCGCCCCCCGGCCCGACATCGACGGCGCCGCGCGGCCCGTCGACGCGCCCTTCTCAGGATTCGTCTTCAAGGTCCAGGCCGGCATGAACAAGGCCCACCGCGACCACGTCGCCTTCATCCGGGTCTGCTCCGGCATCTTCGAACGCGGCATGGTGGTGACCCAGGGCCGCACTGGCAAGTCCTTCGCCACCAAGTACGCCCAGCAGGTCTTCGGCCGGGAACGCGAGGTCATTGACGAGGCCTTCCCCGGGGACGTTGTGGGACTCGTCAACGCCTCCTCGCTGCGGGTGGGCGACAGCCTCTTCCTTGAGGATCCGGTGGAGTTCCCCGCCATCCCGCTGTTCGCGCCGGAGCATTTCCAGGTGGCACGCTCCAAGGACCCCAGCCGGTTCAAGCAGTTCCGCCGCGGCATCGAGCAGCTGGAGCATGAGGGCGTCATCCAGGTGCTCCGCTCGGACGTCCGCGGCGATCAGGCCCCGGTGCTGGCCGCCGTGGGCCCCATGCAGTTCGAAGTGGTGGAGGACCGGATGGCGCACGACTTCAGCGCGCCGATGCGACTGGAGCGACTGCCGTATTCCATTGCCAGGATCTCGACGGCGGACGCCATGCCGGCGCTGGCCAACGTGCCCGGCGCCGAGGTGCTGCTGCGCTCCGACGGCGAATACCTCGCCCTGTTCAATGACGTGTGGGCCCTGCGCCGGATCGAGAAGAACCACCCGGACCTGACGCTGCTGCCGATCGGCACGCACAATCCCGCCAAGTAGCGCCCGGCGCCCTCTTGCGGGCGCAGAAAAAGGGTAGCCCGCAGGTCTTCCTGAATCACGAAACCGCGGTATCATAAGTAACCTTGCTAATTATGCGGGCGCCGGATTTTCTTTCATGCCGGTATTGGACTGATCTGCCCGGCGTCATCGGCGGACCCCGCTATAAGGGACAACGAACACTCCTTGACTGAGCTCATTTCTCAACCGGCACGTGCCGTTCCGGCCACCCGGAAGCAGCGGATGGAATCCGGCTACCTGCTGAGCGGGCGGTACCGGATCGCCGACCTTATTGGCAGGGGCAGCCAATCCACCGTGTTCCGGGCCTACGACGAACTCCTGCAGCGCGAGGTGGCGGTCAAGCTCTTCCGCAACGACGCGGACGATCTCGAACAAACCCGCCGGCAGGGTGAGGAAATCCGCATCCTGGCCGGAATGAGCCACCACGCCCTCGTGACGCTGTTCGACGCCGGCGCAGACCTGACCGACCCGGGCGACCGGCTCACCTACCTTGTGATGGAACTGGTGCGCGGGCAGGACCTGCGCCATCGCAGCGCCCAGGGTCCGCTCTCGGCAGCGCACATGGCCCACATCGGCTATGACCTGGCGGACGGGCTTTCCTACATCCACCACCACGGAATCGTGCACCGGGACGTCAAGCCCGCGAACATCCTGCTCGTGGACTACAGCAACGATGACCGGCGCCCGCGGGCAAAGCTCACCGATTTCGGCGTTGCGGTGGTCACCCGCAGCGGCCCGGTGACGGATGAAGGCGGAACGTCCGGGACGCCGGCCTACCTCAGCCCCGAGCAGGCGGCCGGCGAGCCGGTCGGCCCGCTCAGTGATGTGTATTCGCTCGGCCTGGTGTTGCTCGAGGGGCTGACGGGAAAGATGGTGTACCCCGGTGCGCCCATCCAGTCCGCCGTCGCGCGGCTGCTCAACGCCCCGCAGATCCCTGAGGAGCTCGCCCCCATGTGGGTTGCGCTGCTGTCCTCCATGCTGGCCCGCGACCCCGCACAGCGCCCGCAGGCCCGGGAAGTGTCGCTGGCCCTGCGCCGGGAAGTCATCAACAGCGCCGCGCGTCACCGCATGGACCCGGCTCCGATGCCCTCGGACGAGGAAGGCCGGATGCGCGCGGTGGAGCGCTACCGGATCCTTGACACCCCGGCGGACGGCGCCTTCGACCGGATAGCGGGCCTCGCGGCCCGGATGTTCTCGGTGCCCGTGGCGATCGTCAGCGTGGTGGACCATGACCGGATCTGGTTCAAGGCCCACCACGGCACCGACGTCACGCAGATCGGCCGCGACCCGGGGCTGTGCGCCTCTGCGATCCTGCAGGATGAGGCCTGGATCGTTGAGGACGCTGTCAGGGATCCCCGCACCCTGACCAACCCGCTGGTGGCGGGCGAGTTCGGCCTGCAGTTCTACGCCGGGGTCCCGCTGCGCACCCCGGACGGCCACAACCTGGGCACGTTCTGCATCCTGGACCGGGAGCCGCGGGAGTTCAGCGCCGACGACGCCCGGACGCTGCAGGACCTGGCCGAGATCGTGATGCACGACCTTGAGCTGCGGCTGCAGGGCCGGGAAGCGGTCACCGGCCAGGCGTAGCCGCCCGCGGGGTGCCTGCGCTGTTTAGCGCCGGCGCTGCTTAACGCCTGCGCTGCTTAACGCCGGCCGGCGTGGAGCGCCAGTTCCAGTTCGAACCGCGCCTTCGGGTCCTCCAGGGTGTCTCCGAACAGCTCGCGCAGCTGTGCCGCCCGGTAGCCTACGGTCTGCGGGTGGATGCCGAGCTCCGCCGCCACCGGGGCGCGCTGGCCCCAGTGCCGTAACCAGGACAGCAGCGTCTCAGCGAGCCGTTCGCGCTGGGCCGGGCGCAGGCCTTCCAGTGGCGCCAGCCGGCGATTGGCCAATTCCGCGATGGCAGAGGGTTCCGCGCCGAGGATCACCTCGGCCAGATGCTCGTCAGCCCAGATCGGCGGGTCCTCAGGGCCGTCCCGGGGCGGCAGCACCGAGGCTGCCAGTACGGCCAGGCGCAGCGAATCGGGGACTTTCTCCCAGCCTCCGGCCGGTCCGACGGCCGCCCCGCGGCCGCGGAGCGCCTTGTCCAGGTCCACCCGCGCGGCCTTGGACTGCCGCGCCGGAACCAGGGCGACGGCGTCGGTCTCGCGTTCGATAACCAGGGTTCCCGGCCCCAGCCGGATCCGCAGCCCGGCGGACCGGTTCACCGGCAGGGTCACCACCACCATCCGCTGCGGCAGGGACCAGTCCGCCATGGCGGCCGTCTGGCGCAGGGCCGCCTCATCGGCCTGCCCCAGCAGTAGCAGGTCGAGCAGCTCGGTGCGCCGGCGGTCCACCGCGCCGGCCCGTTCGGACTGTTCAAAGGCATACGCCTCGGCGCTGACGGCGGACAGCTCGTCGATGTAGGCCAGGATCGATTCGCCCAGGTCCACCACCACGGTCTGGCCGAGGTGGTGCTCCACGGACACCCGGGACATCTCCCGGAAGGTCACGCGGGCCCCCATCCGGTAGGCGCTCAGCAGCGCATCCATGCTCCTGCCCTGCCGGAATTCGCCGCTCCCCAGCCCGGCCACGAGTTGCCGGCTTTCCTCCGAGAGGGCGGGCAGCCGGGTGCCCGGGAGCTGCAGGAAGCGCTCCAGCGCGGCTGCCACACCGCGGCGCAGCCCCCGCCCGAAGCGGCCTTCGATCGGGCGGGCATAGGCCGGCACGAGCTGCGGCACGGCGTTGATGATGGCCTCGACAATGCCCGGCATCATCGGCCGGAGCACGTCGCTGACCTCGCGCGGCAGGGCGAGCCACGGCGGGTCGTAGGCGGGGGAGGCGGGCGTCGCCGTCGGGGAAGCGTTCATGAGTCTGTTCCAAAGTTGTTGCGGGGAGATAGTTTCTTTACGTCGATCGTATGCCTTGGGTGAAGAACTATGACCCTGTCTGACATAAGATTGATGAATGATCCGGCTCCGTAAGCTGGCGCGCGCCGCATCTCTACTGACCACCCCACTAGCTCCAGAAGACATTCTGGCGCTGTTCAATCCTGTGTTTTCCGCCCGCCAGTTGCGCGGCGTGGTTACAAGGGTGGTTCCAGAAACGGCCGATTCCGCCACTATCTTCTTCCGTCCCGGCCGCGGCTGGCAAGCACACCTTGCCGGCCAGTGGGCCCGTATAGGCGTCGAGCTCGACGGTGTCCGCCACTGGCGGTCCTACTCGCTCAGCGCCCCCGCCGGGCAGGACCCGGCCATCACGGTCAGCGACATGGGGGCCGTGTCCGGCACTCTCGTGCGCAGCACCAAGCCGGGCGACGTGCTCTTCCTGGCGCCGCCGCAGGGCGACTTCGTCCTGCCGGAGCATCCGCGTCCGCTGCTGATGCTCACCGCCGGGAGCGGCATCACACCGGTCATGTCGATGATCCGCACGCTCGTCCCGCACCGCCCGGACTCCGACGTCGTCCTCATCCACACGGCCCGGACCCCCGCGGATGCCATCTTCCGCGAGGAGCTTGCCGAACTCGCGGACCAGTTCCCCAACTTCCGCGTCATCCACTGGTTCACCAGCGAACGCGGCCGGTTGGACTTCAGCTCCGTCGCCGGGCTGGAACAGCTTTGCCCGGACTGGCGCCAGCGCGCCGCATACGCCTGCGGCCCGGAAAGCTTCCTGGACGACGCCGAGGCCCTCTGGGAGGCGGAGACCGCAACCGCTGAGTCCTCCCCGGAGGCCACGCTCACCATCGAACGCTTCAGCACCAAGCTGGCCGGCGGCGCAGGGCACGACGGCGGTCTGGTCACCTTCGAGTCGTCGGACCGCGAAGTCGAAGCCGACGGCGACACCCCGCTGCTCGACGTCGGCGAGGACGCCGGCGTCCTGATGCCCAGCGGTTGCCGCATGGGCATCTGCCACAGCTGCCTTATCCCCCTCCGGGCCGGCCAGGTTCGTGACCTGCGCACGGACGAAGTCCACGGCGAGCCCGGCCAACTAATCCAGACGTGTGTTTCGGCAGCCGCCGGACCCGTTAACCTCGACCTCTGAGGAGTACCCGCATGACGATTATTTCCGACAAGCCTGACCTTTCCGAGGACGCTCCCCAGGCCAAGGCGCCCGCGGCCGTGAAGACGCGGCGCGGCGCCCTTGCCGAGACGGGCAGCCCGACCCTCCGGCCGCCGGCTGCCGCGCATCTCTCCGACGAGCAGGTCGCCGAACTGGGGCGTGAGCTCGACGCGATCAAGGACGACATCCTGGCCAAGCGCGGTGCCTCCGACGCCGCCTACATCCGCCGCATGATCAAGATCCAGCGCGGACTGGAAATTTCCGGGCGCGCCACGCTGCTGGTCAGCAAGCACAAGGCAGCCTGGGTTGCCGGGACCACCCTGCTCAGCTTCGCCAAGATCCTGGAAAACATGGAGCTCGGGCACAACATCCTGCACGGCCAGTGGGACTGGATGCGGGACCCGGACATCCACTCCACCACCTGGGAATGGGACTTCGTTACCCCGGCCCGGGCCTGGCAGCACACCCACAACGATCTGCACCACCGCTGGACCAACGTCATCGGCAAGGACAACGACGTCGGATACAACCTGCTGCGGATGGACGCGGACCAGGAGTGGAAGCCGTTCAACCTGGGCAACCCGCTCTACAACGCCCTGCTGGCACCGGTCTTCGAGTGGGGCATCGCGATCTACGATCTCGAGCTGAACGACTACAAAGAGGGCAACAAGTCCAAGGAGGCCCTCACCAAGGACCTCAAGGCCCTTGGTCGCAAGGCGCTCACGCAGTTCACCAAGGACTACGCCGCCACTCCCGCCGTCGCCATGCTGACCGGCTCCGGCAAGCAGGCGCTGTACGGCACCCTGACCGCGAACGCTGTCCGCAACGTCTGGGCGCACGCGGTGATCTTCTGCGGGCACTTCCCCGAGGGGACGGACACCTTCACCGAGGAAATGGTGGAAGGGGAGACCCGCGGAGACTGGTACGTACGGCAGATGATCGGCTCCGCCAACATCTCCGGTTCCAAGTTCATGCACCTGATGACGGGCAACCTGTCGCACCAGATCGAGCACCACCTCTTCCCGGACATTCCGTCCAACCGCTACGCCGAGGTGGCCCCGAAGGTGCAGGAAATCTGCAAGCGTTACGGCCTGCCGTACACCACGGGCCCGATCTGGAAGCAGGTCGGCTCCACCTGGGCCAAGGTCTTCAAGCTGGCGCTGCCGCCCAAGAAGGCCTAAGCACAGCTCCAACCGTTTGACTGAAGGGACGCCTGCCATTGCGGCAGGCGTCCCTTTTGCGTTGTGACCGACGCTCCCGCCCAGTTACCGGCCCTGCGACGTCGAATTGGCAGAGGAATTCTGCCGATTTCCGCGGCGCTGAAGTCCGGCGGGCTGAAGTAACCGGGCGGGAACGTCACCCGACGGCGGCGTTCAGGGTTTGCGGGCCGCCCCCAGCACGTGGGCCAGCCGCGGGTTGCCGGGAAGGACCGAGAAGCCGAAGTGCTCCAGGCCCTGTACTGTCAGGCCTGCTGAAGCGATCACGGCGGCGGTGTTCCGGTTCGGGTGGCATCCGCCGGCCATCCGGCTCCACAGCGGCGTGAGCAGGTCCTCGGCAGCCCCCAGCAGACGGTGTGCGGAACGGACGTGCTCGTAGAACAGCAGCAGGCCGCCCGGCCGCAGGACCCGCACCACCTCCGCCAGGGCCACGGACTGGTCCGCCACGCTGCACAGCACAAGGCTGGAGACCACGACGTCGACCGAGGCGTCCGCCGCCGGCAGCGACTCCGCCACGCCGTCCTCCACGGTGACGGGCACCCGGGCCGTGGCCGCGGCGGCCCGGGCCAGCTCCCGGAGCGTGGGGTCCGGCTCGAGGGCCAGCACGCCCGTCACTGTGGAAGGGTAGAACGGAAAAGTGGCGCCGTAGCCTGCCCCGATTTCGATGACGGCGCCGTGTGCCGCTGCCAGGAGGCGCCGGCGGTGGTCCGCTGCCCCGCGGGCGTCCATCCGCGGACCCACGCGGGCGAAGGACCGTCCGAAGGATGGATAGCGGGGGTTGGTCTCCGGCATGAGGGTCACTTTCCGGTCAGCCGACGTCGGCGGGGTTGAGTTTCAGGCCCCGGAGCAGCTGGGCATTGAGGGCGACGACGATCGTGGAGGCGGACATCAGCACCGCGCCGGCGGCCGGCGAGAGGACCACCCCGGCGAAGGCCAGGACGCCGGCGGCCAACGGCACCGCAATGATGTTGTAGCCCGTCGCCCAGACGAGGTTCTGCCACATCTTCCGGTAGCTGGCCCGGGACAGGTCCACCATGGACAGCACCGCCCGGGGGTCGTTCCCGGCCAGGACCACGCCAGCGGACTCCACCGCGACGTCGGTCCCGCCGCCGATCGCGATCCCGACCTCGGCCCGGGCCAGGGCGGGGGAGTCGTTCACGCCGTCGCCCACCATGGCCACCCTGAGGCCGCGGGACTGGAGTTCGGCGACTTTCTTGTCCTTGTCCGCCGGGAGGACCTCGGCGAAGACCTCGTCGATGTTCAGCTCGGCGGCCACGGCCTGGGCCACCTGGCGGGCGTCGCCGGTGATCATGGCGACCTTGATTCCGCGGTGCTGCAGGGCCGCGACCGCCTGGCGGGATTCCGGGCGTACCGCGTCCTCAAGGCTCACGGCCCCCAGTACAGTGTTGCCGTCCACCACATGGAGCACCGCCGCGCCCCGGTCCCGCCAGGCAGCCGTGGCGGCGGCCAGGGGCGGGGGCTCCTCTGCACCCAGTTCCCGGAGCAGGGCCGGCCCGCCCACCAGGACTGTCCTGCCGTCAATCGTGGCGCGGACGCCGCGGCCGGTCAGGGAGGTGAAACCGCTCGCCTGCGGGACCGGGAGCCCGCGCTCGCGGGCGGCCGCCACGATCGCGCGGGCCAGAGGGTGCTCGCTGTCCGATTCCGCCGCAGCGGCCAGCGCGAGCAGCTCGTCCCGGTCGGTCCCATCGGCTGCGGCGATGTCCTTGAGCTCCGGCTCGCCCCTGGTCAGGGTCCCCGTCTTGTCGAACAGTACGACGTCGACTGTCCGCATCCGCTCGAGCGCCATCCGGTTCTTGATCAGCACGCCGGCGCGGGCTGCCCGCTCCGTGGAGATCGCGATGACCAGCGGGATGGCGAGGCCCAGGGCGTGCGGGCAGGCGATCACCAGCACCGTCACGGTGCGCTCCACGGCGTCGGACATGCTGCCCAGCAGAGTCCAGACGATAAAGGTGATAACGCCGGCCCCGGCGGCGAAGTAGAACAGGAAGGCGGCGGCGCGGTCGGCGAGGGCCTGGGCTCGTGAGGAGGAGGCCTGGGCCTCGGCTACGAGCCGCTGGATGCCGGCGAGGGCCGTTTCGTCGCCGATGGCTGTCACCCGGACGCGGAGGCTGTTGTCCGTGGCGATGGTTCCCGCGACCACGGGGTCGCCGGGGGAGCGGAGGACGGTCTTGGACTCGCCGGTGATCATCGATTCGTCGAATTCGGCCTGCCCCTCGATCACGGTTCCATCCGCCGGCATCCGGGCGCCGGAACGGACCAGGATCGTGTCGCCGCTCCTGAGCTCGGACACGCTGACGGTTTCGGTTCCGGACTCGGTGAGGCGTTCCGCCTCGTCCGGCAGCAGCGCCGCGAGGGCATCCAGGGCGCCCTGGGCCGAGCCGAGGGCGCGCATTTCGATCCAGTGCCCCAGCAGCATAATGGCGACCAGCAATGCCAGTTCCCACCAGAAGTCGAGGTCGAAGCCGCCGATCCCGAGGGTGGTCACCCACGAGGCGGTGAAGGCGACGGTGATGGCCATGGCGATCAGCAGCATCATCCCCGGTTTGCGGCTTTTCAGCTCATTCAGGCCGCCCTTGAGGAACGGCTGGCCGCCGTAGAAGAAGATGACTGTTCCCAGTACCGGAGGAATCCAGGCGGAGCCGGGAAACACGGGCGCCTGGAAGCCGAGCAGGTGCCCGATCATGGGGCTGAAGAAGACCACCGGGATAGCCAGAGCGAGGGTCAGCCAGAATCTGTTCTTGAACATCGCGACGCTGTGCCCGGCATGCTGGCCGTGGCTGTGGACCATGTGCTCGTCGTCCTGCCGGGGGGCGTGTGTGCCGTTTTCCCCGTGGGGGCTGTGGTCCTCGTGCCGGTGGTTCGTTTGCTGGCCGCCAACGGCCTGGCTGCTGTTCCGGTGTTCCATGATGCGCGCTCCTGGGCAGAGTCATCGATGTTTGGAGTCAGCTCTAACATACCCCCTGGGGGTATGCTTGGCAAGGTGTTTTTCCGGTCAGCGGACCTCGATCACGCCCATCATTCCCAGGTCCTCGTGGTCGAGGATGTGGCAGTGGTAGACCGAGCGGCCGCTGAAGTCGCGGAAGGCAATCCTGACCGTGACCCGGCCGTTCGCCGGCACGTTCACCACGTCCCGCATCACCACGGAGCCGGCTGCCTGCCCGTTGTCGTGGATCAGCTGCATCGGCCACACATGCAGGTGGAAGGGATGGTCCATCGGGCTGGTGTTTACGAGTGTCCATTCCTCCACGGTTCCGGCCGCGGCGGTCGTGTCCGTACGGGACTCGCTGTATTCGCGGCCGTTGATGGTGAACTGCATCATGCCGCCCATCCCCCCGCCCATACGCCCCGATCCCGCGCCCATGGACAGGACGATCTGCCGGCGTGCGGCGACGGCGGCAGTCCTCAGGTCCTCTTGGGCCGGCCGGGACGTGACGGCGCCGGGCGGGGCTGCGGAGGCGCCGCTGACCCGGAAGCTTGCAAGGGTGCCCGCCCCGCTGCCGGGGACCGGCCCCCGCCCCATCATTCCCGGCATTCCGCCGCGGTCATAGGGGAGGGCCTGCAATACGGCTTCGCCAGCGGCCGCGGTCACCAGCAGGTCCGCCCGGTTGCCCGGCGCCAGCAGCAGTTCGTCCACGGTTTCTGGTTCGGCGGACCGGCCCGAGTCCATGCCGAGCAACTGCAGCTGCTGGCCGTCCAGCCGGAGCCGGAGGTAGCGGGCCACGCAGGTGTTGATGATCCGCCACCGCTCCCGGGCGCCCGGCTGGGCCGTGAGCAGCGGGTTGCTCTGCCCGTTGAGCAGGAGCAGCTCACCCTCCCGGCCCGCCATGCGTTCCATCGGCGATACGACGGCGATGTTTCCGGCGCCGTCCAGGGTGGTGTCCGAGACCAGCAGGACCCGCTCCGTGCTCACCGGGATGGCCTCGGGATCTTCGACGATGATCGCACCGAACAGCCCGGCGAAGAGCTGGTCGGCGACCATGCCGTGGTGGTGCGGGTGGTACCAATACACGCCCGGCGGGTGGTCCGAAGGCAGCTTGTAGCGGTAGTCAAAACCCTGTCCGGGCCTGACCTCAATAAAGGCATTGTCCCCGTCGGCCTGGGGGGACACGTGGAGGCCGTGGACGTGGAGGTTCGTCGGTTCCTTGAGGCTGTTCTCGAGCCGGACGTTGAGCTCATCGCCCGGCCGCAGGCGCAGGGTGGGACCCGGAACGGTGCCGTTGTAGCAGAGGGCGCTGGCCTGGCGGCCGCCGAGCTCCACCCGTCCGGGGGCGGCGTCGAGGGTGAGCTGCAGCCGGCCGTCTGCGCTGCGGAGTTCGGTTGGACCATGCAGCTCGGGGCCCTGCGCGGGCGAAGCGCCCCCGCCGGCGCCCCCGCTCCCGCCGACGCCAGCAGGCTGTTGCGTGGAATTCAGGGACCACCACAGCCCGGCGCCGCCCGCCACAGTGGCCGCCGTGCCCAGTCCGCCCACAATCAGGGCGTTGCGGCGGCTGATCGGCCGCATTACGGCTCCTCGCCGAGTACTTTCACATTCTCGCGGTACTGCTCCGCGGTGAGCTCGCCCCTGGCGAACCTTTCATCGAGGATCAGCCTCGCCTGGCTCTTGCCTCCGGGGAAGCCGGGCCCGCCCGGGGGAGTCCCCGGCGGGCCATAGGGCGGGGCGCCGTAGGGTCCGTAGTGGGCCGGACCGCCGCGGTTGGATCCGCCGGTGAAAAGGCGGACCGCGAGCAGCACAAGCACCCCGATCCCGACGAGCAACAGCAGTCCCCAAAGCCACATCCAGCCGAAGCCGTCTCCGTAGTAACCCATCATGGCCTTGTCCCTTCGCCCGTAACCCTTCCTGACACCAATTTTCCGCCGGATACCGGGCCCGGGCTAGGGTCCTTAGTCGCCTTTCGGGCAGAACGCCAGACAGCGGGCGGCGTCAGCTGATCAGCAGGCTCAGCGCTTCGGTCAGGTGCCCGACTTCGCGCACCGAGAAGCCGGCCGGCACCGGGCCCGGGCCGTTCGGGCTGGCGGGCACCACGGCATGGGTGAACCCCAGCCGGTGGGCTTCGTGGATCCGCTGGTTGATGCCGGGCACTGGGCGGACCTCACCGGCGAGCCCCACCTCGCCAAAGGCGATCAGCCGCTCCGGCAGGGGCCTCCTGGCCTTCGCCGAGGCCACGGCCAGCGCGACGGCGAGGTCCGTGGCGGGCTCGCTGAGCTTCACGCCGCCCACGGTCGCCACGTAGGAATCGTCCTTGTTCAGCAGGCAGCCGGCCCGTTGCTGGAGCACGGCCAGCAGCATGGCCACCCGGGAACTGTCCAGACCGCTCGTGGCCCGGCGCGGCTGTGAGCTGGAGCTTTCGGCCAGCAGCGACTGCACCTCGGCCAGCAGCGGGCGGCGCCCCTCCAGGGTCACCGTGATGCAGGTGCCGGAGACCGGCTCCTTGGTCCGGGAGACAAACAGTCCGCTCGGATCGGCCAGGCCCACAATCCCGTCCTCGTTCAGGTCGAAGCAGCCGACATCGTCCGTGGGTCCGTAACGGTTCTTGACCGCCCGCAGCAGCCGCAACCGGGAGTGGCGTTCGCCTTCGAACTGGCACACCACGTCCACCAGGTGCTCGAGCAGCCGGGGACCGGCGATGGAGCCGTCTTTGGTCACGTGCCCCACCAGCAGCGTGGTCATGTTGCGGCGTTTGGCCGCGGCGATCAGGGAGGCGGCGACCTCCCGGACCTGCGAGACGCCGCCGGCGCTGCCTTCGACATCGGCGCTGCTCAGGGTCTGCACGGAGTCCACGATCAGCAGCCGCGGTTCGAGCTTCTCCACCTGGCCCAGGGCCTGGCCGAGGTCCGTTTCGGCGGAGAGGTACAGGGATTCGGCGACGGCGTCGATCCGGTCCGCGCGGAGCTTGACCTGCGCGGCGGACTCCTCGCCTGTGATGTAGAGGACGTCCTGCGCGGTGCGGGCAAACTTGGCGGCGACATCCAGCAGCAGGGTTGATTTGCCGACCCCGGGTTCGCCCGCGAGCAGGATCACGGCGCCCGGGACCAGCCCGCCGCCGAGCACGCGGTCCAGTTCATCCACGCCGGTGGGCAGGAACGCCGCGGTGGTGGCGTCGACCTCGGCGATCCGGCGGGCCGGCTCCAGTACGGTGGTGGCCGCCGTCGTGCGCGCTACGGCGCCGCCGGTTTCCTCCACACTGCCCCAGGCCTGGCACTCGCCGCAGCGGCCCACCCACTTGGCCGTGGTCCAGCCGCATTCGGCGCATTTGTAGCCCGGCGCCTTGGTAGCCCGGGAAGTCTTGGTAGCCATTGCTCCACCCTATCCGCGGCCAGCGACAACAAAAGCGACAACAATGCTCCCGCCCCGCGGCAGCTGGCGCGGCAGCTACAGCGGAGGAAGGATGTCCCGGGCTTCCCGGGAGTCGGCGCCGGCCGCCTCCAGCAGGTCCACCATCAGCGGGCGGAACAGCATAACCACCGTTTCGCCCTCCAGCCGCTGCACGTCCAGCAGCCGCGGGTGCAGCCGGCCGGCGATTTCCCGCAGCTCCGCCCGGGCCGTCCGCAGGTGTGCGCGGCGGACGCCGTCGTGCACTTCCGCCAGGCCCAGGGAGAGCTCGTCGACGGCGTCGGCCGTGTCCTGCAGGACGTCGGCGATGTTTTGGGTGGCGTCGTCGGACAGCGCCGCATGGTTGATGGCGCTGGTCAGGCGGCGGGCAAAGACGCGACTGTTACGCAGGGCAAGGTCGATGTAGTCCAGCGACTGCTCCAGCCGGTCCAGCTCCTCACGGTGCCTGCGGTAGGCGGGCGCGAGGGTGGCGACCTCGCCGGAGGCCCGCAGGGTCTGCCGCATGGCATCGACCAGCGGCTGGCAGTTCCGCCCCCGGATCAGCGCGTGCCAGGCCTGGGTGGAGTCGCTGTAGCTCAGCGCGGAGGCGCATTCGCGCAGCACCTCGGCGAGTTCGTGCAGGAGCTTCTTGACGTCGGTGCGCGGTTCCCGGCGCGGATCTTTCGGAATCAGGACCGTCACGAGCAGGGCGAAGACCCCGCCCACGACGGCGTCGATGCTGCGGGTGAACGGGCCGCCGGCCGGCGCCGGCAAAAGGACCACCAGCAGTGACTGCAAGCCCATCTGGGTGGTAAAAATGGTGCCGCTGTCCAGGAACCGCGCCAGCAGGATGGAGAACAGGAGCACGACGGCGGCCTGCCAGATCCCGGCGCCGAGCCAGTGCAGCAGCAGGTCACCGACCGCGATGCCGATGGTGCAGCCCAGGCCGACCTCGACCACGCGGCGCAGCCGGGGCTCCCGGGAGAAACCCAGGGCGATCAGGGAGGAAGTGGCGGCGAAGAGCGGGCCGCTGTGGCCCAGCACATACTCGGCGAACGCGTAGGCGCCGACGGCGCAGGCGGTCATCTGGATGGCCGGCATGAGGGAGTTCCGGCTCCGGACCAGGCCCGTGCGGACGCGGCCGCGCAGGAATCGGGCGCTTGCGGAAAGTCCAATAGCGGGGGCCATGCGCTTTAGTCTATTGGCCGTTGCGCCAGCCGCTCGTCTGCGGGATCCACTACGGCTGTGACGTGCCTAACGCAATGGCGCCCCGGCGGATGTAAGCCAATGTCCCGGCGTCGTTAACCCTTCGTTCATCTTGGTCGGACATTCTCTTCATCTGGGGCACCTAGATTCAATGAAGGTACAAACCGTACGCATCCATGCCCGGTCTTCTCCGGCCCGGCACGCATTCAGAAAATCCCTGGAAGGGGTACATCTAAGTGAAGGCACTCCGCTTCGGCCGCCACGCGGCTATCGCTGTCATCTCAGCCGGCGCTCTCGCGCTGACCGCCTGCGGCTCGGACAACGCAACGGGCACCGCTCCGGCCACCCCCGCTGCTTCCGGCGCCCAGGTTTCGGGCACGCTGACTGGCATCGGCTCCTCCGCACAGGGTGCCGCCATGGACGCATGGAAGACCAACTTCGCCTCCGCGAACCAGGGCGCCACTGTGCAGTACTCCCCGGACGGTTCCGGTGCAGGCCGCAAGGCACTCCTGGACGGATCCGCCCAGTTCGGCGGCTCCGACGCCTACCTCAAGGACGAGGAATACGCTTCCTCCACCACCCAGTGCGGCCCCGACGGCGCCCTCAACATCCCGGTCTACATTTCCCCGATCGCCGTGGCCTTCAACCTGCCCGACGTCAAGGAACTGAACCTCGACGCCGTCACGGTCGCCAAGATCTTCCGCGGCGAGATCGCCACCTGGAACGACCCCGCGATCGCTGCCCTGAACCCCGAGGCCACGCTCCCGGACCTCGCAGTCACCCCGGTGAACCGCTCGGATGACTCGGGCACCACCACCAACTTCACCGAGTACCTGGCCGCCGCAGCCCCCGAGGCCTGGACCGACAAGGCCTCCGGCGTCTGGCCGGCCGCCCTCCAGGGCGAGAACGCCAAGGGCACCTCCGGTGTGGTCAAGACCGTCACCGACACCCCGGGCGCCGTGACCTACGCCGATGACTCAGCCGTGAGCGGCAAGCTGGGCGTTGCGCAGATCAAGGTGGGCGAGACCTTCACGAAGATCTCTGCCGAGGCTGCTGCCAAGGCAGTCGACGCCGGCAAGCCGGTTGAAGGCCGCAACGCCAACGACCTCTCCATCAAGCTGGACCGCGCAACCACCATCGAAGGCGCGTACCCGATCGTGCTGGTTTCCTTCCACGTCGTCTGCAGCACCTACGCTGACCAGAAGGCCGTGGACCTCGTGAAGGCTTTCGAGAGCTACGTCGTCTCCGACGCCGGTCAGACCGCGGCCGCTGATGCCGCCAAGTCCGCTCCGCTGTCCAAGACCCTGCAGGACAAGGCCCTCAAGTCCATTGAGTCCATCAAGGTCAAGTCCTAGGGATCCCTAGCGCTGACAGGCATAGTGGAAACACTCGCCTGTTACTGGTTCCCTGTCCCGGTCCGGCTGTCACCAACGGCCACACCGGGGCAGGGAACCAATGTGTTTGTCCGAAGTACACAAAGATCTGAAGGATCGTGAAGTGACCACCACCTCCCTGACCACGTCCCGGGGCGCAGGCCGCGCCGGCGATAAGGTCTTTTCCGCAGCCACCTTGGCCGCTGGGTGCCTGATCCTGGCCGTGCTCTTCGGAGTAGCGCTCTTTCTCCTCATCCAGGCATTCCCCGCCCTCGTGGCCTCCCCGGACGAGATCCAGGGCGGCGAAGGCTTCTTCGCCTACATCTGGCCGATCGTCATTGGCACCCTGATCGCGGCCGTCATCGCCCTCGTGATCGCGACGCCGGTCGCGATCGGCGTCGCGCTCTTCATCTCGCATTTCGCCCCGCGCAAGCTCGCCTCCGGCCTGGGCTACGTGATCGACCTGCTGGCCGCGATCCCCTCCGTGGTCTACGGTGCCTGGGGCGCCGCTTTCCTGGCCAAGGAGATCTCGCCTGCCTACAACTGGCTGGCCAACAACATGGGATGGCTGCCGATCTTCCAGGGCCCGGCCTCGGCCACGGGAAAGACCATCCTGACCGCGGGAATCGTGCTGTCCGTCATGATCCTGCCCATCATCACCTCGCTGAGCCGGGAGATCTTCCTGCAGACCCCCAAGCTGCACGAAGAAGCCGCCCTGGCCCTCGGGGCCACCCGCTGGGAAATGATCCGGATGGCCGTGCTGCCGTTCGGCCGTCCCGGAATCATCAGTGCCGTCATGCTGGGCCTGGGCCGCGCCCTCGGCGAGACCATGGCCGTCGCGCTGGTGCTGTCCTCCGGCGCGCTGACCGCGAGCCTCATTCAGTCCGGCAACCAGACCATCGCCGCCGAAATCGCGCTGAACTTCCCTGAGGCCAGCGGCCTGAAGGTCAACACGCTGATTGCCGCCGGCCTGGTCCTGTTCGTCATCACCCTCGGCGTAAACATGGTCGCGCGCTGGATCATCAGCCGGCACAAAGAATTCTCGGGAGCCAACTAAATGACCGCCACCCTGACCCCCGTCAAGAAGCGCTCGGCTCTCACCAAGGGCCAGCTCCCGAAGTGGGCACCCTACCTGGTGCTCGGCATCGCCCTGGTGCTCGGCGCAGCCGTCCTGGCCCTGATCGGCTTCAACGCCCTCGGCTGGGGACTCGTTTCGGCGATCATCTTCGCCGTCGGCCTCGTCGGCTGGAGCGCCGCCGTGGAAGGCTCACGCCGTGCCAAGGACAAACTGGCCACCTGCCTTGTGGTCGGCGCGTTCCTCATTGCGCTGCTGCCCCTGTTCTCCGTGATCTGGACGGTCCTGGTCAACGGCCTGCCGGGCCTCACGGACCCCGGCTTCCTCTCGACCTCGATGAACGGCGTCACCGGCGCCTTTGACAACAAAACCGTCGAGGACGGCGCCCCGGTGGTCGGCGGCATCTTCCACGCCCTGATCGGCACAATGCTGATCACCGCGATGGCGACCGTAATCTCGGTGCCGGTGGGCCTGCTCACCGCCGTCTACCTTGTGGAGTACGGCAACGACCGTCCGCTGGCCCGCGCCATCACGTTCTTTGTGGACGTCATGACCGGCATCCCCTCGATCGTGGCCGGCCTGTTCGCGGCGGCGTTCTTCTTCGCCGTCGTCGGACCGGGCACCAAAACCGGTGCCGTCGCCGCCGTCGCGCTCTCCGTGCTGATGATCCCCGTGGTGGTCCGCTCCAGCGAGGAGATGCTCAAAATCGTCCCGAACGAACTCCGCGAAGCGGCCTACGCCCTGGGCGTCCGCAAGTGGCGCACCATCCTCAAGGTGGTCATCCCGACGGCGATCTCCGGCATCGCTTCCGGTGTCACCCTCGCGATCGCCCGGGTGATCGGCGAAACCGCCCCGATCCTGGTCACCGCGGGCTTCGCCACCTCGATCAACTACAACGTGTTCAGCGGCTGGATGGCCTCACTGCCGACCTTCATCTACACGCAGATCCTCAACCCCACCTCGCCGTCCAACCCGGATCCGTCCTCCCAGCGGGCCTGGGGAGCCGCCCTGGTGCTCATCATCCTGGTGATGCTGCTCAACCTCGGCGCCCGCCTTATTGCCCGCATGTTCGCCCCCAAGACCGGCCGCTAACCCGGCACCGGGGACCAAAATCTTCAGCCCGTACCTCCAGCAAGTGAAGGAACATCATGTCTAAGCGCATCGACGTCAAGGACCTGAACGTCTACTACGGAAAATTCCTGGCCGTCGAAGACGTCAACATCAACATCGACGCCAAGTCCGTTACGGCCTTCATCGGGCCCTCCGGCTGCGGCAAGTCCACCTTTCTGCGCACCCTGAACCGGATGCATGAAGTGATCCCCGGCGCCCGCGTCGAGGGTGAGGTGCTGCTCGACGGCGACAACCTGTACGGCCCCGGCGTGGACCCGGTTACCGTCCGCGCGCAGATCGGCATGGTTTTCCAGCGGCCCAACCCGTTCCCCACGATGTCCATCCGCGACAACGTGCTGGCCGGCGTGAAGCTCAACAACCAGAAAATCTCAAAGGGTGAGGCCGACGTGCTGGTGGAACGCTCCCTGCAGGGCGCCAACCTCTGGAACGAGGTCAAGGACCGGCTGGCCAAGCCCGGCTCCGGGCTGTCCGGCGGCCAGCAGCAGCGGCTCTGCATCGCCCGGGCCATCGCCGTGGAACCGCAGGTCATCCTGATGGACGAGCCGTGCTCCGCGCTGGACCCGATCTCCACGCTGGCCATTGAGGACCTCATCAACGAGCTCAAGGATCAGTACACCGTGGTGATCGTGACCCACAACATGCAGCAGGCCGCGCGTGTGTCGAGCAAGACGGCGTTCTTCAACATCGCGGGCACCGGAAAGCCGGGCCGGCTGATCGAATACGGTGACACCCACACCATGTTCAGCAACCCGACCCAGAAGGCCACCGAGGACTACGTCTCCGGCCGCTTCGGATAACCCCATCGATTGCTCCACAGCTGCCGTTTTGAACCCCCAAAAGGGCACCTGCGGAGCAATCGACGGGTCGCTAGGGCACCGCGAGCGGTGACAGGGACAGCGCCAGCACAAACGCGACTGCCGCGGTGACTGCCGGCGTGATCAGCCAGAACATCAGCACCCGGATCACCACCTTCCGGTTCGTGGCGGGAAACCCCTGGTTGGCGCCGGCACCCAGCACGGCTGACGTTACCGTGTGCGTGGTGGAGATGGGCCAGTGCAGGCCGACGGCGCCCACCAGCAGGATGACCGAGCTGAACAGCTGGGCCACCGAGCCGCGCAGGGGATCCATCCGGATCATCCGGTAGCCGATGGTGTAGGAGATCCGCCAGCCGCCGGCCAGGGTCCCGGCGGTCAGCAGGACCGCGGTGAACAGCGCCACCCAGATTGGCATCTCGCCGCCGTCTGAGAGCCCCGACGCCAGCAGCGCCAGGAGCAGGACGGCGCTGGTGCGCTGGCCGTCCTGCAGGCCGTGGGCCAGCGCCACGGCGCCCACGGCAATGCTCTGGGCCCTCCGGGACCGGGAGTTAACGACATTCGGCGGCGTATACCGCGCCGCCCAGGTGGCGGGCCAGACCAGCAGGTAGGCGCCGATGAACGCAATCAGCGGGGAGAGCAGCAGCGGAAGTACCACCTGTAGGAGCAGGGACGAATCAACGCCCCCGACGCCGTTCCCGCCGACAACCACGCTCGCGACGCCGGCGCCGGCCAGCCCGCCAACGAGCGCATGCGTCGAGGACGACGGGATGCCCCGCCACCAGGTGTAGATTCCCCAGATCACGGCGCTGACCAGTCCCGCCACCAGGATGGCCAGCCCGTTCTCCCCTGCGGGGAGCTGTATCCAGGTCTGGCTGATGACAAGTGCCAGGGCGGCGCTCAGCCCGGCGCCGATGAAGTTGAAGAAACCGGCCAGGAGCACCGCGACGGTAGGGGTGAGGGCCCGGGTCCGGACGGCCAGTGCCACCGCCGCGGAGGCGTCCCGGAAGCCGTTGAGGAAAGCGAATGCCCCGGCGAACACCACCACCAGGGCAAAAAGGAAAAGTGTCACGTCAGGATTCCTTGACGATGATGCTGCCTACCTGGGTCGCGATCTTTCGCAGGTCCCTGGTGACGTCGACCAGCTGCTCGGCAATGTCCCGGGTGCGTGCGTAACGGGCCGACTTCATCTCGTTGAGCATGTCCGCCACCCAAACCCGATGGGAGCGCTCGGCGCGCTTGGACAAGCGGAGGACTTCGATCCAGTAGTCCTCGAGATCGTCCAGGTTGTCCAGCCGCCGCATCGCGTCCACGGTCAGCTCGGCCTGCCTGCTGATGATTTCCAGCTGGTCCGCGGCGCGTTTGGGCAGCCGGTCCAGTTTGTAAAGCGACACCATGTCCGCGGCGGCGTCGAGTTTTTCCATCGCCTCGTTGAGGTACCGCGAGAGCGCGTACATGTCCTCGCGGGGGAGCGGGCTCACGAAGGAGGTCCGCATGTGGGTCAGCAGCGCGAAGTGCAGCTCCGCGGACTTGGCCTCGTGGTTGTGCATGTCCTCCACCAGCCGGGCATTTTCACTGGCCGGGGCGCCAAGGATCTCCGAAAGGGTGCCCGTGGCCAGGACAATCTGGCTCGCCAGCTGGGCGAGGAGGTTCAGCCCGGCGGGCTCCTGGGGGAAAAGGCGCAGCTTCACGTGTGATTACCGGTCTTCGGGGGGAGGTGCACGGGCGGTGGCGGCCGGGCATATGTGGTGAGGGTGACCCGCGCCTGAGGATTACTTTACTGCCAGCGTCACCTCGAGCTGGTCTTTTCGGCACTGTGCGGCAGGACGACGTCGTCTGCGGCGCGGGCCGCTGAGGGGAACAGGATGAGGAGGAGGCCAAGGCCCACTGCCGCGCCGACCAGCTGAGCGAGGACGAATCCCGGAACGGAGGCCGGTGCGATGCCCGCGAAGGTGTCGCTAAAGATGCGCCCGACCGTCACGGCCGGGTTCGCGAACGACGTCGAGGACGTGAACCAGTACGCGGCCCCGATGTAGGCGCCCACCGCCGGTGCGGCGAGGGCACCACGCTTGGTGGCTGCGAGGGCGAAGATCAGCAGGACCAGCCCGGCGGTCGCGATAACCTCGCCCAGCATGTGCCCCGTGGTTGCCCGCTCCTTGGTGGAGATGGACGTACCCACCTCAAACATGGCGTTCGCGAGCACGCTGCCACTGACCGCGCCCACCGTCTGGGCGGCCGCATAGGCGCCCAGCTCCGGCAGCGTCAGGCCGGTGCCGCTGCGCCGGCCCAGGATCCAGTCTGCAATGGAGACCACGGGGTTGAAATGCGCCCCGCTCACGGGCCCGAGCACCAGAATCAGGACGGTAAGGCCCAGCACCGTGGCGGTGCTGTTCTGGAGCAGCTGCAGGCCGACGTCGTTGGGGGAGAGCCGCTGGGCGGCGATCCCGGAGCCAACGACGATGGTCACGAGCAAGCTGGTGCCGAGCAGTTCGGCGATGGCACGGCGCCACAGCGGCGGCTGATTGGAAGTCATGGCTACAGCTTGACCGAAAGAATTAACTCAGTCAAAATTGAATCAATGAATATTGAGACAGCGGAGAGCTTTCGGGCTCGGGTGGCCAAGCATGCGGCCCTCGCCGATCCTGCGCGGCTACGTATGGTTGATCTGCTGACCCTTGGGGACTTCTCCCCGACGGAGCTGCAGGCGGAGCTGGGGATGCCGTCGAATCTGCTTTCCCACCATCTGCGCGCGCTGGAAGAGGCCGGACTGGTGATCCGGCACCGCTCCGAAGCGGACAGGCGCCGCAGCTATATCCGGCTTGCTGCCGGCGCCCTGGAGGGCCTGGTGCCGGGTGTTGAACACGGGGCCCGCCGTGTCCTGTTCGTCTGCACGCGGAACAGTGCACGGTCCCAGCTGGCCGCCGCGCTCTGGCAGCAGGTCAGCGAAATCCCCTCGACGTCGGCGGGAACGCATCCCGCGGACCGCATTGCCCGGGGTGCGATCGAGGTCGCCCGCCGCCACGGCGTGGACCTTGCAGACCTTCCCCCTCGCAAGCTGGACCGGGTACCGGGGGAGGGGGCCCTGGTGGTGACGGTGTGCGACAACGCGCACGAGGAACTCGGCGGACTGGGCGGCGTGCACTGGTCGGTGCGGGATCCGCTGCGCCTGGGTACCGAGGAAGCCTTCGAGGAGGCCTTCGAAGACATCGCCCACCGGATCCATGACCTCGCGCCCCGCGTGCTGACTGCCTGACTTATCCACAATGCCCGCTTTCACCCGTAACCCAACTGTTTCCAGGAGACCCGAATGACCGCCGAAACCGCCAAGAAGCCGTCCGTCCTGTTCGTCTGCGTCCACAACGCCGGCCGCTCCCAGATGGCCGCCGCGTTCCTCACCACCCTGTCCCAGGGCGCCATCGAGGTCCGCTCCGCCGGCTCCCAGCCCGCCGAGAAGGTCAACCCGGCCGCCGTCGAGGCCATGGCCGAACTCGGCATC
>JAXMJF010000064.1:0-40214 GCA_034376805.1 Arthrobacter sp.
GAGAGGCCCCCGCCGCTTAAGACGCGGCAGGAACAAGTAAGGAAGTGGGCAGATCTCATGGCCACCGGTGGGCAGTTCTACTGGCCGTCAGTGGGCATTTTCGTGGCCGCCTATGGGCAGTTTTTCATGGCCGCTAACAACGGAGGTTGCCGGTCGAAAAACAAGTACTGGACCTGAATACTACTTGAGTTCAGTCGATGCCCTACTCGACTATCCGTGCGCCCTAGTCCCGCGGTAGACCCCCGGCTATATTTGCAAAAGCACAGCCATTTCGTCAGGGTCTTCGCTCCAACATAAAGAGTGATCCGGGCTTTCGTTTTGTAGTAGGAAGTGGCGCTCGGCAGTGAAATGCATCAGTTCGGGACCCTCGTTTTCTGGCCGAAAACTCGTGGACCCCCGGCTTAATGGTCTCTTGGGGATGGAATGGGGGCACCCATGGTTCTGTTCGGCCGAACCAAGGAACCCGCGCGCATTCTTGCTCTGACCTGGAGCTCCAGGGAAATTCCCAGGGCGATGATAGAGAAATATGGATGCGGCAAATCGTCTTTACTGGCGGAGAATCCAAAGTTGCATGGCGACCGGACATTAACCCGCCGCGTCAATCCTTCGGAGTCCAGTTGGCTCGGGCCAATTCTCGAGCGAACTGCAGCCGCGCCGGTCGACAATGGGGATCCATTGGCCCTCTCATCGATGCTCCTCACCTTGCTGCAGCAGCGTTCGGTCGCTAGGACGGTTGTTTTGGTGGACGACGCGGATGAGGTGTATCCCGCCAGCCCGACGGTGCTCGGGTTCCTGACCCGTCATTTGGCAGAAACTGGCATCGTTCTCATCGTCAGCGTGCTTCTGCCGTTACCTGATCGCCCGTTTGCGGGCCTGGCCTTGCTTCACTTGCTTCGGCTAAACCAATGCGACATCATCCGAACGCTCGAATCCGTTTCGGCGGCACGAACAAGCACGGCAGCCATCTTCTCTGTTGCCACGGCAACCCAGGGCCACCCCTTGGCGTCGATCGGACCCCGCGAAGAGCTGTTGGGGCGCCAACTTAAGGGCCAGTATTCGCTTCCCATCCCCTTGCATTGGAAGGGAAGCTTTGAAACTGACCTCGCCGCGTCGATTTCGCGGCTTTCACTACCAGCGCGCGAGACCTTGAACTCCTGTCCGTGTGGTGTCCCGGCGCGCTCCGTCGACTGCGGGAGCCACAACCCGGGCATTCGCATGAACCACACATGGACTGCAGCAGGACAACAGGCCGAACGGCTGATCTCAGCGCTGGGCATGCCGTGAACCGCGGACCTGGCCCGGCCGGACTCACAAATGCGACGGGCGCTACCGGGCCCGTCCGGGGCGCCAGCGCGAGTGCAGCCCTGGGCTGGAGCCTGCTCAACACGGGTATCGCCAAGTTAGGAACGCTGGGAATCGGAATCGTACTGGCGCGGCTGCTTGGACCGGAATCTTACGGAACGTTCGCAGTAGCCATGGTCGCCTTGTTGGCCGTGCTGACATTTAACGAACTCGGAGTAAGCCTCGCGATAGTTCGCTGGCCTGGGGATCCTCGGGCTATTGCGCCCACGGTTACGACGCTGTCCATCGCCAGCAGCACGCTCTTTTGCGTGGCGGGACTCGCGGCCGCGCCATGGTTCGCCGGGGTCATGGGTGATCCCGGCGCAACCGACGTTGTTCGCGTCATGGTCTGTTGCGTACTTGTGAGCGGTGTCGTCGCGACGCCTGCGGCCCTGATGCAGCGTTCATTCGATCAGAAGACCAAGATGGTGATCGACCAAGTCAACGTGTGGGTCGGGGCCATCGTGTCGGTCGTCTTGGTCTTGGCAGGACTGGGCGCAATGAGCCTAGCCATCGGGCGGCTAGCCGGGTCCATCATTTCAGGTGTCTTCTTCGTCATTAAGTCACCCCTTCCCCTGCGAGCAGGGTGGGATCGAAAGGTCGTGCTACCCCTGTTACGGTTCGGGTTGCCGTTGGCTGGTGCCAGCATCGTGGTGTTCTGCGTCAGCTATCTGGACCAACTCGTCACTGGCAGTCTGCTCGGCCCAACCATGCTTGGTCTTTACGTTCTTGCATTCAACTTGTCCAGTTGGCCCGTGACCGTGTTTTCGCAACCGCTCCGCAGTGTGGCACCGGCGGTCTTTGCCCGGCTTCAGCATGACCCTGGGAGTTTGCGCGCCGCAATGCGCGCAATGATCGGCGTGCTGGCGTCAATCACATTTCCCATGGTTGCCCTGCTTGCAGCGGCGTCCGGTCCGATAGTCGGTTTCGTCTATGGCGAAGCCTGGGTGGCGGCAGCGGACGCCCTATTTTGGCTGGCAATCCTTGCTGGTTTTCGAATACTCTTCGAGCTGATTTACGACTACCTCGTGGTCGTGGGGATGACGGGATCCATCATGTCCACGCAGTTATGCTGGCTCGCTGCCCTGGTTCCGGCCCTGCTTCTCGGCGCCAGAGGCGGAATTGAGGGTGTGGCGATGGCACAGCTACTAGTTGTGACAGCCGTGGTGCTACCCATTTACCTCTGGCGCCTCAGCGTCGCGGGTATAGGGCCTTTGAAAGTTGCGCGCCAACTGTTTCTTCCCTCCGTGGGCTCCGCGCTACTTGTCCTTGGCGCCGGTCTCCTGTCAGATGGGCGGTTGCCCGCGTGGATCGCGCTCCTTATTGCGTCCGCCGCAACGATGGTTCTCATGTCAGGACTACTTTGGCTACGGCGCGAAGACGTCGCCGCGCTCCGGCTTCTTGGCAGGCGGGGCAGTCTTGACCAGCATTAGGGAAAACCTGGAGATTTTTGACGACCTGGTCCGGCGTGCGGAGTCGCTCGTGAAGGACGGGGCACTGGAGGAGGCGGCCGTGCAGTCGCAAATGGCAGCCCGGTTTGCCTGGCTGGACCACACCGGCCTTTTTGCCAGTAGCGAACTTGAAGCCGTGGTGGCACAGCTCCGGTCATCTTTGGCCAGAAAGCGACCCCGGGGGACGAAGCCTCACGATGGGCGGCTGAATGTGGTTCATGTAGCGACGCAACTGTACGGAGCGGGGGGCCACACGCAGACGATCTCGTGCTGGATCCGACAGGACAGTTCTTCAAGGCACCGACTCATCCTGACTCGACAAGGCAGCACACCGGTGCCTGAGAAGATCTCTGATTGCCTCCCTGAATCCAGGGCCGTCCAGTTTCTTGACAGAGCGCCCGGGGGCCTCCTGCGGCGGGCCGAAACACTCAAAAAGGCAGTTGAAGGCGCTGACGCGGTGATCGTCCACGCCCACCCGGATGATGTTGTCCCCGCCATCGCTTTGGGCACCGAAAATTCTCCCCCCGCCGTTTTCGTCAATCACGCGGATCATGTCTTCTGGGTCGGCACATCGGCGGCGAATGTTGTTCTTAATTTCCGCCGCAGCGGGGAACAACTCAGCATCGCCCGGCGCGGCATAGACCCCAGTCGATGCATACTGGCGAACCGCCCGCTGGAACTGGCACCGGGCGAATCCATCACGGCCCTCCGACGATCGGAGCTTAGGGCCCGGTGGGGTGTCGCCGACGACGACTTCCTGGTGGTTTCGGCGGCGGCGGCCAGCAAATACGATTCAGTAGGAACGGAATCGCTCATTGAGCTTTTTAGGTCCTTCTTGGGGCACCACGCCAATGCGAGGCTCCTTGTAGCCGGGCCTTCCTCCGATGGACTCTGGGCCGAGGCGGACGCAGCAACAAATGGACGGATCCGGGCTGTGGGTCGACTGTCCGATATCGCGGCGTTATTGTCGGCGGCCGACGTATACGTGGACTCTTTTCCGTTCGCGTCGCTGACTTCGCTGCTCGAGGCTGGGGCGCACGGAATCCCCTTAGTGACCTATCGGGGTCACCCCGCTGATTGCGACGTGCTTGGTGCGGACTCACCGGGGATCGACGGGATCCTTCTGACCCCGTCCTCACCCCTCGAATTCGTGGCCACCCTAACCTCGCTCGCCGAGTCACTTTCCGTTAGGGCGGGACGCGGCAGCGCAACCCGGTCGGCCGTTCTCGCCGGCCACAGCCTTGAGGCATGGAACCTCACCGTCAGTGACGTTTATGCCCAGGCGCTCCGGCTGGCGACAAAGCCTTCGACCCGAAAGGCTATATGGCAGGACGGTACCCTCGACCAACTAGTCGCGCTCGTCCAGCAACAAACCGGGTTCGGCGGCGGTGTGGGCGCCGCCGAGGCCGACGTTGTGTCGCTCCGCCCCCCGTCCCAGCGCCTCAGGCTGTGGACGGGGCTGAAAAAGTCCCAGCCCATGCGCGCTTCGCAATTGCTGCCCGAATGGACCCGCCCTCATGTCGCAGGATTGCGGAGGACGGTTCGGGCGATCCGCCGGAATTCACCGCCGGACTCAAAGCCTTCGGCCCGGCACAACTAGGTCGACTTCATCGCGAACGGCGTTGAGCGCCGGGTGCTGTAGAACACCTTCGCTGCCCTCACAGCCGGGCCTGTTAGCAGCCACGCACCGGTGTTCTCATGGAAACCGGCCATGACCTGCCGTCCGGACATTGCTGCGGCGCTGTCGGCAATTGCGTCGAAACTGATATTCGTCAGCGCAATGGTCTGATGCTCCGATTGCGAGCGGAGCATCGGGGCGATTGAACGCTCGTCCGCGGTCAGAAAGCTGAAACTCACACCCCTCCGTATCAACTCCAAGGGTCCGTTTAAATGCATTCGATCATGCCCGTCAGGTATTCCACTGATGACCAGTGCGCCTGTGAGCCCAGCGGCCGAGCAGATCTCATCGATGTCCCGCCGGATGTCACCCAGAACGGTAGCCGTCCCGACGCGGTGACGCAGACGATGGGCGACCAGCGATTCGCGCATCCAACGGTAACGCCACTTCTGTGTTCCAAAAGCCCCCGATATCAGGGAATGCGTCCTGGCCTCGGAAGCCGACCGGACAGTGCCACACGTTGTGACCACGGGCATCTGCTCGGGGTAGCACACGGCGATCCGGGAATGGGCCTCAGCCAGCCGGTCCAGATTCACGGTCAGGCTGTTATGGGTCAGCGGGATGTCCGAAACAGCAACCCTTCGCCCCATTTTGCGCATTCGCACGCCGTATTCGACGGCGTAGGCATGCCACGAGAGATCATGATCCTCGGACAGCGGCTCTTCGAGAATCTGATTCCTTCGGGCCATGAAGAGTACTTCATCCACGCTATCGACATCCGGCGTTCCGCGGCTTGTCTCCCCTGAAAGAATGATCCGGTCCCGGATCTTTCCAACCAACCGGCCTTGATTCGTAATCCCAATGGCCCCCAGGAGCCCGATGGAGTCATCGTCCATTAATGCCGCGGCAGCCTCTTCCACGGCAACCAGCGAATGAAGATATACGTCCTGGTGTACAAAGACAAGGACGTCGTTGCTGGCCGCAGAAGCGCCATGGTTCAACGCCGCGCCGGCCGAGGAGAATTTGCCCGCAGTGTTATCGACCGGAATGAATTCCGTCTGCGGGGCCTCAAGGGCTCCGGCCTGCACAGAAGCGGTGAGACACTCACGCAAGACGGTCGGGTTGTTGAAAACGCAGATCACCGACACGGCGCATCGCCGGTGATACTCAGGCCCTGGAAGGTACATCTGCTTCAATACCATTTTGTGCATTCCCGGCGGGGAATTGTCGAGCCATTTCCATTGGGTCCTTTTCGGCGTCCTCGTCCGCGGCTGCGGAATTATTCGCCGCGTGCCGAGCTCGTTCGGGTTCGCGCGTCCGTCCGCCTCCCGAGACTGCAGCTCGAGCAGTCCGTGAAGACTCAATTACGCGGGCGGCCGATACAGCCGCGAAAGTGAGAATGACCCCGGCAATAAGGACAACCACAAGGGAACGGAGCCGGCTGGAATACTGCTCTGTTGCCTTGTTGGGCGGGTCAATCTGAAGAGCCGTAAAAAGGTACAAGTCGTCGGCACCGTTGACCTTCTGGGTGGCCCGAAGTTCCTCCGTTAGTCGCTGACCAAGCAGTTCAGCAGCGGAAATTGCCTTTGCTGGGCTGGATCCGGTGGCCTCCAGTCGGATCAGCTGCCCCGCCCCTGATGCACTCGGCAACGTGACGGTGTAGTCAGGCGAAAGGCCTGCAGATGTGACTGCGTCCACGGTGTCGACGGAGCTCAACCTGGTGACCATGACCTGCGTGATGAGCGAACTGTCAACTGAACGCAGATATGGATTATCTGCGTTCAGGGCAGCCAAAGCGGGCTCTTTAAGCAGCTGTTCCGCAGAGGGGATCTTTGGATTTACAAGCACGTATATTGAAGAAGCGGAATAGTTCCGCGGCGCAAAAAAATACACGTAAGACCCGGCAACCAGCGTGATCATCAATACGGACAGCATGGAAAATTTGTGGTGCCAGAGCATCCTGAGCACAGATACTGGATTCATTCCTGCCTTTCTAATTTCCAATGACGTCCGGCTGCCTCGGTCCAGCCGACGACAGCTCCTGCTTTTCCCTTGTGACCATTATCCAGACGGATCCAGACAATCCGACACAAAACGGATAGATTAAGGCCAACACGGGGAACCCCAATGCGTCGAAGGCCGCTGAAGCGGGTGCTGCTACCATGCAGGCTGCCGCCACGGCACCTGCGAGCGTCTTCAGTCGTTCGTTTTTGGCGTTGAAGGCCGCGATCCACGCTGCAACGCCCGGCACGACCATGTAGACCAGCAAGGCAACAAGTCCTGGAATGCCCATCTCCACGATGGTTTTCAGGTACTGGTTGTCAAGAACTTCGATGGCATTGGCGGACAAGTAGGCGCCCGGCCCAATACCGGTCCAAGGATGAGCTGCTACCAAAGCCTCAACACGCGGATAATCCTGCAGCCTGGCGGTAATCGAAGGATCTGCGGTGCCTGCGGTGGCAGTGCCCAAAAGCGTTGCCACAAGTCCGGGGACCGCGACAAATAGGCCCAATCCGGCGGCAGCGAATCCCAACACTGTCCATTGCCGGGTGCGCGCTGGCAAGAATGGCACAAAAACCAGGGCGACCGTAGCAATCCCAACCATTCCCGAACGCGAAACAGTCGTGGCGATTGAGAAGACCAGGAGACCGGATCCTGCCCATTGCAGCGACTTCCAGCCCTTAGTGTCATACAACGAACGCCACAGCGAAAGCGGTACGAGCATCGAGGCCAAAACCCCGAGTTCGATCGGATGGAAGGTGCTCCCGGCGACCCGGAGGAAATTGCCCCGCTGCTGAAAGGGTTGGTTGCCGCCGTTGTCCTTAAAGCCAACCATGACACTTTCAATCCACACCATTGGATCGAAATGAGTCACAAATTGGATCATGGCCACGACGCTGCAGAACACGGCGCCTCGTAGGATGGCCCGGACAAGAACCATGGCCCCATCAACGGTTCGGACCGTCTCCGCTGTCGCCAGGATAACCCCAGAAGACGCTGCCATCAGGAGCATCCAGCGGTCAGCACTGGCCCTCGAGGTCTCGTTAGACGGTGCGCCGAGCCCGGCGAACATGGCCGCGTAGGCGGTGCAAGAAACGACTACCAGCGCCCCCAAGGCGAGCCGTCCGGGATGCTTGAATTCCAGCGTGCTGTGGAGGCCTAACGCCACCGAGGCCATCCACAGGAAGAAGACGAGAAGGGCAAGAATGTGGGCCACATATCCGGATGCGCCCAGCGGCTCCAGAACCATGTTGCTCGGGAAAACGAAGCAAGCAACAGCAGTGGCCTGAAGCAACATCATCGGGCCAGTGTCGGGTTGCAGGAGATCGCGCGGCGTCCCGAAACCGGGGGTTTGCGCAAGTTTCGGACTGCTTGGCGACTGCTTACTCACGCCCCCCCTTGTGTGCTTGCCCGTCGTGGTCAGAACATCGTATGCACCCCATGCTCTGAGTGATACCCTAGCCGGAAAGCTCGCGGCCTGTCTCTGATATTTCGCTGTTGATTAGAGCCCGGCCGGAAGCCAACCCTCCAGTCAGGAGCCGGCGATGAGATGGTCCTCGGGAGCCCCACCGCATTTGGTAAAACCCGTTGTCAAGCGCGGGAAGGCTCGGGCGTTCACAGTCACGTTCGTTCACTCCCTTATGGTTTCGGTCATCATCGTCGCGACCATGGTCAGCGCGGGTGCCCCGCGATCCGGGGCGGTGACCGGCACCCCCGTGTTTCTGCAGGATCCCCTTCCCGATGGCGTCTCACTCCAGGAGCCGGACGGCGGCAGCGATTTCTTCGGCCGGTTCCCTGTATCACTTCCCGCTGGACAGGATTTCTTCCCGATCGGCGTCTGGTTTGAAAGCGTGCTACAGACCAGCGACCTCGATCTGGACCGTGCTGCCGGCATCAACACCTATGTCCAACTCACAGACAACTCCGACCTTTCCCTGATCCGCGCCGAAGGCCTGCATGCTCTGCCGTCCACCCAGTCATCGTTCGCTTCCGGATATCTCGTCTCCGACGAGGTCGACATGTGGGCTGGCGGCGGATCCAATGAATGGACGGGTAATCAGCAGGGCGAAGGCGTCATCTGCAGCCCTCCAGATTCCGGATGCGGTTTCACCGTCCAAGATGCAATGACCGCCAGGTTGCCCACCGGAGCCCTCCGTTACTCAAATTACGGCAAGGGCGTCACTTTTCACTTGAAGAACCCTGCAGCCGCGCAGTTCGTCAACAAGTACCAGGACGTCGTCTCTGCGGACAACTATTGGTTCACTGACCCTTATATCTGCAGCCTCGTCGAAGGAGGTGCAGTTTTTGGGAATGGCCGGGACCTGACCGACGAAGAATGCCGCCTCGCGGCGCACTACGGCTGGACAGTCGATAGAGTTCGCTCTCTGGTCGAGCCAGCCGGCAGCACGCCTGTCTGGGCATTTGTGGAACTTGGGCATCCGTTCTCCGAACCGGAATCCCTAAGCATCACGGCACCCCAGATTCGGGCGGCAGTATGGAGCAGCATCATCCACGGCGCCCGCGGAATCATCTACTTCAACCACAGTTTTGGGGGCGACTGCATTTCGCAGCACATCCTCCGGGAGGATTGCGGCGAGAAGGTTAGGCCCACTGTCACTGCCGTCAACCGGCAAATTACATCGCTTGCTCCGGTGTTGAATTCGCCTTCGGTCACCGGTTTGGTGTCCGCGGACAGCAGCGGTATTGATCTGTCTGTCAAGGTCTTCAACGGCAACTTCTACCTGTTCGCAGCAGCCAATCGTGGCGCTGGCCAGACTGTAACATTCACACTCGCCTGCGGCCGCGCCGGCGCTGCAACCGTGCTTGACGAAGGGCGGTCCCTGAACGTGTCGGCCAACGCCTTCACCGACAGCTTTGCCGATGCCAACGCCGTCCATATCTATCGCCTCGACGGCGGAAACACATGCGGGCTCGGTTGAGAACACTCACGCGTTGGCCCGCCACTGTGGACTGGTGATCAGAACCGGTCCAAGTACCGTTAGTTCGGCGAGGAGCCGGCCTGTGCACGGTTCTCGTTCTTCGAATCCACCACGGGTTCCGCGCGGTGCCCCGCTCCACGGCCGTGTCTGGATGCCCAGGTCCGTGGTGCGGGCCAATGCAGTCAGGGCGTTACGGTGCATTGGCTATCCGCGGACCTACGGGCGGCTAGTAGGATCCGCAACGAGTCCCGTGGCCCTTCAGCCCGTGGCTGGGCCAAGGCTGTGGTGTCGGCGTGGAGCACGGTCCGGAGGCCAGCCCCGTAGGAGCCGGCGCCTGCGACTGAAACCAGGACTCCCCGATGGTTCGTCGCTGCATCCAGCCGATGGCGCGGGCAATCCCGGCCTGGCTGGCCGGGAAGGCCGGGGTGTCGATGACCTGACCGGTCGCCGAGGCCAAAATGGCGTGGGTGTGGGTATCCACTCCGGTCACTGTGGGTCTGCTTTCGATCGGGGGCCATCTCGGTGCCGGCCCGGCGGAAGTCACTTCGAGGCAAGTCTTTATCGACGCCCAGCCGGTCACGGGCGGACGGGTCACCTTCTATCGGGCCATCGCCGTAGGCCGGACTGGTGCCGCCCCGGCCGGGTGGACGGGCGGGCGGGTCCGTCTCAAGACACTGCAAAACGAACGGGTCGGACATGCGCCGAGTCACACCCGGCAGGAATGGAAACGAGTCTGCTAGCCAGCCTCGGGTCGGCCATTCACCCTTAGGGAAACCGCACTGTGTGCGAGTGGTGGAACGAAATCTAAGTTCTCATTGTCACCGGCACCACCACCGGTAATCTCGAAGCCACAACACCGGTCTGCCACCGCCGCCGGGGTACAGGGTACAGCTGCACGACAACTTCGTGTCTGGGAAGCGACGCAGGCCGGGCAGTCGGGAACCAGGACCACCTGCCTTCGAATCCTCCAGCCGCTTAGAACAATAGGCCCACCCCGGGGTACTGCCAGACGGTCAGTGGGAACTATGTGGGATCCGCAGGATCAGTGTGAGTTGACGTCTCCTGGCTGGCTCTGCGGTGCAGATGGGCGCCTACGCCGCCGTGCGAAAGAACAGCTCCGTCACTTTCGTGAGCCGGTGGGGGTCCTCGACGCCGCAGAGTTCACGGGCCGAGTGCATCGAAAGCAGGGGCACGCCGACGTCGACCGTCCGGATGCCGAGGCGGGTGGCGGTCAGCGGACCGATGGTTGAGCCGCAGGGCATGACGTTGTTCGAGACGAATTCCTGGTACGGGATGCCGGCGTCCGAGCACAGCCGCGCCCAGAGGGCGGCTCCGGTGGCGTCGGTGGCGTAGCGCTGGTTGGCGTTGATCTTCAGCAGCGGGCCGCCGTTCAGGGTCGGTCGGTTGGCCGGATCGTGGCGTTCGGCGTAGTTGGGGTGAACGGCATGACCGGCGTCGGCGGATACACAGAAGGACGCCGCGAGGGCCTGGCGCCGCTGGCTCGCCGAGGCCCCCAGTCCGTCGGAAATGCGCACCAGCACGTCCTCGAGGATGGGCCCGCTCGCACCGGAACGGGAGGCCGAGCCGATCTCCTCATGGTCGAACGCGGCCAGCACGGCAATCGGCGCTCCGGCCGGCAGCGGCGAGGCGGCGTGCCTGATCAGCGCCGTGAGCCCGGCATGGGTTGCCGACAGGTTGTCCAGCCGGCCGGAGGCGAAGAACTCGCCCTTTGCGCCGAACACGGCCGGGGCCTGGGTGTCGGCGATAACCACGTCGTAGCCGCCGATCAGGGCAGCGTCCACGTCCGCGCCGGCAACCCGGCCCGCCAGCAGGCCCAGCAGGTCTTCGCCCGCCGGGTCGCCAAGCCCGTAGACCGGGTTCATGTGCTGCTGCTTGTCCAGCGCCAGCCCCTCGTTCACGGCGCGGTCCAGGTGGATGGCCAGCTGCGGGAACCGCAGCAGCGGCCCGGTGGCGGTGAGGTGCTGGGTCCCGTCCCGCATCACCAGGCGCCCAGCGAGCTGCAGTTCACGGTCCAGCCAGGAGTTGAGCAACGGGCCGCCATAAACCTCGACGCCGGCCTGCAGCCAGCCGAACTTGCCCGTGGTGGGCTTGGGCTTGAGCTTGAACGACGGCGAATCGGTGTGTGCGCCGAGGATGTTGAAGCCGGTGGTGGGACCTGCCGTCTCCGGCGTCACCCAGGCGATGATCGCACCGTCGCGGACCACATAGAACTTCCCGGTCCCGGCGGCTCCGTCCCAGGGCTTCAGCTCGTCGAGGGCGGTGAATCCCGCCCCGTTCAGCCGGCGGGCGGCTTCGTGGACGGCATGGAAGCTCGACGGCGACGCGGTGACGTACGCGCCGAGGTCCTGGATGTGGGCTGCGGCGTTGGACTCTGAAGGCATGGCTCCGAGTCTAGCGCCGTGCCGTTGGCCCAACGGCCCCTACACGGTGACGTTGAGTCCGGCCGTGTACCCACCCGACGCTGACCCGGACATGGTGGCCAGCTGGTAGATGCCGCCGTCGTCGCCGAAGACGTTGTCCGATGTCAGCGTGGTCCGGGGGAAGTTGCGGGCGCTGGATTCATAGCCGGCGGAGGCGTAGACGTCCTTGCAGGCGGCGTCCGTCAGCGCGATCTGGGACACAGCGAGAACCTGCCCGGCCGCCGTCGCATTGTCCATGGACTCGAAGACTTCGAAGTGAATGTGCGGCCAGCGGCCGCTGTAGGCGCCGGGGAAGATGGTCTGGAAAGTGACCTGGCCGTTGGCGTCGGCCTCCTGGACGCCGCGGAGATAGTTCTCGTTCTTGAGTCCGGCGTCGTACATGGAGTACTTGCCGTCCTTGTCACAGTGCCACGCGTAGACGGCGGCCCCGGCCAGTGGTGTGCAGCCATTGGCGTTGTCCAGCAGGGTGAGCGTGACGGTGAGCGGCACGCCGTCGACCCTGGTGGAGGAGGTGCCGAAGCTGGCGGTGATGTCCTGGCGGACCACGCCCGAGGCGGCCAGGACGTTGGGGCCGTTGGAGCCGTCTCCGGGATAGGGGCCCGCGGTTTCCGCCGGGATTTCGACGCCGCATTCGGCGATCGCCCGGGTCAGCGTGGGCGAGGCGGAGGCCAACGGCGTGCCGGTGGCCGCGGCGGTTCCAGAGGATGCCGGCGTCGACCCGGTCGAGGCGGACCCGGTCGAGGCTGTCGCGGACCCGGTGGCGGAGCCGCCCGGGGTGCAGGCTGCCAGCGCGGCGGCCGTACCGGCACCGAGGAACATGCCCAACGACCGGCGGCTCAAGAGGGTGGAGAGGTCGAATTCCAGCCCGCGGTCATGGTTGGGGTGCGGTTCGTGCGGTGGCTGCGGAGACGAGGTCATGCGTCCATGGAACCCCGTGGCACTATGCCCTGGCTAGGCCCCTCCTGTGAGCACGCTGTGGCTTGCGCCGGCGCAGCGCTGGCCGGGCCGCGGGACTTGCCCTCCACGTCCGCCCAGGACTGGGCATGTCCCACCCGGGCCCCGGGACATGCCCAGTCCTGGCCGCGTCGAGTGGACATAGTGCCACTATGTCCACTGCAGTGCGGCAAGGCTGGGCATGTCCCGTGGTGCTGGGGGACATGTGGTGCTGGGGGACCCGGGTCGGGGCTGGGGCGGGGCGGGAGCTACGACGCCTGGCCGGCACCCACCGTGGCGTCTTCGGCAGGAGCCCCGGTCTCGGCCTTGCCGGCGCCGGTCTCGCCGTTGCCCGACTCCGGGGTCTTCCCGCCGTTCTTGCGGTAGCGCCAGAGGCCGATACCGACCACGACGGCGGCGAGGGCCAGGGAGAGCAGCAGCGATTCGCGGGTGGTGTCCAGGACCACCATGCCGATCAGCAGCGCGACGATGCTGATGATGGCGACCCAGGTCAGGTAGGGGAACAGCCACATCTTCAACTGGAGGTCCTTGGCCGCGGCGCCCATCCGGCGGCGCAGGATCAGCTGCGAGCCGGCGATCACGAGCCAGACGAACAGGGCGATGGCTCCCGAGGTGTTGACCAGGAACAGGAACACGGTGTCGGGGGCGATGTAGTTCAGGCCGACGGTGATGAATCCGACCACGGTGGAGGCCAGGACGGCGGCGGCCGGGACGCCGCGCTTGGAGATCCGCATCCAGGACCGCGGCGCATCGCCGCGGCGGGAGAGGGAGAACAGCATCCGGCTGGCGGTGTACAGGCCGGAGTTGAGGCAGGAGAGCACGGAGGTGAGTACCACGATGTCCATGATGGTGCCGGCGCCCGGGATGCCGTACAGCTCGATCACGGCGACGTACGGGCTCTTGGCCACAGAGGCGGAGTTCCAGGGCAGGAGGGTGACGACGATCGCAATGGAGCCGATGTAGAAGACGAGGATGCGCCAGACGGTGGACTTCACGGCCTTCTTGACCGCGTCGACGGGGTTTTCGGATTCACCGGCGGCGATGGTGGCGATTTCAGCGCCGAAGAAGGAGAAAACGACCACGAGGATACCGGCCAGCACGGCGCCGGGTCCGTTGGGCATAAAGCCGCCGTTTTCCAGCAGGTTGCTCACTCCGGGGGCCGGGACGCCCGGGATCAGGCCCAGAATCGCCACGACGCCGAAGAGCAGGAACAGCACGATCGCCGCGACCTTAATGGAGGCGAACCAGAACTCGAACTCGCCGAAGGACTTCACGGACCCCAGGTTGGTCAGGGTCAGGACCACCATCAGCAGCAGCGCCCAGATCCACTGGTCGATCCCGGGCACCCAACGGTGCATGATCGCCGCACCCGCCGTGGCCTCGATACCCAGCACAATGATCCAGAACCAGGCGTACAGCCAGCCGATGCTGAATCCTGCCCACCGGCCAAGGGCCTTGTCCGCATAGGTCGAGAACGAACCGGTTTCCGGATTGGCCGCCGCCATTTCACCGAGCATGCGCATGACCAGGATGACAACCAGTCCTGCCGCCGTGTAGGCGACCAGGATGCCGGGACCCGCCTGCTGGATCGCGGCGCCGGAGCCGACAAAGAGCCCGGCACCGATCACCCCAGCGATCGCGATCATGGACAGATGCCTGGGTTTCAGGGATTTGGAGAGTTGCTGGTCAGCCTGCATGAAGCGCCGTCCTTCGTGGATTGTTCGGGTCCGCGGGTGGATCGTGAAAACTTGTGTGGCGGACCACATTGACGTTTCACCCTAGACCGGGCGCGGAAGCGTCTGGTCTGTGCAATCCCACAAATGACGGAGGTCGAAGCCGGGCAGATCTCCAGCAATAAGGCCCATAAGGCAAGGGAAGTTGCCTCATGGGCAATTTGGAAATGTGCCTGAAACCACTGCTTCGGACTCCCCGTGCCGCGCAGCCCCTCTCCCGTGCTCAGTAGTCCGGGTTGCTGGGCACCACCAGGCCGGTCTCGTAGGCGTACACCACGGCCTGCACGCGGTCGCGCAAATGGAGCTTGTTGAGGATCCGGCGCACGTGTGTCTTGACCGTGGCTTCGGAGAGGAAGTACCGGTGCGCAATCTCGGCATTGGAGAGCCCCTCGGCCATGGCCCCGAGCATCTCGGTTTCGCGCGGGGTGAGCTCCTCCAGCAGCGGATCCTTCGCTGGCCTGGTACCGGCAGGGGCTCCGCCGGTGGCCGGACCGGCCCCGTTGCCCCGGACGTACGTTTCCAGCAGCCGCCGGGTAATGCGCGGGGCCACGACCGCGTCACCGCTCGCCACCACCCGGACGGCACTGGCCAGTTCGGCGGGCGCCACGTCTTTGAGCAGGAAGGCCGAGGCCCCGGCCTGAAGCCCGGCGAATGCGTATTCGTCGAGGTCGAAGGTGGTGAGGATGATGATCCTCGCGTGGGCCCCGGACGCGGTGATGGCCCGCGTGGCCGCGATCCCGTCCAGCACCGGCATCCGCACGTCCATCAGCACAACGTCGGGTGCGAGCTCCCGGACCTGGCGGATCGCGTCGGCGCCGTCGGAGGCTTCGCCCACAATCGCCAGATCATCCTCGCCCTCCAGGATCAGGCGGAAGCCCATCCTCAGGAGCGGCTGGTCATCCACCAGCAGGATGCGGATCGGTCCGGTTTCGCTCATCGGTTCCCCTTGACTCATGTGCCCTTGCTTCCGTTGTCGCCGTTCCAGTGCAGGACTGCGTGCACTCGCCAGCCGTGATCAGGGCCCGGGCCTGCCTCCACGGTCCCCGCGTAGATTCGTGCCCGTTCCCGCATTCCGGCCAGACCCTCCCCCGTCCCCACGGATCCGGGGGATTTCCGCGCCGCCGCCGCAGCCAGGCCACCGGCGTCGATGGTGCCCTTGCCGTCGTCGACGACGTCGATGCTGACCGTGGGGCCGTTCCGGGCAATGGCCAGGTCCACCCGGCCCAGCGAGCGGCCGTAGCGCAGCACGTTCGTGAGCGACTCCTGCACGATCCGGTAGACCGTCAGCTGGAACGCGGCGTCGTCCGGCAGCGATGGCCCGGTGTGCGTGTAGTGCAGCGGGAGCCCCGCGGTGCGGAAGCCCTCGAGGAGTGTGCGCAGATTTTCCCCGGCCACGAGCGGTTCGCGGGGAGCCTCACCTGGGGCCGAGTCGTCGCGCAGCACGCCCAGGACGCGCCGCATGTCCGCCAGTGCGGTGCGGCCGGTGCGGGAGAGTTCCCCGAGGACCTCCGCTGCCCTGGTCGGGTCCTTTTTGACGACGACGGCGGCCCCGTCCGCCAGGCTGATCATCACCGTGAGCGAGTGTGCCACGACGTCGTGCATTTCGCGGGCGATGCGGTTGCGTTCGGTGACCGACCCGAGTTGCGCGGCCCTCGCGGCCCAGGCCGCAATCTCGTGCTCATGCTCGCGCCGCTGCCGGACCGAGACACCGAGACCGGTGGCAATGACGTTGGAGAGGGTGATGCTGACGGCGGAGGCGATGCTGGTGATGAGCTGGAAGTTCTCCGGCGTGTTCACTCCCATGTCCGGCAGCCGGCCATCCAGCGGACCAACTGCCAGCAGGAAGTACACAACCACCAGCGGCACAGTGGCCGACGCCAGGCACACGAGGGCAAACCGGCGGCTGCGCGCCGCCGCGACGGAGTAGAGCGCAAACCACAGCCCGGCGGAGACGTTGGAACCCCACGGGTGGAGCACGGTCACGCCCAATTCCAGCAGTGCCACGACGGCCACCACCGGAACCGGATGGCTCCGCCGGAACCACAGCGCCGCCGCGGTCGCTACGAGCAGCGCGGCGACCGGCCAGACGCCGTCGTGCACCGCTTCCGCCGCGGCGGGTGTCACCAGCAGCAGGTAGCAGGCCACCACCACGGCATCCATCGCCCGCGGATGCTGGAACAGGTAGCGCCGGATGCGCCCCCGGCGCCGGGCGGTGATTTCAGCGAAGGACGCGTCAGCCTGGCCGGCTGGCGCGTCCTTCACGGGAACTGCATCGATCATGCTCTGAGCCTAGACGGTGAGTCCGGGGCCTAGACGTCCCGCTTTTTCAGCAACACCGCGGCCAGGATCACCGGGATGACGACCCAGGCGCCCAGCACAATCGCGGCCTGCCAGGCCTCCAGCGTGTCCGGGACATGCTGCACGGCTGTCATGGGTTCGACCGTGTTCCCGGGCAGGTACTTGCGGGCCTCGACGAAGAAGTCGCCCGGGATCAGCTGGAAGGCGATCGGCGCCACGAAGAACAATCCGACCAGGCTCATGATGCCGCCGGCGGAATTACGGATCAGCGAACCCAGGGCCATGCCGATGGCGGCGACGGCGGCCACATAGAGGCTGTTGACGAGCAGCAGCTTCACCGACTGCGAGCTGGCGAGGTCCAGTTTGAGGTTGTAGTTGTCCAGAATCGGCAGCGACACCAGGCCGGCCAGGTACACGGAGGCCGCGGTGAGGACGAACGCGGTCACCATGACCACGAGGAGCTTGGCGGCGTACGCCGGGATTCGTTTCGGGACGGCCGCGAAGGTGGAGCGGGCCATGCCCGTGGTGAACTCGGAACTCATCAGCAGCACCCCGAGTGAGCCCAGGATCAACTGGGCGAACGCGATGCCGGAGGTGGGGACGCCGACGGCGAGGTCCCCGCCCTGGGAGGCGAAGGCCGCGGCTGCTTCCGGGTCCGTGGCTGCGGCCTCGGCGAACTGTCCCGTGCCCCAGGCGGAGAGGGCACCGAAGCCCACCACGACCAGGACGGTGCAGCCCAGCAGGATCAGGGTGGACAGGAGAGTGCGGAACTTGATGAATTCGGAGTTCAGCACCCGGAAGAAGCTGGGGCCCGGGCCGGTGCTGGTGCCGGAGATCCCGCCGGCCGGGGCGTCGCCGGCGTGCGCGCCGCGGCGGGAGGGGTCGAGGGTGGTTGAGCTCATGGTTTAGTTGCCTCCGGACGGGACGGGGGCGGCAGCGCCCGTGGTGATCAGTGAGTGGTATTCGACCTCATCCTTGGTCAGTTCCATGTAGGCCTCCTCGAGGCTGGCCTGCAGCGGGGTGAGTTCGTAGATCATGACGCGGCTGTCGAGGGCCGCGCGGGCGATCTGGCGCGGGTCCAGGCCCGTGACTTCAAGCAGTTCGTTCTCCTGCAGTTCCACGGAAACTCCGTCGCCGGCGAGCAGGTGCATCAGCTGGTCCGGCTGGTCGGTGCGGACGCGGGTGCGGATCTGCCCCTTCCCGGTGATGATGTCCTCGATGGGCGCATCGGCGATGATCCGGCCGCGGCCGATCACGATCAGATGGTCGGCGGTGACGGCCATCTCGCTCATGAGATGGCTGGAGAGGAAGACTGTGCGTCCCTCGGAGGCGAGGTATTTGACCAGATTGCGGACCCAGATGACACCCTCCGGGTCCAGTCCGTTGACCGGCTCATCCAGGATGACGGTCTGCGGGTCGCCGAGCAGTGCCGCGGCGATCCCGAGCCGCTGTCCCATGCCGAGCGAGAATCCGCCGACCTTTTTCTTGGCCACATCCGCCAGCCCCGTCATCTCGATGACGTCGTGCACGCGCTTCTTGGGGATGCTGTGCGTGGCGGCCATCGCGAGCAGGTGGTTGTAGGCGGAGCGGCTGGTGTGGACGGCCTTCGCGTCGAGCAGCGCACCGACATCGCGCAGCGGCGCGGCGTGCCGGGCGAACGGCGTGCCGTTGACGGTGACGGTGCCCGACGTCGGCCGGTCCAGCCCCATGATCATGCGCATGGTCGTGGATTTGCCGGCCCCGTTCGGGCCCAGGAAGCCGGTGACCCGGCCAGCCTCGACAGTGAAGTTGACTCCGGCGACGGCTGTTTTCTCGCCGTAAACCTTGGTCAGGCCTCGTGCTTCGATCATGGAAGCGTTCCTTTACCTAGCAGTGGGGGTTGTGTACACACCACGCTACCGAGGCGGAGGGCCGGTTTCGCCGGTCTCAGGGATGATTCAGGGTCGAATCAGGGTAGTCCGGGAGGATGACAGTGCGGCCGTCAGGACGCCGGCGAGTAGTACGTCAGGGCGCCGGGCATCACCGAGAATTCGACCCCGCGCACCCCGGGCATGACCTCCCCGTCGACCGCCAGGACCATGGTGGTGTCCCCGGGTTCCACCCGGATCCTGCTGGATTCGCTGAGGTGGGTGATCCGGGAGGTGGCGACGGTTCCGGTCAGCACGGACCACAGCAGCCGGAGCCGGGCAAGGGATTCGTCTGCGGTGATCATTCGGAGGTCGAAGACCCCGTCGTCGAGGACCGGGCGGACCAGCGGGGCGTGGTCGCGGGGGTAATACCGTCCGCGGCCGATGTAAAGGATCCACAGTTTGTGCCGCACCCCGTCGACGATCAGCGTGGTGGGCGACCCGGCGGCGAACGTCCGCAGCATCGCGACGACGCCGGCCAGGGGTTTCCCAAGGGCCGGCTGGAGCAGTTCCCGCCGGCGGACCAGGTTCGGGTAGAGGCCGATGCTCGCGGTGTTGAGCATCGTCAGGTGCAGCAGTTCGGGGCTGGCGGGAAGTCCGCGTTCCACGGACACCAGGCCGACGTCCGCCCGTGCCGCTTCACCGCGGGCGGCGGCCTCGACCGCGGCCGTGAGGTTGGGGGTGCCGGCGTCCCGGGCAAAGTGGTTGAGGGTTCCGCCCGGCAGGACCAGGAGCGGGAGGGAATGCTCGACGGCGGCCGCAGCCGCAGTGCCGACCGTGCCGTCACCGCCCCAGATGCCCAGGGCCACCACCCCCGGCCGGCAGGCCACCCGGGCGATCTCCGCCGTGAGGTCCTCGTCCTGGGCAACCTCCTTTATATACGCTTTGGGGAATACCTTTTTCAGTGCCGCAACTGTCTCCTCCGCGTACGAGCCGCCCAGCGTATTCACCGCGATTCCCAGACCCTCACCCTCCGGAAGCTCCGCGGCTTTCACGGCAGTCCGCCGGAGCTCGGGGATGGGCGGCCGAACGGGCCACCATTTCCGCGTGACGAGGGCAGCCCCCGCACCGATCGCCGATCCGAAGAACACATCCGAGGGCCAGTGGGCCCCGGTGTGCACCCGGGAGTAAGCGACGCCCGCCGCGAGGGGGGCCAGTGCGGCGCCGAGGGCCGGCCGCACGAGACCGGCGCCGAGGGCAAACGCCACGGCCGAGGCGGAGTGGCCCGAGGGCATGGAGGAACTGGTGGGTTGGGGATGGACAAACCTGAAGGCCGGAAGGTGCTCCGGCAGCGGGCGGGCCCGCGGCAGCAGGGTCTTGAACCCGAGATTTGTGACCGCGGAGGCGACGGCCTGCGCCAGTACGCCGTGGAGCGCGGCCCGTCGCGTCCTGCCGGGGAAGAGCGCCATCACGGCGGCGATGCCTAACCAGAGCTTGCCCTTGTTCGCCGCGGCGGACAGCCGCCGGAAGAAGTCGTCATGATCGCCCCCGGGGAGGCGGGACACGGCGCGTACGAGCTTCCGGTCGAGTTTCCCCAGCCGGCTCGGCGCTCTCCTCAGCATGCTGCGCATTCGACCACCATACTGCCGGTTAGGGGCGGCACGCCGTCAGAGAGGAAGGGACGGCCGAGTGTCCTGCGGCAGCAGGGCCAGCCCGGGCGGTCGGTTGGTTAGGATGAGGCGATGATCCGAGTGCTGGACCCTCAGCGACTGCCCCCTGGCCGCGTGCTGGCCGCGAGTACCGCCTTGCTCGCACTGGGCGCCGTCCTTGCTGGTCTCCTCCTGGCGGACGTGAGGCTGCCCCCGTTCCAGGGTCTGGACGAAAGCTGGGCCGGCTGGATCACGTCGCTGCGCAGTCCGTTCTGGGACGGCATTAATGTCTTCCTGAATCTGGCCGGCTACCGGGGCGTCCTGGTGCTCCACGGGCTGCTCGTTGCTGCCCTGCTGTTGAGGAGACGCCCGCAGGCGGCCCTCTTCGCCGCTGCCGCCGGCATCGCCGTCCTGATCTGCACGCAGATCCTCAAGGCGGGCATTTTCCGTGACCGGCCGGAGAACACCGTCGTCCTGACCGACACGGGCTCCTTCCCGTCGGGTCACGTGGCGAGCACTGCGGCGTTCCTGGTGGTGCTGGCCCTGCTGGTGGGCCGCACCTGGGTGGGGGTGCTCGCGGGGTCCGGGGTGCTGGCAATGATGGTCAGCCGCACGTATCTATCCGCCCACTGGCTCGTGGACACCGTAGGCAGCGTGTGTTTGACCGTGCCGGTGGTGCTCCTGCTCTGGTTGTTCTTCCAGAACATATGCATTCAGGAGAATGGAGACGCCCGACGCCTGCTCAGCTGGCGCGCAAGGGCTTCGCGGCGCCGGCGAGCAGAAGCGCACCCAGAATCGGGATCATGATGGCCAGCAGGGCCAGCCGGATTCCGATCAGGTCACCGAGGTAGCCCAGCAGCGGCGGGCCGGCCAGGAACGCGACGTATCCGATCGTGGAGACCACTGAAACGCGGGCGGCCGCATGTTTCGGATCGTCGGCCGCGGCCGACATCCCCATCGGGAACGCGAGGGCAGCCCCCGCCCCCCAGAGCACCGCACCGGCCGTCGCCATCCAGATGTCACCGGCCAGGACGAAGAGCCCGAGCCCTGCGGCGGCTGCAGCCATACTGGCACGGAGCACCGGCACCCGGCCGTAGGCGTCGATCGCCCGGCCGCCGAAGAAGCGCACCGCGGTCATGGCCAGGACAAACGCCGCGAACAGCAGCGCCCCGGTCGATTCCGTGGCGTCCAGGCCGTCCACGGCGGCTTTTGCGATCCAGTCGTTGCCGGCGCCTTCGGTGAGCGTCGCGCCCAGCACCACGACGCCGATCAGCAGCGTGCGTCCGTCCCGCCAGGCCGAGCGGCCCTTGGGTTCCCTGGTTTCCCCGGCCACCGGCACAGGAGCCGGGATGTGCGGCAGGAAGTAGCGCGGCGCAGCCAGGGTCACGGCGGCCACAATGGCGGCGATCACCAGCAGGTGCGCCGGGAGTCCGACGCCGAGGCCCGCCAGGCCGGCGCCGATCAGGGCGCCAAGGAACGCACCCCCGCTGAAAGCGGCGTGGAACTGCGGCATGATGGTGCGCCCGAGCTGGTGTTCGACGTCGGCGCCCTCGATGTTCTGCGACACGTCCCAGAGGCCGATGCCCATGCCGAAGAAGAACAGCGCGACGGCGGTCCCGGGGATGGACTCGGCCAGCAGGGCCAGGGCCACACCGACGCCGGCCGCGGCCGCGACGAGCCCGGCGGCCCGCACAGCATTGGCCGTCCCGATCCGGCCCACGACGCGGCCGGCCGTGGGCAGCGCGATCAGGGAGCCCGCCGCGACGCACAACAGCAGGGTTCCCATCTGTCCCGAGGAGATGTCCAGGATGTCCGTCACCGCGGGGATGCGGGCGGCCCAGCTGGCGAACACGAGCCCGTTGATGCCGAATATCAGGAAGGTCGCCGCGGCTGCGGCGTTCAGCTGCGGGCGGGTTGCCGTCTTGGTCATACGATCACTACTTCCACCGAGTGTTGGGTGAGCTGGGCAAGTTCTTCGGTACTGAGCTTTTTGTCCGTGACCAGGACATCCACGGCATCCAGGGGAGCGACGAGAGCGACCGCGCTGGCGTTCCATTTGCTGCCGGAGCAGGCGACGATCACCCTGCCCGCGGATTCGAGCCCGGCGCGTTTCACCGCCGCATCGTCCAGGTCATGGGCCAGGAGCCCGTCCCCGAGGTTCAGCGCGCAGGGCGTGAGTACGGCCGTGTCAAAGCGCAGCGAACGGATGTTGGATTCCGTCATGGGTCCGCGGAAGGACAGTTCCCCGGCGGTCAGGCTACCGCCGGGCAGCAGCAGTTCGGGATGCCGGCCCGCAGCCGGGCCGCCGTCGGTCAGCGCGTTGACGGCCTGCAACGACATCGGCATCAGGGTCATGTCCCGGTGCCGCAACTGCCGGGCCACCTCTGTGGCCGTGGTGCCGCTGTCCAGCCAGACGTGACGTCGGTCCTGAAGCAGGGCGGCGACGCCGGCCGCGATCCGGATTTTGGCGGCGTGGTCCTCGATTTTGCGTTGCCCGTATTCGGGGTTCTCGCCGCCAAGGACCAGGCTGCGGGCTCCGCCGTGGACCCGGCGGAGAACCCCATGGAGGGCCAGGACGTCCAGGTCACGCCGGATCGTCGCGCCCGAGGCGCCACATTCAGCCATGAGCTCGTCGACCGAGACTTGCTCGCGGTGGCGCAGGAGTTCGCCGATGCGGCGGTGGCGCTCCTCAGTGGTCATGAACAAATGCTAAGGGATCGTGATCATTTAATCACTTTACGCTCAAAAGGCAGTCGTGCGAAGGACCTTCAAATAACAACGCGGGGTCACATCGCGCCCATAAATCCCTCGGAATGGGCGCGAGATGACCCCGCGTTGCTGTGGCTAGCGGGTGACTTCCTCCAGCAGTTCCAGCACATGGCGGTACTGGGCGCCCGTGGCCCGGGTCATTCCCAGTTCGCATGTCCGGTTGCACGAGGCGTGCGCGGCAGCGTCCATGCCGGCCACCTCGGCGGCCTGCTTCGCGGTTGCCGACGCCGTCAGTTCGGGGTGCAGCATGCCCCGGTCGCCGGCGAACGCGCAGCAGCCCCAGTTTTCCGGAACCTCGACCCGTCCCGCCACGGCCCCGGCGACGGCGCTGAGGGCGTCGTTGAGGCCCATCCGGGTGGAGGAGCAGGTGGGGTGGAGGGCCAGTGACTCCAGCTTCCCGTGGTCGGGAAGCCGGGGCAGGATCCGCTCCGCGGCGAAGTCCACGGCGTCCACCATGCGCAAAGCACGCTGCCCGGCCGCCGGTACCTCCGACTCCACCGCCTGACGCAGGCCTTCGGTGCAGGAGGAGGCGTCGCAGATGATGGGAAGCTCGCCGTCCCGGGTTGCCTCCCGGAGGGCGGCCAGGGTCTTCGTCCGCATCGTTTCCTGGCCGGCGGTCATACCCTTGGAGGACCAGGGGGTGCCGCAGCACAGGCCGTCGATGCCGTCCGGAACGAGGAGGGTGAGCCCGGCCCTGGCACAGAGCTGTTCGAAGCTGTACTGGACGCCGTGTCCCTCGTTGCCCTGGCCGGCCCCGGCGGGTCCGAACATGGTTCCGACGCAGGCCGGGAAGTAGACAGCGTCGACCTCGCCCGCCGGCGTCGGACGCTTCCGCACCGAACCGCCGCCCGGCAGTTCGGCGGAATACAGCGGCACGGTGTCTGTACCGAGCACCGCCCGCGCGGCCTTGTTGGGCGGGGCGATGGCGGCGGCCGGGAGCTTGTCGACGACCGTCAGCGCAAGCGAAGCGCCGCGGGTGACGCCTTCCCAGTGCTTGGCGGCGGCGTTCCATGCGCCGTTGGCGAGCGGACCGGCGTCGGCCTTCCGCAGGCGTTTCACGAGCGATCCGGTGTTGATGTCCACCGGGCAGGCGGTCTGGCACATCCCGTCCACGGCGCAGGTGTCCACGGACTCGTACTCGTAGTCCTTTTCCAGTTCCTTGACCAGCGCCGTGTCCCCGGCCAGCCGGGCCGATTCGATGGCGCGCAGCGTGACGATCCGCTGCCGCGGAGTGAGCGTGATGTCCTTGCTGGGGCACACCGGCTCGCAGTAGCCGCAGGACACGCAGCGGTCCACTTCCTCGGCGACGGGCGGCGCCGTCTTGATGTGCCGCAGATGCGCCTGCGGATCCTCGTCCATCAGGACGCCTGGGTTGAGCATTGCGGCAGGGTCGAAGAGCCGTTTGATGCTGCGCATGACGTCGTAGAGCTCATCGCCGTATTGCCGGCGGACGTACGGGGCCATAACGCGCCCGGTCCCGTGCTCCGCCTTCAGGGATCCGCCCTCGGCCAGGACCAGGTCCACCATGTCTTCGGTGAAGGCGCTGTAGCGGTCCAGTTCGGCCGCGGTGGCGAAGCCGTCGGTGAGCATGAAGTGGACGTTGCCATCCTTCGCATGGCCGAAGATCACGCTGTTGCTGTAGCTGTATTTGTCGAAGAGCCGGATCAGTTCCCGGCAGGTGCGGCCCAGCACCGGGACCGGCACCACAATGTCTTCCAGCAGCGCGGTGGTGCCCTGGGGACGCGCCCCAGCCACTGAGGCGTAGAGGCCCTTGCGCAACTGCCAAAGCTGTCCGCGCTCCCGGGCATCGCCGGTGAACCGTGCGGGGGCGGACAGCCCCAGGGCCGGGAGGATGCCCTCCCCGTGGCCCTGTAGTTCCGCCAGTTGCCCGGAACTGCCGGCGGAGTACTCCACGAGCAGGGCCGCATGGTCCCGGACCGTCAGGTCCTGCACGACGGCGGGTGTTCCCTTGAGTGCCTGGCCCACCTTGAGTGACAAGGCATCCATCAGCTCAACGGTGGCGGCTCCTGTTTCGACGAGGGCGGGCAGGGCCGCGTTGGCGGCCTCAAGATCCGGGAACACCAGCAGGCCCGCGGCCGCGTGCTGAAGCCGCGGGATGGTGCGGAAGACAGCCTCGGCCACGAAACCCAGGGTGCCTTCGCTGCCGACGATCAGATGGGCCATGATGTCCACCGGGCTCTGGAAATCCAAGAGGGAGTTCAGTCCGTAGCCCATGGTGTTTTTCATCGCAAACTGCTGCCGGATTCTGTGCACGGAGTCCGCGTTGTTCCGTACCCGATCGGCCAGCCGGGCCAGTCCTTCATAGAGTTCCGGCTCGAGGGCCCGGAGTTTCTGGTCGGCGTCCGGCGCCCCGGTGTCGATGACCGTGCCGGAGGGCAGCACCACGGTCAGCGACTCCAGGGTGCGGTAGGTGTTGTCCACGGTGCCGCAGTTCATGCCGGAGGAGTTGTTGGCAACGACGCCGCCGATCGTGCACGCCGCCTCACTCGCCGGATCGGGGCCGAATTTCCGGCCATAGCGGGCAAGTCTCGCGTTGAGTGCCCGAACGGTGACGCCGGGCTGGACGCGGACCCGCGCCCCGTCGTCGAGCACCTCGATGTCCCTGAAGTTGCGGCGGACGTCCACCAGCACACCGTCGGTGACCGCCTGGCCGCTCAGGCTGGTCCCGCCGGAGCGGAAGGTCAGCGGGACGCCCTGGGCGGCGCTGGCGCGCAGCAGCCCGCCGACCTCGGCGGCGCTCCCGGCCGTGACAACAGCCTGCGGGATCAGCAGGAAATGCGAGGCATCATGGGCGTTTGCGTGCAGGTCGATGGCGCGGGTCTTCACCTGGGCGGGGTCGTGCACCGCCGAGCGGAGGGCTGCCAGATCCAGAGGAGCCATCAGGGGACCATCCAGCCCAGTACCGGGGTGGACTGCAGGAAGATCAGCACGGTGATGAGCGCCAGCAGGCCCAGGCTCCAGCCGATGAGCTTGCGGAACAGGGTCCCCTCCGCGCCGTCAAGGCCCACGGCAGCGGCGGCTACGGCCAGGTTCTGCAGGGACAGCATCTTGCCCATGACACCGGCGGAGGAGTTGGAGGCGGCCATGAGCACCGGCGACAGACCGGTCTGCTCCGCCGCGGTGGCCTGCATCTGGCCGAACAGGGAGTTGGAGGACGTGTCGGAGCCGGTAAGGGCGACGCCGATCCATCCGATCAGCGGCGAGAGGATCGCGAAGAAACCGCCCGCGGAGGCCAGCGCGAAGCCCAGCGTGGTCGTCTGGCCGGAGAGGTTCATGACGAACGACAGGCCCAGGACGGCGGTGACGGTGACAATCGTCCAGCGCAGCTGGACCAGTGTGTCCCGGTAGATGCGCAGCCCCTGCGAAGCGGTGACCTTGTAAAGCACCATGGTGAGCAGCCCGGAGAACAGCAGCAGGGTGCCGGTCGCCTTGAGGTGGTCGAGTTTGAACTTGGTGGCCGCGACCGGTTTGCCGGCCGAATCGGTGATGTCCAGGCCGGGCCAGGCGAACGTCACGCTGCCGACCTGGCTCAGCCAGGTCTTGACGAACGGGAGCTGTGCCACCGAGAACACCGCGATGATGATCAGGTAGGGAGCGATCGCCATCCAGATCTGCCGGGGTTCGGGCCGGGAGTTGTCAGTGGGCACCGTGATTCCCGCGCCGGGCACGGCTGCGGCAGATCCGGCGCCGGCCGTTGAGGCGCCGGCGGCGGATCCGCCAGCACGGGAGCCGGCCGCCACGGCCGCGGTGGCGCGGGCAGCTTCCGGGGCGCCCTCGACGGCACCTTCAACCCCGACGATTTCCTTAGGCTGCCAGACCTTCAGCATCAGCAGCACGGCGGCCACTGTCACGACGGCGGCGACAACATCGGTGAGTTCGACGGCGAAGTAGTTGGAGGTGACAAACTGGGCCACTCCGAAGGCGACTCCGGCCACCAGGGCCACCGGCCAGGTCTGCTTCACGCCGCGCCGGCCGTCGACGATGAACACCAGCAGGAGCGGAACGATCAGGGCGATGAACGGCGTCTGGCGTCCGGCCATGGAGGACAGATCCTGCAGCGGCAGGCCAGTGACACCGTTCAGGGCGATGATGGGTGCGGCCATCGCGCCGAAAGCCACGGGAGCGGTATTGGCCAGCAACGAGACCACCGCAGATTTCAGCGGTTTCATGCCGGCAGCCATCAGCATGGCGGCGGAAATCGCCACCGGGGCGCCGAATCCGGCCAGCGACTCCAGCAGGGCACCGAAACAGAAGGCGATCAGGATGGACAGGATTCTCAGGTCGTTCGAGATGGACCGGATGGTGCGCCCCAGCACTTCAAACCACGGGGTGGCCACGGTGAGCCGGTAGATCCACAGCGCGTTGACCAGAATCCACAGAATCGGGAACAGGCCGTAGAACATACCGGCCGCCGTGGCGCTCAACGCCTGGTTCACCGGCATCTGCCAGCCGACGATGGCCAGCACGAGCGACAGGGCCAGGCCGGCCAGGGCAGCCACGGGGGCCTTGACCTTGAACACGCCCAGAAGGACGAAGAGCAGGACGAGGGGCAGCGCCGCGCAAAGGGCGGAAATGACCAGGGACCCGGCTATGGGGTCGAGGATCTGCTGAAACATGTGTCTCCAGATTGTGTTAGGCGTCACAACACCGTGGCGCCCTTCGATTGTCTTACAAGTACACATGATCGTCAAGAGAGACTTGTTGTCTTGTCTGGCAAGATTGGGAGTGGATCAAGAAATTCTTGGCAGGATGGGAGCTCCGGTGGCCGGGCGAATTGCAGCAGTCTCGATCGTGGACGCGGTCGCCTCGGACCTGCGGAGCCGGATCTTTGCCGGTGAACTTGGATCCGGAGACGCCCTGACGGAGTCAGAGGTGGCGTCCTCCTACGACGTGGCGCGGCCCACGGCGAAGGCGGCGATCGAGAAGCTCGTGGCCGAGGGGCTGCTGGACCGGGGGACCCACAAAACCGCCCGGGTGGTCGAGCTCGGCCCTGACTCGGTGCGGGACATTTACCTGGCCCGCGCGTACCTGGAAAGCGAAGTGCTCCGCCGGCTGGCCCGCACCAGGGACGTGCCGGCTGCGGCGGTGCAGGCCAACCGCGACATCGCGGCGGTGCAGACCGGCACTCCGCTCGACGTCGTCGAACCGGACATGCGGTTCCACACCAGCCTGATCGATGCCGTGGGCAATGAACGCATCAGCAGGATGTACCGCTCGCTCGTGGGCGAGGTACGGCTCTGCATGGTCCGGATCCAGTCCCTGCATCTGCTGGACACCGCGCTGATCCAGGCCGAACACCAGAAAATCCTCGAACTGATCGAGGCCGGCCGGGGCGAGGCAGCAGCCGAAGTGCTCGACGAACACCTGGGGCGTGCCCGGGAACGGCTGGTCGCCGCCATGGGAGGAACCCCCGGCCCGGAAGCCAAGCAGTCCTCCGGGCTGCTGCCGGAGTAACCGGCACCCGCGCACAGCAACGCGGCGTCGCTTCGCGCCCATAAATCCCTCAGGAATGGGCGCGAGGTGACCCCGCGTTGTTGCTGGCCAGCGGTGTTGGTCAGCGGGCGCGCTCGACGCGCTTTTCGTCCCAGACGGGCTCGGCCGATTCGTAGACCTTGCCGTCGGAGCCGAAAATCAGGAAGCGGTCGAAGGTCCGGGCGAACCAGCGGTCGTGTGTGACGGCCAGGACCGTTCCCTCGAAATGGTCAATGGCCCGTTCCAGCGCCTCGGCCGAGTGCAGGTCCAGGTTGTCCGTGGGCTCGTCGAGCAGCAGCAGGGTGGCGCCGGAGAGCTGCAGCAGCAGGATCTGGAAGCGGGCCTGCTGCCCGCCGGAGAGCGATTCGTACTTCTGCTCCGACTGCGATGCCAGGCCGTAACCGTCGAGCGCGCCGGCGGCGGCCTCGCGGCCCAGCCCCGAGCGGTGTTCGTCGCCACGGTGAAGGATTTCCAGCAGCGTCTTGCCCAGCAGATCGGGCCGGACATGGGTCTGGGCAAAGAAACCGGGCCGGATACGGGCCCCGAGCTTCACGGTGCCGTCGTGCGGGACTTCGGCGATGTCGACGTCGGACACCGGAAGGTGCTCCCGTTCCGGGTCGGTGCCCCCCGTGGCGAGCAGGCGCAGGAAGTGGCTTTTGCCGGAGCCGTTGGACCCGAGCACACCGACGCGGTCGCCAAACCAGACCTCGATGGAGAACGGCTTCATCAGTCCGGTGAGTTCCAGCTTTTCGGCCACGATGGCGCGCTTGGCGGTGCGGCCGCCCTTGAGGCGCATCTGCACGTTCTGCTCGATCGGCAGCGCCTCGGGCGGGCCGGCTTCGAGGAACTTCGCGAGGCGGGTCTGCGCGGCGTGGTACCGGTTGGCCATGTCGGAGCGGAACGCGGCCTTGTTCTTGTACATGTTGACGAGTTCCTTGAGCTTCACGTGCTCCTCGTCCCAGCGTTTCCGGAGCTCCTCGAAACGGGCGTTTCGGTCCGCGCGGGCGTCCACGTAGGAGCCGAAGCCGCCGCCGTGGATCCAGGCGCCGGCGCCGTTGATGCCCGGTTCGAGGGTCACGATGCGGCCCGCGGCATTGTTCAGCAGTTCGCGGTCGTGGCTGATGAAGAACACGGTCTTCTTCGACTCGTTGAGTTTGGCCTCAAGCCAGCGCTTGCCCGGGACGTCGAGGTAGTTGTCCGGCTCGTCCAGAAGCAGCAGCTCATCGGGGCCGGCGAAGAGCGCCTCGAGCACCAGCCGCTTCTGTTCCCCTCCGGAGAGGCTCGACGCCGGACGGTGCTGCGCGCGGTCAAAAGGCAGGCCGAGCGCGGCCATGCAGACTTCGTCCCAGACAGTCTCGACGTCGTACCCGCCGGCGTCGCCCCAGTCCACGATCGCCTGGGCGTAGGCCATCTGGGTGGGCTCGTCGTCGTGCTCCACCATGGCCAGTTCCGCGGCGTCCACGGTGCGGGCGGCGGCGGCCAGGGCCGGCGGTGCAGCGGAGACGAGGAGGTCGCGGACGGTGGATTCGTCCCGGACCTGGCCGACAAACTGTCGCATGATGCCCATGTTGCCGGACCGCCCGATCACGCCTTCGTCGGCGATGAGGTCGCCGGAGATGATCCGGAACAGCGTCGTCTTGCCGGTTCCGTTGGGTCCGATCAGCGCCGTTTTGCTCCCGTCCGGGACCTTAAAGGTCACGCCGTTGAGCAGTTGGGTGCCGTCGGAGAGGAAGTAATCGATATTGGAAACGTCAATATGAGCCACACTTCCATCCTCCCACGGCCGCAGTTGCCGCCCGCCGGCGGCAGCGCTCAGCCCGCGGCAGTGAGGAACTCCTTCAGCAGCGGACCCGAGACGGTGGCGCCGAGGCCGCCTTCTTCAACGAACACGGCCACCGCCAGGTCCCCGTGCACGGCCACGATCCAGGCGTGGGTCTTGGGCGGGTTGTCGCTGCCGAACTCGGCGGTTCCGGTCTTCGCCGCCACCGGGGCACCCGGGACGGAGGCGAGGAAGCCGGTGTGCCCGGAGGTGACCACGGCACGCATCATGTCCGCCAGGGCGGCGGCCTCTGCTGCGGTGACCGGGGTGCCGGAGGTCTTTGCCGGGGCCGGGGCGGACGGCGCCGGCCCGGAAGCGGACGCCGTGGTGCCGGCCGACGGGGACGCTGCCGCGCCGGACGCTGCCGCCCCCTCGGCACCCGGGTTCAGCACGAGCTGTGGCGAGACGGGCGCACCCTTGGCGACCGAGCCCGCCATGATGGCCGCGGCCAGCGGGGATACGAGCACTTTGCCCTGGCCGATCATCGAGGCGGCGTGTTCGGTGCCAGTGGCCTCGCCCGGAACCGAGCCCAGGAACGCGCCGGCCCCCAGTGCCGGCGCTTCCACGGCGACGCCGAGCGACGTGGCGGCGGCTTCCAGCTGGGCCTGGCTGACGGTGTCGCGGGCGTTGATGAAAGCGGTGTTGCACGAGTGCGCGAAGGCGTCGCGCAGGGTCACGGATCCCAGCGAGGAGGCCGGGTAGCCTTCGGCGTTCTTGAAAGTCCGGCCGTCGACGGTCAGGGTGGCGGGGCACTCCACCGTGGACTCCGGGGTCATGCCATTGCGGATCATGGCCAGGGAGTCCACGATCTTGAAGATGGAACCGGGGGCGTACTGCCCCAGCAGCGCGGTGTCGTAACCGTTGCTGCCCGGGCCGGTGGCGGCGGCCAATACGGCGCCGCTGGAGGGCCGGAGCGCCACGATGGCCGACGCCGGGCCCACCTTCCCCAGAATGTCTTCGGCCAGTTGCTGGAGGTTGGGATCCAGGGTTGTTTTCAGCGGCGTCCCGGCCTCCATTGGCACGGTAAACAGGACGCGCCGGCCGCCGTTGGGCTGGCCCTGCCGTTGTTCCGCGGTGAGGCCCGGCGTCTGGGCGAAGACCTGGGTGCCGCTGGTGCCGCGCAGCTGGGCGTCGTACTGCTGCTGCAGCCCGCCGGTGCCCGTGGTGTCCCCGGGCTGGAGGGCTCCGCCCGACTTTTCGATCTGCTCGGCGCTGGCCTCGCTCACGGTGCCCAGCACGGCGCGGGCAAAACCACGGGTGGGAGCGAGCGGAACTGAGTCCGCGATGGCCCGGGCCCCTGGAATCGCGGCAATTTGCTCGTCGGTGATGGTCCGGCCGTCCTCGCGCAAGGTAATGGCGGTGACGAAGGCCTCGGGACCGGCTGCCTGGACCTGTTGGGTGTAGGCCGCTGGATCCACGCCCACCAGCTGGGCGAGGTCGGTGGCTGACGCCGCGGGATCGGCGGAGGCCAGCAGGGTTTTGTCGATGCCGACGTTCACCACCGGCCGGTAGGTGACCAGTTGGGCGTCACCGGCGCCCAGGATGTCGGCCCGCTGCGGGGAATCGGAGGAGGTGCCGAGAACCTCACCCTCGGCCAGCCCGGGGACCAGGGTGGCCGGGTTCCAGACGGCCAGCCATTTGTCGCCGGACTTCTTCAGCTCGGCCGAGGCGGTGTACTTCCACTCACCAGAGCCGATCTTCCAGCTGTAACTCAGCGGGACCGTCGCGGTGTCCTTGTCGAGCGTCAGCTCCCCGCTTTCCACCACGGGCTTGACCGGGTCCAGCGCCTTGAACACCTCGTTGAGCTGCTGATTGGCCTCGCCGGAATCCTTGCCCTCAAAGGCGACGGAGCCGACGTCGAGCGCCGCGACAGCGGACGCAAGCTGCTTCGCCGCGTCCTGCGCTCCGGCTCTGCCGTCGTCGCAGGACACCAGCGAGGCGCCCAGAATGAGACCAACAAGGACAGCTGAAAGTTTTGATATTTTCCCCACCGCGCCATTATGCCCCGTGCCGCTGACAACTTCCTGTCACGGGAGGGAGCGCATCTGGGAGGCAGCGCAGCAGCACCCCCGTCCGGGTTCAGAAGCGCCGGATGATCCTGCGCTGCGCGGCCACCGAAATCGCGGCCGTGCGGTTGTCCACGCCGAGCTTGCCGTAGATGTGCACAAGGTGGGTCTTGACCGTTGCCTCGGAGATGAACAGCTGTTTGGCGATGGCCCGGTTGCCCAGGCCGGTGGCAAGCAGCTCCAGCAGCTGGATTTCGCGCGTCGACAGGACGGGCTCGGGGTTGCGGATCCGTCCCATCAGCCGGGCGGCCACCTCAGGGGCCAGCGCAGTCTGGCCGGCCGCGGCGGAGAGCACCGCCTGGCGGATCTGTTCCGGCGGCGCATCTTTGAGCATGTAGCCGCTCGCTCCGGCTTCCACCGCGGCGAGGATATCAGCGTCGGAGTCAAAGGTGGTGAGGACCAGGACGGGCGGGGCGGGCCGGCCGGCCTCTCCTGCCTTGATCCTGCCGGTCGCCGTGACGCCGTCCATGCCGGTCCCCATCTGCAGATCCATGAGCACGACGTCGGCCGGCTCGCCGAGGGTATGGAGCCTGGAGAGCTCGGCGAGGGCCTCGCCGCCGTCCGCCGCCTCCGCGGCGACGGTGATGCCCTCGAAATCGCCCAGCATGGCCCTGAGCCCCGCCCGGACCACCGGGTGGTCGTCCACGAGCAGGACGCGGATATCCTTCACGATTCACTCCCTGCCCGGGGATCCCCGAGCGGAAGCCGGATGGCCACCACCGTGCCTTCACCGGGGGCGGACTCGATGTCCAGGCTGCCGGCCAGAGCCGAGACCCGTTCCTGGAGCGATTTCAGCCCGTAGCCTGAGCCGTCGGGGCGCCCGGCGGGGTCCGTGACCGTCGAGGGTTCGAAGCCCGCGCCGTCGTCGTAGATATCCATCGCCACTTCGCTGCCCAGGAAGGACAGGGTCACGACGGCGGTGTCCGCCTTGGCGTGCACCCACACGTTGGCGAGGCTCGCCTGCGCGGCCCGCAGCAGGGTGGTGCGGTACGGGTTGGGCAGGTCCACCGGGGTTCCCTCAAGGTCGAAGCGGCACCGCAGTTTGGTGCCGCGGGCAGCTGCCTCGGTTTCGGTCTTTTCGCAGAGCCGGCGCAGGCTGTTCACCAGCGGATCCTCAGGTGGATTTTCCGCCGGGCTCCCCCCTGGGTTCTCCGCCAGGACGGGAGGCTGCAGGCCGCGGACGAAGTTGCGGGCCTCGGCAAGGTTGGCCGAGGCGGTCTCCTGGACCGTCCGGAGCCGGTCCCGGGCCGTGGCGGTGTCCCCGTCATCGAGGGACTTTTCCGCCGAACGGCCCATCAGCACGATGCTGGAGAAGCCCTGGGCCAGGGTGTCGTGGATTTCGCGGGCCAGCCGTGCCCGTTCGGCCATCGTGCCGGCGTCGTGCTGGCTGCGGGCAAGTTCGGCGCGGGTGCGGCGCAGCTCCTCGGCGGCGAGCCGCTGTTTTTCGGCCTCCAGATACAGCGCCCGGTACGCCAGCCCGGTGACCACGGCAAAGGCAGCCCCGAACGCCGGTCCCAGCACCATCGGCAGCTGCAGGGCGCCGCCGTCCGCGCCGGTGTTGTGGAACCAGAGCGCCACAATCACCAGCACGGTGCTCAGCGCGATCGCCGTCAGCGCCAGCCGCAGCGGCAACACGTGCAACTGCAGGAAGAAGAGCGGGAACGCCAGCCACACGAAGTCGGCGCTGGCCCAGATCAACAGCAGCCAGAGCAGGCAGACAGTCCCTAGCCACAGCTGCGAATACGGCCGGGGATCGAACCGGGACGGATCCGCGGCGTGGCGTTTCTCCAGGACAGTGCCCAGCACGTAGACGGCGGCGAGAACCAGCGCGAGGCCCAGGATGAGCCAGTTAGTGCCCTGCAGCCCCGTGCCGAGCAGCCGAACCAGGGCGACGAACAGCAGGACGGCGAAGCCAGTATGCAGGCACACCCGCAGGACACGCAGGATCACCGCGGCATCCGGCGTGCCGGCTGTGGCGGTCCCTGCCGGGCCGCTGCGGGCCTTGTCATCCATGTCTTCAGCGTAGTGCCGTGCCGGGCCGGTTCCGGTCGAAATGGCCGCCTCCGGGCCACTATCAACCTTTTGGTTGACCCGCGGGTCAACCACTCCGGCCCGCAGCCTCAACCACGCAGGCGATGCCGGCGGCGCGCCGCAACGGAAGGCTTGGAACAAGGCCACAACCCCTCGAAAAGGACTGCCATGTATCTCGCTCTCCGCGACCTCCGCTTCGCCAAAGGACGCTTTGTTCTGATGGGCGGAGTCGTCGCGCTCATCACCCTGCTGCTCGTGCTGCTTTCCGGACTCACCGCCGGGCTGGGCAACCAGTCGACGTCGGCCCTCGCCGCACTGCCCGCGGACCAGATTGTCTTCGGGGCTCCCGCCGGAGACAGTGCCACGGCGTCGTTCACCGAGTCCGAAGTCACCCGCGGGCAATGGTCGCAGTGGGCTGCCCGGAAGGGCGTGGCGCAGGCCGAACTGCTGGGCATCAGCCAGAGCCGATTCCAGGCGGTCGGCCCCGCGGGCACACCGACCGGGACGGCCAGCGTGGCAGTGTTCGGGACCGACGGCACCGGCCTGGCTCCAGCCCCTTTGGCCGAGGGAACGGTTGTGGTCGGCAGCAGCCTCGCCGAGGAACTCGAACTGCGGGCCGGCAGCCTCGCCACGGTGGGCGGCACCGAACTGACCGTCTCCGCCGTCGTCCCGGACCAGTGGTACTCACATACCGGCGTTGTCTGGACCACCCTCGCCGACTGGCGAACGCTGGCCCACATCACCGGCAGTGAGGCCGCCGCGACCGTCATCGCCGTCACCTCCGAGGACGGGCAGACGCTCGACGCCGCTGCCGCCAACGCAGCCGCCGGGACCATCAGCACCACCCGCGACGGATCGTTCCAGGCCCTGGGATCCTACAAAAGCGAAAATGGCTCCCTGCTGCTCATGCAGGCCTTCCTGTACGGAATCTCGGCCCTGGTCATCGTGGCATTCCTGACGGTGTGGACGGTGCAGCGCACCCGGGATATCGCGGTCCTCAAGGCCCTCGGCGGATCCTCCGGCTACGTCCTCAAAGACGCCATGGTCCAGGCGGCGATCGTGCTCCTCGCCGGGGCCGCGACCGGGGGTGCCGCCGGTGTGGCCGGCGGAGTCCTCGCCGCCGGGGCAGCCCCGTTCCTGCTGACCCCGCAGACCATCCTGCTGCCGGTAGCGGGCATCGTGGTGCTCGGACTGGCCGGCGCAACCCTGGCGGTCCGCAGCATCACCCGGGTGGATCCGCTCATGGCCCTCGGCGGCAACTAGCCCCGTACTGCTCCCGGACCTAGAACATTCCCTGAAAGGCATACACCGTGAATACCGCACTGAACCTTGTCAACGTCACCCTGGAATACCCCGACGGCGACAGCACCCTCAAAGCACTCGACAACGTCAACCTCAAACTCGCCGCGGGGGAATTCCTGTCCCTTGTGGGACCCTCCGGGTCGGGCAAATCGTCCCTGCTGGCTGTTGCCGCCACCCTCGTGCGGCCCACCGCAGGTCTCGTCGTGATCGGCGGAATCGACGCCGGTGGACTGTCCGAGGCGGAGCGCTCATCGCTGCGCCGGGACCGGATCGGCATCATCTTCCAGCAGCCGAACCTGCTGCCATCCCTGACCGCTCTGGAGCAGCTGGTGATCAGGGACCACCTGCGTGGCAAGCCGGCGAGGGAGGCCACGCACCGCGCCGCAGCACTCCTGGACCTCGTTGGCCTGGGCCCCGCAGCCAGGAAACGGCCCCACCAGCTCTCCGGAGGACAGCGGCAGCGGGTCAATATTGCCCGTGCCCTGATGGGGGACCCCGCCGTGCTGCTGGTGGATGAACCTACTGCCGCCCTGGACCATGACCGCAGCGAGGCGATCGTCCGGCTGCTGCGCCAGGTCACGGACGAGTTCGGGGTGGCGACGGTGATGGTCACCCACGACACCGGGTTCGTGCCGCTGACGGACACGGTCGCGAGCATGCGTGACGGCTTGCTCTCCGCCCTGCAGCCGGTCAGTCCTGCCCTGGCCTGAGGCCCCGGCCCGGGGCGCGGTGGACTTCCTAGAGCCGGAGGGACGGCACCGCGAGACCGAATATGTCCTTCAGGGCATACTTGGCAGCGTGGAATCCCGGCATTCCGGTCACGCCCGGCCCCGGCGGCGTGGAGGAGGAACAGAGGTACACGCCGCGCAGCGGGGTGCGCCAGGGGACCGGGCCCAGGACGGGCCGCCGGATGAGCCCGCGGAGGTCCATCAGACCCGCGCTAAAGTCCCCGCCGACGTAGTTCTCGTTGTACACGCCCAGTTCGGCCGCCGTCGTGACGTGATGGCCGAGGACAAGGTCGCGGAATCCGGGCGCGAAGCGCTCCAGCTGTGCCGTCACGGCCTCCGCCATGTCCACGGTGGAACCGGCCGGCACATGGCAGTAGCTCCACAGGATATGCCGGCCCTCGGGTGCTCGTCCGGCGTCGAAGCCCGAAGGCTGGGAGACCAGGACATAGGGCCGTTCCGGATGCCGCCCCGCCGCGACGAGGTTTTCCGCCTCGGCCATCTCCGCACGGGTGCCGCCCACGTGGACCGTTCCGGCGTCGGCCAGTCCGGGGGCCGCCCACGGGACCGGCCCGGAAAGGATAAAATCGACCTTGCAGGCCGCGTTTCCGAAGCGGTACGCCTCCAGGGCGCGGCGGTAACGCTCCGGGAGCCTGCCTTCCGCCAGTCGCAGCAATCCGGGCGGCGCCACGTCCAGCAGTGTGGCTCGGACCGGGGGCAGCTCCGCCAGGGATCCGATCCGTGCCCCGGTTTCCACCGCCCCGCCGTGCGCTTCAATGTCTGCCACCATGGCCTGCGCGATTGCCGCGGAGCCTCCCACCGGGACCGGCCAGCCGACCGTATGCGCCAGGGTCCCCAGCATGAGGCCGGCCCCGGCCGGAGCGGGGGAAGGGAGTTGCCCCACCGCGTGCGCGGCGACCCCGGTCAGCAGCGCCGGCGCCACCTCCTCTCGGAACCTCAGCCCCCACAGCGGCGAGCCCTGCTCCAGGACCCTTGCACCGAAGAGGGCGGCCGCCACCGGGTCGCGCGGGATCCGCAGGAGCTGGTTCAGCGTCAGGTCCGTGATGCCGTCGGCGCGCTGCACGAGCGGGGCCATCAGCTTTCCAAAGGCGGCGCCATCGCGCCCCAGGCCGGCAACCGTGCGCTCGAGTGAGCGGTACGCCAGCGCCGCCCGGCCGCCGTCGAGCGGTGTGCCGTAGGAGACCTCGGGAACCTCGAGCCGGATCCGCCGGGACAGCTCGAATTGCCGGAAAAATGGCGAGGCCAGGGCCATCGGGTGCACCGCCGAGCAGACATCGTGAAAGTGGCCGGGTTCCATGAGTTCCGCGGTGCGCAGCCCGCCGCCCGGGGTGGGCGCAGCCTCGTAGACGTGCACCTTCAGTCCCGCGCGGGCGAGTGTCACCGCCGCGGCGAGCCCGTTCGGTCCTGATCCGACGACGGCGACATCAGGCATCCGCGGGCACCTTCCGCCAGGGCAGCACGGACGCCGCGGGGCGCAACAGGTCCACCCGCAGCCGGTCCGGGATGCCTTCGAACGGCCCGCCTTGCGGATCATCCATCCCGTACCGGCGGATCACGTCATGCCTGGGATCCCAAACTTCCCAGGCCACCCGCACCATCAGGTAGCCGGTGGCGATCATGTGGAAGACCACGGCGAGGACGTAGTAGGGCATATCAATATTGTGCTGGGAGACACCGCCGCTCGTCACCTGCCCCAGGTACATCCAGACGGCCGCCCAATGCAAAGCCTCGAAGGTCTGCCAGATCAGGAAGTCGCGCCACCGCGGCCGGGCCAGGGCAAGCAGCGGGATGAGCCAGATGACGAACTGGGGTGAGTAGACCTTGTTGGTCAGGATGAAGGCGGCAACGATCAGGAAGACGAGCTGCGCGAGCCGGGGCCGCCGGGGCGCGGCCAGTGCCAGCACCCCGATCAGCACACAGGCCAGCACAAAGAGGTTCATGGCAAGAGTGTTGATTGACTCGGGCTGCAGGGGGAGCCAGCCCAGCCGGCCGGCCACGAGGTTGTAGGCAAACCAGGGCGAACTGTAACCGGCGGGCCGGTCCTCAGTGAACTGGTAGAAGTATTTCCAGCCTTCGGGGTTGACGGCGGCCACCGGGAGGTTGACGGCCAGCCATGCGGCGGCGGCGGCGCCGGCGGTAACCAGGATCGCCCGGATCCTCCCGGTGCGCAGGGCCAGCAGCAGGACCGCACCAAGGATCAGCACCGGGTAGAGCTTGGTTGCGGTACCCAGCCCGATGAAGATCCCGGCGAGCACGAGTTTGTTCCGGGAGAAGCAGTACATGCCGAGGGCCAGCAGCCCAACCGCCCACATGTCCCAGTTGATGGTCCCGGCCAGGATGATGCCGGGGGCCACCGCCACCATGGCCGCGTCCCACGGCCGACGGCGGGCCATCCGTGCCGTGGCGAGCACTGTGACGATCCAAACGGCCAGGATCAGTGCGGCATTGATGTCGAAGTAGGCCAGGATGCGGCTGGCCGAGACGCCCTCGCCGGGGACCAGCAGGGCCGTGGCGCCGGCGATGAAGCCCATGAGCACGGGGTATTCGAAGAACGTCCCCTGCGTGATGAAGGGGAAGGCGCCGTCGCCGAGGCCGCGGTTCTTGAAGAGTTCCGGAAAGTCCGAATAGCAGGTCGCATAGAACTGCCCCGGGGTTTCCCAGCCGTTGTTGCGGCAGTACGACTTGAGCAGGATGCCGATCACGGCCGCCAGCACGGTGAGCAGGATCAGGACGCGTTCCACGGTGAAAAATCCGGGGGAGACGATGCCGGGGGCGGAGCGGCGGCCCATGGGTCCACCGATCAGTTCCGTGAAATTCCTCAGCATGGGGTCGCTGCGGCTCGGGATGACCAGTCGGACACGACTGCGGTGTTCCGGCGGCTTTGTCTCCTGCATGTCCCCGAGCTTACCGGGGCGGCTGAGGGTGCCCGTGCTGCGCCGGGCGGGTGGTTAGAGGGTGCTCAAAACGGGGGCTTAAAAGGAAGAGCCCACGCGTCGCCGCGCGGGCTCCCTGCGGATCAGTTCCGAGGTCAGTCATCAGCCCCTCCTTCGATGGTCTGGCCCTGCCTCAGCGGATGAGGCCCATCTGGTGCATAACGACATAGACGTCTTCCCGCTTCTGGTCGAGGAGTTGTCCGTTGAACAGCGTCGTGTGCCTTGGGGCCGGTTTGAGGGCCCGGCGCAGGATTCTCTGGAGTTTCTGCTTCATGGTGATCACCTCCCGCCGCCGGCTCGTGCTGCGTGGCAGGGCAGTGGTGCTGGTTGTGGTGCTGGCAATTGTCACGATGGACCTTTCATTGGTGCAGCTGGATATGGAGGGGTAATTGGGCATGCCAATTAAGGCCTCCGTAAATTGAGGAAGAAAAAGCCGAAATTGGGCACGCGAATAGCCGGCGTTAATTAAGTGGTTTCGCAAAAGCGACTGGCCCGTAGACGCGGAATGCCGCAACCCCAACAAGAAGCTGGGTTCCGAACTTTGGGGATGCTGCGTAACCGCGTGGGTCCGCCTGGGTCAGTCCGCTGTCAGGGTGCACCCGGGAAGGGGAGCACCGGTATCGCCTAGGCTCCGGGTCCTAGGTGTACTCGGCCAGGACGTTGGTTACATGTTGAAAGGGGTGAAGACCTCTTAGGTTGGTGGTTACCACACACACCGAACGACTAAGAGGTCTTCATGGTCCACCGTAATGCCCGGCTGACTCCTGCCGGTAGAAGCATCCT
>JAXMJF010000065.1:0-15822 GCA_034376805.1 Arthrobacter sp.
CCTCCCCCCGCGCGTAGGCCGTGCGCATCAGCGCGTCGCGCGCGCTACCGCCGCCGGCCGTTGACTCCTCGATGGCCGAGACGAGCAGCTCGGCGGCCAGATCGTAGTTCCGGTCCGGCACGGAGGCCGCGACCTCCCGGACAGCTGCCAGGTACAGCTTGGCGGGGCGGCCCGAACCGGGCCCTCCCCTGCCGCCCAGTTTCCGGAACTCCACGGCCAGGAGCCCGTCGTGCACCAGCCGGTCCAGCTGGAAGGACGCCGTGCTCCTGGGCAGCCCGAGGGCGCCGGCGGCGTCGTCGCGGCTGACGGCGCACCCCGCCGAGGCGACGAAATCGAACAGCTTCCGGCGGCTCCCGTCCCGCAGGGACGCGACGGCCGCAATCCTGCGGTTCCAGGGGGCCCGGGTCATGGGATCAGGGTAACTCTAAAAACAAGATCCGCTGCTTAACTGCCGGCTCGGATGGCGGAGTCAGCCGGACGGAGGAACGACGGCGATCCGTGCTTCCGCCTCACTCCGTGCCGCCGCCAGAGTTGCGGCATCGGGGCAGGAGACGGATAGGTACACGGAGGAGCCCGACGTGCCGAACAGCCGGGCATAGATGGCGGTCGCCCTGGCGCCGGCCCGCTCTCCGCCCGCGAACACCAGAACCTCGACGCGCGGAGCGGGCCCGCCGGGCTCTCCGCCCCAGCGCAGCGTCCCGGATTTCAGGTAGTCCGGAAGGATGCTGGCGTCCAGGTAGTGGAAAAGCGACTCGGTGGACGCCCGGTCGTCCCCGGAAACGGCGAGGGCTGACTGGTTGGTCCGCACCCGTGCCGAGACCACACAGCCGTCCTCCTTGAGGTACTCACTGGTGCCGGCCACGTTCTCCTTGCCGGGCTTCCAGCCCGGCACGTCACGCAGCCCGTCGGAAAGCTGCACGGGCACCCCGGCAGCCATGGTGTCCCCGGCGGCGAAGGGCATGTCCTTCGCCGCGACGGCAGCGGCGTCGTGGCCGGGGGTGATGGTGGGGGTGGCGAGGGTCGGGGCTGCCGGCGCCGCCTTGGCTGCCGCGGGGTCCGGAACGCCGACGCTGCAGCCGGCCAGCGTGGCCGCGACGGCGAGCGCCAGGAACGCGGCGGGACCCCGCCTCCCCCGGGGCCAAAGGGACCCGCGGGACCCCCGGGGCGCGCGGCGGGGACGGGGGCACAGGCCCTCCGGCGCCGACGCGGTCCGGGTTTCCGGTGTGCTTCCCATGCTCTGCCCCAATTTCGCTGTCCCCGTTCTCTTTCCGCCCGGGCCTCCGCACGATTCTAGATGCTCCCCGGTGGGGCCCCGCCTGGGGTTGCCCCGCCCAGCTGCCGGAGGCGGCCGGGGTGGGCGCCGAGGCGGCCGGATTGAGGGAGTGGAAGCTAGGCGAGGACCCGCACCGCCCGGGGAACCACCTCGATGGTGAGAGGCAACGGACCGATCCGCTCCCCGTCCGCATAGGCCACCACCGAGTCCGCGGACAGCTCGACCTTGCGGACCTTGCGGATCTGCACGGCCGGATGCCCGACGTGGCCGCCGGAAAAGACCTTCGGAAAGACCTTCAGCAGGCCGAGCCGGGACAGCGGGCTAACGATAAAGAGGTCCAGATAGCCGTCGTCGAGCACGGCGTCAGGGGTGACCTTCATGCCGCCGCCGATCGATTGGCCGTTGGCGACCGAAATCAGCATCGCGCCCTGCCGCCAGCGCTCGCCGTCGGCCGTCACGGTGTAGTTGATCGCCCGGAACGATGCGAGCTCGCGGAGCATGGCCAAGGGGTAGCGGGCCTTGCCGCGGGGCCACCGCCAGCCGTTGGCCCGTTCGTTGACGGCTGCGTCGAACCCCGCGGACAGCACCCCGGCAAACCAGCGGGACGTTCCTGGCGACGAGACGCGTCCGGCGTCGATCAGCCGCCCCCCGGAGCCCGCGGCTTCGAGCACCGCCGCGCAGGCGCCCGGGACGTTGTGCGTCGGGACGCCGAGCGCCCGTGCCATGTCGTTTCCGGTGCCGGTCGGGACAATCCCCAGCGGGACTGTCCCGTAGGGGAGCCCCGATGTGGCGAGCGCATTGACGCCGAGGTGGACCATTCCGTCGCCGCCCACCACCACGAGGGCGTCAGCTCCGGAGGCCAGGGCCCTGTCCACGGCCCGTGCCAGCGCGTCATAGGAGTCCTCGCAAAGGAGCAGGACCGCGGCCCCGGCGGCCCGGAAGAACCCGGCGGCCTCGTCGCCGGCGTGCCGCCCGCGGCCAAAGGATGCCCGCGGGTTGACGGCGACGGCGATCAGCATGCGCTGAATTATGCCAGCCGCCGGGAACCTTCCGTGCCGGTACGCTCGTTCTTCCACTTGCCGGTTAAACTGGCCAGGCCGGACGTCCAGGAAGGGCTGGCACCATCGATGCAAAGGATTCTTGCTTGACGCAGGGCAACAGCTCGCACTACCAGGTCCTCCGGATCCCCGTGACGGCGACGGAAAAGGAAATCAAATTGGCCTACCGCAAGGCCGCCCGCACCGCGCACCCCGATCACGGTGGCGACCCGGCCGCGTTCCGGCGCGTCACGCTTGCGTACGAGACGCTGATCGATGCCAAGAGCCGGGCCGACTACGACCGGTCCTACGGCGCCGGCCGCGGCGCTTTCGCCGGACCGGCCCCTGACGAAGGTGCCCACTTCGACGCCCCCGCCGCCGGGAGCCGGGCCTCGGCCAATGTCCGGCGCCCCAACACACCACGGAACACGGCCTCCGACTCCCCGGTCTACATCCCGCCCTTCGAGCAGTACGCCGGGACCGGCGAGGTGCCGCTGATCCCGGAGAGCCTGGCCCGCCAGCAGGTCCACGGGCTGCCCCGCAAGCGCGGGATCTTCGGGGCCGAGGCCCGGATCCAGCGGGAAATGCGGACGGTGCAGCTCATCAGCCGGCAGATCCTCCCTGCCATCCCGGCCGCACGGCTCATCAACGGGCTGCAGTCCCCGGCGGACAACAGCCACATCGACCACGTGGTGCTTTCCGGCTACCGCATGGCCATCATCGGCTCGATGCTGCTGCCGCCGGGAGCCTATGCCTGGAACGGCAGCGCCCTGACCCACGGCGGCCGGTCCATCGCCCCGCCCCAGCTGGCCCACGTGGTGCGCCGCATGCAGGACATCTTCCCGGAACTCAACGTCACCGGCTGGACTGTCGTCCACAGCACTGATGGCAACCTGCACGAACCGGTGATCGACCGGCACCGCCGCTCGGGGGCGCACGAGACCGTACAGGTGGTCAATGCCGCCGGGCTCGCCCGGGGCCTCAAGCAGTTCCTGAGTTCCGGCCCGGCCCCCAACACCGTCATCGTTCCTGTGCTCGCCCGGCTGCTGCGCGGGATGCACTAGCAGGCTCGCTAGGATGGGACCGTGTTCCGCATCCTCTTCCACGCCCCAGAAATCCCCGGCAATACAGGCAACGCCATCCGGCTGGCCGCCATCACCGGAGCCGAGCTGCACCTGGTCGAGCCCCTGGGCTTCGACTTCTCAGACGCAAAGCTGCGCCGAGCCGGCCTTGATTACCACGACCTCGCCGTCGTGACCGTCCACCCGGACATCGACGCCGCCTGGGCAGCCCTCGCCCCGGAGCGAGTCTTCGCATTCACCTCCGACGGCGAGACCTCCTACGCGGACATCAGTTACCGGCCCGGGGACGTGCTGCTGTTCGGCCGGGAATCCGTAGGCCTGTCCGAGGAACTCAAACACGACCCCCATGTCACCTCCCGCGTCCGGCTGCCGATGCTCCCCGCGCTGCGCTCACTGAACCTTGCGAACGCAGCCTCGATCGCAGTCTATGAGGCGTGGCGCCAGAACGGATTCGCCGGCGCCAAGCTGTAGGCACCGCAACTTATCCAGCGGCCCGCCCATCCGATTGCCCGGCCGTCCCGAATCCCTTCTGAAGCCCAGTGCCACCAACGGGCGCAGGGAGCGAGGAAAGGAGCGAGGAGCGGCAGGTGACAACTATGCAGGTTGATAGACGTCCCGCCCGGCGTGTTGCGGGCGACCACGCCCCGGCAGCAGCCCATCCTGACCCGCGATCGGCGGCGGGCACCTTATGCTTGAAGGTGATGGACACTCCCAACGCCCCGATTCCCGAGGCTTCCGCTCCCCCCGGCACGCCGGCCGATGTAAACCGCCGGCTCGGCGCCCTGCTGGAGCAGATTGCCGCCGGCGACCAGGCAGCCTTCGCCGAGTTCTACGAACTCACGTCCCGGCGCGTCTTCGGCATGGCCCGGCGGGTACTGATCGATGTCGAACTCAGTGAGGACACCACCCAGGAGGTCTTCCTCCAGGTCTGGCAGAACGCCTCCAAGTTCAACCCCGAGGCGGGAAGCCCGCTCGCCTGGCTCATGACCATCTCGCACCGCAGGGCCGTGGACAAGGTCCGTTCCTCCCAGTCGTCCACCGACCGGGAAGCGAAATACGGCGCCAGCAGCCAGGACATCGACCATGATTCGGTCTCCGACGAGGTGGGCAGCAGGCTTGAGGCCGAGGCCGTCGTCCGCTGCCTCGGGACGTTGACCGACACCCAACAGGAGTCCGTGCGGCTTGCCTACTACGGCGGCCTCACCTACCGGGAAGTCGCAGAGAAGCTCAACGCTGCGGTGCCCACCATCAAGTCCCGCATCCGCGACGGACTGATCCGACTGAAGACCTGTCTGGGGGTGAGTTGAGATGACCGACATGAACTCACCGAACAACGGCCGCAGCTCCGGCGGCTTTGCCGTCGATATCGCCACGGACCTCGCCTCGGGACGCGCGGCAGACCTCGCCGAGGTGTATGCCCTGAACGCCGTGGACGACGCCGAGCGTGCCGCCATTGAGGGTTACCTTCTCTCGGCTCCGCAGGCCGAACGCGCCGCCTTCGACGAGCGCGTCCGCCAGGCCCGGGAGACGCTCGCGACCAGCTTCGCCGCCGAGGAAGAACCGCCGGCAGGCCTGCTGGACCGGATCATGGCATCCCTGCCCAGCCAGGACGCCACAGCCGCGCCGCATGCCCATCCCTCCCAGGCGCCGTCGGCGGTCCCGCCGGTCGTCGCCCACCCCGTCCGGGAGCCCTCCGGGCTCTCGGTCACCGACGAACTCGGCGCCGCCCGCAAGCGCCGGGAGGAACGACGCCGGCCGCAGGGGATGCGCAACTGGCTCGTCGGCGTCGCGGCCGCAGCCATCATCGCCCTGGGCGGAGTCGGCGTCGGCGCCTACGTGGCGAACCAGAACGATCCGCTGAACCAGGTGCTGCAGGCCGGCGACGTGCGGCAGGCGACCGTCAACGTCGCCGGCGGCGGCACGGCGACCGTGTCCGTCTCGACGTCGAAGGACGCGATTGTTGTGAAGATGAACGACGTCCCGGCTCCGCCGGAGGGCAAGGTCTACCAGATGTGGCTGATTCCCAAGGATGGCTCCGCCCCGGTCTCGCAGGGCCTGATGGACGCGGAGGCGTTGTCCAAGCCCGCCGTGGTCAAGGGCATCAGTACTGCGGCATCCCTCGGTATCACGGTGGAACCGACTGGTGGGTCGACGTCGCCGACCATGCCGACCGTGGCCGCCGCCCCGCTGGGAGCCTAGAGTCCGGACCACCCCCACTAAGCGCACGATCAAGCAGGGCAGGCCGTGAACCTACTGAAGGTTCACGGCCTGCCCTGCTTTTCACCGGGTCGGCTACAGCCGGCCGGAGTCGCGGACCTCGCCGACGGTGAGGTCTAGCCGGTCGATGATTTCCTGCGCCTCGTCCGCAGGCGCCGAACTGACGCTCAGGGTGATGAAGTTTTCCTCCCCGGTGGGGGCTTCGAGCGCCTCGAACTGTGACTCCAGCAGGGACGGCGGCATGAAGTGCCCGTGCCGGGATGCCAGCCGGTCCGAAATCCGGTCCTTGCTCCCGTCGAGGAACACGAACACGACGCCGTCGCCGCGCAGGACATCCCGGTAGCGCTTTTTGAGCGCCGAGCAGGTGACGACACCGGGAATTCCGGATTCGGTGTGCTGCCGGATCCATCCGGCGATGCTTTCCAGCCAGGGCCAGCGGTCCGCGTCGGTCAGCGGCTGCCCGGCCTGCATCTTCGCCACGTTCGCCTCGGGGTGCAGATCATCGCCCTCCGCGAAGTCCCAGCCCAGCCGGCTGGCCAGCAGGCCGGCCACCGTCGACTTTCCCGAGCCCGAGACTCCCATGATCACGAGCACAGGGTGCTGCGCAGTCTTCGCCATTAAAGCCTGCCTTCCTCAATAAATATGATTTAAACTGAGGCCAGCTTATGGGAGAGTCCGGGCGGGGGCAACACTAGAACCCGGCGATGGTCCCCGCCCCGTTGACCGTGACGACGTGGAACGCCTCCGCGCTGCGGCCGGCCGGGAGACCGCCCCGGTCCGCAGTCCGGTGCATCAGTCCGCGGACGGTGCGGTCCATGGCCTCGATGTCGGGGTGCTGGCTGACGTGGATATGAATCGCCGCGAGCTTCGCCTCGACGTGGTCGGTGACGTCGACGACGTGGTTTTCGCGTTCCTCCGGCCCGGCGAAGAGCCACAGCCATGGCAGTTTGTAGGCCTCCAGCCCTGCCTCGGCCAGCTCGGGATACGCGAACGGGTTCTCCAGCGCCGGATACACCGCCCGCGTCACAGCCTCCCCCACGGCCAGATGGTCGGGGTGGCTCTTCTGGATCCGGTTCCAGTTCCGTTCCGGATGCATCGAGAGTACGACGTCGGGGCGGAGCCGCCGGATCAGCCGCACCACTTCGCGGATCACACCGTGCGAGGGCTCAAGGTAGCCGTCGCGCTCGTGCAGGTAGTGGATGTCGGTCACTCCGACGAGGGCGGCGGCCCGGCGCTGTTCCTCGTTCCGCAGCCGGACGATCTCATCCCGTTGCCCGGCGTCAAAGCCGCCGGCGTCCCCGTCGGTCATGATGCAGTAGCTGACCTGCACCCCGGCGGCGGTCCAGGCCGCGATGGTGCCGGCGGCGCCGAAGTCAATGTCGTCGGGGTGCGCGGTGAAACAAAGCACCCGCTCGACCCGGTGCTGTTCCGGATCGAACGGGCTGTGCGCCGCTGTGGCGGAGGTGTTCAAGGAATCAGCCCTTGCGCTTCTTGATTTCTGCGGTTGCCTGCGGCAGGACCTGGAAGAGGTCCCCGACGATGCCGAAGTCGGCGATCTCAAAGACGGGCGACTCCGCATCCTTGTTCACGGCCACAATTACCTTGGCGGTCTGCATGCCGGCCTTCTGCTGGATGGCCCCGGAGATACCCGCCGAGATGTACAGCTGGGGCGAGACGGTCTTGCCGGTCTGGCCGATCTGCGCGTCGTGGCCGATCCAGCCGGCGTCCGTTGCGGCGCGGGAGGCGCCGATGGCGGCACCGAGGGCATCGGCCAGGTCTTCCACCGGGCCGAAGTTCCCGTCAACCCCGCGTCCGCCGGCCACCACAATCCGCGCCTCGGCGAGGTCCGGACGGCCGCTGGCGGCCTTCTCACTGCGGGCAGTGATCCTGGCCGACGCCGCGGTGGCGGTCTCCGGCACCTCCACGGTGACGGTTCCCGGCGCCGTGCCGGTGACGGCGGGTTCGGGGGTGATGCTGTTGGATTTGACGGTCAGGACCGCGACCGGCGTCGTAGCCTTCGCCGTGGTGGTGTACGAACCGGCCAGCACGGACTTGTGCGCGGTGCCGTCGGGGTCCAAGGCAACGACGTCGGTGATGACGCCGGCGCCGAGCTTGATGCCCAGTCGCGCCGCGATTTCCCTGGCCTCCGCCGAGTTCTCGGTCAGCACGACCGTGGCGCCGGCCGTCTGCACCGCGGCGGCCAGGTAGGAGGCCTTGGGACCGACGAGGTAGTCGTCGAGGTCCGCTGCGGAGGGCCGGTAGAGCGTCTGCGCGCCGTAGGCCGCCAGCGTCGATGAAACGTCGTCGTGCAGTTCGCCGTTGAAGGCAACGGCCGGCTCGCCCAGGGACCGGGCAATGGTGAGCAGCTCCAGGCTGGCCTTCTTCAGGGCCTGGCCGGGGTTGTCAATGAATACGAGCACTTTTGCCATGTCTGGGAATCCTCTTAGAGCAGCTTCTGGGCGGCCAGGAACTCAACCAGCTTGATGCCGGCGTCGCCCTCGTCGGTGATGATGGTGCCGGCGGTGCGCGCCGGGCGTGCCTCGGCGGATTCGACGGCGGTCCAGGATCCGGACCGTCCGACCTGCGCGGGGTCGACGCCGATGTCCGCAAGGCTCAACGTGGTGATGGTCCGCTTCTTCGCCGCCATGATGCCCTTGAAGTTCGGGTAGCGGGGGTCGTTGATCTGGTCCGTGACCGAGACAAGCGCGGGCAGCGGGGCCTCGACAGTGTCCGCGTGCGAGTCGCCGTCGCGGCGGGCGGTGAGTTTGCCGCCGTCGAGCTCCAGGGAGGACGCGAAGGTGACCTGCGGGAGGTCGAGCCGCTCCGCGAGCTGGGCCGGGACCAGGGACGTTTCGCCGTCGGTGGAGGCCATGCCGGTGATGATCAGGTCTGCGGGGGTGTCAGCACCGAGGTGGCGGATGGCTGCGGACAGTGCCAGGGAGGTGGCGGCAGCGTCGGACCCGGCCAGCGCGTCGTCACTGAGGTGGACGCCCTCGGTGGCGCCAATCTGCAGGGACTTCTTCACCGCGTTGACCGCACCGGCGGGACCCATGCTCAGGGCAATGACTTTGTTGCCGGCCGCTTCCCCGCCGCGGGCCTCGATCAGCTGGAGTGCGGCTTCGAGGGCGTACTCATCCAGTTCGGAGAGGATGCTCTCGGAGCGGTCCGTCGTGTTGCCCTCGCCGGTGAGGTGCCTGTCGAACTGGGCGTCAGGGACGTGCTTGACCAGCACGATGATCTTCAATGTCTCTTCCACTGTGTGTACAGCAGCCTTCCATGCGGGTGGACAGCCAGCCGGGTGGGGTCGTGGCCACGGAGCGCCCGGGGTGCCGGGTTGCTCCTAGCTAACCATATCGGGGAGCGCGGGCCCGGCTGGGTTAAGGCCTGTGACCGGGCCAGGGACGGCACAGCGAAGGCCGGACAGCACCTGACGGTGCTGCCCGGCCCTCGGCTGGAACGATGGGCGATGGTCCTACTGCTCGGCGGCCGCGCCGAGCGTCACGTCCAGCTGCTGTTCCTTGCCGTCGCGGAGGACGGTGACCTTCACCGAGGCCCCGGCGGGCTGCTCGCGCACAGCGGCAGTCAGCTGGTTCGGGTCGCTGATCGCGAGCTCCTGGAACTTCGTCACGACATCGCCGACCTTGACGCCGGCTTTGTCTGCGGCGGAGCCGGGTTCCACCGTGGCGACCTCTGCCCCGATGGAGAAACCGGAGGCCGCGGAACTCGCGGTCTTCTGCTTCACGCTCACGCCGAACTGGCCGTGTGTGGCCTTGCCCGTGCTGATGATCTCCTGGGCGACGCGCTTGGCGTGGTTGATCGGGATGCTGAAGCCAACGCCGATGTTGCCGCTGCTTGCGGATTCCCCGCCGGCGGAGGCGATCGCGACATTCACGCCGATGATCTCACCCTTGGTGTTGACCAGGGCGCCGCCGGAGTTGCCCGGGTTGATGGCGGCGTCGGTCTGGATCACGTTGATCGAGATGCTTCCCTGGTTGGCGGTGCTCTGGCCCTGCCCACCGTCCGGCGGGGCGAACTGGAAGCCCTGGTCTCCGCCCTGTGAGTCGTCCGCGCCTTCCTTGGGCGCAGCCGAGGAGGCCACACTGATCGTGCGGTTCAGGGTCGACACGATCCCGTCAGTCACGGTTCCCGTGAGGCCCAGGGGCGAGCCGATCGCGACGGCGGTATCACCGACGTTCAGCTTGCTGGAGTCGCCCAGGACGGCCGGGACCAGCCCGGAGCCGTTCTGGATCTTCACCACGGCGAGGTCGGACAGCGGATCCGTTCCGACGATCTTGGCGCTGTAGACCTTGCCGTCGCTCATGCGCACTTCGATCGCGGCGTTCGCCGCCGTGCCGTCGAGCGTGACGACGTGGGTGTTGGTGAGCACATGGCCTTCGCCGTCCAGAATGATGCCGGAACCCGTGCCGCCTTCGCTGCCGCTCGAAGCCTTGATGGTCACGACACTGGGGGTGGCCTTCACGGCGGCGGCGGTGATGGCGTTGACGTCTTCCCGGTTGTTCACGATGACCGGGCCGGCCTGGCTGCTGCTGCCGGATCCGGTGGACGTGATGGTCCGGTCCCCCATCAACTGGGTGGTCCCTGCGACCACACCGCCGCCCACCAGGCCTGCAGCGAGGATGCTGGCCACGAGGGTGGGGACACCGAAGGCAGCCTTGCGTTTCGGGGCGTGGGCCGGGTTGGACGCGTACGGGGACCCGGGCTGGTTGCCCCCATAGCCGCCATACTGGGGCTGGCCGTAGGGTCCCTGGCCGTGCTGGCCGAAGGCGGAGTTGCCGGCCGGCCGGCCGTACCCGGGGCCGGGGTTGGGCTGCCCTGGGGCGTGGCTCTGCTGCGCGTGTTCCTGGGAGGCACCGAACTGCTGCGTCTGCGGTGCCTGCGGACGGCCGTAGGACGGCTGGTGCTGCGGGTAGACCGGCTGAGGGGGGTTGTCCGCGGCCCGGTCCAGCCGGAGGGTCGGGTTCTCGTGTGCTGAGTCCGGCGCGGGGGCAGCCTGCTGGGGCCCGGAGGCGCCCTCATTAGGCGTGGCCGGCTCCCGGTTCTCTGGTGACGCGCCCTGCGCTGGGTTCTCAGTCATAAGACTTCCTTTCATCCTCGTCTCTATTAACTATGGACGATCTCACTGATACTAGAGCGCACGTTTGCTGGGAGATTGCTGAACGCCGGAAGCACCGCGTCCGGGTTGCCGTGACCGGTTCAGCGCTTTTCGCTGGTGGCATATTCCCGCCGGTGGACGGCCCTTTGGGTGCACCATAGAATCAAATGGAATCGCCACAGCGACCTGCGGCTTTACATCTGCGTGGGGGCGCTGCTGCATTCTGTGACGACCGGTTCGGCCCGAACTGGTCGCAGAAGTGCTGAAGGGTTGCACATGCGCTCTACCTATAAACGTCTCCTCGCCGTTCTTGGCGTCGTCGGAATGCTGGCGCTCCCCGCCGCTCCGGCCCTCGCCGAAGATCCGGTAACGCTCGATCCCGTCACGAAGGTCGTTGACTCTGCCGGGGTCCTGGGCGACCGGAGGGGCGAAGTCGAACAGGCCATCAAGCAGCTGGGCACCGACCACGCGATGACGTACCACGTCGTCTACGTGAAGAAGTTCGAGAACCCCACCGACCGTGTTGCCTGGGCCACCGAGGTGGCGGAAAAGGCAAGCCTTGGCGCCAACGCCATGATGTTGACGGTTGCCACGGACACCCGCCAGTACCAGCTGAGCAAGCCGTCCAACAGCAAGATCACGGATGCCCAGCGCGACACCATAGTGACCAGCGCGGTTGATCCGAACCTGCGCGAGGGCAACTACGCCCAGGCCGCCATCGACAGCGCCGCAGCCATCGGCGACGCCGCCGGCGGAGGCAAGGGCACCGTGCCGTCCGGGGATGGCGGCGCAGGAAGTGCCGTTCTCGTGGGCGCGGGCGTTGTTGCGGCGGGCGGAGCGGGCGCCTACCTGTACCTTCGCAACCGCCGGAAGAAGGCTGCCGCGGGAGCGCAAGCAGGCCACGGTCCGCAGGGCGCCGAGCTGGATCCGCTGGCCGGACTCTCCGTCGAGGAACTGCGCCGCAAGAGCGGCTCACTGCTGATCGAAGCCGATGACGCCATCAAGTCCAGCGAGCAGGAGCTCGGCTTCGCGCAGGCACAGTACGGAGACGCCGCCGTCGGGAACTTCACGAAGGCCCTGCAGGACGCCAAGGGCCACATGTCGGAGTCCTTCAAACTGCAGCAGCAGCTCGATGACCACATCCCTGATACCGAAGAGCAGCAGCGGACCTGGCTCGGTGAGATCATCCGACGTTCCGAGGCCGCACTGGCCTCCCTGCAGGAGCAGAAGGCCGACTTCGATTCCCTGCGCGAGCTGGAAAAGAATGCCCCGCAGGCCCTGGCCGCTGTCAGCGCCGGCGCACGTGAGGCGGAAGCCAAGATCGCCAACGCCGAGCGGTCCCTCGACGAGCTGCGCGCCAAGTACGCCGAGAGCGCCCTGGTCCAGGTCGGCGACAACATCAACCAGGCCAAGGAACGGCTCGCTTTCGTGCAGAATGCCTCCGTTACGGCCCAGGAGAAGCTCGACGCCGGCGAAAGCAGCCTCGCCGCCGTCGCCGTCCGGGCGGCCGAAGAAAGCCTGCACCAGACGAACGTGCTGATCGGCGCCATCACAAAGGTCGCCGGAAACCTCGACGAGGCCCGGAGCGGCCTGGAGTCCGCCGTCGTGGACACCTCCCAGGACCTGGCCCAGGCCAGGGCCCTGATCCAGTCCGGGGCGCACCCCGAACTTGCCGGGCCGGTTGCCGCGGTGGAAGCCGCACTGGCGCAGGTCAAGGCCGAAATCCAGGGCGGCAAGATCGATCCGATCGCCACCCTGGAGCGGGTCGAGACGGCGCACCAGTCTCTGGACGGGGCCCTCTCGGGCATCCGGGACCAGCAGGAGCAAACCCGCCGCGCGCAGGCCTCGCTGCAACAAAGCATCATGTCCGCGCAGGCGCAGATCAGCGCGACCTCGGACTACATCACCGCCCGCCGCGGCGGCGTGGGCACCGAGGCCCGGACCCGCCTGGCCGAAGCCCAGCGGAACCTCGACTACGCACTGTCCATCTCGCGCACCGACCCTGTCACCGCCCTGCAGTACGCCCAGCAGGCGCACGCACTGGCCGCGCAGGCAGCGCAGCAGGCCCAGTCCGACGTCGACCACTTCGGCGGGTACGCCAACCAGGGCTACGGCCGCGGCGGGATGTTCGGCGGCGGCGGAGGCGGCGGCGGCCTGGGCGGCGCCATCCTCGGCGGCATCCTGATCAACTCCATCCTGCACGGCGGCGGTGGCGGCGGCGGCTGGGGCGGCGGCGGCGATTCCGGCGGCGGCTGGGGCGGCGGCGGTGACTCCGGCGGCGGCTGGGGCGGCGACTTCGGCGGCGGCGGCGACTTCTAGGCAGGTGCCCTCGGCCACAACACGGCCGGTATGCCGGGCACACACAGACTAGGCGCCGGCGGGCACGCTCCCGCCGGCGGATAGAAGCGGTACATTTCACTGTTCACCGAAATTCAGTGGGAACCAACCACTGAGCAGGACGAAAGGTAACACCATGAAGCAGTCCATTTTCGGCCGCATGGCGCAGCTGGCGAAGGCCAACATCAACTCCCTGCTGGACCAGGCCGAGGACCCGCAGAAAATGCTGGACCAGATGGTCCGGGACTACACCAACAACATCGCCGAGGCGGAGTCCGCCGTAGCCCAGACCATCGGCAACCTGCGTATGCTCCAGGACGATTACAACGAGGACATCAAGAACGCCCAGGACTGGGGCAAAAAGGCCCTCGCGGCGTCCCGCAAAGCTGACGAGTACCGGGCCAAGGGCGACACCGTTGACGCCGAGAAATTCGACAACCTCGCCAAGGTGGCCCTGCAGCGCCAGATGTCCGCGGAAAACGAGGCAAAGTCCGCCGAGCCGAGCATCGCATCCCAGACCGAGGTCGTGGACAAGCTCAAGCACGGCCTGGGGCAGATGAAGGGCAAGCTCAACGAGCTCACCAGCAAGCGCAACGAGCTGGTGGCCCGCTCGAAGACCGCCGCGGCCCAGACCCAGGTGCACGATGCCATGAAGAGCATCGACTTCATGGACCCCACGTCCGAGGTGGGCCGCTTCGAAGAGAAGATCCGCCGCGAAGAAGCCAAGGTGCGGGGCCAGCAGGAACTCGCCGCTTCCAGCCTGGACGCACAGTTCAACTCGCTGGAGGACCTTGGCGAGCAGACCGAGATCGAGGCCCGGCTCGCCGCGCTGAAGTCCGGCGGCTCCCCCGCCGCCATTGGCGCCGGCGAAACCCGAGCCTCGGGTTCGACCGTCGAAGAGGCGGACTTCGACAAGCTGTAGGCGCACCCCCGGCGCCTTGTCCGCCGGAAAATTCTGACACCGGATCTGCTGAGGCCGGGCCCGGACCGTTCACCGACGGTCACTGGGCCCGGCCTCCGTTGTCCCCGGACAATGCCAGGTGGTGCGGCTGTGGCGCGGCGAGCGGTGCGGCTTGCGGTGCGGCTACGGCGGGCTCCGCGTGTACCGTTGACCCATGTCTTCGGGAACCCTGTCTTCGACCCTTGTCTGGCTCCGCGACGACCTCCGGCTGGACGACAACCCGGCCCTGAGCGAAGCGGCGTCACTGGGACAGCCCCTGACCGTGGTCTATGTCCTTGACGAGTCCTCCCCCGGCGTGCGGCCCCTCGGCGGCGCCACAAAATGGTGGCTGCACCATTCGCTGGCGGATCTCGCCGCCGGGCTTGAGGCCACGGGATCCCGCCTGCTGCTGCGCCGCGGCGCGGCCGCGGACGTCATCCGGGACCTCGCCCGGGAAACCGGCGCCGGCACACTGCTCTGGAACCGCCGCTACGGCGGCCCCGAACGCGAAGTGGACGCAGGCGTCAAGGCCTGGGCCGCGGAACAGGGCCTCACGGCTTCCAGCTTCCAGGCGAACCTGATGTTTGAGCCGTGGACAGTGCGGACCGGCGCGGGCGGGCCGTACAAGGTCTTCACGCCCTTCTGGCGGGCCTGCCTCGATGCTCCGGAACCCCGACTCCCCCTGGACGCCCCGGAGCGCCTCCCTGCCCCCGCTGTGGACGCGGAGGGAAAGCTTCCGGCCGGCGACCCGCTCGACAGCTGGGGGCTGCTCCCCCGCCGTCCGGACTGGAGTGCCGGCCTCGCCAGCACCTGGCAGCCCGGGGAAGCCGGGGCCCACCAGCGGCTTGGGGACTTCCTCGACGGCCCGGCGGAGGTCTATGGCACCGGCCGGGACATCCCCGGAGTCGAGGGCACCAGCCGGCTCTCCGCGCATCTGCGGTTCGGCGAGATCAGCCCCTTCCGCATCTGGCATGCACTGCGCGAACACTTTGGGCACGCTGCGCCGGCCGACGTCGGGATATTCCGCTCCGAACTCGGCTGGCGGGAGTTTTGCTGGCAGCTGCTGTACGAGAACCCGCAGCTGGCCACCCGGAACTACCGGCCCGAGTTTGACCACTTCGCCTGGCAGACACCGTCCGACGCCGAACTCGCAGCCTGGCAACAGGGCCGCACCGGCTATCCCCTGGTCGACGCCGGGATGCGCCAGCTGTGGCAGACCGGATGGATGCACAACCGCGTCCGGATGGCCGCCGCGAGTTTCCTGGTTAAGAACCTGCTGGCCGACTGGAGACTCGGCGAGGCCTGGTTCTGGGACACCCTGGTGGACGCCGACGCCGCGAGCAACCCGGCGAACTGGCAGTGGGTGGCCGGATCCGGCGCCGACGCCTCCCCGTACTTCCGGATCTTCAACCCGGTCACCCAGAGCAAGAAGTTCGACGCCGGCGCCCGCTACCTGCGCGAGTACGTTCCGGAGCTGGCCGGCCTGGACGACAAGGCGATCCACGAACCGTGGAAGGCCGACGGTTCGGCTGCGGACTACCCGGGACCGATCGTTGGGCTGCCGGAGTCCCGTGCCCGCGCGCTGGAAACGTACCAGCAGCTCAAGGACGGCTAGGCGGGCCCCGGCCTGCCCGGCCGCCGGGACCCGCCGGATGACGGGACCCGGAGGGTTAGCGGCCAAAATGTGTGTATGAGATCGGCTTGCTTGCCAGTGCTCGCATGGGTTTCAGGGGTGTGCACATGCTTTGAAAGCATGTGGAGTGACGGTTCCATCAAATCAGCCCCGGTGTGGTGTATGTGCTCAGAAGCTTGTGAAGAACGGT
>JAXMJF010000066.1:0-17504 GCA_034376805.1 Arthrobacter sp.
CGAACAACTCCACTCTCGACTCCATCCAGACCAGCCTTCCGCCGCATCCATCCAGTGATGAATCCAACGTTGAAGGTGGGGCCACAAATAACCGCCACAGGTGCCCGGCGAGTCATGAAGGGGGGCCAGAAATAACCGTCCTGCCGGGGCCATATAAACCTGTCACAGCCAGAATCGCCATTTCCGGACATATAGACGGGGGGGCAAAAGGTAGTGCAGAATCTCAACCCAAGGGACGCATGACCTCGACTTCATCTGCCTCAAGTCGTTCAGGGCCTTCCGAGTCGTCAGCCTGGAACCGGACAGAGTGCAGCTTGCCGTTCTTCTCGGCAAAGTCCAAGATGACGCCCTTTTGTCCATCCGAATTGCGCTTTGCGTAGAGGGATCCGTACTTATCGACGAACCGTTTCATGCGAACGTCGTGATGGTTTTCGCGACCAGCAATCCGCAAAGCGTACATGTGTTGCAGACTTTCGTCGTCCATGTAGCGGTTGCGAGCACGGTCGTCCATAAGCAGGGCAAGCATCTCCTGCTGTATGGACTGAGTTTGTATTGTCTGCTCTGTCCTTCGCGAGTCATTTGCAGCCATGCCGCGGGCAAGAGTGAGAAGCTCATCGAGTTTCTCACCCGTGGAACGAACGACAGAGGCAGTCTGCCGTCCCTTACGGTGTTCGGCAATCAGCTCCTGCACCTTTGTCCGGAGGTCCTCCCACAACAGTCCAAACATCCGGTCAAGCAGCGCAGCATCAAGAGGGTTCGAGCACTTCTTATTGATCGTGACCAACAGCTGCTTCATGTCCTGCTCCGAGTCGAGCTCAGAGAGCTGGAGGTTCTTCATGGGGCCGTCGTAGTTACCCTTCTTCAGATCCACAAGGATCGGACAGACCCCGGACTTGCCGAACTTGTTGATCATGGCACCGGACTCGAAGTTCAGCCACGTTGACTCTTGGTTGTCCGGGGTGATGAAAACCAGCCCCAAATCTGTGGAGGCGAGACTCGAGGTGATGGTCTCGAACCAAGGTTCACCCTTGTCAATGTCAGACGAGATGAACGGGTCCTTGCATTCCTGAATAACGCTCGGCAACCACTCAGCAAAATACTCCGCCACATTGTGACTCAGGTCTTTGGACCAACTCAGAAAGATTTTCACCGTTAGAGCATATCTGGAGTGAATTCAACGCACGTGCCGTCACGCCGTGTCACACCTAAAACGAGGCGTGCAATGATTCGTAAGTGAATAACCAGAACATTGCACCCACTGAAGAAATCGTCCTCGCCGCCGAGCGCTGCGCTGAGGCTTACCGCGAGTACGACAAGGTTCGTCAAGCTCGCTGGGAGGGCAAGGTTTCGAGGGAGGTAGACCTTGCGGCTTGGAACAAGCGAAGGGCGGCCCTCGAAGAACTGCAGCAGCTCGAAGCTGAGGCCGTTGCGCCGAAGTAAGCAGGGTTAGGAGAGACCGGGGATCCAAGGCGCCAGGTCTCTCCAACTATGTGATCGGTCCGGCTTGGCGGAGGCGATTTCTGTAGATGGCAGCAATTCCGCAAAGGCATGGTTGTGGAGCTGGTGCACATGCCCCGGGAGTCCCCACGACGCGGCAGGATGCGCGGGCGCTGGAAGGCGCCGTTCGCGAGGACCATGTCCTTCGCCGTGAATCGCCCGCCGGCGGTCTCCACGCTGAAGCGGCCACCCGCCGTGGCAATCCGCGTGACCGCCGTGCCCAGCTGCACCGGCGCCGCGATTCGTTGCAGTCGCGGAACAGGTCAATGACGGCGTCGTGGGGGAGTAAGGCGTCCGGGGCGGGACCGTCGTACGTCAGCCCCGGAAACACGAACGAGAAGTTGGACGTGTTCAGGTAGAGCGAATCCCACCTGTCCGGCCACGGCCCACCAGATCTTCCCGCCGCTCCAGCATCTGGTGCTCCACGCGTTGCCGAGCGACCCAATAACTGGTGGCTGTTCACCTCGCGCTGGGGCGTGCTGACCGATGGCGACGGCGGGAAGCTTCCATTCCTCGACCAGCCTGCCCTCTTCGGGCTCCTCGCCGGCAGCGGTACCGGGGACCTCCTGGTGGAGGGGAAGTCCGTGTTCGACGGGCCGCCGGAGCGTGTGGCCGAGCAACTCGCGATGCCCTCGGTCCAGGCACGGGCCAGGGAATGGTTCAGTTCGGCCGGCCTCGCCGCGCCAGTGGACTTCGACGGGCCCTGCGCGAGGTAGCCACCCCCTTGAAACGGCGCCTTCACCGGGCGGCGATGGGCTGCGCAACATACTCGGCATCGAGGCCCACGCTCGCCACGATGGACGAGCCGTGCCCGGTCAGCCACGGCAACCCGACGGCGTACAGGCCCGGGTGTTCGGTGACGCCGCGGTGGTGCCTGGGGTACTGCCAGTCCGTCCCGAATCTCGAACGCCTTCGTGCTCACAGGCGTCCCGGCGTCGTGAGTAGTCCAGCGTCGGGAAGTCGGCGGCCATGGCGTCCTTCGAGGGGGTGCCAGTGAAGGACGCCCAACTTGCGTTTTGAACGGGTACGCGACTATGGCCTTGTGAACTCGACGATATTGCCACTTAGCGCAGGGCCTCCCCGGCAAACTGGTACGAGGTTGGCGACGGAGACTCCCGTGGGCAGATCATCACAGGTGAAGTCGGCGAAGGTGCTGGTGTTCGAAGGGAACCCAGGTGGTAAAACGGGGCGGATTCCCGGCTGGACCGTTTTTCAGTCTTGAGTGTTGGCGTCGGCTGGGGGTGCCATGAGGCCACGAAAATCCATTCTCCTCTTGAGGACGGAAACCTTCGGCGTCGGAAATCCTGCGTCCCGAAGTTCCTGCGCTTTCCATTGCGCACCGGTGGCCCTTTTGAAGGACTCGATATAGCGTCTTCGGGCTTGGTATAGCACCTGCTCAGCCTCATGCATTGCTTTGAACGTAGCCAGCACATCTGCGGCAAGCTCGAACTGCTGTTCGGTGCGGCGCTGATTTGTCCGACGGAGGAATTCCAAGGGGTCCTGGCTAGTCATGACTCATCGTATCGATCGATAGTCACGACGGAACAGGGCCGGCGGCACGGAGTCGGCTCGGAGCTTTGAGACCTGGCGGCCGCGTCCGCTGGGTAAGGTTCTGGGCCGCCCAAAAGTCAGGGGAGCGGCTGCCGTTCGCCGACGCCTAAGTGGCCACCTGCTCAACGGCAGGCCACGCGCGCGGCACAGCTTCTTCCGAATGAAGACCCCAAGGTGAATGGCCCGCACTGATCTACGAGCACTTTGGGCAGCGAAACCCCCGGCCGAGTGGACTCGGCCGGGGGTTCGATGGTTTCGAAACGCTCGGTATCGACAGCCTCAACCACGGAAGGCCAATAGGTCCGGATCACGAAGCCGTATGCTGCATGCAGTTCAGGCCCCGAGCTCGTGAGCCAGTTCGGTGATACTCGACGCCGAGAGGTCCCAATCGCTCTCCGACCTCAGATCCGCAACTTGGCCCGGGCCGTATTCGGTGGGGCGCGCGATGAACGCCGTCGCCAGACCGGCCTCCCGGGCAGCACGCAGGTCGTTGTTGTGGGCGGCCACGAGCATCACAGCGCCGGGCCTGAGGTCCAGGAACTCCGCGGTCCGAAGGTAGGCCCTCGGCAGCGGCTTGTACGTGCGCGTCATGTCCGAGCCGATGATCACGTCCCACGGAAGGCCAGCGTTTTTGGCCATGTCCAACAGCAGCGAGGTGTTGCCGTTGGAGAGGGGGCCCACGATGTAGTAACGGCGGATGGCGGCCAGGCCCGCCAAGCTGTCCGGCCACGGGGGCAGGCGGTGCCAAGACCTGTTCAACTCCTCCAGGGTTCTTGCGTCCAGCCGGTCCGGATCGAAGCCGTGGTGGCGGAGCACCTGGTCCAGGTTTTCGCGGTGGAGTGTGTCCAGGGTGGCGAACTCGCGGGATCCGGAGCGGATGGCCTCCATTGCCGGCTGGTAGAGGGCACGCCAGTCATCGGCGAACGCCTCGGCATCGAGATCCTGCCCGTGTGTCACGGCGAAGGCGGCCGCCTGCCGGGCGACGCCGGTGCGCCAGTCCACGACCGTGCCGAAGATGTCGAAGAGGACGGCGCGTACCTCGCACCCAGTTGACGGTGAACGGTATGGCTGGAACGTCATATCCTGTCTCCTTCCCATGTTTCCCTGACCGTTAGTCTGGCAGCATGCGCACTGGGCGAACGGCAGCGCCTTCCCTTCCACCCCGGTTTCCCTCACACAGCCGCGCCGGACTTCCAACTGCCTTCAGCGAGGAACTCACGCGGCTTCGACTCGGGCCGTTCAGGAGAGAGCTTGCCGCGCGCCGACGCTGACGGAACAGGCCGACGCAACGGACTCCCGCCGTCGTCGTTCCATCCTTGCCTGATGACCGGGCGAGGGAACCCTCGCGCCCTTCGTCCGGTTGCACCTGGCACAGGCCGCGACAAAGTTCTGCAAGCTGATGGATCCGCCCTGTGGACCACGGGTAGAAATGGTCACCGTGCTCGGCGGGCGGCGGGCAGCGGGCAGCGGGCACCGCCGCCGGAGCCCGGATTCCATCTCGCACTGGCCGCCGGCGCGGGCCATGCCCTCCCGGCGCTGCTGGCGGCTGAAACACCGGACCGGGTCCCGGCGTTTGACGTCTCTGGCGCGGATGAAGGGCGGCAACAATCGTCAGAAACACCACGAACAGCCCGGGGAGCGCGACCGCAGCCAGAACGCCGTCGACCATGCCTCGAAGAACTTCAGCGGCGGTGGCTGCGCTGCGGCCGCCCGCCGGATTCGCCTTCGGCATGAGCGCCAGAACAACGGAGGCGCCCAACCACACAACCACCGCCGGATAAGCCACACGCAGAGCCTGGCGGCTCCAGTAGATGCGTTTCAGTTCCACCATTCAGTCGTCCCCCATCGATGTTCAGCTCAGTCGAAACCTTGCTTTGCTGCAGCTAGACGGCGGGGCCGTGCTCGCCGTCGTCCTGGCTGGTTGTGGCAGGCTGTACCCCCTACCGGAGTCCGGGGACCCCGTCCTGGATCCCGAACGACGCCTTCGTGCGGACAGGGGATCCCGGCGTCGTGACCTACTCCAGTACCCGGAAGTCAGTTTTTCGGCCGAACAAATTTTGGCGGAAGTGAACGTTTGTGCAGATGCCCCCGGCCGTCACTGGGCCAGCGGCCCGAGCCAGAATAGCTACTCACCAGTAACTATGGGGTGAATGAGGGTGTTTAAACCGCGGCAAACGAGGTTCAGCTGAGCGGCCCAATTTCGCGCACATGCGTGCAGTCCACGCCGCATGGGCCCTTGATCTGCCTAGCATTCTAGGACCGCGGCGACGGTTCGACCGGCACGAAGAACCGGCAGCCGCGGCTGGTCCCACCCGCTGACACACGAACAAAGAGGTTTCTATGTCACTGCTCACCAGAACCCTGTCCATCGCCGCCGCCGCGGTCCTCGCTGGCTCCCTCGCGGTGGCTCCCGCCCAGGCAGGCACCCTTGACGTTTCCCCGCCCGGAGCCAACGACTGGTCCTGCAAGCCCTCCGCCGAGCACCCCTATCCCGTCATCCTGGTGCCCGGGACCTTCGAAAGCATGGCGAAGAACTGGTCCACCCTCTCGCCCTACCTCAAGAGCAAGGGGTACTGCGTGTTCGCCCTCAACTACGGCGAGACGAACGGCGTGTACGCCACCGCGCCGGTGGCCGAATCCGCGAAGGAACTTGCCCCGTTTGTGGACGCGGTACGTGCTGCCACCGGTGCCAAAAAGGTGGATCTGGTGGGCCACAGCCAGGGCGGCATGATGCCCCGCTACTACATGGGCTTCCTGGGCGGAGCCAAGAACGTCCATCACCTGGTGGGCATCGCACCCTCCAACCACGGCACGGAAGGCGTGATCGTCCCGCCGCCGGGATTCATCCCGCCTCCGGACTACACCGGCCTGGGCTGTGCGGCCTGCGCCGACCAGCAGGCCGGATCGGCCTTCATGCAGCACCTCAACTCCATCGGCGACACCGTTGCGGGACCGTCGTACACCGTCCTTTCCACGGTCTACGACGAAGTGGTCATTCCCTACAACAGCCAGTTCCTCAGCGGCCCGGCACAGCAGGTCACCAACATCACCATCCAGGACAAATGCCCCGCCGACGTCTTCGAACACGATCAGACGCCGAACGACCCCGTGGTGCACCAGTTCGTGGCCCACGCACTCGGACAGGCCGCTGGCCCCGCCGATCCGGCGTACCAGCCCAGCTGCCTTTAGGCGGCTTCATCGCGGGTCGGAACGCAGCCTCGGTCAGCGGGCCGCGATGTGCCCCGCCACGAACTCGGCATCCGCACCCACCACTGACAGCGTGGCCGACAGGTGTTTGGTGAGCCAGGGGAGGCCCACGGCGTAGAGACCCGGGACGTCGGTGACGCCGCGGCTGTGGCGCGGGTAGTTCCATCCGTCGAGGACCGGGATGTCCAGGAAGCCGAAGTCCAGGCCGTAGCCGGTGGACCAGATGACCGAGGTGACACCCTCGGCAGCCAGGTCCAGCCGCGCCCCGGAGTCCTCAGGCAGCCAGGCGTCCGCCGGCACCGGGTCCGCGGGCGGAGCGTCGATGCCTGCGGCGTGAATGTAGGCGTCGGCCATCCGCCCCAGCCGCGCACCGAACCCCGCCTCCACCAGGGCGAGGCGTGTTGGGAGGTCGCCGCTGAAGACGAGTACGCCGTCGTCCGTTCCCTCAAACCGGCCGTGCAGCCGGACGCCCCGGCGGCCGAGGTCCCGCAGATGGATGCCGTGGCCGCCGCCGTTGCCGGAGATCAGCGGGTTGCACATAAAGCGCGCGGCGGGGGAGGGGAGCTGTTCCGCCTGGAGGCCGTTGATGCCGTACTCGGGGCCGTGGAGGTTGACCTGCAGGATCCAGTGGAACACGTCCCGGCCGCGGTACCGCCGCGGGGCCTCGGGGCAGGCCGAGACGGAGAGGTGGACCTCCCTGCCGGCGTCGAGCAGGTCCTCGGTGATTTGCCCGCCGGACTGCCCGGTGCCCACCACCAGCACGGCGCCGTCGGGGAGCTGTTGCGGGTTGCGGTAGTCGTGGCTGTGCAGCTGGCGGATATGCCCTGGCAGCGCGGCGGCAGCGGCCGGGATGCGCGGGAGCTGGAAGGCGCCGTTCGCGAGGACCACGTTCCGTGCCTGCCAGCGGCCGTGGTTGGTCTCCACGGCGAAGCCGCCGTTGGCCGCGCTGACCCGGGTGACCTCCGTGCCGAGCAGGACCGGCGCCGCGATCCTCGCGGCGTAGTTCCGGAAGAGCCCGATCACCTCGTCCCGGGGGAGGAAGGCGTCCGGCTCGGGGCCGTCGTAGGTCAGCTCCGGCAGGAGGAACGAAAAGTTCGGGGTGTTCAGGTAAAACGAATCCCAGCGGTCCTGCCAGGCGCCGCCCAGTTCCGGCCGCCGCTCCAGCAGATGATGTTCGACGCCGGCCCGGCTCAGCCAGTAGCTGGTGGCCAGGCCGGCCTGCCCCGCGCCGATCACCAGGGTGTCGACCTCGTGGACTGGGCCTGCGGCGGAGGAGGGCATGGCTACTTCTTCGCGGCCTTCGCCTTCGGAACCTTGGGAGCCTTGGGCACCTTGGGCGGGAGTCCGGCCACATGCTCGAACGCCTTCTCCACCCAGGCGCGGGCCCGCGCTTTGTCACCGTCGCCTTCGGCGTTCCAGATTTCCGGCAACCCGGTGTACCCGCCCATGGGGCGCTCGGCGGGCCCGAATGGAACCGTCCGCTCCGTGCTTTCGAGCAGTTCCCTGTCCGCCCCGGACAGCTTCACGCCGATGGTGGGTCCGAACAGCCCGGCGAACATGTTGCCGTTCACGAAGGCGCCGAGGTTTCCGAACATCGGCTTGATCACCACCTCGGGAATCTCCGGCAGCACCGAGCGGAAGTGGTCCTTGTCGGCGTCGGACGCTTTCGGCATTTCCATGGGTCTACTCCGGAATTGCTGGTCAGGGTCGGGTCTTCCTGCAGGATATGCCCGCCGCCGGACACAGTACAGGCGCTCACGCTACGGTGCCCCGGTCTCCCGCCTGTGAACTGCTCCCCGAAAGCTGGACTGAGAATTCAGTTCTGACTTTCTTGGGGGAGAAGTTTTATGCGGTGAGCAGCTCGTTATCCAAGGCGGAACGGGAGGCCGCGGTAGCGTTTTTAGAGACCGAGATTGGGGCGCCAGGGCCGTGGCAACAGGACGGGGGGTGCGTGCGGAGGTCGTCAGCGGGTATTTGACCGGCGGAAAGTTCGCGGAGGTACTACGCAGCAGTTCCGGAGGGCGCGACACTTAGGGGACCATTGTCGGCACCGGGAGGGTCACATGAGCAGATCAAGATCGTCCAGCGTTGTGGTTTCCGCGGCATTTCTATTCGTCTTGTCGCTTTCCGGATGCGGTCAGCAGGCAGCGCCGCCGGCATCGGACACTGCGAGCGGACCCGCCGCCTCAGTCACGACAACCGCAGCACCGAGCCAAGGGCCCTCGTCGGGTGGGTCACCGAGCGCTACTGGCGCCCCCACGGCGTCGGCGGCCTGGACTCAGTACACGACGGCGGACGGCCAGCTGACATTCGACTTGCCCGCAGCATGGACGGTCAGGGATCCCGCCGGTGAGCTGGCAGAAGGTGGTGGCGCATTCGCTGAGGTTAAGAACCAGGCCGGGAAGCCATTGGCTACTCTCCGGACCAACATGGCCACGGGTTCCACCTGTACGGAGCGGTACCCTTACTCCATCCTGGACTCGCAGGAGATGACGGCGCTGACGCAGAACGGTGCAGCGCCCCGGTACGTGTTCGAGACCCGCGGCAACGCAGAGGATCCCGGGCCAGCGGATACACCGGGAGCTGCCTACGGCATCGTGACCGGCCCGGTACCAACGGGGGACTCTGCGTGCTACATGTTCCACTTCTTCCTCTGGCCGCCCAACTCTGCCATGTTCGGGGCCTTCTACGATCCCGCCAACAACGTGACGCCTGGAGACGCGACCCTGCCGTATCTGGAGAAGGCGAAGAGGTACGCGGACACTCCCGAGTACCGGGATATCAGGAGGATGATCACGTCCCTGCGGCCGACGAGTTAGACAAGGGCAACGGCGCCTCAGACATCGGCAAGATGCTCGGAGTCTCCCGCGCCAGGGTCTACCGATACCTCACATAGACGACGTGGCGAGAAACCCCGGTCCGACGACGACATCGAAGCGGCCCGCTCGACCCTCGTCGGCGGGTGGCGGGCCGTTCGTCAGCGATGGTTGAGGAGAGGTGCGCTTCGCGATGGCGTCAATGGCGAACCCCGATACGAACGTCGGCGAACTCTACGAGGCGCTCGGGAGATTAGGATCGCGGTATGGGGACAGCAGAGGACTTGTTCGAAGGGCAGCCCACCGGAATGCCGGCACCGATGCCGCGCGGCACCGCGCTGTACCGGGAAGGTTCCGGCCCCGCGGTGGTCCGGCACGTTGCGGGCTACGCGCCGTTCATTGAATTCTGTGCGGCGCAGGGAGTGCAGGCCGATGAGCTGGCCGCGGACGCTGGACAACTCATTGCGTTCCTGCGCACCGCCGGCTCCCAGCTCGCGAACGACAGCATCCTCAGCGCGGCTGCGGCGGTCTTCGCCGGGAACACCATCGCAGGGCTGCGGCCGGACGCGCAGTGGACCGCCTATGAGGGGGCCCCTCCCACGGTGGGGAACCGCGAGAAGGCGTTCGAGGTTAACCGCCTGCTCGAAGCTCTGCGCAGCGCGGACGATGATGCGGTACGCGGGCTCGTTGCCGTGCTCTCGGACTGGGCCCAGGAACAGCCGGATGAGTCCCCGCCAAGACCGCCCCAGCCCGTATTCCGGTCGGCAGGGCAGCCCCGCTATGTCCGGCCCGCCCTGCCGGGGACGACCTACTGCAACCGCGACGGGGAGCCCATCCCGTACGGCCGGCAATGGGGTGCGGACGCGCCTGACCCCGATTCCTACAGCGTGGACAGCCACCCCGAGCGCTTCGCCGGGCTCCACGTCGTCGTCCGTGCCCTGATCGACCATCTCACGGCGGTTTACGACGTCGAGGTCCAGGAGGATCCGGTCCATGCCGGAGAACTGCTGAGGGAGCGTGAGGACGTGCTGCATGCGGTTAAGGTCACCCCGCGGGGTTCCGGGTCTGCGGCCCTGACGTTTGTGTTGACCGGGTATCCGGGAGTGATGGTGCACGCCGGGGTGCTGCATGACTTTCCGTTTCCGGTGTGCGGCTGCGATGCGTGCGACGAAACGGTTGAGACAACAGCTGATCGGCTGGAGCTGCTGGTGCTCTCGGTCGCGGCCGGCGGATACAGCGAACGCTACCCCGTGGGCCGCAAGCGGTGGAGCGAATACGCGCTGGCCGCGTTCGACGGTTCCGGTTCGGAAAGCGGCCAGGGCGAACCGCCCCCGGCCAGCGCCGTGCGTCTTCACGACGCGGAGATCCGACTGCGGGATGTGGCCGGCGGGTGGAGTCCGTGGCCGCTGCGCCGGAGCTGACGCCGGAACCTCTGGTCGCAGCCCGACCGTGGTTCGGTTCAGGAAACGGTCAGGCCGGGCTTCCCGGGGACTCGGTGTTAAGCCCGGTGTCCACCGCTGCGGCAAGCAGTTCGGCGTCGTAGGCCACTAAGACGTCGGACTGCAGCCGGATGGCGGTAGCGAGATGGATGGCATCAGCGTTCCGCAAGCCCCCGGGCAGGGCGGCTGCGTACATCAGGTCCGAGCGCGCCAAATCCACCAGGTTGATCCCGCCGAGCACGGAATTGATCAGTGCAGCGGGGAAGCCGCGCCGGTGCGCGACGCAATGCAGTTCTGTATAGAGCAGCATGGACGCCACCAGCTTGTCGCCGCGGGCCGCCGCTTCTGAGAGGTACTTCGCTGCGGCGGGTGATTCCATTTCCTCCAGTACCAGTTTCAGGACAGCAGAGGTGTCCACGTAGATGATCAACGGTCCCCGCGGAGGTCGGCCAGGATTTCAGCTGTGCCGGAGGACTGGCTGACGCGCGGCAACGCCTGAAAGTCCACGACGCCGGCTGCCGGCCGGACCTGCCCTGCCAGCAGCAGCCGCTCGAAGGGGGAGGCCGATGGCGGGATCAGCGTGGCCGCTATCTCGCCATTGTTCGTGACATCGATGGTTTCGCCGTTCTTTACGCGCTCAAGAATCTTGCTGCTTTGGTTGCGCAGTTCGCGGTGCGGGATGGCTGTCATGGTTGCCTCCGTAGCAATCGTAGCAACCCCTGACGGGACGGAAAAGGGCCATCCAAAACTGGCTTGTTGGCCAGCAGGGACCTCGGTCCTCGTGACTCTCCGTACGCCGTCAAATGTAACGAACTGGTAACATAAGGTGAATGCGCTCAAAGAACGGTCAAACGCGAGTCACGCAGCTGGATGGTCTCAGGGGGATTGCCGCCCTGCTGGTTGTCGCCTGCCACGCCCTGTCAACGCTCCCGGGAATCGGGGACGTTGTCTATGGCAACCGGTCCGCGGAGCTCACCACCGCGGAGACGTGGGCCGTCTTCTCGCCATTGCACTTCCTCTGGAACGGCACTCCGGCCGTCCACGTCTTTTTCGTGCTGTCCGGCTTCGTCCTGGTCCTGCCGTTCACACGGCCGGGGGCGGCCGGGCGCTGGGCGCAGTACTACGCCAAGCGTTTTTTCCGCCTCTACCTGCCGGCCTGGGCGTCCCTGGCGGTGGCCGTTGCGTTGATGGCCATCATTCCCCGGTCGGCGTCGCCGCTGCAGAGCCCCTGGGCGGACATATACGTGACCGACCCCAGCGTGGGCCAGGTCCTCAAGGACGGCCTGCTGCTGCTGAACGCCAGCACCATCAACACCCCGCTGTGGTCCCTCAAGTGGGAAATCCTGTTCTCACTCCTGCTCCCCATCTACGTCCTCATCGCCCTCCGCGGGAGGCGCTTCTGGCACGTGAAAATCGGCCTTGCCCTCCTGCTGGCCGCGGTGGGAGCCCTGCAGGACGTGGAGTGGCTGTCCTATCTCCCGATTTTCGTCATCGGGGCCGTCCTGGGCGCCGAACGCGAGCGGATCCGCGAGCTGACCCAGTCTTGGCCCGGCTTCGTCTGGTTCTTCGTGGCCGCGGCGGGCATTTTCCTGGCCAACGCGGAATGGATCAGTCCCGAGCAGCCGATCCCCGGCGTCGAGGCCGTTGTGACGGTGGGCGCGACGCTGATCGTCCTGCTGTTCGTGTCCTGCCGCTCGGCCAAGAGGCTCGGTGACACCGCCGTCGCGCAATGGCTGGGACGCGTGTCCTTCAGCGTCTACCTGGTGCACCTTCCGATCATCCTGGCCGGCGTCACCCTGCTGCGATCCGTCTCGCTTCCGCTGGCGCTCGCCGTCTCCGTGGCCGCCTCGTTCATGGCGGCCGAGCTGTTCTACCGCTACGTGGAACAGCCTTCCCACCGCCTCTCGATGGCCGTGGGGCGCGCCGTGGGACGCCGGACACTCCCGGACGCGCCCGCGGACAGTCCGGCCATCCCATTGCCGACAGAAGCAACGGCGCCCTCATTAGTCCCGGAATATGCGGGGTCCCGCTCCCGGTAACCGGGGGCGGCGCCCATTGGAAGGTGCGGGAGTCCTGACTGGGGTAGGCTCGCCTGCGACCGGAAGAAGCATCGATTCCAACTGAAGGGGACAGGGACTTCCTTGGATCTATTGGGCGGCCTGAGCCGCGACGAACTCCGCATCTATTCCTGGGTTGCGGCCGCTGTCTTCGCGCTTGTGGCCGGCGTCTGGCGTCCGCTTAGGCTGCATTGGACTGCGCTTGGTTCCGTCCTGCTCTTCGCGGCCCTCAACGCGGGTGCCGGGATCTACGTCCTGAACCATTTCGGTGATTCGCGCTGGTCAGGGGGAGAGCAGCCGCTGAGCGCACCATCGTTTTCCGGAACGCCCGTCGTCGGGCAGTTCCTGGGCCCCCTAGACTCCGCTCTGAACGGAGTGGTCGGTGGGGTGAACGAGTTCCTGGCATTCAAGCAGGCACTTCCCGTGGCGCTCGATTTCCTCGCCATGTCCGGCTGGGCCCTGCTGGTCGCGTTCCCGCTTGCCGTTCTCGCCGCCAGCATCGGTTTCGCCCTGGCCAGGCGCCGGGCGGCGGACTTCGACAGATACCGTGCCACCGTTGACCTGCTCAAAGATGAGCTCGAGCAGGTCAAGCGGCAGATCTCGTCAGGGACTTCCGTCGATTCGGCACTCCCTGCTGAGGGCGCGGTCACTGATGTGCGGGCCCGGGATGACGCGCAGAAGATGATTCAGGGCGGCGCTGAGTGAAGCCCGGTCAGTAAGCCCCCGCCCCGGCCTCGGCGACCTCCTGGTCCTGCTCGATGGTCCCGGTGGACACCCCGATCGCGCCCATGATCCGGCCGTCGCGCACCAGCGGAATGCCGCCGGGGAACACCACCAGCCGGCCGCCGTGGGCGTCGCTCAGCCCGTGGATGGGCCCATGCGGCCGGGTGGCTTCCTGCAGGCCGCCGGTCTCGCACTGGAAAGCGATCGACGTGTACGCCTTGTTGATCGCGATGGTGATGGAGCCGATGTTGGCCCCGTCCATCCGGGCGTGCGCCTTGAGGTTCCCGCCGGCGTCCACCACGGCGATGTCCATCGGCTGGCCGATCTCCGCGGCTTTCTTGGCGGCGGCGTCGATGACTTGCTGGGCTTCTTCGAGGGTGATGGTTTCCAGTACGGTTCCGTCGGCCATGGCGCTGATCCTTTTCGCTGGGGGATAGTGGGGCCAACTCAAACACGGGACCGGTCCCGCCCGACAGGTGGGGATGACCCCCAAGCCGGCATGCGGGGTTCCCCCCGTACCCGGCGCGGCGACGCTCCCCTAGCGTGGGAGGCAGCCAACCTAGGAGGTTCCCGTGGGTGTTGTGCCCCTCAAGGACATCGTTGATCCGGCCTTCCACGCCCGCTACGGGGTGCCGGCCATCAACATATTCAACGACCTGACCATGGAGGGGGTCCTCGCCGCCGCGGAGGAGGCGAACTCCCCGGTCATCCTGCAGACCTCGGTCAAGACGGTGCGGAGCATCGGCTCCCGCCAGCTGTTCGACATGTGGCAGTCCCTGACCCGCGGGATCCAGGTCCCGGTCACCCTGCATTTGGACCACTGCCCGGACCGGGACGTGGTCACCGAATGCCTCAAGGCCGGCTGGAACTCCGTGCTTTTTGACGCCTCCAACCTGCCCGTGGAGGAAAACCAGCGCCAGACCATCGAGGTCGTCGCCGAGGCCCGCCGCTACGGCGCACAGGTGGAAGGCGAGATCGAGGCGATCACCGGGGTCGAGGACGATCACGGCTCGGACGACGTCGCCCCCCAGCAGAGCCTGGATACGGCACTGAACTTCATCGACGCCACCGGCATCGACGTCTTTGCCCCGTCGATCGGCAACGCGCACGGCTCCTACAAGGCGGCCCCCGTGCTCGACGTCGGCCGTGTCACCGAGATCGTGCAGGCCCGCAACATCCCCATCGCCCTGCACGGCGGATCGGGGCTGAGCCCGGAGCAGTTCGCGGACCTGATCGCGCGGGGCTGCGCGAAGGTCAACATCTCCACCGCCCTGAAGGAAACCTTCATGAAGTCGTCCCTGGCCTTCCTCAAAGGCGCCGAACAGAACAACAAGTGGGACCCGCCGTCGCTGTTCAAACACACCCGGGCGGACGTCATGACCATGGTCAAGGACCTCACCGAGCAGTTCGGCAGCGCCGGCAAGGGCGGCCGCTGATGCCGGCGCTCATCTTCGACTGCGACGGCGTCCTCGCCGACACCGAACAGCACGGCCACCTCCCGGCCTTCAACCAGACCTTCGCCGAGTTCCACGTCCCGGTGCAGTGGAGCGTGGAGGAGTACGGGGAAAAGGTCAAGATCGGCGGCGGCAAGGAACGGATGCGCAGCATCCTCACCCCAGACCTCACCGCGCGACTCGGCCTCAGGGACGACGCCGCCGTGGACGCGGCCATCCTGGCCTGGCACCAGCGCAAGACCGCCATCTACAAGGAACTGGTCGCCGCCGGCGTGATGCCCGCCCGGCCCGGCATCGCCCGGCTCGCGCAGGAAGCGCGCGACGCCGGGTGGACCCTTGCGGTGGCCTCCACCTCCGCCGAGCCCGCCGTCCGCGCCGTGCTCACTCACGCCGTCGGCGCGGAGCTCGCCAAGCACTTCGCCATGTTCGCCGGCGACATCGTCCCGCAGAAAAAGCCCGCCCCGGACATCTACCTGCTGGCGCTCCGGGAACTGCAGCTGGACCCCGGCGACGCGGTGGTGGTCGAGGACAGCGCCAACGGCCTCCGCGCAGCCCTCGCCGCCGGACTGCGCACCCTGGTCACCGTCAGCGGCTACACCCGGGAGGAGGACTTCACCGGCGCCTCGCTGGTGGTCAGCTCCCTGGGCGACCCCGGCGAGCCCGCCGAAGGGCTCGCCAACCCGGCCGGCGTCGACGTCCCAGGCACTGTCACGCTGGCGACGCTGCAGGGGATCCTGGACCGGCCGCTGCCCCAGCCGACGCCACAGCCCGGGCCAGGCTCCGGCACCCCCACCGCCCCTTTGACCCCGACGGAGAACCCATGACCGCCACCGACCTCGCCGACGTCGAGTACGTCGTCCGCACCATCGCGCAGACCGCCGTCGACAAGGAAAAGGAGTTCGGCGACCTGGACGCCGTCGTGGGTGACGGCGACCTCGGCTACTCCCTGGCCCGCGGCTTCGAGAAGGTCCTGCAGGACTGGGACACGCTCAAGCGCGACGACGTCGCCACCTTCCTGCAGCAGATCGCCCTGGCGATCTCCTCCCGGATCGGCGGGACCTCCGGCCCGCTGTGGGGCACCGCGTTCCTGCGCGCCTCCGCCGCCGCCAAGACCGTGGACCGGATCGACGGCGCCGCCGCCGTCGGGATGCTGCGTGCCGCTGCCGAGGGCATCATGGCCCGGGGCAACGCCAGCTTGGGGGACAAGACGTTGCTGGACGCTCTGGTGCCGGCCACCGACGAACTGGAACGCCAGCTCGCCGCCGGCGCCGGACCGGCCGAATGCCGCGCCGCGTTCGCCAAGACCGTCCGGGAATGCGCGGACGCCACCAGCACGCTGGAGGCCAGGCGCGGGCGGGCCAGCTACAGCGGGGAACGCAGCATCGGCTCCCCGGACGCGGGCGCCGTCGCGATCGCCATCATCATCGAACGCATCACCGAGGGCTGGAACCAGCGCTAGCCCTTATCTGTCCTTGTTCCTTTTTCAACCTGACCATCACAACGACGTGGAGACTCCTATGAAAAAGTTCGTCAACGACCCCAAGCAGTTCGTCCCCGACATGCTCGAAGGCCTGGCCCTGGCCAACCCGGACACGCTCAAGTACGTCCCGGAATACAACCTGATCATGCGCGCGGACGGCCCGGACCAAAACAAGGTCTCGATCGTCCAGGGTTCCGGTTCCGGCCACGAACCGGCGCACGTCATGATCGTGGGCAAGGGCATGCTCGACGCCGCATGCCCGGGCGACGTCTTCGCTGCCCCGCCGTTTGACTACGTCTACGAGACCACCAAGATGATGGCCTCGCCCAAGGGTGTGCTGCTGCTGGTGAACAACTACACCGGCGACAAGATGGTCTTCGACATGGCCCAGGAAATGTCCTCCGCCGAGGGCATCAACGTCAGGACCCTCTTCATCAACGATGACGTGTCCGTAGAGGACTCCACCTACACGATCGGCCGCCGCGGCGTGGCCGGGAACTTCTTTGTCATCAAGGCCGTCGCCGCCGCGGCAGAGCGCGGCGCGGACCTGGACGAGGTCATCCGGATCGGCGAGAAGGTCAACTCCGTCACGCGCAGCATGGGCGTCGCGCTGACCGCCTGCACCCCGCCGGCCAAGGGCAGCCCGCTGTTCGAACTCGGCCCGGACGAGATCGAGATCGGCGTCGGCATCCACGGCGAGCCGGGCCGGCGCCGCGCCCAGATGATGGGCGCGAACGAGATCGTCGAGGAGATGCTCACCCCGATCGTCAGGGACCTGCCGTTCGGCGACGGCGACCGGGTGGCCCTCATGGTCAACGGCCTTGGCGGCACGCCCATCAGCGAGCTGTACGTGCTCTACGGCCAGGCCCACAAGCGCCTCGCCGAGCAGGGCATCAGCGTGGGCCGCAGCTACGTCGGCGAGTACTGCACCTCCCTGGACATGGCCGGGGCGTCCATCACCCTGGTCAAGCTCGACGACGAGATCGAGTCGCTGCTCATGGACCCGGCCGAGATCCCGATCCGGGTCTTCTAGGGCCGGTCCTCTTCCCGGGGCTAGCCCGGAGGCAGGAGCCAGAGAGGTTCACACCAACGACGGCGGAGCCGGGCACCTGAGGGTGGCCGGCTCCGCCGTGCCGGTAGAGGATCCTTGGGTTCTTGCGGTGATTGCAACACTTAGCGGATGGGTGTTGTCATGGCGAGGTATTCAATTTACGTGAGACCGGATTTGCTGCAGGTGTTTTGGGCCGGGATGCAGGCTGGTGATTTCATTACCGACGCGG
>JAXMJF010000067.1:0-50451 GCA_034376805.1 Arthrobacter sp.
AACAGCAGCGGAGGAAGCCGTCCTCCCTGCCCACTACGGCACAGCGTTCAGCTTCGAGGACGGCAACGGAATCCAGCAAGGATGGGCAGGAAGAGGCCGGTGACGCGCCCAAGCCATACACACATTTTGGCCGCTAACCCCCAGTTCCGCGGGGTTAAATGAAAGAAACCCCGGTCCGAAGACCGGGGTTTCTTTCATTTGCGTGCGCGAGGGGGGATTTGAACCCCCACGCCCTTTCGGACACTGGCACCTGAAGCCAGCGCGTCTGCCGTTCCGCCACTCGCGCGCAACTTCTTCCACGCAGTTCATGGTCCAAAATCAGGCCGTGAACCTCGTAAAAGCAGCGAGATCAAGCATAACGGACAACAGCGGGAAAACACCAATCGGCTCTGGACGAGGGATGGTGCAGGACGTTCTGCGCCCGAAATCCCGTGGCCGGCACCACCCGGGACCGGGGCCCACCGTGCCGCCAGGAACCCGTCCCCGCCGGGCGGATCGGGCCGGTGTCAGTGCACGTCAGAGCCGGTCCGGCGCAATTTTCCGGCGCGGAGTGGCGACGCGCATTAAGGCCATTCCCAGACTCGCCCAGTAGTATCTGATGTAGGAGTGCCCGCTAACAGCGGGCTCCCGCAGATGTGGGAAACCGAGTTCCGGAACGAATGCTGCCCTGCAGCCGTCACGAAAGGAGAAGGACCATGGGATTGCTGGACAAAGTCGAGCGCGGCATCGAAAAGGCCGTCCGCGGAGTCTTCTCCACCGGTTCTCGTGCCCAGGTTGAGCCTGTCGAGATCGCCAGCCACCTCCGCCGCGAGGTCGACAACAAGGCCATCACCATCGCCGCCGGGCGGACCCTCGCTCCCAACGTCTTCGACGTCCTCCTCAGTGACGATGACTTCCAGCGGGCCCAGGAATGGGGGACCCCCCTCGCCGAAGAACTGTGCGACGTCGTCATCAACCACGTGCGCAGCCAGGGCTACACCCTGCAGGGTCCCGTCCGGATCAGTTTCCGCCGTGACGGGGAACGCCGTGCCGGCGACTTCGAAATCAAGTCCCGGACCGAGAAGTCCTCCTCCCCCTCCGCGCAGCCTCCCGCGCACGCCGGAATGCCTGCCGCGCCGACGCGCCAGCCCTCCCGGATGCAGCCTGTGCTGGACATTGACGGGCAGCGGTACTCCTTGAACGCGCCGTCGATCGTGCTGGGGCGCTCCTCCGAAGCAGACATCCTTATTGACGACACCGGCGTTTCCCGCCGCCACCTGGAAATCCGCACCGGCCAGGGCAACGCCCAGGCCGTCGACCTGGGATCCACGAACGGCAGCTACGTCAACGGCCACAAGATCGTGGGCTCCTCGGAACTCAACGACGGCTCCACGATCACAATGGGACGGACCAAAATCATCTTCCGACTCTTGCCCGCCAGCCCAGGCGGCCGCCAGTGAGCGAACTGACCATCACCGCCCTGCGTTTCGGTTTCCTCCTGCTCCTGTGGGTACTGATCTTCAGCATTGTCGCCGCCATGCGGCGCGACCTCATGATCGGCCGCAAGGCAGCAGCGGGCGCCCCCACGGCGAGGCAGGTCCGCAAGAACCCGGCCCTGGCCGAACCGGCGGCCCCCGTCAAGCAGCAGCCACGCCAGCTGGTCGTGACCGAAGGCCCACTCAAGGGCACCACGATCCCCCTGGCGGCGAGTCCCATCCTGCTCGGCCGCGCGCAGGAAGCCACCCTTGTGCTGGAGGATGACTATGCCTCGGGCCGCCACGCCCGCCTGTTCCCGCAAGGCAGCCGCTGGTTCATCGAGGATCTTGGCTCGACCAACGGCACCTACCTGGCCGACCAGCAGCTGACCAGGGCACTGCCCGTAGAGCTGGGTGTCCCCGTGAGAATCGGCAAGACGGTCATCGAATTGAGGCCGTAGCCGTGGCTGCCCCGGATCACCCCGCAGACAGGGCCGAAGGCGAAACAACTGCCTCCAAGCGGCCACTCATCATGCGCTACGCCGCGCGCTCCGACGTCGGCCGGGTGCGCGCGAAGAACGACGACTCCGCCTACGTTGGCCGCCACCTCGCCGTCGTTGCCGACGGCATGGGGGGACACGCAGGCGGCGATGTCGCCTCTGCCGCCACGGTGCTGGACATGATCCATCTGGACAGCGACGACTACGACGGCGACGCCGGCACCGTCCTGGCCGACGAGATCCAGACCGCCAACTCGCTGCTCTCCGAACTCGTCCACATGAATCCCAAGCTGGCCGGCATGGGAACCACTGTCACCGCCCTCCTGCTGGCCGAGGGCAAGCTGCACTTCGCCCACATTGGCGACTCCCGCGCGTACCGGCTCCGGAACGGCGAATTCGAGCAGGTCAGCGTGGACCACACATTCGTCCAGCGCCTCATCGATGAAGGCCGGCTCCGCCCCGACGAAGCGGAGTCCCATCCGCACAAGAACGTCCTGATGCGCGTCCTCGGCGATGTCGACGCCAGCCCTGAGCTTGACCTGGACACGCTTGACGTCGAGCCGGGTGAGCGCTGGCTGCTCTGTTCCGACGGCCTGAACTACGTGGCCGGCCACGTCGTGGAACGCACCGTCCGGGAGACCAAGGACCTGCGTGAATGCGTCGAACTGCTGGTGGATCTCACCCTGGACGCCGGCGCCCCGGACAACGTCACCGTGGTCATGCTGGAGATCGCCGAACAGACCACCGACGACGTCCGGACGGCCGCCGTCGAGATCGTCCCGCTGGCCGGCGCGGCAGCAACGGCCCCCAACCCGTCGGGGGCCGCGGCATCCCCTTCGGACGCCGGTACACCGGACGACCGGCCGGCCGGCGGTGCCCCCGAAAAGGGCGAGCCGCCCACCTCCACCGATCCGCACCTGGGTGAGCATCTGTCCGCCGAGGTGCTCCGTGAGGAACTTGCCGGGCGCCCCCATGAACTCGTGGGAGCGGCCGCGGCCGCCGCGGAGTCCGGTTCCATTCCGACCATCGCGGGGCGCACCATGGCCCGCCGGGCTGCGACGGTCCTGACGCACAAGTCGGAGCAGGCGAGGGAGGAAGCCGACGAGTACCGGCAGGCCGGCCGGCCCCGCCGCTGGGTGACGGTCTCCATCGCCGCGGCCATTGTGGCACTACTTACGGTGGGTCTGTGGCTGGGCTACGCCTGGACCCAGACGAGGTACTACATCGGCGAGCACGACCAGCACGTGGCCATCTACAACGGGGTCTCCCAGCGTCTGGGACCCATCCAGCTCTCCACCCTCGAAGCGGTGACCGAAATCCGGATGTCAGATCTTCCCGAATTTTCCCAGCAGCGGGTGCGCCAGACCGTGCCGGCCCGGGACCTCTATGACGCCCAGCGAATCGTCAAGAACCTTGAGCGTACCGGCACCACCGCTCCTGCGGACGAATGCATCACCCCGTCCCCAACCCCAGCCACCCCGGGCACCACAGCGGATCCCAGTGCTACAGCGGATCCCAGTGCCACGGCGGATCCGGGCGCGACGGCGAGTCCTGGCGCGGCCGGGACTGCGGCACCCTCCCCGGCAGCGACGGCTCCTATCTGTGAGGGGGACCAATGACACCCATCGATCCCACGCCCAAACCGCGGCGGAACGTTGAACTGGTTCTGCTGGTGCTGGCCCTCGCCGTCGGCATCGGGGCCAACGCCCTGGTCGGGGTGGACCAGCAGAAGGCGTTCGATACCGATTTCTGGTTCCAGTCGAGCCTGCTCGCCGTCGCCGCCCTCGCTTTCCACGTCGTCCTGCGGATTCGGGCAAAATATGCCGATCCGGTAATTCTTCCGCTGGTGGTGGCGCTGAACGGCCTCGGCCTCGCCATGATCCACCGGCTGGACCGGGTTGGGGAGGACACAGGCAACAACCAGCTGCGCTGGACCCTGGTGGCCATGGCCGTTTCGATCGCCGTCATTTGGTTCCTAAAGGACCACAGGATCCTGCGCCGTTTCACCTACATTTCCCTGGCCGTCAGTGCGTTCCTCCTGATCCTCCCGCTGGTCCCCGGGATCACGGCCGGTGAAATCCTGGGCGCGCGGGTCTGGATCAAGGTCGGCTCGATGACCTTCCAGCCCGGCGAAATCGCCAAAATCACCCTCGCTATATTCTTTGCCGGGTATCTTTCCTCGAACCGCGACCTCATCCTGCTGGCCGGCCGGAAAGTCGGCCCCATCCAGTTCCCGCGGTTCAAGGACATGGGCCCCATGATTGCCGCGTGGCTTGTGAGCATCGGCGTGTTGATCTTCCAGCGGGACCTGGGCTCGTCGATCCTGTTCTTCGGCCTGTTCCTGGTGATGATCTACGTCGCCACGAGCCGCATCAGCTGGGTCATCATCGGTGTCGGGCTCATCGCCGCCGGCGGGTTCGTCGCCTCCCGTGTCTTCTCCCACGTCGCACTGCGGATTGACGGCTGGATCAATGCCTTCACCGACGAAGTCTACGGACGGGCGTTCGGCGGCAGCCTGCAGATCGTCGAGGGACTGTTCGGCATGGCCAACGGCGGCCTGGTGGGCACCGGCCTCGGTCAGGGACGCCCTAATCTGGTTCCCTTCGCCAACAGCGACATGATCATTGCCTCCTTCGGCGAGGAACTGGGGTTGATTGGACTCTTCGCGATCGTCCTGATGTACCTGCTGCTCTTCACCCGCGGCTTCCGTGCGGCGCTGGGCACCCGGGATGCGTTCGGGAAACTGTTGGCCACCGGGCTCTCCTTCGCCATCGCGCTGCAGTGCTTTGTGGTGATCGGCGGCGTCACCCGGCTCATTCCCCTCACCGGCCTTACCACCCCGTTCCTGGCCGCGGGAGGCTCCTCGTTGCTCGCCAACTGGATCATCGTCGGACTGTTGCTGATGATCTCGCACACGGCCCGCGGCCCGGTGGACACAACACCGCTGGCTCCCGGCGAGGAACCCGACCCACAGAGAGTAATGCCTGCCATGCCTTCGAAGCCGGCCGCCGTTCCCGGCGCCGGACGGAACAGTCCGGACGCCCCCACCGAGGTGGTGAAGCTGTGAACCAAGCCATTCGTAATGCCTGGATCGCCGCCATCGCGATGTTCGTCCTGATCTTCGGAGCCCTCAGCTACGTGCAAGTGGTCGGCGCGGACGAGCTGGAGGCCAATGCTTGGAACAAGCGCACCCTCCTGCAGAATTACTGCAACGACCGCGGCGCGATCATCGTTGGCGGTGCCCCCGTGGCAGAGTCGGTGCCTGCCGCGGAGAGCTGCAAGTTCCAGCGCACCTACAACCAGCCGGAACCATACGCCGGGATCACCGGCTATTTCTCCAGGAGCTTCGGCGTGACCGGGCTCGAGAAGACGATGAACGAAGAGCTCGCGGGCAGCTCGGACCAGCAGTTCCTGGACCGGGTCGGCCAGCTGTTCCTGGGCAACCAGCCCAAGGGCGCCTCGGTGGAACTCACACTGGATCCCGAGATCCAGAAGCTCGCCTTCGACCTCATTCCGGATGGCCAGCGCGGATCGATCGTGGTGACCAATCCGAAGACCGGCGCGATCCTGGCCATGGTGTCCAAGCCCTCCTACGACCCCAACCTGATCGCCACCCAGGATCCCGTGGCTGAGGCCGCCAACTTCGCCGAACTCAACAAGGTGCCCGGCATCAACCTGAACCAGAACGTCAGCGGCCCGACCGGGGAATTGCTGGCACCGGGCTCGGTCTTCAAGATCATCGACACGGCCGCTGCCCTCGGCTCAGGAAAGTACAACAAGGACAGCGTCCTGCCCAACCCGGCGGAGATGTCCTTCCCCGGCATCCAGTACACGCTGCCCAACTATGCCGGCGGCAACTGCTACACCCGCGACACGGCGACGTTCGCCTTCGCCCTGCAGCAGTCCTGCAATACCCCGTTCGCCAGCATTGCCCTGGATCTGGGGCAGGCGGCCATCGCGGACCAGGCGGAGAAGTTCGGCTTCGGCAAGGACTTTGGCGACCAGCTGAAGCTGGACTCCGCCACGAGTTTCTTCCCGACCGAAGAGCTGGACGACGCCAGCCTGGCACAGTCGTCGATCGGCCAGCGGGACGTTCGCGCCACGCCGCTGCAGATCAACCAGATGACGGCCGCTATCGCCAACGGCGGGGTGCAGATGCAGCCGAACCTGATCAAGGCCGTACGCTCCCCGGACCTGCGGCCGATCAGCGAGCCGAAACCTCAGGCCCTGCTGACCTCCACCACACCGGAGATTGCCCGGCAGATCAACGACTGGATGGTCAGCGTAGTCAGCGAAGGCATCGGCCGCGGGGCGGCAGTGCCGGGCGTGAGGGTGGCCGGCAAGACCGGCACCGCCGAACTCGGCGACGGCCTGAACAACTCATGGTTTACCGGGTTTGCCCCGGCGAATGACCCGCAGGTGGCAGTCACTATCGTCATGGAAGGCGTAGACATCACCACCGGCGCAAAGCTAACCAGTCCGAACGCGAAGAAGATTTTTGAGGCGGTGTTGAATAAGTGAGGCCTTCATCAGGAATCACCCTCGGCGGCAGGTTCCAGCTGACCACGCGTATTGCGATCGGCGGCATGGGAGAAGTCTGGAAAGCCAAAGACCTGATCCTTGGCCGCATCGTCGCCATCAAGGTGCTCAAGGAGGAGTACACGGGCGACCCCGGCTTCCTCCAGCGGTTCCGCGCCGAGGCCCGCCACACGGCGCTCCTGAACCACGTGGGCATCGCCAACGTTTTTGACTACGGCGAGGAAGAGGGCTCCGCCTACCTCGTCATGGAGCTGGTCCCGGGCCAGCCGCTGAGCAGCATCATCGAACATGAACAGGTGCTCTCCCCGGACCGCACCCTGTCCATGATCGCGCAAACCGCCCGCGCCCTCTCCGTCGCCCATGCCCAGGGCCTGGTCCACCGCGACATCAAGCCGGGCAACCTGCTGATCACCCCGGACGGGCGCGTCAAGGTCACGGACTTCGGCATCGCCCGACTGGCCGACCAGGTCCCCCTCACCCAGACCGGCCAGGTGATGGGCACCGCCCAGTACCTCGCGCCCGAGCAGGCAACCGGCCAGCTGGCCACCGGCGCCTCGGATATCTACGCCCTCGGCGTGATCGGCTACGAGTGCCTTACCGGGCATCGTCCGTTCTCCGGGGAATCCCAGATCGCGATCGCCCTGGCCCAGGTCAACGACGCTCCGCCGCCGCTGCCGGAAACCCTGCCGAAGCCGGTCCGCGCCCTGCTGATGTCCATGCTGGCCAAGGACCCCAAGAACCGCCCGGCCGACGCCCTCAAGCTGTCCGAGGCTGCCGAGGCCATCCGCAACGGCGACATCGCAGCGGCACACGCCGCCGTCCCGGGCATGCTGCTCTTCGAGGCAACAACCGGGCCGATCACGGCACCCGTAGACATGCCCACGGCAGCAACCGGTGTCATCGGCGCTGCGGACCGTCCGACGTCGGCCACCTCGGCTTTGCCGGTGGTCGGCGCCGCCGGTGCGGGCGCCGCGGCAGGAGCCGCCGCAGGAGCCGCCGCCGCCAGCGCGTACGGAGCACGCAACACGCTGTCGCGTGCCGACGCCCTCGCCGCGGAACGCAATTGGGTCCAGGAGGAGGACGACGACTACGACGAGCCGGTCAATGAGCCGGAACGCCGCGGGCGCAGCCCCTGGACGTGGCCGCTGATTGCCCTGATCCTGCTCGTGCTGTTCGCACTGGTGGGCGTCATGCTGACCCAGGCCGGGATCCTGTTCCCGCAGACTCCGGCGAGCAGCAGCAGTGCCACCACTACCAGCGCGTCACCGACCACCACCAGCGCCTCGCCCACGTCCACGAGCCCCAGCCCCACCAGCAGCTCCGCCACCCCCACGCAGTCGACACCGGCTGCGATCAACCTGATTCCGGAAAGCTACCTGGGCCGGCAGTACAACGAAGTCCGCAACGAACTGATTGGCCTGGGGCTTGGTGTCACCGGTGTGGAAGTCTTCGATGCCTCCGCCCCCGGGACGGTACTGGAAATTGACCCGGCCGGGCGGGTCCAGCCTGACACGACCATCACCGTGTCCTACTCCAAGGGACCGGAAGCCCCTGAAACCGTGACGGTCCCGACGCTGCAGTCCGGGGCAAGCGAAGCCACCGTCCAGCAGGCCATCCTGAATGCGGGACTGCGCTGGGCCAAGGGTGCCGATGTCAATCCGACGAACAAGGACGAGGACCCCGGGACTTTCGTCCGCTCCGAGCCCGCTTCCGGCACCAAGGTTCCCGCCGGTTCGCTCGTGACCTACCACCTGGCCAAGGCCGCGGCCGTGGAATCAACCCCCAGCCCCACGGGAACGTAGCCCGCCATGCCCACTTCACCCCGCACCCCATCGCACCGGGAGGACCGCGGCCCCGTGAACACGCAGCGCGTCCTCAGCGGGCGCTATGAGCTGGGTGAGCTGATCGGCCGCGGCGGCATGGCCGATGTCTTCCGCGGCCTCGACACCCGGCTGGGACGCACTGTGGCGGTCAAGCTGCTCCGTCCGGACCTGGCCCGGGACCCCCAGTTCCAGGCCAGGTTCAAACGCGAAGCGCAGGCCGTCGCCGCCCTGAACCATCCCTCGATCGTGGCCATCTACGACACCGGGGACCACGCCGTGCCCGGGGACCATGAGGACACCGTCCGGGTGCCGTACATCGTGATGGAGTTTGTCTCCGGCAAGACGATCCGGGACCTGATCCGGGCCAAGGAAGTCAGCATCGACCAGGCGATCGACTTCACCCTTGGGGTGCTCGCGGCACTGGATTACAGCCACAAGGCCGGTATTGTCCACCGCGACATCAAGCCCGCCAATGTGATGTTCTGCCCGGACTCCAACAGCGTCAAGGTGATGGACTTCGGGATTGCCCGCGCCATGGCGGACTCGGCAGCGACCATGACCCAAACCCAGGCCGTGGTGGGCACTGCCCAGTATCTGTCCCCTGAACAGGCACGCGGTGAGACCGTCGATGCCCGCAGTGACCTCTACTCCGCAGGCTGCCTGCTGTACGAGATGCTGGCCGGCCGGCCGCCCTTCATCGGGGACAGCCCGGTTTCGGTGGCCTACCAGCATGTGCGTGAGATCCCTGAACTGGCCAGCAGCCTGAATCCTGACGTCTCCGAAGCACTGGACAGCGTGCTGATGAAGGCGCTGCAGAAGAACCGCGCGGATCGCTTCCAGGACGCCGCAGCGTTCCGCCGAGCCCTCCGGGCTGCGCGGAGCGGAGTCGGCGTCACCGCGCCGGCCGCGAGTGAAGCTCCCACCGACCCCAACAACACGGTTCCGACCCCGGACGGAACCCCGACGGCGGCCTTCTCCGTGACCGGCGCGAAGTTCCTCGATGAGAACCCGACCGGCCGGCTCCGGCCCGTGCTGGAGACCCCGGCGGACGATGAGAACTCCCTGATGGCCCACGGTGTCGTCTATGGCGCCGCTGATACCGGAAGCCTGCCGCTGGTCCTGCCGCCCGAGCGCGAGCACACTCCGCGTCAGAAGTCCCGGCGTCGGACCTGGATCACTGCCCTGATGCTGGTCACCGTCCTGGTGCTGGCAGGAGGCGGCCTGTGGCTCTACAACATGATGAACCAGCCGCCGCCCCCAGTCGCTAAAGTCCTGGTGCCGTCGGTGACCTCACTGACCGAGACCGAGGCCCTCCAGAAGCTCTATAACGTGGGACTGAAACCCCAGCTCAGCCGGATGCAGCACGAAACAGTCGCCAAGGGCATCGCGATCGGTACCGTCCCGGCAACGGGGAGCTCGCTGGACCCGAATTCCGACATTACGCTCAATATCTCTGAAGGCCCCAGCGTCATCACCATCCCCGCCGACCTGCCGGGACGCACGGAGGCCGCCGCGCGCGACATGTTGCGCCAGAAGGGTCTAGCCGGAGCGCCGGGCACCACCATGGCCAACAGTCCCACGGTCCCGGCGGGCATCGTGATCACCACCAACCCGGCGCCGGGCCAGAACGTACCCACGGGCAGCATCGTGGAAATTATCGTCTCCACCGGCAAGGTGGTGGTTCCGCAGCTCGTCGGGCTCCCCCAAGCCGAGGCCGAAGCGGCCCTAAAGGCGCTGGGCCTGGGCATGACCGCCACGGAAGTCGAAAACTCCCAGGTCGAACCGGGTAAGGTCACCGGACAATCTGACCCCGCGGAGGCGCTGGTGGAACAGGGCAAGACGGTGACCGTCACCGTGGCCAAGGCTCCGCCCCCGCCACCAAGCCCCACACCGACACCCACGCCGACGCCGACCCCGACGTCCACCAAGGGCGACAAGGGCGACTGAGCGTTACGGGGCGTTGGGCCTAGTGTTTGATGAGCGGGCTTAGCGACGCTGCACGCTGGGCCGCGCCGGCCATACCAAGGGACTCCAACCAGTTACCAAGCATCTGGTAGCCGCCTTCGGTGAGCACGGACTCCGGGTGGAACTGCACTCCGCAAAGGGGGGCACTGCGGTGCTGGAGCCCCATGACTACTCCGGTTCCCGTCTCCGCGGTGATCTCCAGGACCTCCGGGATGCTCTCGCGCACGGCGGCGAGGGAGTGGTAGCGGGTCGCGGTGAAAGGCGAAGGCAGCCCGGCGAACACGCTGGTGCCGTGATGCTCCACGAGGGACGTTTTGCCGTGCATCAGCTCGGGCGCGTGCGTGACGGTTCCCCCGTAGGCCTCGGCCAGTGCCTGGTGTCCCAGGCAGACCCCCAGCATGGGTTTGTTGTGGCTGCCGCACCACTTGATCAGCTCGATGCAGACCCCGGCGCCCGCGGGGTTCCCAGGGCCCGGGGAGATAAGGACGCCGTCGCGCGCCTCCGCCAGGTCGATTGCCTCGGCCAGGGTGACGTCGTCGTTGCGGACCACCGTGGTCTCCGCGCCGAGTTCCTGGAGATATCCCACCAGGGTGTACACAAAGCTGTCGTAGTTGTCGACGACCAGAATCTTGGTTGTGCTCATGGGTGCCTTGCTGAACCAATCGTTGAATCAGAGAACAGGGTGAATCGTGCCATCCCGGACATTCGCGGCGGACATCTCCGTGGTGTGAACTGCGGCTAGAATTGGCTCCGAATAAGAACTTCAACGTGACCAAGAGCGCTGACCGCCGGGGTATTCCTTCTTGCAGGATATCAAGACAGGGTCCCGCTCCTGGTCCAGCCGCCTAGGAGGACCCGTGCCCGAGTCAAAGCGCCGCAAACGGACTGCCCACGAAACGCCGCAGACTTCCGCCGCGCAGGCCAACAAGCCCAACCCGGTCTGGTTCAAGCCGGTGATGTTCGGCCTGATGATCATTGGTCTGCTGTGGATCATCACTTTCTACATCAGCGAAGGCGCACTTCCCGTCGCCGCCTGGGGATCCGGCAACATCATCGCCGGCTTCGGCATTGCCATCATTGGCTTCCTGATGACCACCCGCTGGCGTTCCTGAACGCCGCAGCACGTAACGAAAGACCGGTACACCCTGTGTGCCGGTCTTTCGCGTTAACGCCGTGTCCTCCGAGGAGAAGATAATGCTGGAGCGGAATAACAACGCGAGCGAAGGAGTCCAGATGGCCCCGGCAATAACCGGACCGGTAATCGGCGACGACGGCCTGGCCCGGCCCCCGTGGGCGGCCGTGGATCCGCTGCTGCGCGAGTACTACGACACCGAGTGGGGACTTCCCGTCCGCGACGAGCAGGGTCTGTACGAGCGCATCAGCCTCGAGGGGTTCCAGGCTGGATTGTCCTGGGCGACAATTCTCCGGAAACGGCCGGCATTTCGGGCTGCCTTCCACGACTTCCATCCCGAGACGGTGGCCGCCTTCACCGAGGCCGATGTTGACCGTCTCCTCCTCGACGCCGGCATCGTACGAAACCGGCTGAAGATCCGGGCGGCCATCACCAATGCCCAGGCCACCCTGGATCTGCGGCAAGATGGCGGGCTTGTTGACTTTGTGTGGGCCTTCCAGCCGGAGTCCACGCCCGAGCCGAGGTCCCCTGAGGAAATCCCCACAACCTCTACCGAGTCGATCGCCCTGTCCAAGGCCCTGCGGAAACGGGGTTTCGCGTTCGTCGGACCCACCACGATGTACGCACTGATGGAAGCCATCGGCATGATTGACACCCACCTGCTGGACAGCCACCGCCGGGGCACCTCCGGGATCTGGCCACGCTGAGGATCCTTAATGTGCACAACTCCGTGTGGAGTTATCCACAGTGTTGATAACTTTGCAGCGGCTTGGGGCCTGCGCGGGCCTTTTCCTGCGCGTTGTGGCGCTCAGAAGGACCTTCCGGAGAGCGCTCGGCAGACGATGACAAGCCTGTGAGTTATTAACAGTGTGGATTCCCTGTGGATAAGTTCGGAGTGCCTTCCCCGTTGCCGGAAGTGGGTGCTGTGAGGCGGAAAGCACGGCGCCTGGTCAGCGCTTCCAGCGGCCCCGCTTAGTTATCCACTTAACAACACTGAGGTACCCACAACTTATCCACAGCTGGGGATAACTGAGTGGATTGAGGGAAGTTCCCCGGGGTTGAGCCCCAGACGGCGCCGATTCCGGCCGGAATACTGCAAACCACAACTTATTAACATTGTGAATAACCCTGTTGAAATCAGATTTGATCCCGGAACCCTCCCGGGGATGTCGTGGGCATCGGCATCGTTTGCTCGACCACGCCGGCGCCCGAGAGCGGACCTGCCGGGACTCCCGGGGAAGTTGTCCACTTAACCACAGGGCTGCCCACAGGATTTATCCACAGTTGTGGAGATCGCAAATCGCACCGGCCAGGAATCGCCCGGTGTGGCCGTCAGATCCGGGACGACCACATGAACTACAGGCGTGTAAGTTACCAACAGTGTGGATAAACCCTGTGGACAACTTTCCGGCTCGGCCGGGGCTCAGGCCTCTTTGCGGTTCCCGCTGACTTCTGGTGAGAGTACAAAAGGCACGCGCGGGCAGGTTGTGCTGTGGAAAACAAGAACAGGATGTGGGAAACCCCAGGACTGGGGGATCCGCGAGAGGGGCGCGGCGGGGCGGCGCGGCAAGGCAGGGAAAGTGAGGCCGGGCGGCACAGCAAAGCAGGCGCGGCGGGGCGGCGCGGCAGGGCGGCGGGGGCCGCAGGCAGGGGTGGCCCGCGGGTCAGGCGCTGGCGACCCGGAGGGCCGAGACGGCGACCAGCAGGACGAGGACCAACACCAGACCGGCCGCCTGCAACAGGCCCTGGCGCGGGCCGCGGGGTGTGTACGCCAGCACGGCGGCACACAGGGCACCGGTGACGGCCCCACCCAGGTGCGCCTGCCAGGCGATTGAGGGGACCACAAAGCCGATGGCGCCGTTAATAAGGATCAGCACCCAGAGTTGTCTTGTGTCGCCGCCGCGGCGGCGTTGGACCACCAGCATGGCGCCGAAAAGCCCGAAGATGGCGCCCGAGGCGCCGACAACGCCGCTCATCGGCTGGCCCGGGACGTACCCCGGCGTCAGCAGGAGATAGCCGACCGAACCGCCAAAGGCGGACAGCAAATACACCGCCAGGAAACGGATTCGTCCCAGGAGGGGCTCGAGCGCCTGGCCGAACACCCACAGCATGTACATATTGAGCACGATGTGGAGGATGAAACCCTGGGAATGCAGGAACGCGGACGTCACCATCCGCCAAGGCTCGAAAACACCGTACTCCGGGCTGGCATAGACGGTGGCAAACGCCAGGTTCCGGTAGATCCCGTCGTTGGGGACCAGCCACTGGAGCACAAAGACAAGGGCACACAGACCGATGAGGGACAGCGTGACCACGGGTTTTCCGGTGGTCACGGCACCGCCGTAAACGGTCTTGACCTCCGGCGTCGTACGTTTCGTTTCGTTGACACAGTCAACGCATTGGAATCCGACGGCGGCCGCCCGCTGGCAGTCGGGGCACGCGGGGCGCCCGCAACGCTGGCAGCGCACATAGGCGGGCCGATCCGGGTGCCTGGGGCACACCGGGATTTCCGCGGACGGCTCTGCCGCCGGAATTCCGTAGCTCATGCGCTGGCGCTAGAGCTTTTCTACGTCAATGCTGTTGATGGTGACGTCCTCGACCGGGCGGTCGCCGGCTCCGGTGCGGACACCCTCGATGGCGTCGACAACCTTCTTGGAGTCCTCGTCCGCCACCTCGCCGAAGATGCTGTGCTTGCCCTGCAGCCAGCCGGTGGGGATGGTGGTGATGAAGAACTGCGAACCGTTGGTGCCGCGGCCCATCTGGATGCCGGCGTTCGCCATGGCCAGCTTGTAGGGCTCGTTGAAGGTCAGCTCCGGGTGGATTTCGTCGTCGAACTTGTAGCCCGGTCCGCCCACACCGCGGCCCAGGGGATCGCCCGCCTGGATCATGAAGTCCTTGATGATGCGGTGGAAGATGGTGCCGTCATAGAGCGGCGTCCCGGTCTTGTCCTCGCCGGACTCCGGGTGGGTCCAGGCCTTCTCGCCCGTGGCCAGTCCGACGAAGTTCTCGACGGTCTTGGGGGCGTGGTTGCCGAAGAGGTTGACGACAATGTCGCCCATGCTCGTGTGGATGGTTGCTTTTGCAGTTGCGATGGCAGTCATAGGCCCTATTCTTCCATGAGAGGCCATCACACACCGGGCCGGTCCGCGAGTTCCGCGCTGGGTGAAATCCGCCCAAAATCGGCCTGAAGAATAGCCCGTGAGGTCTGGGACACGTAGGCTAACTGCAGAACCGTCACATTAATCGGGAGGTAGTTGTGAAGAAAACGGACCGTATTGCCCGTGAGCTGGAGCATTCAGTCAGCACCGGAGTAGAGACCGCCAAGGACTGGGCAACCCCGCGGGTTGAAGCCGCAGTCAACTGGGCCGTTCCGCGTCTGCAGCAGGGCCTGGATACCGCTTCTCCCAAGATCCAGGAGGGGCTGAAGTCGGCGGCCCACAATCTCGCCGATGGCGTGGCGACGGTGACCCCGCGCCTTCAGGACGGGCTCGCCCACCTCGCACCAAAGATTAATGACGCCGTTGACAGCGCCACTCCGCGCCTGCACGAGGCGCTGGACAAGGCGACGCCGGTGATCGCAAACGCGCGCGACCTCGTGGTCGTGGAGTACCTGCCGAAGCTTTCGGATCAGATCGGCCACGCCTCCGACGCCGTGCACCGCACACTCCAGAGCGCTCCGGCGCATGTGGATGCTGTTGCCCAGCGGCTCGGCGAAGCGGGAATCATCCACTCCGTCCAGGAGCAGGCGAAGACCGCGGGAAGCCACGTCAAGGTCGCCGCGAACAAGGCGAGCAAGGCTGTCAGCGGTGAGCTGGTCAAGAAGCAGAAGCCCAAGCACCGCGGGCTGTTGATCTTCGGTATCATCGCCGCGGCCGTTGCCGCCGGTGTTGCCGCCTGGCGGGCTTCCAGGCCGGTCGAGGACCCCTGGAAGACGCCGGCTCCGGTCACGCCGGCGCCCGTTCCGGCCACCACCGTCAACGACGTCAAGGATTCCGCCAAGGAAGCTGCCGGGCAGGCCGGCGCAGCTGCGGTTGCCGCCGCCGACACCGCCGCGGATGCGTCAGCTGACGCTGCCGAGTCCGCGGACGAAGCCGCGGACAAGGCCAAGCACGCGGCCGAGGACGCTGTTGAGGACGTCAAGGACGCTTCCGCCAAGGTTGCCACCGATGCGAAGACCGCTGTCCGGAACATCGCCGCGAGCCGCACCAACGGCACGGACAAGACCACCGGCAGCTAAGACAGATCGCCGGCCGCCTGCGGGCAGCCGTTAAGGGGAGGGATTCCGCCACTGTGGCGGGATCCCTCCTTTTTGCACCCGATGTTTACCAGTTCGTAGCCGGGGCACTGCCCGGCGCCGGACTCGAAAAACCTCGTTGGTGCTAAATTTGGGGGAATGTCACCCGAAAAATCCTCTGAGGATGCCTTACACGATGCTGTGCACACGCCGGCTGTGTCTATTGTCATCCCGGCCTACAACGAGGAAAGCGTCATCCGGCAGTGTCTCATTGCCGCCGTCTACCAGTCTGTCCCGGCACACGAGATCATCGTCGTCGACAACATGTCCAAGGACCGCACGGCCGACATCGTCCGGCAGATGCAACTGGAATACCCGGAGAGCCCCATCATCCTGCTCAGCCAGGACCGGGACCAGGGTCTGATCCCCACCCGCAATTTCGGCCTCGACCATGCCACCGGGGACATCCTGGGCCGGATCGATGCCGATTCTGTCCTGGAGCCCGACTGGGTTGAACAGGTGCAGAAGGCCTTCCGGGACAAATCCGTCCACGCCGCGACCGGGCCGGTGGTCTACTACGACATGCCGATGCGGCGCTTCGGCCTGAAGGCCGACGACAAGATGCGCCAGCTGATGCTCAAGCTGGCCAAGCACCAGTACCACTTTCTCTTCGGCTCCAATATGGCCCTCCGCCGCTCCGCCTGGGAGATCATCCGGACCGAGACGTGCCGGGATGAGAAGGACGAGATGCACGAGGACATCGATCTGTCCCTGCACCTGGCCGACCACGATCTCCGGATCCAGTACTGGCCGCAGATGGTCTCCGGCATGTCCGCTCGCCGGCTGGAAGACTCGCCTCGGGACTACCGCTACTACGTGACGCGTTTCGACCGCACCTACAAGGCCCACAACGTCAAGAAGATGGCGCTCAAGGCCCCCATGGTGGTCTTCTTCTCGGTGTACTTCCCTGCCAAACTGCTGCGCGCGATCCACACGGTCAACACGGCCCAGCCTGCCCGCCGCGGCGGCCAGTAACCCCCGGAGCTGACGGCGCCGCCCGCCGTCGTGGTCAATCCGTCCCCAGCTCCGCCAATCCGGTTGCGGTGCGCCGCACGGCGCGTGAACTGCGCTGCCCCAGTACGACGACGGCGAGCCCCACGAGGATCATCGCCAGGCCTGCGTAGGTTCCGGCCGGCAGGGTCTCGGCCAGGAACGCAGCAGCGAGCAGCGCGGCCCCCGGAATCTCCAGCAGGATGATCATGGACACCAGCAGCGGACTCATGGTGGCGAGCAGGTGGTTGAAGGCGGTATGACCGATCAGCTGGGCGCACACGGTGATCGCCAGGATGCCGATCCAGCCGGCGGCCTCAAAACCTGCCAGCGGCTGCTGCGAGAACAGTGCCAGCACCGCCACGACGGCCGCGCACATCCCGTAGCACAGGGTGGTGTAGACGCCCGTCCCCATGGTCTGCCGCGCCTTGCCGCCGGCCAGCGTGTAGACACCGGCCAGGGCACCGCCCGCCACCGCGAGCAGGTCTCCCAGCAGCGCCTCCGGCGAGGTACCCATGTCGAACCCGGTAATGGCGACGACACCGCCAAACGCGATGCCCAGGCCCACCAGGACCGGCCACCGGTGTTTGACGCCCCGGAAGAGCTGGAAGACGGCGATCCAGCCGGACTGCAGGCAGACGAGGGCGGTGGCTGCCGCGACCGAAGTTAACTGCAGCGAGGTGATGAAGCAGGCGAAGTGCAACGCCAGGGCGACGGCAGCCGCCAGGGACCAGCGAAATTCGCGGCCGGTAACCCGGCCGAACTGGCGGGGGTTTCGGACCAACACAGGGCCGGCCATAACGACTGATCCAATGGCGTTGCGCCAGAAGGCGATCGCCAGGGCGCTGACAGAAGTGGCACCCAGGGTGGCGGCAATGAGTGGCCCGGACGAGGCCACGCCAAGGACGCCCAGAGCGGCGAGGAAGAAGTTCACGGTCCAACAGTAGTGGGGGCCTGCGGCTGCCAGCTGAAGCTGGTGCATCCTTGACCGTGGCAGGCGGCGGTGCCAGTCTTAAATCCGGTCTCACAATCACCACAAAGGAGACCACTATGGCTTCAACCATCCGCAAGAGCCTGGACCATCCGGAGGAGACCCGACCCGTCAAGGACGGCATGGGTCAGGTGGAGATTGTCAATCTGGACGCCGATGCCGTGGCACGGGTGACGTTCCTGCCGGGCTGGAAGTGGTCATTGCATGTCAAGCCGATCGCCCAGACAGAGAGCTGCATGGTTGCCCACAAGGGATACACCATCTCGGGCCGCCTCAAGGTCCTCATGGACGACGGCGAGGAGAACGAGTTCGGCCCGGGTGACTTCGGCATCATTCCTCCGGGCCACGACGCATGGGTTGTCGGCGACGAACCGTACGTCTTCATCGACTGGCAGGGCATGAGCAACTACGCGAAGCCCAAGGAATGAGGAACAGTTCCCCGGCTACCAGATGGGGCATGCAAAAGGCCCCGGACCGCGTTTCCGCGATCCGGGGCCTTTCCTATGGTGGAGGCACGGGGACTCGAACCCCGAACCCCCTGCTTGCAAAGCAGGTGCGCTACCAATTGCGCCATGCCCCCATAAGAAGCAACCCGTCAATCATACCCTAGTCCGAGGAGCTGATTTCCAGCTCCAAGTCCGGGGAGTCCGGGCTAGTCAACCGTATCGGTTGATTCGCTCCAGACAGTTTTCCGGGCTTCGGATTCCTGCACTTTCTTGTAGAGCAGGACGCCTGCGATCGTAGCTGCAACAACGAGCAACTTCTTCACATGCACCCCGTTCCGGTTCGGCGATAAAAAATATCAACCGAACCTCCACTTGAATCCGTACAGATTCCGTGGGCGTACCAGGACTTGAACCTGGGACCTCTTCGTTATCAGCGAAGCGCTCTAACCGCCTGAGCTATACGCCCCGATGCCTCATCGGGCCGAGATACGACTTTACAGCACATCCCGGCCCGATCTCAAATCGAGGCATTTCCCCGGGAAAAATCCGGGAAAACTATGGGATTTAGTCGTCCGTGAGGGTGACGCCGATGCCGCCAACCAAGGTGGCCGAGATGTTGTAGAGCACGGCCGAGAGCATCGAGAGCGCCGTCAGCAGGACGACGTTGATGACGGCGATGATCGTGGCAAAGGATGCCACCTGTCCCAGCGAGGCGACCTTCTTCAATTCGAAGCCGCCGCCCTCGGAGCCGGCCAGGGTGCCGAGCAGACCGTCGACCTGGTCGAAGATTCCGGTCAGGTCCAGAACCGTCCAGAGCACAATCGCGGCCACAACGGTCACGATGCCCAGCGCTACCGAGAGCAGGAAGGCCATCTTCAGCACGGACCAGGGATCCACTTTGCTCACCAGCAGGCGGGCGCGGCGGACTTTGGCCTTGGGGGCCGGCTTAATCAGCCCTGAAGTGCTCTGGCCCGGACGGTTCTGACCCGGACCCTGTCCGGAATTGGCCGGGCGCTGGCCGGGAGCGACCGGGCGTCCCTGCGTGGCAGGACGCTGGCCGGGCACCTGCGGGCGCTGTGCGGAACCATTGGGGCCGCCTGCCACCCCGGGGCGCTGCTCGGGACGGGCTGGCGCGCCTACCCGCGGAGCGGCGGCAGGCTGCCGCACTCCGCCGGGAACGCCGCTGTTCGGCTTGGGATATGAGTCGGAATTACTCACTCGTTACCTCCGGTGTTGTCTTCGTCCAGCTCGGCATTGCCTGATGACTCATCTGACTCCGGGGCCGGTGCTGATTCTTCCGCTGCGGACCCCTCAGGGGATCCGTTATTTTCAGCCAACGTTACGTCATCCGCTGCCGATGACTGACTTTCGGCGGCATCGACTGCATCTTCGTCTTCGACCACCTCGTCGGTTTCGAGGCCTCGTTCGCTGTTGCGCGCGACCTCGATGATGCGGTCGTTCTTGTCCGGCTTGGCGAAGATGACACCCATGGTGTCGCGTCCCTTGGCCGGAACTCCGGCCACGGACGAACGGACCACCTTGCCGCCTTCCATAACCACCAGGACCTCGTCTTCTTCCTGAACGATCAGGGCGCCCACGAGGTGGCCACGCTCTTCCTGGTACTTGCCGACCTTGATGCCGAGCCCGCCGCGGCCCTGGAGACGGTATTCCTCCACGGCGGTGCGCTTGGCGTAGCCGCCCTCGGTGACGACGAACACGAAGGAACCGTCCGTGACCACATCGGCGGCCAGCAGCTCGTCGTCCTCGCGGAACTTCATACCGGTGACACCGGAGGTTGCCCGGCCCATCGGACGCAGGGCATCGTCGGTTGCGGTAAAGCGGATTGACTGGCCCATGCGGGAGACGAGCATCAGGTCATCCGTCTCCGAGACCAGCTGGGCGGAGACCAGCTCGTCGCCGTCGCGGAGGTTGATCGCGATCACACCTGCGGAGCGGTTGGTGTCGTAGTCCTCGAGGCGGGTCTTCTTCACCAGGCCTCGTTTGGTGGCCAGGACCAGATAGGGCGACTGCTGGTAGTCCCGCAGGTCCAGCACCTGGGCGATGTGCTCGTCCGGCTGGAATGCAAGCAGGTTCGCCACATGCTGGCCCTTGGCGTCGCGCCCGGCTTCGACGAGTTCGTACGCCTTCGCCCGGTATACCCGGCCGAGGTTCGTGAAGAACAACAGCCAGTGGTGGGTGGTGGTGACGAAGAAGTGCTCGACGACGTCGTCGCCGCGCAGCTGCGCTCCCTTGATGCCCTTGCCGCCGCGCTGCTGCGAGCGGTAGTTGTCGCTGCGGGTGCGCTTGACGTAGCCGCCGCGGGTGATCGTGACGACCATTTCCTCTTCGGGGATCAGGTCCTCCATCGACATGTCGCCGTCGAAGCCCAGCAGCACCTTGGTGCGGCGGTCATCCCCGTGCTTGGCCACGATTTCGCCGAGTTCGGTGCTGATGATAGCGCGCTGGCGTTCCTCGGAGGCCAGGATCGAGTTGTACTCGGCGATCAGGGCTTCGAGTTCGGCGTGGCGGTCCTGGATCTTCTGGCGTTCCAGGGCCGCGAGCCGGCGCAGCTGCATGTCGAGGATGGCGCGGGCCTGGAGTTCGTCGATGTCCAGGAGCTGCATCAGGCCGTCGCGGGCCGCTTCGGTGGTGTTTGAGGCCCGGATCAGCGCAATGACTTCGTCGAGCGCGTCGAGCGCCTTGAGGAGGGCGCGCAGGATGTGCGCTTCCTCCTCGGCCTTGCGGAGGCGGTAGCGGGTGCGGCGTGCAATGACATCCATCTGGTGGGTGACCCAGTGGCGGATGAACGCATCCAGGCTCAGCGTGCGGGGCACGCCGTCGACGATCGCCAGCATGTTCGCTGCGAAGTTGTCCTGCAGCTGGGTGTGCTTGTAGAGGTTGTTCAGCACAACCTTGGCGACGGCATCGCGCTTGAGCACGATGACCAGGCGCTGGCCGGTGCGTCCCGAGGTTTCATCGCGGAGGTCCGCGATGCCGGAAATCTTGCCGTCCTTGACGAGTTCCGCGATCTTGATCGCCAGGTTGTCCGGGTTGGCCTGGTACGGCAGCTCCGTGACCACCAGGCAGGTGCGGCCCTGGAGTTCCTCCACGTTGACCACGGCACGCATGGTGATCGAGCCGCGGCCCGTGCGGTACGCGTCCTCAATTCCCTTGTGTCCCAGGATGGTGGCGCCGGTCGGGAAGTCGGGTCCCTTGATGCGGACGATCAGCTCTTCGAGCAGTTCTTCGCGGCTTGCGGTCGGGTTGGACAGGTACCACTGCACGCCGTCGGCAACCTCGCGGAGATTGTGCGGCGGGATGTTGGTGGCCATGCCGACGGCGATGCCCGAGGAGCCGTTGACCAGGAGGTTGGGGAACCGCGCCGGCAGGATGGTGGGTTCCTGGTTCTTGCCGTCGTAGTTGTCCTGGAAGTCGACGGTTTCCTCGTCGATGTCGCGGACCATTTCCATGGCCAGCGGGGCCATCTTCGTTTCGGTGTACCGCGGTGCAGCGGCACCGTCGTTGCCGGGAGAACCGAAATTGCCCTGACCCAGCGCCAGCGGGTAGCGCATGGTCCAGTCCTGGATCAGGCGGACCAGCGCATCGTAGATGGCCGTGTCCCCGTGCGGGTGGTACTGGCCCATGACTTCGCCGACCACACGCGCGCACTTGTTGAAGGACCGCTCCGGGCGGTAGCCGCCGTCGAACATCGCGTAGAGCACCCGGCGGTGCACCGGCTTGAGGCCGTCGCGGACGTCGGGAAGGGCCCGGCCCACAATCACGGCCATCGCGTAGTCGAGGTAGGAACGCTGCATTTCCGTTTGCAGGTCGACCTGTTCGACGCGGTCGGTCAGCACATCGGTGTCCAGGACAGTGCCCTCGATAACGGCGTCGGCATCGGCCGGACCGGCCGGAACTTCTGGTGTTTCGTCACTCATAGTCTATATTTTCCGTTTCAGGTATATATCAGTCCGGGAATATGTAGGGCTTTTTTGGCCGCTAGATGTCCAGGAACCGAACGTCCTTGGCGTTCTGCTGAATGAAGTTTCGGCGCGATTCGACGTCTTCGCCCATGAGGGTGGAGAAGGTCTGGTCCGCGGCCAGGGCGTCGTCCATGGTGACTTGCAGCAGGGTGCGGTGATCCGGATCCATGGTGGTGTCCCACAGTTCGGTGTAGTCCATCTCACCGAGGCCCTTGTACCGCTGGATGCCGTTGTCCTTGGGAATCCGGCGGCCGGCGGCCTGGCCGGACAGCAGCCGTGCATCGCGTTCCCGGTCGCTGTATACGTAGTCGTGCGGGGCATTGGACCACTTGATCCGGTACAGCGGCGGCTGCGCGAGGTAGACGTAGCCGTTCTCGATCAGAGGGCGCATGTAGCGGAACAGCAGGGTCATCAGCAGGGTGGTGATGTGCTGGCCGTCGACGTCGGCATCGGCCATAAGGACGATCTTGTGGTAACGCAGTTTGCTCAGGTCGAAGTCTTCGCCGATCCCGGTGCCGAAGGCGGTAATCATGGACTGGACCTCGGCGTTGCCCAGGGCCTTGTCCAGCCGGGCCCGTTCCACGTTCAGGATCTTGCCGCGCAGCGGCAGGATGGCCTGGGTTTCCGGGTTGCGGCCGCGCTTGGCGGAACCGCCGGCGGAGTCGCCCTCCACGATGTAGACCTCGCATTTCTCCGGGTTCTTCGAAGAGCAGTCGGAGAGTTTGCCGGGCATCCCGAACGATTCCAGCGGGCTCTTGCGGCGCGCGTTGTCGCGGGCCTTGCGCGCCGCCATCCGCGCCTGGGCTGCCGAGATAGCCTTGCGGATGACATCGCGGGCAGGGCCCGGGTTGCGTTCAAGCCAGTCGCCCAGTCCGTCCGTGACGACACGCTGGACGAAGCCCTTCACCTCGGAGTTGCCGAGTTTGGTCTTGGTCTGGCCCTCGAACTGAGGCTCGGCCAGTTTGACCGAGATCACCGCCGTGAGGCCTTCCCGGATGTCGTCACCGGTGAGGTTGTCATCCTTTTCCTTGATGATGCTCTTCTCCCGCGCATAGCGGTTGATCAGCGAGGTCATCGCGGCGCGGAAGCCCTCTTCGTGGGTGCCGCCCTCGTGGGTGTTGATGGTGTTGGCGTAGGTGTGGACGCTCTCGGAATACGCGTTGGTCCACTGCATCGCCATTTCCAGGGCGATGTGCCGTTCCTTGTCCTCGGTTTCGAACGCGATGACGTCCTCGTGGACCACATCGACCTTCTTGCCGGAGTTGAGGTGTTTGACGTAGTCCAGCAGCCCGTCGTCGTACTGGTACACGACAGTGTGGAACTCGGCCGGAACTTCACCTTCGGTCGGAATAGCGTCGAGGTCCAGATCCCCGTCCTCGGACGGTTCCTCCGCGGCGCGCCTTTCATCGGTGAGCGTGATCCGCAGCCCCTTATTCAGGAAGGCCATCTGCTGGAAGCGGGCGCGGAGTGTTTCGAAATCGAAATCCGTGGATTCGAAGATGCCGGCATCCGGGTAGAACGTCTGGGTGGTGCCGGTTTCAGATGTCTCTTCACCCTGCACCAGCCCGCCCTGCGGCTTGCCGCCGTCAGCGAAGGACATCCGCCAGACGTGGCCCTGCCGGCGGACCTCGGTGTCGACGCGGCTCGAGAGCGCGTTGACCACGGAGATGCCGACGCCGTGCAGGCCGCCGGAAACCGCGTAGCCGCCGCCGCCGAACTTGCCGCCCGCGTGCAGGATGGTCATAACGACCTCCACGGTGGGCTTGTGCTCGGTCGGGTGCATGTCAACCGGAATACCGCGGCCGTTGTCGACCACTTTGACCCCGCCGTCGGCCTGCAGCACGATTTCGATGTGGGTGCAGTACCCGGCCAGAGCCTCGTCCACTGAGTTGTCCACGACTTCATAGACGAGGTGGTGCAAACCGCGCGGCCCGGTGGAGCCGATGTACATGCCGGGACGCTTCCGGACAGCTTCCAGGCCTTCGAGCACCGTGATGTCGCTGGCGCCGTAGCCGTGGGGAGTTGCGGCCTCCGGCGGGGTGTCCGCCGTTCCCGCCACTACTGGTTCCACTGCCGGGATCTCTGCATTGTCGTTAGCCACAGGCGCTTTCGACTCCTCTTTTTTCGTTAAAGGCCAGCCGTTGCCGCTTCCCGAGAGGAAAGAGCTACTGCCAACGGGCACGTCGCTGAAGACACCGGTTGTGCTGCTGGCTCGAGGATCCGTCTACCGCACGCGGATATTGCGTCGGAAACGGACTCAGTCAACGTTTCACCGGCGCCCAGTTATCTACCCCCGATTCTACCGTGTTATAGGGGCGAATCCCGCATTCCTGGGGGCCAAACGGGGAGGAAAGTGCCGCTGGGAGGCCACGGGCCATACCTGCAAGGCTCCAGGACCACCGGATGCGGGTGCCTATACGACTCCGGTGCGTCTGAGCGCCCTACACGCCGTTTGCGGATTTTTCAATAGTTTTGCAATGAGTGCTTCAGATCGGGTGCGGCGGGAACCCCGGAAGTTGTCCGGAATCATCCATAGGTATCCCGCGGGCCGCGCCCGTTGACGGTCCGGCTTCCCTTGCGCCAGCTCGGCGCCGCAGGTCCGAGGACCTGGATCTTGGTCACGACGCCGTCGCCGAGTTCGGTGCGGAACTTCTCCAGCAGGCTCATGCTGAGCAGGCGCAGCTGGGTTGCCCAGGCGGTGGAATCACAGCGGACGTGGAGGGTCGTGTCGGTGAAGCTTTCCGGGGTGCAATGGGCGGAAATCTCCGGCCCCACGAGTGTTGCCCACTCGGCCATCACCGAGCCAACGGCGACCGGTGAGCTCCAGCCGCGCTCCGCGACGAGACGGCCAACCACTTTGCCGAGCCCCATCGGGTCCCGGCCGGTGCCGTGGAATTGTCCGAAGCCGCGGGTGCTGCCCGAACTGCGCCCGGTCTTCTGCGGGGTGCTGCCGGGGCGCGGAGGGGCCTTGCGCCGGATTTCGCCGCGGGACGCGGCCGCCTCGCGCATCCGGTTCAGGGCCGACTGGGCAGCGTCGATATCGTCGGGATCGCGGCCCGGTTGCAGGCCGCCGTCGGTATCCTTATTCATCGATCTTCCCGCTCATCGATTCCTCCCGGGATTACCTTCACCCGCCGCCCGGCCAGTTCCGACGGGATATCGTCCTCGACGGCGGCAGTCACGAGCACCTGCTCGGCGCCGGATACTATTGCGGCCAGTTTACGCCGCCGCTGGACGTCAAGCTCGGCGAAAACGTCGTCCAGGATCAGGATGGGAGCGGATCCGCCGGTGCGGGCGTCATCGAGCATCACGTAGTACGAGGCCAGCCGCAGGGACAGGCACATGGACCAGGTTTCCCCATGCGAGGCATAGCCCTTCGCGGGGGCCTCCCCCAGGACCAGTTCGAGCTCGTCACGGTGCGGGCCGACGAGGGAGATCCCACGTTCCAGTTCCTTGCGCCGCGACGATGCGAAGGCCTGGACGTAGCGTTCGGTGAGTTGGTCGACGGAAAGCAGCCGCAGGTCCTCGGCGGATCCGGCAGCGGCGGCCGGCACCGCGCCGTCGTCCTCCACGGCACCCTGCAGCGTTGACCGGTAGACGGCACCCGCTTCCTTGGACCCGTCGGTGAGTTGGGCATACGCGTTCCTGAGGTGGGGCCGGAGGCGTTCCACCAGTTCGAGCCGCGCATGCAACAGCTCGGCTCCCGCCCGGGCCATGTGCTGGTCCCAGACATCCAGGGTGGCCTCATGCCCCGAACTGAATTTCCCCGCGCGGGCGGATTTCAGCAACGCGTTGCGCTGCTTCAGGACCCGGTCGTAGTCACTGCGCGTGGCCGAGTGCCGCGGGATGAGGCTGACCAGGAGCTCATCCAGGAATCGTCGCCGGCTCGACGGATCGCCCTTGACCAGGGCCAGGTCCTCCGGGGCGAACAGGACAGTCTGGCAGATGCCCAGGATGTCCCTCGCCCGCACCGGATTGCTGCGGTTGATCCGGGCGCGGTTGGCACGGGAGCTGTTGATCTCCAGTTCCAGCACGGTGGACTGCTCACCGCGGACCAGTTTCGCGCGGATCATGGCCCGTTCGGTGCCGAACCGCAGCAGCGGGGCATCGGAACTGACCCGGTGGGAACTGAGCGTGGCCAGGTAGCCAATGGCTTCCATCAGGTTGGTTTTGCCGATGCCGTTTGAGCCGACCAGCACCGTGACGCCGGGCTCCAGGCTCAGCTCCACCTGGGCGTAACTGCGGAAATCTGTGAGCGAAAGTTGTTCTAGGTACACGCCGGGTTCAGGATTTCAGGGCAGGACTACTTGGCCGGACGGGTCGCATGCCCGCCGAACTGGTGACGCAGCGCGGAAACCATCTTCATCGCCGGGGAGTTGTCCTCGCGGGACGAGAACCGGGCAAAAAGTGCCGCCGTGATGGCCGGGGCCGGCACGGCATTGGCGATTGCTTCTTCCACGGTCCAGCGGCCATCGCCGGAGTCCTCGACGTAGTCGTCAATCGATTCCAGGCCCGGGTCCTCGTCGAGGGCTTTGACCATGAGGTCCAGCAGCCAGGACCGGACCACGGTCCCCTTCTGCCAGGCGCGGAACGTGCCGGGCAGGTCGGAGACAATGTCCTTGGCGGCAAGGAGCTCGTACCCTTCGGCGTAGGCCTGCATGAGCCCGTATTCGATGCCGTTATGGACCATTTTGGCGTAGTGCCCGGCACCGACCCCGCCGACGTGCACAAAGCTGTCGGCGCGGTCGCCCTCGGGACGGAGTGCGTCGAAGACGGGCATCGCCCGTTCGATATCCGCGGCGTCCCCGCCGGCCATCAGGCCGTATCCGTTCTGCAGGCCCCAGACGCCGCCGGAAACACCGCAGTCGGCAAAGCGGATGTCCTTTTCCGCCAGTGCCGCCCCGTGTTTCTGGTCCTCGGTGAAGCGGGAATTGCCGCCGTCGATCACCAGGTCGCCGGCATCGAGTTTGCTGCCGAGTTCGGTGATCACGGCATCGGTGATCTCACCGGAGGGGACCATCACCCAGATCAGGCGCGGGGCCGGCACGGCGGCGATCAGTTCGTCCACGCTGGTGACGTCGGTGACGTCCGGGTTGCGGTCAAAACCGGTGACGTCGATTCCACCCTTGCGCAGCCGTTCGCGCATGTTGAAACCCATTTTTCCAAGGCCGATCAGTCCAATGTGCATAGTGCGGGTTCTCTTTCTGCATTGGGTGTCGGTTGTCGTTTTGGGCCCAGAACGACAACAGCCTGGGCCCACGCCGCCCGGGTTCCCTGGCCGAGCTTGCGAGGCGAGGGTGGCGGTGGGGACTAGTTGGGCAGCCGGACCGGCATGACCAGGTAGCGGTAATCGCCCTGGTCCTCGCCGTCGGCCTCTTTCTGGGCCGTGATCATGGCCGGCTTGGGCGCGCTGGTGAAGGAGAAGCGCACGAACTTGGTTTCGATGACGCTCAGGCCCTCGATCAGGTAGTGCGGGTTGAAGGCCACGGTGATGTCGTCACCGGTGAGCTGGGCTTCGAGTTCTTCCGAGGCCTGCGCGTCTTCGCCGGTTCCGGCATCGAGGTGCAGCTGGCCTTGGGTGAAGGCGAGCCGGACCGGGGTGTTGCGTTCCGCCACGAGGGAGACGCGTCGCACGGCTTCGACCAGTTCGGAGGTCTGCACGGTCGCGTGGATTGGGGTGGACTCGGGGAAGAGTGAGCGGATCTTGGGGTAGTCCCCGTCGACCAGGAGCGACGTCGTGGTGCGGCCGCCGCTTTCGAACCCGATGAGCCGGCTGTCATCTTCGGCGAGGGCCAGGTTGATGTCTCCGCTGCCGCCAAGGGTTTTCGCTACTTCGTTGAGTGTCTTGGCCTTGACCAGTGCGCTGGTGGAGATACCCGGGGTGACGGGCTTCCACGGGACTTCGCGCATGGCCAGCCGGTAGCGGTCGGTGGCCAGCAGGGTGATGAGATCGTCCTCGATCTCCATCCGCACGCCGGTGAGGATGGGGAGGGTATCGTCCTTGCTCGCCGCGATGATTACCTGGGAGACAGCCTGGGCGAACGAGTCGCCCGGGACGGTGCCGCTGATCGGGGGCAGTGCGGGCAGGGGCGGGTATTCGGCTTCCGGCATGGTGGCCAGGTGGAAGCTGCTCCGACGGCAGCTGAGGGTGACTTTGTTTCCGTCGGTCTGGATCTCGACCGGTGCGGAGGGCAGGCTGCGGCAGATGTCGGCCAGCAGGCGTCCGGAGACGAGGATTGTGCCTTCGGTGGTGATGTCAGCGGCGATTTCGAGCCTCGCTGAAGTCTCGTAATCGAAGCTCGAGAGGCTGACGGTACCGGCTTCAGCCTTGAGCAGCAGGCCGGAAAGTACGGGTACTGGCGGCCGCGGAGACAACGACCGGGCAGCCCAGGTCACGGCTTCTGCCAGGACGTCCCGCTCGACTCTGAACTTCACGGAAGGGTGCCGCCTTTCATTGCTGCTGTCATCGCTGGTGGCCGGGCCTTGGGCCCGGCAAGGAATCACAAAAGATGTCCAGGACGGACACACTGCAGACAGCTTAGCCGCAAGAAGTGTGATTCTCCCATCCCCGGGTTACATCCGTGTGGTTCGGCCTGGCCGGTCCGGGACGGTCCTGGGCTGTGTGCGGGGTGCGGATGGAAGTTGTTATTTGAGGGAATTTCATTTTCTAGGGATTAGTAGTGTTAATAACTGCTGTGGATACTGTGGATAACCCTGTTTGGCGGTGCGATTCCGCGGTTAAGCCCTGTTCATGGACTGTGGGCGGAGCAGGTTTTAAACAGGGTGTGGATGGGGATAACATTTTTGCCCGTTCCGCTGATCCACAGGCGCCTTAAGGGTTTTAAGCCCATTAACCGCAGTTGTCCCCTTAACTATCCACAGGCTTGTCCACAGGCACCTGTTAATAAGGTAAGAGTGCGCGTCTGGACAGGTCAGGAATCAGATCAGGAATTGCGCTGCTGCTGCTTGATCCGGTTGGTCAGCTCGGTCACCTGGTTGTAGATCACTCGGCGCTCGGCCATCAGCTCACGGATCTTGCGGTCCGCGTGGATGACCGTGGTGTGGTCGCGGCCGCCGAGCTCCTGCCCGATCTTGGGGAGGGACATGTCCGTGAGTTCCCGGCACAGGTACATCGCGATCTGCCGGGCGGTCACCAGGGTCCTGGTCCGGGACTTGCTGCAGAGTTCTTCCATGCTGAGCTTGAAGTAGTCCGCGGTCTGCGTGAGGATCTGCGCGGAGGTGATCTCCTGGGCCCCGTCATCGGTGATGAGGTCCTTGAGGACCATCTCGGCCAGGGCCACGTCCACCGGCTGGCGGTTCAGACTGGCGAAGGCCGTGACGCGGATCAGTGCGCCCTCGAGTTCGCGGATGTTGCTGGAGATCTTCGAAGCGATGTACTCCAGGGCATCGTCCGGGGCGGACAGGCCCTCGCTCAGGGCCTTCTTCCGGAGGATTGCGATCCGCGTCTCAAGCTCCGGCGGCTGGATGTCGGTCAGCAGGCCCCACTCGAACCGTGACTTCATCCGGTCCTCGAAGCCGGCGAGCAGCTTGGGCGGCTGGTCGGAGGTGATGACCACCTGCTTGTTGTTGTTGTGCAGCGCGTTGAAGGTGTGGAAGAACTCCTCCAGGGTCCGGTCCTTGCCGGCGAGGAACTGGATGTCATCGATCAGCAGGACGTCCACGTTGCGGTAGGTGGTCTTGAAGCTGGTGCCTTCATCGTCACGGATGGAGTTGATGAAGTCATTGGTGAATTCCTCGGAGTTCACGTACCGGACCCGGATCCCGCTGTAGAGCCGACGGGCATAGTGGCCGATCGCATGGAGCAGGTGGGTCTTGCCCAGTCCGGAGTCACCGTAGATGAACAGCGGGTTGTAGGCCTTGGCCGGCGCTTCGGCCACGGCGACAGCCGCGGCGTGGGCGAAGCGGTTGGAGGAACCGATCACGAAGGTGTCGAAGACATACTTCGGATTCAGCCGGCCAAATTCGTGGGAGGTGCTTGGGAGCATCGGCTGCGGCTTCAGTTCCACTGACGGATCGGCCGCCAGAGACAGCTCGACGGCGGGTTCCGGTTCCGTGTGGAGCGGCACCAGATCGGTGTCGACGTCGATCGCGCAACGGATTTCGTCGGAGAACACGCTCCGGAGGGCGTCGTCGAGGGCTTCCTTCACCTGTGTCTGGAGTACCTCGCGGGTGAGCTCATTCGGTACTGCCACCAGCAGGGTGGAACCGATCAGGCCCTGGGCCTGGGCGAGGATGACGAAGCCACGCTGCCGGGGTGAAACACGGTGATCGTTCTCCAGCAGGCTCACGACCCGGCGCCAGGAACTTCCGACAGTGTTGGCTTGGTTGGCTTCGTCTACTGTCATCAATCAGTTCCTCAAACTTGCTTGCCTGCATTACCTGCAGCCACAAGTCCCGAACCAGTGCGCTGGCCCCGGCTTAATCCACAGGGTTATGCACAGCCCGTGGATAATCGGCTACTGAGACACTCTAGGGGATGAAAACGCCAGAAGATAGCTGGGTTGTGTCCTGTGGATAATCACACCGTTGTAGTTCGAAACGGGGGTGCGTGACCCACTTCATCCACAGGCTGGAGCGGGAGTGAGCCACAACTGTGGAAAGCCTGCGGCGCGACCCCCGGTTTGACTCTGGAGGGCGGCAAGCCCTAACGTTGTGAAGTCCCATGTGTACGCTTTTCGCCTCTTTTGTTTCTCTCCCGACGCCCAGCGTCTTGCGAGTCGAGGGAAGCGGCACATACAAAACTTAGCGTCGACCAGTTCTTCCCCTTGATCGGGTGGGCGCACCTTTGATCCCACTGGAGTAACTAACGTGAGCAAGCGGACTTTTCAGCCGAATAACCGCCGTCGAGCCAAGAAGCACGGCTTCCGCCTTCGTATGCGTACCCGTGCCGGCCGTGCCATCCTGGCAGCCCGTCGTGGCAAGGGTCGCACCGAGCTGTCGGCCTAAATAACTGACTCGTCGGTCCACATCCCTGTGCGAGTTTAAAGGTGCTGGCCACCCGCAACCGTCTGAGGACATCAACCGATTTTTCAACAACTGTACGTTCCGGTGTCCGCAATGGACGCCGGAACGTAGTGTTATATACGGCAGCCCTCGCTGCCGATGAACCAAGCCGGATCGGATTCATCGTTTCCAAGAGTGTTGGGAACGCTGTTGTCAGGAACCTCGTTAAGAGGAGACTGAGAGAAGTCGGTGCCTTGTCGTTGCAGCAGTACGGCAGCGGGTTCGCGATCGTGGTCCGGGCCCTGCCCGCTGCGGCGGGTGCCAGCTTCGAGCAGTTGCGATCAGACTATGACGCCGCCTTGGAAAGCAACATGAAACGGCTGGGCAGCCGCCTTCCGAAGGCTGCTTCTTCAGTTTCTAACGAGACAACACAGGAAGGGACCCCGCGTGCGTAACTTAACTGCCGCCGTCGTCCCCCCTGCAAAATCCGCAGCAGTATGGCTGGGCCGGGCAGTCTGGAACTTGCCCCGCAATATCCTCATCCTGTTACTCCTGGCGTACCGCAAGGTGATCTCACCGCTGTACGGCCAGGTTTGCCGCTTCTTCCCCAGCTGCTCGGCCTATGCCCTTGAGGCGATCACGGTCCATGGCGCTGTCAAGGGAAGCTGGCTGGCGGCCAAGCGTCTGGGGCGCTGCCATCCCTGGAATGCCGGCGGTGTGGACCATGTCCCCGCCGGTAAATGCGAGTGGCCCGCAGACCGAACCCCCACAATTGTTGTGCTGAACAATCCGGACAAGTACCTGGCTGCTCAGACTGATGGAGAAGGCCGCTCTGCGGCCTAACGAATAGGGATATCGTATGGATTTCTTTGAAACAATCATGTTTCCGTTCAAGTGGCTTGTGTCCGCCATCATGGTGGTCTTCCACGATGGCCTGAGCGCCATCGGCATGCCCGCCGCTAACGGCTGGACGTGGACGCTGTCCATCATCGGGCTGGTGCTGGTGATCCGCGCCGCCCTGATTCCCGTGTTCGTCAAGCAGATCAAAGCTCAGCGCGGCATGCAGCTGCTGCAGCCGGACCTGAAGAAACTGCAGGACAAGTACAAGGGCAAGACCGACCAGCTGTCCCGCCAGGCCATGGCGCAGGAACAGATGGCCATGTACAAGAAGCACGGCACCAACCCGTTCTCGGCGTGCCTGCCCATGCTGATCCAGATGCCGTTCTTCTTTGCCCTCTTCACCGTGCTGTCCGGCATTACGACGGCGGCCGACAGCGGTAAGGGCATCGGTGCCATGAGCCACGAGCAGGTGGTTCAGTTTGACGAGTCCAGCATCTTTGGTGCCCCGCTGTCCGCCACCCTGCTGCACGGCACTCCTCCCGGCGGCAACGTGGTCGCGGTGTGGATCCTCTCGATCGTGATGATCCTGGCCATGACGGCCTCGCAGTTCATCACGCAGAAGCAGATCATGGCCAAGAACATGTCCGAAGAGGCGATGGCCAGCCCGTTCATGAAGCAGCAGAAGATGATGCTGTACGTCCTGCCGATCGTCTTCGGCGTGGGTGGCATCAACTTCCCCATCGGTGTCCTGATCTACTGGACGACCACCAACCTCTGGACCATGGCGCAGCAGTTCTTCGTGATCCGCCGCATGCCGACTCCGGGTTCCCCCGCAGCCAAGGCCCTTGCCGAGCGACGGGCCGCCAAGGGCCTGCCGGCCCTGCCCCTGACGGGTGCCAAGAAAGCGGAAGCCGAGGCCGCTGAAGCTGCGGCCGCTGCTGCCCTGGTGGCCAAGAGCCAGCGTGTCCAGCCACAACGTAAGAACAGGAAGAGGAAGTAATGTCTGCCGAGAGCACCGAACACGCTATTTCCGCTGGAGCGATTGAGGAGCAGGACAAGGCCTTGAGCGCAGTTCAAGATGCCGACCAGGACGTTGATTCAGGCGCCGGCGCCGAAGACTCCGAGGGCTCCGAGGGCAAGGGCACCTCCGCCAGCCGTCTGGAAGAGGAAGGCGACGTCGCAGCGGACTACCTCGAGGAACTGCTGGACATCGCTGACATCGACGGCGACATAGACATTGAAGTACGCAACGGCCGCACCTACATCTCGATCGTCGCTGAGGAAGAAGCAGCCGGCCTGGAGAGCCTCGTAGGCAAGGACGGCGAAGTCCTCGAAGCCCTGCAGGAACTGACCCGGCTCGCGGTGCTGTCCGCGACGGAAAACCGTTCCCGGCTGGTGCTGGACATCAACGGCTACCGCTCCGAGCGTGCCGGGGATCTGCAGAAGATCGCGGAAGACGCCGTCGCTTCCGTCAAGGAGTCCGGCGAGACCGTGGCTCTGGCGCCCATGAGCGCCTACGAGCGGAAGATCGTGCACGACGCCGTTGCTGACCTGGGACTCATCAGTGAGTCCGAGGGCGAAGGCGCTGACCGCCACATCGTCGTCTCCGCAGACTGAAGCCGCCGGATAGCTTGATGGTTGAAATTACCGCGGCCGAACTGCAGGCAGCCGAGAAGATTTTTGGCGACCGGCTGGACCTGGCCAAGCGCTATGTGGAGCACCTGGCCACGTCCGGGACGGAACGGGGTCTGATCGGACCCCGCGAGGTGCCCCGGCTGTGGAGCCGGCACGTGCTGAACTGTGCTGTCATCGAGAGCCAGATTGCCAAGGGAAGCCACGTGGCCGACGTCGGGAGCGGGGCCGGCCTGCCCGGCCTGTGCCTGGCCATCGCCCGGCCGGATCTGGAACTGACCCTGATCGAACCCCTCGAACGCCGTGTTATCTGGCTCCAGGAAGTCGTGGACGATCTCGGTCTCGACAACGTCACGATCATGCGCACCCGGGCGGAGCTTGCCGTAGGTATGGTGAACGCCGACGTCGTCACGGCCCGCGCCGTGTCCGCCCTCTCCAACCTCGCCGGTCTGACCATCCCGCTGCTGGCGGGCAAGGGTGAAGTTGTGGCGATCAAGGGACGCAGCGCCGGCGAGGAAATCGAAAAGGCCGCCAAGGTGATTCGGAAGCTTGGCGGTACCAAGACCTCCGTTGTCCTGGTGGGCGAGGACCTCCTCGAAGAACCCACAACCGTTGTCCGAATCGTTGTGAATAAGCCTCAAAAGATTGCCTAGCATCAGCCCGGTGCCCTCGGACTCCGGGGGTAAGAGGTTAGGCTAGTAACCGGCAGAAAAAGCCGAACGAGAGTGAGTGTGTCACAGTGACCAGTAGCGAAGCCTCCACACAACGGATCCCCCCGTTTGTGTCCCTGGGGTCCGCACGGGCCTTCAGTGCGCCCGCCGTCGCTCATGATTACTCCGTAAATCGCACGGCATCGGTTGCGAAGACCACCGGGAAGTCACGCGTTTCACGTGAAACATCGGTTGCCGCCACCGGGAATGTACTGGATTCCATCGATGACTCCAGCCCCATTGCCCGTGAGCTCGCCCATGAGAACAAGCGCCGGGAACGTCTCTTGGGCCGCGAACTTCCGAAGCCCGAGAAGACCCGTATCTTCACCGTTTCCAACCAGAAGGGCGGAGTCGGCAAAACGACCACCACGGTCAACATCGCCGCCGCCCTGGCTGCTGCAGGCCTGAACGTACTCGTCATCGATATCGATCCGCAGGGCAACGCGTCGACCGCCCTCGGAATTGAACACCACGCCGACGTTGACAGCATTTATGACGTCCTCATCAACGACATCCCGTTGCAGGACGTGGTGGCCCCCTGCCCGGATATTGCCAAGCTGATTTGCGCCCCTGCCACCATCCACCTCGCCGGTGCCGAGATTGAATTGGTCAGCCTCGTGGCCCGTGAGCAGCGCCTCCGCCGGGCGATTGACTTGTATGCCAAGGAACGTGCGAAGAACGGTGAGGAGCGGCTGGACTACATCTTCATCGACTGCCCGCCGAGCCTGGGGCTCCTGACCGTCAACGCGTTCTGTGCAGCCGGTGAAGTTCTCATTCCGATCCAGTGCGAGTATTACGCGCTTGAGGGACTGAGCCAGCTGCTGAAGAACATCGAGATGATCCAGAAGCACCTGAATGCCGATCTGGTCGTCTCCACCATCCTCCTGACCATGTACGACGGCCGAACGAATCTTGCCGCCCAGGTGGCAGCGGAGGTACGCGAACACTTCCCGGAGCAGGTTCTTGGAGCCGTGGTCCCCCGCTCGGTACGTATTTCTGAAGCACCCAGCTACCAGCAAACCGTGATGACTTACGATCCCTCATCCAGCGGTGCCCTGTCCTATCTGGAAGCCGCAGCCGAAATCGCGGAACGTTAGAATCTTTTCAAGAATTGCACTAGCTAGAGCCCGGTGATGCCCGGCTCTTCCAATGGAGGGATTTATCCATGAGCGATAAGCGACGCGGCCTCGGCCGTGGACTTGGGGCACTCATTCCAAGTTCCGCTGCGGCTGCCGGCAACGGTTCAGCCCCCTCCCGTCCCGTGGATCTGTTCTTTCCTGAGGCCCGCAAGCGGACACCCGCGGCCGAGGTAGCGGCTGCGGAGGAGAACACCGCAGCTCCCGAAATGGAAACCGCTGCCAAGCCGCAGGAGTTGACCCCGGTGCCAGCTACGGCTGAGCCTTCGGACGTGGCGGATGCGAGGAGCGCCCCCGAGGCCAAAAAGGCCCCGGCGCGGAAGACACCTGCAGCCAAGGGTGAGGCACCGGCCGCAGCAGCTACCCCCGCCGCAGAGAAATCGCCCGTCGAAACTTCACTTCCGTCGGCTGAGGACCAGGGAGTGGAACTCGTCGAGGTACCTGGTGTCCGTTTCGCGGAAATCCTTGTCACTGACATCCACCCCAACCGCAAGCAGCCGCGGTCTGTCTTCGATGAGGACGACATGGCGGAGCTGGTTCACTCGGTTCGTGAAATCGGCGTCCTCCAGCCAATTGTTGTCCGCACTTCAACTGAAGAAGGTGGAGAACCCTACGAGCTCGTCATGGGTGAGCGTCGCTGGCGGGCAGTACAGGCCGCGGGGCTTGAAACCATCCCCGCCATTGTCCGGGATACGACCGATGACGACCTGCTCCGCGATGCCCTGCTGGAAAACCTGCACCGGAGCCAGCTGAACCCCCTCGAAGAGGCCGCTGCTTACCAGCAGCTGCTGGAGGACTTCGGCACCACCCATGAACAACTTGCCGACCGTATCGGACGTTCGCGCCCCCAGGTGTCGAATACGCTCCGGCTGCTCAAGCTTCCGCCGCTGGTTCAGCGCCGCGTCGCCGCCAGCGTTATCTCCGCCGGACACGCCCGCGCGCTTCTGGCTCTTCCGGATGCCGCCGCGATGGAACGACTGGCCCAGAAAATCGTCGCTGAGGGAATGTCCGTCCGCGCGACTGAAGAGGCCGTTACGCTCTACCAGAATCCGTCGGCCGCACCGAAAAACAACATTCCGCGTCCGGGTGCGAGGCACGAACGCCTGGACTACTTGGCTTCTTCACTCTCGGACCGGCTCGATACCAACGTCAAGATTTCCCTTGGTGCACGCAAGGGACGTGTCAGTATCGAGTTCGCAAGCGTAGAGGACCTCAACCGAATCATGGATGTGCTGTCACCTGGGGCACCCGGCTAGCGCTCTTCAGCCGCCTCAAAGGGACCTGTTTCACATGAAACAGGTCCCTTTGTTGTTGGCGGTCACTTAGTACCGGAAGCTTTGGGAGGTTCTTCGGCACGCCGTGTACTGAGGAATGCCGGCCGGGAAGCCTCCGGCCAGGGCAGCAGGCTTCAATGTCTTACGGGTTGGGTAGGTGGTGTCCTCTAAAGGAGGCCGGCTCCGGCCGCTGAGGGAACCTTTGAAGAGATCTCAGGGGCGGGTCCGGCACGGTCCGTATCCCGTAGTCGCCTGTGGAATTGCGCGCGCGGAGGCAGAAACGGAACCGTTGCTGGTGAGGTAGGGACTTCCCGATTTCTAACCGCAAAGTCCTTGATCGGACAAACAGAACAGGCAGAGGCATTCGAAAACGGGCTGTGCGGGGAACCATGAAATGCGGGCGGAACAGACGCTGCGCAGCCTTCCAGGGTGGTCAGTGGAGGTAGCGCTGTGGGGGCGCAATCCAGAACAGTGGTCCTGGGAACCCATCTGACGGCCCGTCTAAGCATCGCCGTGCCGCCCCGGACATGGCGGTGGCACGCCCGGGGATGATCGCGGAACCGCAACTTGGGGTTCTCCGGCCTGCCGGAGTCCCGCAATGCTGCCGTGAACGGCACCTGATGTGGGCATTGGAGGTTCAGGTCACTCAACGTTTCACGTGAAACATGGAGGTGCTGTCCAAGGATTGGCGGTTCCGGCTGAGATTTACGGACCGGCTGAAGCCCATTGCGGGCATCCCGGGCAGGTACGTCTTCAGGTCAGGGCCGCCGGACCCGCTTGGCCAATCGCAGTGGAGGCCGATCTAGTCGACAATAGCCATCCCTGGTAGGACGCGGAGATCGATCCGACTATTAGTGCTTCGCTTCCACGCCTCACACTTGCCGTCGCTGGCGAGGCGCGTTGATCGCGTGAAGCGGCTCTGGGAAACTCCTGCGTGTGTGGGGCGGTTTCACGTGAAACATCCACGGTAGCGGCTGAGGATTTCGAGCCACGTTGGAAGGCCGGATGGAAGCTAGTCGGCGGACTGGAGGCTCGGCAGATGCATATGCGTTGCGTAGGGCCCACGTGGCACGGCAGCGGCTGGAGGCACCTCCAATGGCGGCCTCCATCGCTGTGGCCCGCTGTCGAGTCATGGGGAGGAATGGGGGGCCCGAGGCTCTTCCCGTGGCTCCCAGCCCCGCTGGGGGCCGATTCTAGGCCTCGGGACGGCACGAGAGGACCGGGAATCCCCCGAATCAGGCGCGGGATGCTGACGGGCTGTGCTGGGAGACCAGGGGGTAGATGGATCCCTACGAACCGTTAGTCGACACGTGCGTCCGGGCGTGCGGAAGTCATCATTGTTCCTCAGAGGGCGGAATCGGCCGGCGCTGCAGCACCGTACTCCCTAGGTACGGACCAGAACCCCTCCCGGCGGGACTGCCACAGTCGACAACAGCGTGCGCGTGCTCGTAGACGCGGCGTCCGCCCGGCGCACGCCCAGCCGGTGACGGCGAAGTGTGAGATCGCCATCGGTGGACGCATGGGGGCCACCTGCGTCCGGCGGGATGTGGTGTCGGGGCCGGCCTGGTTCAGGCGGATGCAGCGGCCTCGGAAGCTTGGTCGGTGGCCCGTGGGTGGCCACCGGCGCCTGTGCGGTTGAAGAGACTTGCCAGTCCCCCTTACAGTCTCATGACACAACGCGAAACCGAAGGTATCCCACTGTAAGCAGATGTGACCCTGCACCGGCCTCAGCGGGGCGGGGTTACCGGAGAAGTGGGGTCCTGACTGGTGGGCAGTTCCCCCGCCAGGCGCAATCTAAGGGTATGCAACGGCCGTCCAGACCGTCCGCTCCCCTCACGGAGAGACCGTTCCGAACCGGATGGCCGATTTCGCGGGCCGCCATGATCCACTCAACTGGGCTCGGGTCATGTCCTTGAACTGGACGTGAGGACTTGCGGGGGTTGGTTGAAGTGGCCGGAATCGTTCATGCCAGGGATGCTGGCGTCGCGGTGTGGTCTCTGAATCCGGGCACCCAGTCGCTTCCCCAGAGGGCGGAGGGATTGCAGAGGTGGTTACTCAGGTTCACCCTACTTCCTGGGACGAAGCGGCTTGAACCTGTCTGGGGAGCCGTGGATAGAGCGGTGGATATCGCTGTGGATAACTTTGTGGATTACCTGCACCTGCAAGTCACAGCTCGCTCCCGGTAACCGGGCACGGGAAGGCCATGTGGACGGGATGGTGGCTTGTTAGCCATCGAAGACTGCACCGTTTCACGTGAAACAATTGCCGGGCCTAAACCGTGATCTGATTCACGGCTGCCTGTGCTTCATAAATCGCACGTCGTTGGTTAATTATTCGCGGTTTTAGGCAGGATTTATCGGGGTGCTTAGCGGCAGAGCAGTGATGCAAGGGATGCTCTGCCGGCTGCCCCGATCGTAACGGAAGGTGCGTCTGGAAACTGCCGCGGTGAAACACCGTCAAACGCTGTGACAAAAATCCGGCGACCTGTGGATAACAATGTGCATAACTTCTGTGGAGAAACCTGTGGGTATCTGTTTCTATGACCCCGGAGAGGTGGGCGACGGTGAGTATCCGACTGCTTTTCGAGGTAGCAACAGCGGTCAGCTGGACGACTCATCTCAACCGAGCCGGGCCCTTGAGGGCACTGTCGCCGCCGCGTCGTCCGTGCCGGTTTGCCGCTACCTTTCGGTTTGCCAGAGGTGACACAAAGCCCGGTTGTTGGGGTGCACCTTCGAGCGCGGACTGCCATCTGGCTGTCCCAGGCCAACTAGCGCACTTTTCCAAATGTTTGTATACAGGCACCGAAGGCCCCTGATGGAAGCTCGGGTCCGGCAGAGGCGTCTCAGGGATCGCGGATGTGCCCGCTAAGAGCCCTTCACAGAGAGTACAGAGCTCGCACCCCCACTGATGGACGGCAAGAGGGCTGCAGCTGAGGTGGCGGCACCGCCGTCATCAGGACGATCGCTCCCGACCGGGTCTCTCTTAGGCCCACCACCGTGTTGACCATAAATCCAGGTCTGGACGTACGTTGGGTGTTGCCACGGTCCGGTTCGCTAAGATCACGAGGGTACCGTGCCGAATTAACCAAGTGAACGTGCTCGGTCTTGAGGAATATGTTTCATCTGAGTGTGCCGAACCGGCCTTCTGAGCTGTTCGATCATCACAGCATGGTGTGTGGAGTCTCCGGAGAGCGCATGCCGGGACGAGTTGAGCAGAATCGTGAGCGATTCTCTCCGGCGGCTGCGGATCCGATGTCCCCGGTGGGTTATCCGGCGCCGGATACATCGACTGGGGTTGGTGCTGATAGTCGTGGCTGTGTGGGTCAGCAGAGTATTTGGTTGCGGCAGCCGACAGCCTATCCAATTGCCAGCATCGTTCGGACGCCCCGACGTTAGCATGCGGGAACCAAGTTGAATACGCATCAAGGTAATTGCCGTCGTAGCTCCCAGTGCGGAACTATGGCGGGCCGGCGGCGCTGTAGGGACGGTGGATGCCAGCCCAGGCCGGCACCGGCTGCGTGATAGCCCCAGGGCCCGTTGGTCCGCTATAAACCCCAGCGCTCCAGGCGGAGCCCCCACGCGCACGCAAGCTCCCCCCATAGCGGCAGACCCCTTCTTGTTTCACGTGAAACACGTGCGGTGATGTGTAGTTTCCTCTTCGTGTTTCACGTGAAACACGAAGGGAACGTGGAATATTTGGCTCCTGCGGCTCGGAAGGCCGTCTAACTCACAGTGAACGGGATGCTGCCGTAGAGCCGCTCCCCTGCGTCAGACACGGCCACAGACCCGCTGCCGGGCACCAGACACGGCCACAGACCCGCACCCGTGCATTTGGAAGCGCGGACTGAGATCGGTTCGAGCACCTCGTTTCACGCGAAACAGATGCCGCTGCTTTAGTCGAGGCGGCTCCATGGCCTTGTAGCCAGGCTCATCGGGTCGTATGTGAGAGTGGAATACCAACTCTGGAACTCACTAGCGTTCGCCAGCCTGCACCTCGACCCGAATCCCAAGCGCCGGACAAGCTAAGCGTGCACCATTCCGCCCCCGCGGCGCTGGTGGTTTGTTTATGTTTCACGTGAAACAAGACCGCTTTCCAGTTCCGTCCAGTCAACTGGTGGAGGTCGTCGCGATGGTCTATGAGTACGCGGGCGATAGTCTGTGGAGGGAAGTGATGTTTCACGTGAAACAGGGAGTTGTATGTCCTCAGGGGTCTACTTCAGGTGAAAGAGGAGGCTTATAGGGGCTCAAGTTCGTTACCCCTCGACATTTCCATGCTGGGGACTGTGTATGTTTCACGTGAAACATGACAGAGAACTGGAGACCACTGACCTAAGGTTCATTCTTGGACCGGGGCTCTAGCCTTCTGCAGCGCGTCAATGAGCTGCTGCGGGAGATTCCCAGGTCGACTATCTGACGCGCGAGCAGCGCCGGCAGCTACTCAGACGGACACCGTCTTTCTCGTCGAACCTGTCTGTCCGACGCCGCTTGGAGGCTCCCGGAATCGGAAGCGGACCGTGGCTCAGGCGGAATTGGCGGTAACCGCAGTTCCTACCTGGATATATATCCACGGCGACTACATAACGTAGAGCGGTCTCCCCCAGCGGCCGCTGACGGTCTCGTTATGGATCCCCGTGCGGGAGCCAGGGGCAATGATGCAGTTCAGGTGTTGGGGCCTTGAGGGAAAGCTAGGAACGAACACACGCCCAGGTCTGGCTCTCTGTAGAATCGATCGGATTGCGGAGTAGATAACCTGATGATGGACATTCCGACGTTAGTCAGTTTAGTTTGCTGGAGTCCGCACCCTCTTGGTACCAACGTTTCCGGTGTTCCCATGCGAGGACTCCATGATCTGAGTCTGTTCCACCGGCCCCGGCTGCACAGGGGCTGCCGATCTAATGGACTTTGCAGCGCCGCGCCTGTTTCACGTGAAACCTCGCCCTTTGTATGGTGAGCGGCGGCAGATGGGTGTCCGGCCGCAGGAGTCCGCCTACCGCGAGAGCTCCCGGCGCTGCGCGAAGCGAATGCACCTGACCTGTAGAACCGCGAGACTTCACTCAACTCTTATTAGTTGCTTACTTACCAACTATGAACTTAGCGTCGGAGGATCTGTATGATTGGTGCGCGGCACGGACAGCCAAGCTGCCCTGCACTTGGGCGTGGTCTGCGCGGAGCTCTGACCATGCCGGAACTAGGACAGGACGTCCGCGAATTCCTTCTCGAAGAACTGCTTGGGGCGGGCGCCGATGACGGTACCCTTCACTTCCCCGTCCTGGAACAGGTAGACGGCGGGGATGGACGTGATGCCGTACTGCGCTGCGATCGCGGGGTTGTCGTCTACGTTTACCTTGACGACGTCCACTTTTTCGCTGTACTCCACCGAGATCTCGTCGAGGATCGGCCCGAGCTTGCGGCATGGCCCGCACCACTCGGCCCAGAAGTCCACGATGACCGGCTTGGAAGAAGCCAGTACATCGGTGCCGAAACTAGCGTCCGTTACGTCTTTTGCGTTGCTCATATCCCTGTCTCTCTTCGGTTGGTTGGGGCGCGCCGATTAGGCGTGGAAGTCGGCGAGGTAGTGCTCGACGTCGAGAGCGGCTACGCAGCCGGATCCCGAGGCCGTGATGGCCTGGCGGTAGGTCGGGTCGATGACGTCTCCGGCGGCGAAGACACCCTTGATGCTGGTCTTCGATGTGCGGCCCTCGACGGCAATGGTGCCCTCGGGGGTCAGGTCCAGCTTGCCCTTGACGAGGTCGGTACGGGGATCGTTGCCAATGGCCACAAAGACGCCCGTCACGGCGAGCTCTGTTTCGGTGCCGTCCACGAGGTTCTTCAATCGAAGCCCGGTGACCTTGTCCTGGCCGAGAACATCCTCGACGCCGGTGTTCCAGACGAAGTTGATTTTCTCGTGGGCCAGGGCACGGTCGGCCATGATCTTGGAGGCTCGCAGGGTATCGCGGCGGTGGACCACGGTGACTGACTTCGCGAATTTGGTGAGGAACAGAGCCTCTTCCATGGCGGAGTCACCACCGCCAATCACGGCAATGTCCTGGTCCTTGAAGAAGAAACCGTCGCAGGTTGCACACCAGCTGACACCGTGGCCGGAAAGGCGCTTCTCGTTCGGCAGTCCGAGCTCTCGGTAGGCCGAACCCGTCGACAGAATGATGGAGCGGGCCCGGAACGTGTCCCCGGATCCAGTGGTCACGGTCTTGATGTCGCCGTCGAGATCCAGTTCGGTAACGTCTTCAAACTGGATTTCAGTGCCGAATCGGGCAGCCTGCTTCTCGAAGTTTTCCATCAGGTCCGGACCCATGATGCCATCCGGGAAACCCGGGTAGTTCTCGACGTCCGTCGTGTTCATCAGCTCGCCACCGGCGGTGACTGATCCGGCCAGGAGCAGCGGCTTCAGGTTGGCGCGGGCCGTGTACACCGCGGCCGTGTAGCCAGCGGGGCCGGAGCCTACGATGATGACATCACGTACGTCGGACGCGGTGTTTTCTGCGTTGCTCACTGAACGGTGAACCTCTTCCTTTGTCGATGCGCCCGCCTGGATGGCCGGCCACATGGCACAACTGCCACTTGGTGCTGAATATTCCGGCGGGACTGGGCATCACGGGAGGACACCGAGCCTCGGGGTACCGGCCGGGCACCGAGGCCCGCCCGCTCCCGCCTTGGCGACGGACCGCTACTGGACCTTGATCTCGGCCAGGCGAAGGCCAAACCCGTAGCGGGTCTTCGGTGCGGCCAGCTTGGGCAGGTTCTTGATGGAGACGATGACGTACTGCGCCGTGGTGGGCTCCTGCAGGGGCATCGTCAGGTCCGGGGAAGTGAAGCTGTTGCTGCCAACCTGCTTGGCGCCGTCGAGTGACGGACGGTCGTTGGTGTAGACGCTGATGCTGCCGCCGGAGGCCCCCAGCTGGCTCAGCGTCACCGAGGAGACCTCGGCAGGGCTCTCAAGCTTGACGACGAGCGGAACCTCGGCGGTCAGGCCACCCCAGTTGTCCGTGGCGAATTCCATATCCGACCAGTAGCTGGCGGCATTGCCGTCGAAGGTCTTGACCAGGTCACCGTCATAGGTCCCGGCGAAATCGAAGTTGCCGAGCCGCGTGACGTCCTCAATGACGGGCGGACCGGCGGCCGGCACGGGGCTGGCAGTGCCGGAGGGTGCTGCCGACGCGGTCGTACCGGGCGCACTGGTGGACGTAGGGTCCCCGGCGACGGTCTCCGGGGTGGACTTGAAGAGACTGCCAAGATTGGTGACTGCAAGAACCAAACCGACCACGAGAACCGCGGCCAGCAGTCCGCCAACCAGCCACCGCATGGAGCGGGGCTCGCGCTGGGGTTTTTCGTCCGTGCCGTGGTACTCGTCGTCTGCCGCGGAGTCGCTGTTCCGGGCGGAGCCCGGGAAGAACCCGGGGGCACGGTCGGCGGAGGCAGATCCGGCCGCGGCGGCCAACGCCGGTGCCTTACCCTGCTGGGAAGTTCGCCCGCTGTCGGGGGCGGGGCGGTCGTAGTCGTTGTCTGACCACAGCGAAACCTTGGGTGTTTCGGCAGGGGCCGGCGGCGTGGAGTCACGTGCACTGGATGCCGGGGAGCCACCCTGAACCGGCTGGGGTGCCGTTACGTGAGGGGTGGCCTCCTGGGGGGCGGTTTCGGGGGACTTCTCCTTGGAAGATGCCGCCGCTGCACCTGCGGCACCGCCGGCAAGTCCCGCGGCGCCGGCTGCGCCAGCAGCAGCCCCAGCGCCGGCTGCGGGCGAGGTGGCCGGACGCAAAGGCGGGCGGGCCGGGGAAACCGGCGGTACTACCGGCTTCGCCTTTTGTGCCGGAGCGGCTGGCTGCTGCTTCTGCCCGTAGTTGATGTACCCCGCATCGACTTCTTCTTCGTCGTAGAGGCCGTCATAGGTTTCGGGCTCGTGGGAGCGAGGCTGACCGAAGATTTCGCTGCCCAGCGTATCCGTGAAGAACGGCTCGATGTAGGGCGGGTTGGACGAGACCACCAGGTCCAGCAGGTCAGCGGCCGAGGTGTGGTTGGTGATGAGGTAGGTCGTGTCGTCGCTGACACCCAGATCGAGGATCTGCACGGTGCCGGGGCGCTCCCCCGTGGCGACTTCCCGGGCACTCTGCGCCACCTGCTCGGCGTTTCCGGGGCCGGCCACGAGGATGCTCACGGCACGGTTGAGTACCTGGTCCACGCCGTCCAGCACCAGATCCTGGTCATGTGAGGTCAGTACAGTGGCAGTGACCTTGTAACGGCCACCTAGTACTGATCCGACATCGATCGGGTGGGACACGGGCTCCTCCTAGACTGTCCGGGAGCTGCCGAGCTGATCACTTCATCAGTGACCGCAGGCCGTCCGGTAAAGCCGGTGGACCCCTGGTCTGCAACTCCCCTTGTTAGTCTTCGATCCTAGCCGATGCACGGTCCCGGCCACGGAAGCACGGCCCCGTGGACCCGGCCGGTTACTATTTTTTCTTCTTGCCGCCGAACGGAAAATAGGGGTTTCGCCCAGCGGGGCCCTGGTAGGTCCTGCGCCCGGGCAGTGGGACATCGCCGTCCAGGCCGCCTTCCGCGGTGCTGGGCAGGTCTTCGGCGGGCAGGTAGCCGCCTTCCGGCCCGGCGCGTCCGGCGCGTTCGTCCTGTTCGTCCAGGTCAGGACCCGCGCGGAAGGACGCTGCATCGAATTCCCCGGAGATCCTTGGAATGAGTCCGGTATCCACCGAGACCGTGGCACGTTCCGGCCTCGTCCGCGCTGCCGCGTCGCCGTCCGTCAGGTCTCCGCTGGGCTCCGCAGCCGACCGGCGGCGCAGGCGCCCCAGCAGCGGCTGCAGCAGGTCGCTCAGTTCGGTCACCCGGAAGAGCTTCAGCAGCAGCAGGTAGGCCGCCAGCATAACGGGCCCGACGACGGCGATCGTCACCAGCGCGGCGGCAGGGGTGCTCCAGGCGAAGCCATCCCGGCTGTAGCTGCCCAGCAGCCACAGGGCCACGGCGCCGGCCAGGGCGGAACCCAGCGCGGCGTACCCCATCCGGATATAGGCGTTGACGATCCGCGGGCCGTCCAAATGTCCCAGCAGCCGGCGCAGGAAGATCGCGCTGACGATCACGGACAGGATATTGCCGCCGGTGTAGAGGACGGCAATGGCGAAGATGATCTGATCGAACGGCAGGAACTGGATCGAGAAGGCGGCAACCACGTTCACGAGGGCCAGCACCAGCTGGATGAAGAACGGTGTCCGGGCGTCCTCATTGGCGTAGAACACACGGGACATCATGAAGTTGGCGCTCATGAACGGTGTGCTGAGGGCCAGGATGGTCAGCGTCTGCGCGAGCATGACGCCGTCCTGGGGCACCCCGCCGGAGAAGAACATGCCCAGCGGTCCGGCCAGCGCGAACAAGGCCAAGGCACCGAACACCGTGGCCACGGCCATGGTCCGGAGCCCGTGGGAAAGCGCATTGCGCAGCGCCGCGTGGTCCCCATCCTGCGAGGCCCGGGTCATCCGGTTGAACAGCACGGTGGCCAGCGACAGCGCAATGATCGAGTGCGGGAGCAGATACAGCTGGCTCGCCACCTCCAGCACGGCGTTGCCCGGGAGCGTGTCGGCGGCCGGGTCCCCGGCCTGCTCCAGCCGCAGCCGTTCCGTGCCCGGGATCGTGGCGATGCGCATGACATAGAGGAAAGCCAGCTGGCCGACGGCGGCCGTCGCCAAGGTCCAGACGCTCAGCCTGGCGGCCTGGCCCAGTCCGACCCCGCGCCAGCCGAAACGCGGACGCAGCCCGAGCCGGAGCCGGAACACCGGGACCAGCAGGATGGCGGTCTGGGCGATCACGCCGATGGTGGAGAAACCGGCGATCAGGAACGTCTGGGTAGAGTTCCAGCTATCCAGGGTGTGGGGGTTGGCCACATTGGCGCCGAAGGTCCAGATGAACATGCCGAGGCCCGCGATCGCGACAATATTGTTCAGGATCGGCGCCCACATCGCGGGCCCGAACGCGCCGTGGGCGTTGAGCACCTGGGTCAGCAGGGCGTACAGACCGTAGAAGAAGATCTGGGGAAGGCACCAGAACGCGAAGGACACCGCGAGGGCCTTCTGCTCTGGCGAGTAGCCCTGGGTCGTCAGTTGGATGACCGACGGTGCCAGCAGCGTCACTGCCAGCGTGAGTGCCAGCAGCACCAGCACAGCGAGCGTCAGCAGCCGGCTGATGTAGTCCGCACCCTTGTCCGGAGCTTTGCTGGCCTTGATGATCTGGGGCACCAGGACGGCATTGAAGACGCCGCCCGCCACCAGCAGGAAGATCAGGTTCGGCAGGTTGTTCGCATTGATGAACGTATCGTTGACCGTGGAGCCCAGACCGAGTGCGGCCGCCAGCATCCAGGTCTTGGCGAAGCCCAGGAAACGCGAGACCAGCGTTCCGGCGGCCATGATGGCGCTGGAACGGACTTCTCCGGATTGGACGGCTGCGGAATCGGCGGGGCCGGAGTGCGCGGGGGTGGGTTTGGCTGATGACATCGTCTTCATCGTCTCACCCGGGCACGGCTTAAGGCGCTATCCGCGACCTAGAAAGGGGATTCTGTGGCCCTACCGGTGTTCCGGCAGAACTTCCTTGGCGAGGTCGGCGATGCGGCGCTCATTCGGGAAGGAGAGCTTCCGGGCCAGCTCATGGATGGGAACCCAGGCGACGTCCACGGCCTCCTTGTCCGGATCATTCTCGATCGTCAGTTCCCCGCCCGTGGCCTGCAGCAGGTAGTGGTGGACGGTCTTGTGGACGCGGTGCCCGCTGACCGTGAACCAGTAGTCGATGCTCCCCAGCGGAGCGAGGATCTTGCCCTCGATGCCGGTTTCCTCGGCGATCTCACGCACGGCGGCTTCCTCGTTGCTTTCCTTGCCTTCCGGATGGCCCTTGGGAAGGCACCATTCCAGCCGCCCGCCGCGATTAAGGCGGGCAATAATCGCAACCCGGAGTTCGGCGTCGGAAGTATCCACCACGACGCCGCCGGCAGAGATTTCCTCCACGGTGGGGAGGGAGGCCTGTCCGGAGTGCTGCACCGGCGCGACGTTGGCACCGATTGCCGACGGCAACGGTGCGTTTGTCCTCCTGCCGGGAGCGCTCGGTACGGGATGGGCCATGAAGTCCACTCTAACGACTCTTGTCCGCACTTGATGACCTAAACATGGCAGGAAAGTGGACGGCCGGGAAAGTGGATCGCCCGTTCCGTCCGCGGTTTCGGTGCCAGCGGCCGGACTTGGGGAGCATTCGGTGTGGTGCTGGCCGGGATTTCTGACAAGCTTAAGAAACTATGGCGCACGCACATCACAAGACTGACCCGCACACCGTTGATTTCCAGGTAGACCCTGTCGTTCTGGAGCTCGGGCAGCGGTTTGTCGACGCCGGCCACGAACTCTCCCTGGTGGGCGGACCCGTGCGCGACCTGTTCCTGGGCCGGGTGTCCCCCGACCTGGACTTCACCACCGACGCCACCCCGGACCAGACGGTCGCCCTGATCAGGAGGTGGGCTGACAACTACTGGGAAATCGGGCGCGCCTTTGGCACCATCGGGATGCGCAAGGCCGGTTTCCAGATCGAAATCACCACGTACCGCGCCGAGGCGTACGATCCCGACTCCCGTAAACCCGTGGTCGCGTTCGGAAAGTCGCTGACGGATGACCTGCTGCGGCGGGACTTCACGATCAACGCCATGGCGCTGCGCCTGCCCGCGCTGGAACTCGTGGATCCTTTCGGCGGAGTCCGCGACCTCCACGCTTCCATCCTCGCCACTCCGGGCGCCCCGGAATCCTCCTTCTCCGACGACCCGCTGCGCATGATGCGCGCCGCCCGCTTCGCCGCCCAGCTGGGGATCACGGTGCACGAGGACGTCCGCGCCGCGATGTCCCGGATGGCGGAACGGATCACCATGATCTCCGCGGAACGTGTCCGCGAGGAGCTGGTCAAGCTCATCTGCGCGGCACACCCCCGGGCCGGGGTGGACCTGCTCGTGGACACGGGGCTCGCTGACTTCGTGCTGCCCGAGGTCTCCGCCCTGAGGCTGGAGTCGGATGAGCACCACCGGCACAAGGACGTCTACCAGCACTCGCTCCAAGTCCTGGAGCAGGCCGCCGCGCTCGAAACGGATGCGGACGGAGCCGTGCCCGGTCCGGACTTTGTGCTGCGGTTCGCAGCCTTGATGCACGACGTCGGGAAGCCGGCCACGCGCCGTTTCGAGCCGGGCGGCGCGGTGAGCTTCCGGCACCACGACATGGTCGGGTCGAAACTGACCTCAAAACGGATGAAGGCGCTGCGCTTCGACAACGACACGATCAAGGCCGTGGCGAAGCTGGTGGAGCTGCATATGCGCTTCTACGGCTACGGCGATGCCGGCTGGAGCGATTCGGCTGTCCGCCGCTATGTCACCGACGCCGGTCCGCAGCTTGAGCGGCTGCACCGGCTGACCCGCTCGGACGTGACCACCCGCAACCAGCGCAAGGCCGAGCGGCTGGCCTTCGCCTACGACGATCTCGAGGCCCGGATCGCGGCCCTGCGGGAACAGGAGTCGTTGGAGGCCGTCCGCCCGGACCTCGACGGTGGTCGGATCATGGAACTCCTGGGACTCAAGCCCGGCCCCGTCGTCGGGCGCGCCTACAAATTCCTGCTGGAGGAACGAATGGAGCACGGCCCGCTGGATCCCGCCGTCGCCGAGGCCAAACTGCACGAATGGTGGGCTGCCCAGCCCGAGTCCGCCGTCGCACTCTCAACTGAGGAGTCCTAAGTGATTGCACCTTCCAACGGCCCCCGCCCGCAGCTGTGGATCCTGCGGCACGGCGAAACGGAGTGGTCCAAGAGCGGCCAATACACCGGCCTTACCGACCTCCCGCTCACCGTGGAGGGTGAGCAGCAGTCCGTGGAGGCACGCAAGGTGCTCGACACCGTCGACTTTGACCTGGTGCTGACGTCCCCGTTGCGGCGGGCCCGCCGCACCGCGGAACTCGCCGGCTTCCCCGACGCCCAGCTGGAGCCGCTCGCGGTCGAGTGGGACTACGGGGACTACGAGGGCATCAGCTCAGACCTCATCCGCAAGGACAACCCGGAATACCTGATCTGGACCCACGGCGTGCCGAACGGCGAAGCCCTCGATGACGTCGCCGCGCGCGCGGACAAGATCGTGGCACGGGTGCTGGAATCCGGTCTGGACAACGTGCTGATCGTGGCGCATGGACACTTCTCCCGGATCCTCACCGCCCGGTGGCTGGGACTCGATCCCCATGAGGGCAGGCACTTCATCCTGGGAACCGCGAAAGTCTGCACGCTCGGCTGGGACAAGAAGACCCCGGCAGTGGTCCGCTGGGGCCTATAAATACGGTTTATCAAATAACTTCAAAAGAAGTTTATGAATGCGGTAGTCAAGTGCTGCATTCATGGTGTATTTTTATTTCTGACCCCAGAGCGTCCTGCCGGGGTCGAGGCGCGCGTCGCCCGGCCAGTCAGCCGGAGCCACGGCATAACAGAAAAGGAGGTTGGGAGAAATGATTACTTTGACTAGCGGATGGATGTACTCCATCACCGCCACCCCGGCCTCTGTCGCTGAACCGCGCCCAAATTTCGGCCCGACTGCCTCCTGACCCTTCCGCCCGCGTCCTGGTTTCTGACCTAGGTGTACTCAGCCAGCAGGTTGGTTACATCTGCTGATGGGTGGTCGTCCTCCGAGGGCGCTGTGGTTGCGGCGGTGGTTGTAGAAGTCTAGCCAGCCTGTCAGGGCTTGTGTGCGGTGGTCACTGGAGTCGTAGGCGT
>JAXMJF010000068.1:0-5358 GCA_034376805.1 Arthrobacter sp.
AAGGATGCTTCTACCGGCAGGAGTCAGCCGGGCATTACGGTGGACCATGAAGACCTCTTAGTCGTTCGGTGTGTGTGGTAACCACCAACCTAAGAGGTCTTCACCCCTTTCAACATGTAACCAACGTCCTGGCCGAGTACAACTAGCCGCCACCGCTGCCAGGTTCCACCCGCAGCGCGGCACGTGCACCGGGGCCCATCAAAGGGTTTTCGTTGACTACTTCATTTGCACGTCCGGGCGCGTCCGGCGCCTCCCACCCCATCCCAAACATTTTCCCCAACAACCTCCCCACGGGTCCGGCAGGGTACGGCTTCACCGCCGCCGTCGCCGAACGGTTCGCGGCCCATCCCTTGCGGGGCGGCACCGGCGCGGGCAGGGTCATCCGCGTGGACCGCAACCTGGTCCTTGTCGCCACGCACGACACCACCCTCCATCTGCCGTACCCCGGCACCGGGGCGCTGCCCGCCACCGGGGACTGGGTCTGGCTGGGATCAAATACCGCGGGGGAGCCCGCCATTGCCGGGATTCTGCCGCGGCACTCGGAACTGAGCCGCAAACGCGCCTTTGACGCCTCGTCGGAGGCGCAGGTCCTTGGCGCCAACATGGACATCGTCGGCGTCGTGGTGCCCGTGGACCGTCCGCTCACGCACAACAGGCTCGAACGCACCCTCGTCGCCGCCTGGGACTCGGGCGCCACCCCGCTCGTCATCATCACCAAGGCAGACCTTGCCGACGTGGCGGACGACGTCATCGGCAAGGTGATTCTCCAGGCCGCCGGCGTCGCGGTGGTCACCACCTCCGCGGAGCAGGGCGATGGCCTCGACGAGCTGCTGGGCCACCTCCCGGAGGGCGGCACCCTCGTGCTGCTGGGTCCTTCAGGGTCCGGCAAGTCCACCCTCATCAATGCCCTCGTCGGCGCCGAGGTCCAGGAAACGGGGGCAGTCCGGGCCGGCGACGGCAAGGGCAAACACACCACCACCTCACGTGAACTCGTGCCCCTGCCGGGAGGCGCCGTCCTGATGGATACCCCCGGGGTGCGCGGCTTCGGGCTGTTCGACGCCGACGGCGGGATGGCGGAGATGTTCGGGGACCTCGAGGAACTCTGCGGGCAGTGCCGGTTTTCCGACTGCGCCCACGGCAGCGAGCCAGGCTGTGCCGTGCAGGCCGCACTCGCGGACGGGGCCCTCGATGAGCGCCGCTGGGCGAGTTACCTGAAACTCCAGCGCGAACTCGCTGCGCTGGCCCGGCGGCACGATGCCGCCGCCCGCCGCGCCTACGCGCGCGAGTGGCACCAGCAGATTTCGGCTGCGGGAAAGAGCCAGCGCTCGGCAGAACGGGACAGCTACGAGGCCGCCGCCAACGACGGTGCGAAGCGCGGCCGGAAGGGCCGGGGCGGGTCCAAAGGGGGCGGCCGGCGGACCCGCTGACCCAACGCGGCGTACCTGGAACCAACGCGGGGTCACGTGCGGCCCGTTCCGCCGGCTGGAATGGGCGGGACGTGACCCCGCGTTGCGGGTTGAGCACCACGCTGGGCGGTGGATGGGTGCTGCGGGGAAGTTTTTCTGCGCGGCACCCATCCAAAGCCGCCGGCCCTACGAATTGCTACGTCAGCCACAGCGCCCCCGACGATATCCCTGACATTGTCAGCCGCGCTGGTTAGGCTGAGTCCTAGGTGCTTTACAGTCGAAAATCAGCGTGTTTATGATCAGTTGGCTGGACCGTCCGATGTTGCCGCCAACAGTTAGGTAAGCCCGGAAATGGCTGAAGCCATGATCGAGTTCCAGAACGTCACCAAGCAGTACCAGGGCGGCCAGGCCGCCGTTGATGGGCTGACCATGTCCATCGACAAGGGCGCCATCACGGTCTTCGTCGGACCCTCCGGCTGCGGCAAGACCACCTCGCTGCGGATGATCAACCGTATGGTCGAGCCGACCTCCGGAACCATCACCGTGGACGGCCAGGATGTCACCGCGGTGCCGGCGGCGAAGCTGCGCCGGTCCATGGGCTATGTGATGCAGTCCTCCGGGCTGATGCCGCACCGTTCCGTGCTGGACAACATCGCCACCGTTCCCCGGCTCAACGGCGTCTCCAAGGCCGAGGCGCGGAAGCGTGCCCAGGAACTGCTCGACGTCGTGGGGCTGGCATCCGCGCTGGGCAAGCGGTACCCCTCACAACTGTCCGGCGGCCAGCAGCAGCGCGTCGGCGTGGCCCGGGCGCTCGCCGCCGACCCTCCCGTGCTGCTCATGGACGAGCCCTTCAGCGCCGTGGACCCCGTGGTCCGCGATGAACTGCAGCAGGAACTTCTCCGGCTCCAGCGCGATCTGGCCAAGACGATCGTCTTCGTCACCCACGACATTGACGAGGCCACCGTCCTCGGCGACAAAGTGGCAGTCTTCGGCCTCGGCGGCAAGCTGGCGCAATACGCCACCCCGGAGGAAATCCTGCGCGCCCCGGCCAGCGACTTCGTGGCGTCCTTCGTGGGCCGGGACCGAGGCTTCCGGCACCTGGCCTTCAGCCCGTCCGACGGCGTCACCGTGCACCCGGCCCAGACAACCACCCCCGATGAACTTGAGCGCGCCGGCAACGCCTCCGGCGACTGGCAACTGGTGGTCGACGAAAGCCGGCGTCCGCTCGGCTGGTCGGGGCCGGGCAAGGGCTCCGCGACTGTTCCCGGCGGATCCCTCTTCCGGAAGGGCGATACGCTCCGCCGCGCCCTCGATGCGGCCCTGTCGTCGCCCTCAGGTCTCGGCGTCGCCGTGGACGCGGACGGCCGCGTGGCCGGTGTCATCACCGCCGAGGAAGTCCTCGCCGTGATCGCGTCGGACCGCCATGTCCGGCAGGGCGCAATCTGATGGAGTGGTTCCTGGCCAACAGCGCCCAGGTCTACAGCCTTGCCGGCCAGCACCTGGTCCTGGCCATCCTGCCGATGGTGTTCGGGGTGCTCATCGCCGTCCCGCTGGCCCAGGTCGCCCGGCAGAACCGGGGACTCCGCTCCGTGGTCCTGACGGCCTCCTCCCTGCTCTACACCATCCCGTCCCTGGCGCTGTTCATCATCCTGCCGACCATCCTTGGAACCCGGATCCTGGACCCGGTCAACGTGGTGGTGGCCCTGACCATCTACGCCGTCGCCCTCCTGGTACGCGCCACCCTGGACGCCTTCGACTCGGTGGACGAGGACCTCCGGCAGGCCGCCGTCGCCATGGGGTTCAAGCCCTTCGCCCGCTTCCTGCAGATCGACCTGCCGCTGTCCCTGCCGGTGCTTTTCGCCGGGCTGCGCGTGGTCTCCGTCAGCAACATCTCGCTGGTCAGCGTCGCGGCGCTGCTCGGCATCGGCAACCTCGGAATGCTGTTCACCTCCGGCCTGCAGCGTGACTTCGTCACGGAAGTGGTGGTGGGCATCATCGCCATCCTCATCCTCGCGCTGCTGATGGACGCCGTCCTCGTCCTGCTCGAGCGGCTGCTGACCCCCTGGACCCGCGCCGCGGCAGCCCCCGGCACCGGCACGGGCGCCGGCACCGATTCCGGCGCCGGCCAGGACAAGGCCGGCTCCGCTGCCGCGGCGCTGCGGATTTCCGATGCACAGACCGCAGGCGGTGCCTCATGAGCAACGTCGTCACGGATACGTTCGCCTGGCTCGGCGATCCGGAGCACTGGTCCGGCAGCGCCGGAATCCCGGCCCGGCTGGCCGAGCACCTGCTCTACACCAGCCTGGTCATGGTCATCGCCACAGCCATCGCCGTGCCCATCGGCCTGTACGTGGGGCACACCGGCCGCGGCCGGGTCGCCGCCGTGGCCGTCGCCGGGGCCCTGCGTGCCCTGCCCACCCTTGGCCTGCTCACCCTTTTCGTGCTGCTGGCCGGCATCGGGCTCATGCCGCCGATCTGGGCCCTCGTGATCCTGACGGTCCCGCCACTGCTCGCCGGCACCTATGCCGGCATCGCCAGCGTGGACCGGAACGTCGTCGACGCCGCGCGGGCCATGGGCATGACGGAGCTCCAGGTGCTGTTCCGAGCCGAGTTCCCCAACGCCCTGCCCGTGATGTACGGCGGGTTCCGGACCGGGGTGCTCCAGGCGATCGCCACCGTCTCGGTGGTGGCGTACATCAACCTCGGCGGCCTCGGCCGGTACCTCTTCGACGGGCTGGTGCTGTCCGACTTCCCCCAGATGCTGGGCGGGTCCCTGCTCATCGCCGGACTCGCCATCGCCGTCGACCTCGTCCTAGCCCTCATCCAGAGGCTGTTCCTGTCCCAGGGAGCCTCTTCCCAGCCGAACCGGAGCCAGCAGGCTGCGGTTGATCTCACAGACCCCGTACCCGCGGGGACTGTTGTTCAAGGAGGTACGTCATGAAGGAAACCCGCCAACGAGCACTCGGCAGGCGCACATTCGGCGGCCTGGCCGCCGGCGTAGGCCTGGCCATGGCACTGTCCGCCTGCGCAGGCTCGTCCGATCCGCTCTCCACGACCCCCGCCACCGGCGGTGCCACCTCCGGTGCGGGCTCCGCGCTTGTGATCGGTTCCGCCGACTTCACCGAAAGCCAGATCATCGCCGAGGTCTACGCCGGGGCGCTGAACGGAGCCGGCGTCACGGCGAGCACCAAGCCGAACATCGGCTCACGCGAGGTCTACTTCAAGGCTGTCCAGGACGGTTCCGTGGACGTGATCCCCGACTACAGCGGCAACCTGCTGCTGCACGTCAGCAAGGACGCCACGGAGGTTTCGGCCGAGGACATCTACAAGGCCCTGCCGGGCAAGCTGCCCGAGGGGCTGGCCGTACTGGAGGCTTCCAAGGCCGAGGACAAGGACGCGATGGTCGTCACGAAAGCCACCGCGGAGAAGTACCAGTTGAAGTCCATCGAGGACCTCGCCAAGGTCTGCAGCGAAATCGTGGTGGGCGCCCCGGCGACCTTCGCCGAACGCGCCTACGGCCTCCCGGGCCTGGAGAAGAACTACAACTGCGTACCCAAGAAGCTGGAACCGTTCAGCGACGGCGGCGGAGCCGTCACGCTCAAGGCCCTGCTCTCGGACCAGGTCCAGGTTGCCGACATCTACACCACCACCCCGTCCATTGCGGACAACGACCTGGTGGTGCTGGAGGACCCGAAGAACAACTTCATCGCCCAGCAGGTCCTCCCGCTGTACAACACGGCCAAGATGACGGACAAGGCGAAGGAAACCCTGAACGCCGTGTCCAAGGTCCTCACCACCGAGGACCTGATCAACCTCAACCGCGCGGTCAGTGGCAGCCAGAAGCAGAACCCCAAGGACGCTGCGGCGGCCTGGCTCAAGGACAAGGGACTGGTCAAGTAAGAGGCCCGTCCAGACAGGGGTGTCCCGCCAGTGACGGCGGGACCCCCCTGTG
>JAXMJF010000069.1:0-2567 GCA_034376805.1 Arthrobacter sp.
GGGTCAAGGTTCCGCTCATCGCCTCCGGCGGTGCCGGCAAACCGGAGCACTTCCCGTCGGCGTCAATCGAGTTCAGCAGGATCTCCCCCACCCCGCGGTCGGCCGCTTCACGGGCCCAGGCGATGGCGTCGATGCCGGTGCCCTGGCGGCCGCCGTGCGTGGTGACCTCGAAGCCGGAGGCGGTGGGCTGCGACCCCGGGCGGGTGCGCCGTGCATCGAGGGACAGCACCAGGACCTGGGACCCGAAGTGCCGGGTGATCTCGTCGATCACATCGGGACGGGCGACGGCGGCGGTGTTGATCGCCGCTTTGTCCGCGCCGTAGCGCAGGAGCTTGTCCACTTCGGCCACGCCGCGGACGCCGCCGCCGACGGTCAGCGGGATGAAGACTTCCTCGGCGGTGCGCCGCACGACGTCGAAGGTGGTCTCCCGGTTGCCCGAGGACGCCGTGACGTCGAGGAAAGTCAGCTCGTCGGCGCCGCCGTTGTCGTAGCGGTGCGCCAGCTCCACCGGGTCTCCGGCGTCGCGCAGGCCTTCGAAGTTGATGCCCTTGACGACGCGGCCGGCGTCAACGTCCAGGCACGGGATAACGCGGACGGCTACAGCCATGACTTCTCCTGGTATTCGCTTACGAAAGGTTTTGCTGGCGCCGGGTCAGATGCGGCAGGCGTGGATCGTGCTGACCAGGATGGCGCGGGCGCCCAGGTCGTAGAGCTCGTCCATGATCCGGTTGGTCTGCTTCTTCGGCACCATCGAGCGGACGGCAACCCAGTCCGAGTCGCGCAGCGGCGAAACCGTGGGAGATTCCAGGCCGGGTGTGAGGGCCGCGGCTTCTTCCACGAGCTCCTTGCGGATGTCGTAGTCCATCATGACGTACTGCCGCGCCACGAGGACGCCCTGCAGCCGGCGGATCAGCACGTCGGCGGCCGGGTTCTGCTCGCCCTTGCGGCCGATCAGGACGGCTTCGGAGTGCAGGATGGGCAGGCCGAAGATCTCCATGCCGGCTGCCTTGAGGGTGTTGCCGGTTTCGACGACGTCGGCAATGGCGTCCGCGACGCCGAGGCGCACGGAGGATTCGACGGCGCCGTCGAGGCGGACGACCTTGGCCTTGATGCCGCGCTCGGCGAGGTAGCCGCGGAGCAATCCGTCGTAGCTGGTGGCGAGGCGCTTTCCTTCGAGCTGTTCGACCGTGGCGAAGTCGCCGACCGGGCCGGCGAAGCGGAAGGTGGAGGCGGCGAAGCCCAGCGGGAGCAGTTCTTCGGCTTCAACCTCAGCGTCGAGGAGCAGGTCGCGGCCGGTGATGCCGACGTCGAGCGTGCCCTGGCCGACGTACACGGCGATGTCGCGGGGGCGGAGGAAGAAGAATTCAATGTCGTTGTCCGGGTCCACCATGACCAGTTCGCGGGTGTCGCGGCGCTGGCGGTAGCCGGCCTCGGCGAGCATGGCGGAGGCGGCTTCGGACAGGGATCCCTTGTTCGGGACGGCAACTCTCAGCATTGGGGAGGTCTTTCTTGGTGAGGACGGGGTCAGTCAGTTCAGGCACAGCGGGCCACGCTGGTTACCGGATTCGCAGGGCTGGCCCTGGCGGTTTCCGGCACGGACGTGGCTAGAGATGCTTGTAGACGTCTTCCAGGCTGAGTCCTTTGGCGAGCATCAGAACCTGCAGGTGATAGAGCAGCTGCGAGATTTCTTCGGCGGCGGCTTCATCGGATTCGTACTCGGCAGCCATCCAGACCTCGGCTGCTTCCTCCACGACTTTCTTGCCGATGCCGTGGACTCCGGAATCCAGTTCGGCGACGGTGCGGGAGCCCTCCGGACGGACGGCTGCCTTCTCAGTCAGTTCTGCGAACAGCGATTCGAAATTCTTCACACCCTCCAGCCTACTTGCTCGCGGGCGGAGGTCGCCTGCCGGGCCCTTGCATGACGGCGACGATGTGAGCGATTACACAGTTGGCTGGTCCGACCGTACCCCGTGCGGGGCACGGCCGGACCCTAGCCTGCCCGCCTAGCTGAACTGCTTGAGCGTCACCGCGGTGGTCAGGGCGGCGGTGACGGCCTCGTGGCCCTTGTCCTCGCTGGAGCCCGGCAGCCCGGCCCGGTCGATGCCCTGCTGTTCCGTGTCGCACGTCAGCACGCCGAAGCCGACCGGGACGCCGGTGCGCACCGAGACCTCGGTCAGGCCCAGCGTGGCCGCCTCGCAGACGTATTCAAAGTGCGGGGTTCCGCCTCGAATCACGACGCCGAGCGCCACGACGGCGTCGAAGTGCGGTGCCAGCCGGGCGGCGGCCACGGGGAGCTCGAAGGTGCCGGGGACGCGGAGCACGGTCGGTTCGCTGATGCCGGCGTCCTTCGCTGCGCGCAGGGCGCCGTCGAGCAGCCCGTCCATGATCTGGGTGTGCCAGCTCGCGGCCACGATGGCCAGCTTCAGCTGCGAGGTTTCCTCGGGCTTGAAAGTGCTGAGGTCAATCTGTGGTGCGCCGTGTCCGCTCATCTGGAAATCCTTGTTCTGCTCAGTGGTGGTGTGCGTGTCGAAACGTCGGGGGGGCCCCAGTGCGGCCCCCCCCCGGGG
>JAXMJF010000070.1:0-67280 GCA_034376805.1 Arthrobacter sp.
TAGTTGAGCTCCTCGAGCTCCTTCATGCGCAGAAGCCGCTAGGAGACGGTGACGAAGTTGGTGAGGAGGCCACCGAGCCACCGCAGGTTCACGTAGGGCTGACCCACGCGGGTCGCCTGCTCGACGATGACCTCTTGCGCCTGCTTCTTGGTGCCGACGAAGAGAACGGTGCCGCCGTGTGCAACGGTGGCCTTCACGAACTCGTAGGCACGGTCGATGTAGGACAGCGACTGCTGCAGGTCAATGATGTAGATGCCGTTGCGCTCCGTGAAGATGAATCGCTTCATCTTCGGGTTCCAACGGCGGGTCTGGTGTCCAAAGTGGACGCCGCTGTCAAGCAGCTGGCGCATAGTTACGACGGGCATGCCGGCGCTCCTTCCGGCAGGTCATTCATGAGACAGCCCATGGGCTGTCTTACCCTGCCAATAGTTGACGGTTGAATAGCACCACCCAGGCGGGCGGCACTCCTGGCATCCACTGCGCTTCTCCACCGGACCACAGGCCCGGACCGAAAGAAGCACAGTCCTCCGCACCCTGAAGAGTTCAAGCTTCGAATGAGGAGGGCTGGATACGCGTAGTCAGCCGCTGCTCCCCCGCACCCCTGAATGAGGCGTGCCGGCTTAGACAAGTACCTTGCTAGCACAAAGACAGTGATCAAGCGTGAGGGCACAGCAAACTGCTCCACCAAGTGTACTACAGGGGCGGTGCCGGATTGGACAGTTTCCGGGGGCCGGCGGTCGGGCGACGGGGTCGTTTTTGCGCCTGCTCAGGAGACCCTGCGGGCTTTGTCCCGGGGCCTGCCCGCGGCGCTGTCCACAGACACGGTGCTGTCCACATGCACCAGGCTATCCACATACATCAGGCAGTCCACATACACCGGAGGGACGCTTTCGCCGATCCGGTGGCACGGGCAGGCTGGACCCATGAAAACTCCGGCGTCTGTTCCCGCCCTGGTTGCCGCACTGTTTGCCGCGTTGCTTCCGTTACTGTCCCCTGTGACAGCGTCCGCGGGCCCGGGGCTGATTCCCGGTTCCAGCAGCGGCCTTGTGACCGGCCCCGGCACAGTGACCCCAGGATGGAGCTGGCCGCTGAATCCCCGGCCAGCTGTTCTGCGCGTCTTTGACCCGCCGGCCAGACCGTGGCTGAGCGGTCACCGCGGCGTGGATCTCCGGGCCCCGCACGACGGCGCCCCGGTCACCTCGCCGGCGTCCGGCACGGTGAGCTTCGCTGGCGTTGTCGTGGACCGCCCGGTCATCACCGTCGACCACGGAAGCGGGCTGCGGAGCAGCTTCGAGGCGGTCCGCAGCGAACTCGAGGCCGGCGCCGCCGTCGCGGAGGGGGATGTCCTGGGGTGGATCCAGGCCGGCCACTGCACGCCAGCGCCCTGCGTCCACTGGGGCGTTCGCCGCGGCGAGGAGTACCTCAATCCGCTGGCCTTCGTGACAGACCTGCGGCCCTCCGTCCTGCTTCCTCCCGTGGATCCCGCGCCCGGCTAGGGGCGTGGAGGGTGGATATGGACGAAGGGCCGCGGGCAGTGATGCCGGCCGCCGGCGCTGGCGTCTTGGGGCCGCTGTGCGCCTTGGGGCCGTTTCCTAGACGATCGCGGAGATTCCCGTGATCGCCCGGCCGGTGACGAGGGTGTTGATCTCGTGGGTGCCCTCGTAAGAGTAGATGGCCTCGGCATCCGAGAAGACCTTGGCCATCTCATAGTCCGTCACGATCCCGTTGCCGCCGAGAATGCCGCGGCCCAGGGCCACACTCTCGCGCATGCGGGCGGTGGTGAAGGCCTTGGCCAAGGCCGACTGCTCGTCCTTGGCCTGGCCCAGGTCCTCCAGCTGGGAGAGCCGGACCATCATGCCCATCGAGCTGACGGCGTTGCCGAGGATCTGGACGAGCTGGTGCTGCACCAGCTGGAAGGAGGCGATCGGGCGTCCGAACTGGCTGCGCTCCACGGCGTAGCGGCGGGCGACATCGAAGGCGGCCAGCTGCTGGCCCACCGCCTGCCAGGCAACGGCCAGCCGGGTGACCTTGAGGACCTTGTTCGTATCGCGGAAGCTGTTGGCGTTGGCGAGCTTGAAGAACTCGGGCACCACGACGTTCTCGAGGGTAATGTCGGCGTTCTGCACGGTGCGCAGCGAGATCTTGTTCTCGATCTTGGTGGCGCTGTAGCCCTCGGTCTTGGTGTCGACAAGGAAGCCCTTGACCTGGTTGTCGGCGAGGTCGCGGGCGTAGATGACCACCCAGTCGGAGAACGTGGCGTTGCCGATCCAGCGCTTGGCTCCGTTCAGGATCCAGCTGTCGCCCTCCTTGCGGGCTGTGGTGCGGGTGCCGCCGGCAACGTCGGAGCCGCCGAGAGGTTCTGTGAGGCCGAACGCGCCGATTTTCTTGAGCGAGTAGATGTCCGGCAGCCAGGCTTCCTGCTGCTCCTGGGAGGCCAGCGCCTCGATGGAGCCGGTGAACAGCCCGTCGTGGACGCCGATGAAAGTCGCAATGGAGGTGTCGGCGCGGGTTGCCTCGGCGTGCAGCATGCCCGCGAAGAGGTTGGAATAGCCCTGCCGCCGGACCGGGCTGACCAGGTCAATCTCGGCAAGCTTCGGAATCAGGTCCATCGGGAATTCGGCGCGGTTCCAGCAGTCGACGGCGATCGGCTTGACCTCGCGGGCCAGGAACTCGCGGACCTCAGCGAGCCGGTCCTGCTCCTTGCCGGTGAGCAGCTGCTCGAACGCAAAGAAGTCGCCATCGGCGTAAGGGAGGTTGTTGATATCGATGTCAGCTTTGGACATGGTGTTCCTTCACGAGGGATCAGCAGCGGCCAGGAGGTCGCGAGCGGTACGCCGGCAGAATGTTACTCACGAGTAACTTACCGCAGTTCGGAAGGGCACCGCAAGTGATGGAGGTCATTCGGAAGGAGAGCGTGAGGCCGCGTTCGCCCGCGGAGGCATGGCGAACGGCTCGGGATCCGGACGAAAGTGCGGCCCGACAAATCAAAGGAGCCGGGCCGACGTCCAACGTCGACCACGGCTCCCGTGGATGCGGTTCCCTGACAGGGTCCCCGCGGAAAGGTAGGGCTACTCGGACTTGAACCGAGGACCTTAGGATTATGAGTCCCGCGCTCTAACCAGCTGAGCTATAGCCCCTTGCGCCCGGAAATCTTTCCGGCCCTCGCGGGGCCGGAGGGTTTCCGGGCGAAAATCACTCTAACAATAGTAGTGGCCCGTTTCAGACAACGAGGTCGTCGTAGCTTGCGCCGCGGTAGAGATCCTCGAAGGCCTGCAGGGTACGTTCCAGGCTGTGGTTCTCCACCAACCCCCGGCTCGCCTTGCCCATCGCCGCCAGCTCAGCAGCGGGGAGCGAGAGCACACGGACCATTTTGGCTGCGAGGTCGTCGCTGTCGTTGGGCGTGAACAGATAGCCGTTTTCGCCGTCGTGCACCAGGTGCGGCAGCGCCATGGCGTCAGCCAGCAGCACCGGGGTGGAGGCGGACATCGCTTCGAGGGTCACGAGCGACTGGAGTTCGGCCGTGCCGGGCATGCAGAACAGGTCCGCCGCCAGGTAAGCCTGGCGAAGATCGGCGTCGCTGGCCAGGCCGAGGAACGTGACCCGGTCCTGCAGCCCCAGCCGGGCAACCTGGGCTTCGAGGGTCGGGCGAACTTCCCCGCCGCCGACTATTTCGAGGTGGACGTCCAGCTCCCGGGGCGTCTTGGCGACAGCGTCGATCAGGACATCGATGTGCTTTTCCTCGGCGAGCCGGCCAACGAACAGCACGGTGGGGCTTGAGTGGCGCTCCAGCTCCTCCCCGGGTTTGAGTTCGTAGGCCGCGGAATCGATGCCGTTGGACAGCGGCAGGACCTTGCGGAGGAATGCGTGCTGGTGCATCGCTTTGGCTGCCAGCGGCGTCGGGGTGGTGACGACGTCGGCCTGGCCCATGACCATGCCCATGTCCTTCCAGGAAATGCGGCCCACGATGTCCTTGAACCACTGCGGGAACGGCAGAAACGGGTTCAGGTTCTCCGGCATGAAGTGGTTGGTCGCCACGATCCGGATACCCCGCTTCACCGCCTCGTAGAGCACGTGCTCGCCGATCATATAGTGGCTCTGGATGTGCACCACGTCGGGCTGGATCCGGTCAAAAAGCAGGCTGATTTCCTTCTTGATTTCCCAGGGGAAGGTGATCCTGAAGTACTCGTGCGTGGGAACTGAGTGCGAACGGATTCGGTGGACCGTGCCCTCGTCGCTGAACTCGGTGTAGCTCTTGCCCTTGTCCGGTCGGCAGGCCAGGACGTGAACATCGTGTCCGCGCGCCTTCATGCCCTTGGCCAGGCGGTAGCCGAACATGGCTGCACCGTTGACGTGGGGCGGGTATGTGTCTGCGGCAATCAGGATGGTCAGCGGGTGCTGGTTGTCAGGCATGGTCACGGGGAGAGCTCCTGGTGGTCACGGTGCGGGCAGCTGGGACTTGTGGTGGCCGGCTGGCCGTCGGCGCAGGCGTGCCGGGCCTACTGCTGAGGTCTGTTGACGTCCTGCGGCACCCGCCCCGCGGCCTTCCGCGCGTCCTTCTTGCGCTTGGTGACTTCGGGATGGTGCCTGGACAAAGCGATCACTCCCACGATAGCAAGCGAACCGGCCGCCCCCATCGCTATCGCCGTCACGGCGTGGACATCGGGGCGCAGTTCGCCGAGGATCGTGATGCCGATCGCGATGCCGACGATCGGATCGATCACGGTCAGCCCGGCAATCACGAGGTCCGGCGGGCCGCCGGAGTAGGCGTTTTGGACGAACCATGAGCCGAGCACGCCGGCGGCCACGATGGCGACCACCGAATACCACGGCACGTTCAGGATGCCCAGGCCGTTCGGCTCCAGCAGGTGCTTGCCGATGATGCGGGTCAGGACGGCGACGAAGCCGAACAGGATGCCCGCGCCAAGGATGTAGATGAAGGCACTCATCCGGTGCCTGAACACTAAGGCGAGGGTCCCGAACAGTCCGACAGCCAGGGCCAGCAGCAGCACGATGGTCAGTTCGTCGGAGGAGCTGACCTGGTGGGTCTCCTGGGTCACGTTGACCGCCAGAATCACAAACAGGGCCGATCCGGTGACACAGGCGGAGATGGCCACCACCGTGGCCCGGTTGATGCTCAGCCCCTGGTCTTTGGCGTTGACGATCGTGGTGATCACGAGGGCGATCGCCCCGATCGGCTGGACCACGGTCAGCGGCGCCATGACCAGGGCGACGGCGTTCATCGCCATGCCAACGGCCAGCAGCAGCAGTCCGAACACCCAGCGCGGGTTGCGGATCAGCCGGAGCATCCCGTGATTGCTGAGCGCCAGTCCCCCGGTGTCCGCCTTGACCGCACTGCCCTGGCGCTGGGCGCCGATCGCGAGGCAAAACGCGCCCAGCACAGCCAGCAGGACAGCGAACCACACCATTAGTGGGGGCCGCCGTCGTCGTCGAGCTTGCCGCTCTTGAGCTTTTTGCCTTTGCGGATGATGGCCCAGAAGTAGTTGTAGCCGGCGATCCAGTGCCCCACGAGCCCCAGTCCGAGGAAGATCCAGGCGGCGGTGAAGTACACCTCGGTGCCCGGGACAGGGAGCTTCGAGAGCACGAGCAACGGCGTGCCGACCAGCAGGAGCGCAGTCCGGATCTTGCCAATCCGGCTCACGGGGAGGTCGGGGTGGCCATGGAAGTAGTAAAGCGACAGGGCGAGCAGGATGGCGTCCGGGATCAGCAGCGCCGCGAGGTACCACCACGCCACGACGCCGGCGATCACGAGCGTCACGGCAACCGCGATCAGCGACAGCCGGTCCGCGATGGGATCCATGACCCGTCCAAGGTTGGACATCTGGTCGAACCGGCGGGCGACGTAGCCGTCCACCCAGTCCGTGCTGCCCATGATCGCCAGGACGAGGGCGGCGTAGCCGTATTCCTGGACACCGAGCACGAGCCAGATGAAGAGTGGTACGCCGAGGAACCGCACCACTGTCACCACGTTGGGGATGGTGAAAACCCTGTCGTGGTGGATCTGCGGCTGGCCAGGCCGGGAACCAGCACCGATGAATTTCATCCAGTCCCCCTCTCCGTGGCCGGCAACGATCGGACGTTGCGGTTCAGCGGGCTACCTAGCCCTTGATCAGTTTGCGCAGCAGGAACACGAGCGCGGCGGCTGAGGCGGTGAGAGCGACGAGCGGCTTCCAACGCTGGCCCAGCTGTTCTGCCACACCTGCGCCGTCAGCACCGGCCGCCGTCGCCGGCCGCTGCGCGCGGCGGCTGGCCGCGGCCCGGAAACTGACGACCTTGTCGCTGAGCTGTTCCTTGCCGTCCTGCAGCTTCACCTGGGACATGGCCAGGAGCGCCTGGGCCTGGGTCTTGACGTCCAGTTCCGCGTTAAGTTCATCGCGGACTCCGGTGAGGTGGGTGCGGCGCTGGTCCAGCCGGCGCCGCAGTTCCGCTTCGGTGGGCGGCGGACCGAAGTCCGGCTCGGCGGCCTTCTTGGCTTCCTTCTCGGCCTTAGCCTTGGCGGCTGCCTCTTCCTTGGCTGCCTTCGCTGCCTTGTACTGCTCGGAGTCCGGATCCAGCACTGCAGGATTGAAGGCGGAGCCTTCCTTTGCGATGCCGAGGTCGTACTTGAGGCCCCGGATGGTATCTTCCGGAACCAGCGGCATGGCCTTCTTGAACTTGCCGACCCCCAGCAGGCCGACGATCAAGGCGATGAGCAGGAACACACCGCAGACCAGCAGTGCCGCGAGCCAGGCCGGCATGATCGTGGCGAGACCCATGATGGCGGCGACAATGAGGCCGATGACCAGGAAGCCAACGAAGATCAGCGCGACGGCCAGAAAGGCGGCGGCAACGCCAACCTGGATGCCCTTGCGCTTGATCTCGACCTTGGCGAGGGCAATCTCGTCGTTGAGCTGCCGCGGGGCCAGTTTGAAGATCAGCTTCAGGGTCCTGGGCAGCGCGGAAATCCGCAGCCCCCCGCTTGTTCCGCCGCTGTGACGTCCGCTCATCGGTCCCGCCTAACTGGTTACGTCTGTGATTCCGCTTCCGCGGGTTTGCCGGTGTGCGCAGCTTCACGCACACTCCGGTGTCAAAACTACCATTCAGGCCCCCGGCCGCGGCGCGGGAGCGGGCTGTGGCGCGCCTTCTGCTGCACACTTGGTCGACTGTCGTGAGCCCTAGGATTGACCTCTGTGACTACACCCACCAATCCCGGCGATTCCCTGAGCCGCCGCCGCAAGCTCCTCTACATTCTGATGCTTGGCGCCCTGACCGCTCTGGGACCCTTCACCGTGGACTTGTATCTTCCGGCGTTCCCGGCGCTGGAAGAAAGCCTGGCCGTCTCGGAGGCGGCCGTTCAGCTGACGCTGACAGGCACCACGATCGGCTTTGCGCTGGGCCAGCTGGTGGTAGGCCCGCTGAGCGACAAGTTCGGCCGGCGGATGCCGCTGATCCTGGCGACGGCGGTGCACATCGTGGCTTCCCTGGGTGCGGCCCTGTCGACCGACATCACGACACTGGGCTTCTTCCGGGTGATGATGGGCATCGGCGCCGCGGGAGGCGGCGTGGTGGCCATGGCGATGGTGCGGGACCTGTTCAGCGGTTACGCCATGGTGCGGATGTTCTCCCGGATGGCCCTGGTGAACGGTCTGGCGCCGATCCTTGCTCCCGTGATCGGCTCGCAGCTGCTGCTGTTCATGCCGTGGCCGGGGATTTTCTTCTTCCTGGCCGGCTACGGCATGTGCGTTCTCATCGCCGCCGTCTTCGTGGTGCGCGAGACGCTGCCCCGGGAACTCCGGGGAAAATCCGGCATGACCGCCCGCCAGCGGTACGGTGTGCTGTTCACGGACCGGATATTTGTCGGGCTGTTGCTGGTGGGAGGAATGAACTTCGCCGGGCTGTTCACGTACCTGTCCGCGTCGCCGTTCCTGTTCCAGGACGTCTACGGTTTCAGCCCGCAGCAGTACGGGCTGCTCTTCGGCGTGAACTCGCTGGGCATTGTGGCGGGGGTGCAGACCAGCTCGAGGCTCATCCGTAAGGTCCCGCCGCAGTGGATCCTGGCCTGCTCCACGGCGTGGATGTTCCTGATGGCTTTGTTGATCGTGCTCTTCGACCAGCTGGGCTTCGGGCTATGGGGAGTGATGGTGCCGCTGTGGTTCTACATCCTCGGCGCCGGTTTCACGTTCCCCTGTGTCCAGGTGCTGGCCCTGGCCAAGCACGGCGCGCAGGCCGGCACCGCAGCCTCCCTGCTTGGTGCCGCCACGTTCCTGATGGCGGGCCTAATCTCGCCGGTGGTGGGCTGGCTCGGCGTCACCTCATCCACCCCGATGGGCGCCGTCCAGGCCGCGTGCATCTTCCTGGCTGCAGCCGCTCTCTGGCTGGTCGTCAGGCCCCGCACGGTCCCGCCCATCCAGTAGCCACCCCGAGCACTGGACATGTCCCCCGGCGACTCGAGGCAGCGTGCGCACCCCGGGGAGGACATGCCCAGTCTTCGCGGCCAGGAGTGGGCATATACGCATTATGTCCACCCGCCAGCCCCACCACTGGACATGTCCCCCGGCGACTCGAGGCAGCGTGCGCATCCCGGGGAGGACATGCCCAGTCTTCACGGCCAGGAGTGGGCATATAGGCATTATGTCCACGCGCCAGCCCCACCACGGGACATGTCCACTGGCGGGGCGGGGGCGCGCAGTTGTGCGCCAGCCCTGTTGCCGCTCCACGGCGGGCGATAAAGTTGTAGATGTGCACCACCGGCAGGATCCTCCGCGCTTACCGGCCACGTGGCAGCGGTGCGACACCGGAATCCTGCCCCTGTGGTGGGATCGGCTGTGCAGTCAGACCAGCCAGCAGTCGGCGGCCCTCTTCGCGGCCGGCCTGTTCGCCGAGGACCGCCGGCGCCCGATCGCCCAGTGGTACAACCCGGCCTTCGATTCGGCGCTGCTGGTCGCACCCGAGACCTCCCCCGAGTGGCCCGTGCAGCGCTTCGGTATCTTCTACGCCCCGCCCGGCGGCGGCTTCACCCAGGTGCACTCCGCACCGCACGAATGGCACCCCCGCGAACCCCGCACCTCCCCCACCGAGCTCGAAGCCTTCCGGGCGGCTGTGGCGGAGGCAGAGCGGTTCCTGCAGGTGGAGATGTATTTCGTCTGAGCCCACCATAGGCCGCCGTAAGAGGGCACAAAAAAGGCCCCGCAGCCTGTTGTTCACGGGCTGCGGGGCCTGTCCGCTCCTCCTGCTGGACTTGAACCAGCAACCCTTCGATTAACAGTCGAATGCTCTGCCAATTGAGCTAAGGAGGAATGAAGCAGGTATGACATTAGCAAAGGTTTTGCCGCTTAGGAAATCGGCAGGCCGCCCTCCCCGCTGCAGTCCGCGAATACCCCCGCCGGGTATAAAAAAGTCCCCGTCCCGGCGAACCGGGACGGGGACTGCGCGCTCCTCCTGCTGGACTTGAACCAGCAACCCTTCGATTAACAGTCGAATGCTCTGCCAATTGAGCTAAGGAGGAATGAAGCGGATATAAGCCTAGCAAACACTCTGCCGGGAAGTGAAATTGCCCCCTGCGGGACAACACTGCAGGACAACATGGCGGGTCAACCAGGCCTCGACGATCCGCCCCGGGATTCAGGCCTCCGAGCGCAGGGACCGCCTCTGCATCTCCAGCTGCATGAGCTCGCGGTTCAGCCGCTGGAATTCCTCCGGTTCGGCCGAGGCGTCCAGCCGCTGCAGCTGTCCCATCTTTTCAGCCTTGACCCGGGTGATCTGCAGCTCGAACAGGCGCGCCAGGATGTCCCTGCAATAGCGCAGGACACTGTCCGCGGTGCTGGCCGGCAGCGGAACCACGGCCAGCTCGGACACGAGCGGGCGCAGCGGCTCGGGCACCTCCTGCAGCAGCTGTTCCACCCAGCGCACCGGGTCACCGGCGAACGCCAGACCGGTGGCCCGGATGGCCTCGTGGATGGCCAGGTACGCCGGCGTCGAGAACCTCGCCTCGGAGAAACGCTGCCAGGTCTCACCTTCGAGCATCCCGGGCTGCTGGAGGGCAACCTCCAGCGCCTGCCGTTCCATCGCCGCCACGGGGTCGCGCGGGTCGGGACGGTTGAAGGACGGCAGCACGGCCGACGGCGGCAAAGGCGCCAGCCCCGGAGCGGATCCCCCGCCGGTCACCGTGGCGTATCCGGAGCCCGGGCCGCGGCCCTGGCTGTTGCCCTGCCCCTGGTAGGGGCCGGAACCGCCCGACGGCGGCTGTGCGGCGCGCTTGGCGGCAGCGCCCACGGCGCGGCTGACTTCCTCGACCGGCATGCCCAGCCAGCCGGACAGTTCACGGGCGTAGGCGGGACGGATGCCGGCGTCGCGGATCTGGGCGACCACCGGGGCGGATTCCCGCAGGGCGGCGATCCGGCCCTCGACCGTGTCCAGGTTGTGCCGTTTCAGCGCGGCACGGATGGCGAATTCAAACAATGGGCGGCGGGTGCTGATCAGGTCCCGGACGGCGGCGTCGCCCTTGGACTGGCGAAGCTCACAGGGATCTGCGCCGTTGGGCTCCACGGCCACATAGGTCTGTGCCACGAACCGCTGGTCCTCCTCGAAGGCCCGCAGGGCCGCCTTCTGGCCGGCGGCGTCGCCGTCGAAGGTGAAGATGACTTCCCCGCCGCTGCCGTCGTCGGAGAGCAGACGGCGGGCAATCTTGATGTGCTCGGTGCCGAAGGCCGTGCCGCAGGTGGCGACCGCGGTCGTGATCCCGGCGAGGTGGCAGGCCATCACGTCGGTGTAGCCCTCCACTACGACGAGCTGCCGGTCCTTGGCGATGTTGCGCTTGGCGAGGTCGATGCCGTATAGCACTTGCGACTTCTTGTAGAGCGCGGTCTCGGGGGTGTTGAGGTACTTCGGGCCCTGGTCGTCCTCGTAGAGCTTGCGGGCGCCGAAGCCGATGGTGTCGCCGGCGATGTCGCGGATGGGCCAGATCAGCCGGCCGCGGAACCGGTCATAGATGCCCCGGCCGCCTTCAGAAAACATTCCCGTGAGTTTGAGCTCGGGATCCGTGTAGCCCCGGCCGCGGAGGTGCTTGAGCAGCGAGTCCCAGCCCTGCGGGGCGTAGCCGACGCCGAACTGATCGGCTGCGGCGCGGTCAAAGCCGCGTTCGTGCAGGAAGTTGCGGCCCTCGGTGGCTCCGGGGGTCAGCAGCTGGGCGCGGAAGAACTCGTCCGCGACCTTGTGGGCATCGAGCAGTCGCTGCCGACGGCCGACATCCTCGCGGTTCGGTCCGGAACCGCCGTCTTCGTAGCGGAGCTCGAAACCGATCCGGGCTGCGAGCTTTTCCACAGCCTCGTGGAACGACGTGTGGTCCAGTTTCTGCACGAAGGAGATGACATCCCCGTCCTCACCACAGCCGAAGCAGTGGTACCTGCCCACCTGGGGACGGACGGTGAACGAGGGCGAGCGTTCGTCATGGAAGGGGCACAGGCCTTTGAAGGAGCCCAGACCCGCACCCTTGAGGGTCACGTAGCCATCAACGACTTCCTTGATATCCGTGCGCTGGCGTACTTCGTCGATATCTTCACGTTTGATCAGGCCGGCCACAGTGCCATCCTAGTACCGCGCCCCGACAGGAACAGCGCATCGCAGGACACTGCGGGCAAGGTCACCAGACCCGTCACCACAGCGAGGGCAGGCTGCCCACAAGCCGCTCGTACATGGCCAGCGCGGAGCCGTCGGTCAACGACGCGACCTGGTCGATCACGACGCGCAGCCGCGCGCCGTCGTCCTCCGCGTCGCGCCAGTCGGCGGCGAACATCGGCTCCAGGTGCCGGTCCCCGGTGGCGCTCAGGGCCGTCACGAGGGCGTGCAGGACCTCGCGCTGGCGTTCGTAAATGGGCTGCCGGTGTTCGGTGGTCATCACAAAGGTGGTGGCCAGGCCCTTCATCACGGCGATTTCCATCACGGTCTCGTCCGGAACGATCAGCTCGGCGTTGTAGCGGGTCAGGTTTTCCGGACCATAGACAGCGCGGGTGGACGCCAGGGCACTCTGGCAGAACCGGCCGATCAGTTGGCTGGTCATGTCCTTGAGCGCCGCCATCGACTTGCGGCTGCCATCGGCCTCGCGCACCCAGACACTCGTGGCTTCCAGCCGGGCGAGGGCAGCGTCAATCGCCGCCGGGTCGTTGTGCGGCAGGTACCACTGCTTGGCGTAACCGACCACCCGGGCACGGTGGTCCGGATTGTCCATCCAGCGCAGCTGGAAGTGCCCGGCGACGATCGCGTCCTCGACGTCGTGCACCGAGTAGGAGATGTCGTCGGCGAGGTCCATGACCTGCGCTTCGAGGCAGGAGCGGAGCCCCGGGGCGTCCTCGCGGATCCAGTCGAAGATGGGCAGGTCGTCCTCGTAGGCGCCGAACTTGCTGGTCCGCTGGCCGTGGAGGACGGGGGCGTTCGCCGCCGACCACGGGTACTTCGCCGCGGCGTCGAGGCTGGCACGGGTGAGGTTGAGCCCGGCGGGGCGCCCGTCCGCGGCGAGGACCTTGGGCTCCAGCCGGGTCAGCAGGCGCAGCGTCTGGGCGTTGCCCTCGAAACCGCCAATCGCGTGCGCAACCTCGTTCAGGGCCGATTCGCCGTTATGGCCAAACGGCGGGTGGCCAAGATCGTGGCTGAGGCAGGCGGTGTCCACGACGTCGGGATCGCAGCCCAGGGCACGGCCCAGTTCGCGGCCCACCTGGGCCACTTCGAGGCTGTGGGTCAGGCGCGTCCGGACGAAGTCGTCGGTGTCCGGGGCCACGACCTGGGTTTTGGCCCCGAGCCGGCGCAGGGCCGAGGAGTGCAGCACCCGGGCGCGGTCGCGTTCGAAGTCGGAGCGGTACGTGGACTTGGGCGGCTCCTCCACCCAGCGGGCGGAGTCCCGGGCCACATAACCGTCCAGCACGGGGGCGGTGGTCCTGGTTTCAGCCACCGGACACGTCCAGTTCCGCGTGGGAGATCTCACGCGACTGAGCGGCGTCCATGTTGCGGTCCAGCAGCCAGTCCTTGGGCAGGGCAGGCTTCTTGGGCGAACCGGCACGGCCACGGGGACCTTCGGCGTCAACGCCGGGGTACGGCGAATCGAGGTCCAGCTGGTCCAGGGTGTGGCGGAGGACCTCGAGGCTGGTCACCATGGCCAGCTTGGTCCGCAGTTCGCTGCCGACAACGTAGCCCTTGAAGTACCAGGCCATGTGCTTGCGGATCTCCCGGAGCGCCTTGCCTTCGTCGTTGCCGAACGTTTCGACCATCAGCTGCGCGTGGCGGTACACGCCTTCCGCCACCTGCCGCAAGGCCGGTTTGTGGCGCTCGTCGCTGCCTTCGAAGGCAGCCATGAGGTCTCCGAACAGCCACGGGCGGCCCTGGCAGCCGCGGCCCACCACCACACCGTCGACGCCGGTCTCGCGGACCATGCGGATGGCGTCCTCGGCGGACCAGATGTCGCCGTTGCCAAGCACCGGGATGTCCGGCAGCGCCTCACGCAGCCGGGCAATCGCGGACCAGTCGGCCTGGCCGGAGTAGAACTGCGCGGCGGTGCGGCCGTGCAGCGCGACGGCGGCGACGCCGGAGTCGCGAGCGATCCGGCCGGCGTCGAGGTAGGTCAGGTGGTCCTCGTCAATGCCCTTGCGCATCTTGATGGTCAGCGGGACGTTGCCCCTGGAGGCCTCCTTGACCGCGGTCTGCACGATCGAGGTGAACAGGTCGATCTTCCAGGGCAGGGCCGAACCGCCGCCGCGCCGGGTCACCTTGGGCACGGGGCAGCCGAAGTTGAGGTCGATGTGGTCCGCGCGGTCCTCCTCGACGAGCATACGGACGGCCTGGCCGACGGTGACGGGGTCCACGCCGTAGAGCTGGACGGACCGGACCTTCTCGTCGTCGTCGTGCGCGATGATGCGCAGGGATTCCGGCGTGCGCTCCACGAGGGCGCGGGACGTGACCATCTCCGCGACGTACAGGCCGCCGCCGTATTCACGGCAGAGCCTGCGGAACGCGGAGTTGGTAATGCCCGCCATGGGAGCCAGGATCACGGGGGTGTCCACCGTGATCGGGCCCAGCTTCAGGGGCGGGAGTTCCAGCTTGGGGGCGGGAGGGGTAGCTACAACAGTCACCTGTTCATTGTCTCAAATCCGGGCAAATCGGCCGGATCCGCGCCTGCTATGTGGAAACCCGGGGTCAGTCCCGTGCGGCAGCGCGCCGCCCGCGGCGCCCGGCCGGCGCCGCTTCGAAGGCATCCCCGGGGTCGACGCCGCCCGCCTCGGACCGGGGGCCGGCGTCGTCCGGGGCAGCACTGGCAGGGGCAGCGCTGGCAGGGGCAACAAAGGCGGTCCTGCCGCCGGTGCCCCTCATGACCGCGTCCCTGATGCCGGCGCTCCGGCCCCCGCCCGGCGCATCCAGGGCCTTGATCCCGGTCGCCTTCACAACGAGCACCGCAATCAGCGTGGTGACCGGGATCGCCAGGACCAGCCCGACGGAGCCGACAAGGGTGCGGATCACTTCCTCGGAGAGTTCGGCGCTGGTGAGGGCATCACCGAGCGGCCGCTCGTAGAGCATCACCAGGATCAGCACCGGCAGGGCCGCACCGGCGTAGGCGAACGCGATGGTGTACACGGTCGAGGCGATATGGTCCCGCCCGATCCGCATGGCGGAGGTGAAGAGCTGGCGGGCGGAGGTTTCCGGGGCCAGTTCCCACAGTTCCCAGACTGCCGAGGACTGTGTGATGGTGACGTCGTTGAGGACGCCCAGTCCGGAGATGATGAGGCCGCACAGGATGATGCCGGAGATGGAGATGTTGCCCGAGATGTTCGCGAGGGTGGCGGAATCGTGGCTGCCGACGCCGGCGAGGTTGGCGGCGTCGGTGGCCCAGGCGGCCAGCAGCGCGGTAATCGCCAGGCCGAACATGGTGCCCAGCAGCGCCGTCGAGGTCCGGGCGGAGAAGCCGTGGGCGAAGTAGAGCACCCCGATCATGATCACCGTGGAGCCCACCAGCGCCAGCAGGAGCGGCGGCTTGCCCTCCACCAGGCCCGGGAGCATAAAGGACACCAGCACGCCGTATGCGCCGACGAGCCCGATCAGGGCGCGCAGCCCGCGCCAGCGGGCCACGGCGATCACGACGACGGCGTAGAGCACCGCGAGGAAGATGATCGGCAGGGTCCGGACGAAGTCGACGAAGACGTAGGCGGGCGTGCCCTGGGCTTCGGCGCCCTGGACCCTGGAGAGGTTCAGGTAGCGGATGTTGTCGCCGGCCTTCACGCCGTGGGATTTGGCGACGTCGGGGTTGATGACGACCTTGACGGGGTTGCCTCCCTTGTCCGGGTCAGTGAACGCAAAAGTGCATTCCGATCCCTGCTGCGGGGCCGCGTCCGGCCCGGCCTGCCCCTGCGGAAGGGCATCCATGCAGCTGCCGGTGACGACGCGCTGGATCTTGCCGGTGTCGAACGTGACGCCCGGCGCGGCCGCGTAAGGGCTGGCGAGTGTGATCCCCTCTTTGCTGCCCGAGGGCCACAGCAGCGCCATCGCCACAAGGGTCAGCAGCGTCAGCGGGATCAGGATGGCGGCCAGGATGAGGTTGGCTTTCTTCCGGGCCACGAGCGCCTGGGGCGTCGGATCCGCGTGTCCTTGTGCGGTGTGTGAATGTCCGGCGCCCATCAGCAGTTCAACCTCATGCCGAAGACTTTACGGCGTTTCGCGGCCCTGTCCTGACGCATGACGGGCCATGGCGCCCGGGCGCCGGGGCGCCGGGCGCTGCAGACGCCGCCAGGCTAGGCGGGCAGGATGTTCTGGTTCACATGGAAGAGGTTCTGCGGATCGTATTTGGCTTTGATCCCGCGCAGGCGCTCGTAGTTCGGCCCATAGTTTTCCGCGACCCGGGGCAGATCGTCGCCGTCCATGAAGTTGATGTAGCCCGCATTCTCCGAGAAGGGCTGCAGCGCCGCGGCGTAATCGCGCACCCAGGCGATGTTCGCATCGGTGTCCCCGGGATTCTCCCAGTGGCAGGCGATGACCGGGGAGAATTTGGCGTTCCGGTTGGGGAAGGCTGTGTCGTTGACGCCCACCCGGTGCACAGCGCCGTCGATCGGGTAGATGTGCACTGCGGTCTGGACACTGGGCACCCTGCTTCCGAACTCCAGGTGGGCGTTGATGGCTCCGTCGCTGAGCTCCGGCAGGAAGGCCGCCTTCCAGTAGGCCAACAGCCCCTTGGGGTACATTCCGTCGAAGGCCGAGTTCAAGGCCGGGTAGGGCATCGGCCCCACCATGGACCCCGCCACCGGCGCCGCGTCGAGGAACGGCTGCCAGCGGGCCGGCCCTTCGGCCGGGTCACCGGTCCACATGCCGACCACAACGCAGACCGGTTTCCCGTGCCACTCTTCAGGAAGGAAGGGCACCGGCGGCCCCTGGTGGAAGGCGAGGAAAGCGCCCAGCTCTTCAGGCGCTGCCGCCAGCTCCTCACGGTAAAACTTCGCCACGGTTTCGGCGTGCTCCACCGGATAGATGATGATGCCGGCGTGGACCATGTCCACCGGATGCAGTTGGAACTCCAGCGAGGTCACGACGCCGAAGTTCCCGCCACCGCCGCGTAGCGCCCAGAAGAGGTCGTCGTTCTCGCTTGCGCTGGCCGTGAGGAACTTCCCGTCCGCGGTGACGACGTCGGCCGAGAGGAGGTTGTCGCAACTGAGGCCGTACTTCCGGTCCAGATAGCCGATGCCTCCGCCGAGGGTCAGCCCTGAGACGCCGGTCGAACCGACGATGCCGCCGGTGGTCGCCAGCCCGAAGGCGTGCGTGGCGTGGTTGAAGTCGGCCCAGGTTGCGCCCGCTTCGGTTCTCGCCGTTTTGTTGGCCGGATCAACCCGGACCCCTCTGGTGTTGGTGAAGTCGATGACCAGCGCGTCGTCAGCGGTGCCAAAGCCCGGACCGCTGTGGCCCCCGCCGCGGACGGCCACAGCCAGGGCGTTGTCCCGGGCGAAGTTGACGCTGGCGATCACATCCGCCACCTGGGACACCCGCACCACCACTGCCGGGCGCTTGTCGATCATGCCGTTCTGCACGGCCCGGGCCTCGTCGTAGTCCGCGTCGCCAGACGTGATGACCTGCCCGCGGACTTGCTCGCGCAGGCTATCGAAGATGGTTCCATTCATTTTCTGTACCGTCGATTTCGTCGTGGTTTCCGACCCGGACGGTGGTCTGTGCTCCCAGCCGGCATGGCGCCCGGAGGTTTACGAGCACAGGCTTACTCCTCCGCCTGTGCCCCGTCAAGGGGATCCGGCCAGCGCCGGACAGGCCCCCGACCGGCGCCCGCAGGCGCCGGGAGCAGCCCGCGTCATACGTCACCTGTCCGCCCCCATCTTTCAGGCCCGCCGCTCCGAATGTTCACTGCGGGCCCTGCGCCCTAAGGTTGGAATTGACGGACAAGATGTGGAGGATACGGCGTGGCCATACGCAAGATCGACGACCGCGAAGCCGAGCCGGCGGGTCCCGGTTCGGACGCCAAGGCCGTGTTGAGCATTGCCGGAGCCAGCGGGGAAACCCGCGGCGTCGCCCTGGTGCTGCACGGCGGGCGGTCCAACAGCTTCGAATCAGTCCGCGGCAGGCACCTGAGCCCCGCCCGGATGCTGCCCTTCGCCCGGGCACTGCGCACTGGCGGCGGACGCCACGGACTGGCCGTCTGGACCCTCCGGAACCGGTACCGGGGCTGGAACGGAAAGGACATGTCCCCCGTGCAGGACGCCCGCTGGGCGCTCGCCCAGATCAGCCGCGAGCACCCGGGCGTCCCCATTTATCTTCTAGGTCACTCGATGGGCGGCCTGACCGCGCTCTGCGTCGCGGACCACCCGCAGGTGGAAGCCGTCGCCGCCCTGGCGCCCTGGCTCGATGCCCAGACCCCGGTGGACCGCGTGGCCGGACGCCGGATCCTGATCGTCCACGGCACCGAGGACCGCTGGACCAGCCCCGCGAACTCGCTCGCCTATGCCCGCCGGGCCGACGGCGTCGCGGAGTCGGTGGACTACATCGCCCTCAAGGGTGCCGGGCACTTTATGTTCCGCCGGGTGGGCCTGTGGAACTCGCTCGCCAACGGCTTCATCCTCGATGCCTTCGCGGCCAGCTCAGGCCGCGATCTCCAAGGCAGCAGCGCCGACGCGTTCCGCAGCCTCCTGCCCGCGTCCGGCGCCAGCCTCCCGGTGGTGCTGTGATGCCGGACTTTCCGCTCAGCGTTTTCCCGTTGGGGGCCTTCCTGGCCAGCCTCCCTTGGGTGGCGGCGGGCCTCGTGGTGCTGCTGGCGGTCACCTTCGCCATCGCTGTCCGCCAGAGCCGCCACTCCGTCATCGACACCGTCTGGGGGCTCGGCTTCGTCGTCGTGGCCGCCATCTCCTGGTTCCTCTCGGCCGGACAGGGCGACGGCGGCCGCCGCCTGCTGCTGCTGGCGCTCGTGGCGGTCTGGGGCATCCGCCTCGCCCTCCACATTGGCCTCCGGGCCCGCGGGGGTCACGAGGATCCACGGTACGTGGACATGCTCTCCTCCGCCCCCGGGTCCCGCAACGTCTACGCGCTGCGCAAGGTCTACCTGCCGCAGGGCGTGATCCTGTTCTTCGTCTCGCTCACCGTCCAGGTGGGGATGTTCAGCACCGGAAGCCTCGGCTGGCTGGCCTGGCTGGGCGTGCTGCTCTGGGTGGTCGGCTTCGTTTTCGAGACGGTCGGCGACTGGCAGCTGGCGCAGTTCAAGGCCGATCCGGCCAGACGCGGCACCGTGCTCAACACCGGGCTCTGGCGCTACACCCGCCACCCGAACTACTTCGGCGACGCCGCCGTGTGGACCGGAATTTTCCTCGTCGCCGCTGATTCCTGGCCCGGAGTGCTGACTCTCCTCTCCCCCGCCTTGATGATCTGGCTGCTCGCCGGCAAGTCCGGCAAGCCGCTCACCGAGAAGGCCATGTCCGCCCGCCCCGGCTACAAGGAATACGTGGAATCCACCTCGGGCTTCCTGCCCCTGCCGCCCCGCAGGCCGCGTGTCGGTGGTCACCAGCCCGGTGGTCACCAGCCGGGCGGTCGCTAGGATGCCGTGGCGGCCCCGGCCCAGCGACCGGTTCTACCGGGTCATTGTCCGCACCGGGCTGGCGCTGCGCCGGCTGTTCCGGATCCGGGTCATCGTCACCGGACGCAAGCACCTCCCGGCGCCGGAGCCCCGCAACACTGCCCCGCGCGGCGCGTCCCGCCGCGTCGTCCCCGGCCGGGGGGCCGTCGTCGCCATTACCCACTTCGGTTACCTCGACTTCGCCTTCGCCGAGCTGCTCCTGTGGTGGCATGCCAGGGCCCAGATGCGTTTCCTGGTCACGCAGGCCGCCGCCGACCACTGGTTTGCAGGGCCCGCGGTCAGCGCCGCCGGGCACGTCCCGGTGGGGTACGACTCGGGCTCCCATGCCTATGATGTCGCCGTCGCCCGGCTGAGGGCGGGCGAGTACGTCGCGATTCTGCCGGAGGCCGGCGTCAGCCGCAGTTTCCGGGTGCGTGAATGCAAAACCGGTGCCGTGCGGATGGCCGCCGAGGCCGGAGTGCCCATCATTCCCGTGTCCGTCTGGGGAGCCCACCGGCTGATGACCCGCCGCCACGGCTTCTCCCCGGCCCGTGCCTGGCGCGCCCCGGTCCGGATCCACGTCGGCGGGCCGCTGACCGTTGGCCCGGACGAGGACGCCCAGCAGGCCACCGAATCGCTGCGCGGGATCCTGCAGGCCGGAATCGATGCCTGCATCGCGGACTTTCCCCTGGCCCCGTCGCCGGGCGCCTGGTGGATGCCGGCGGACCTCGGCGGCGGTGCCCCCACCGACGAGGAACGGCAGCGCCTGGATAAGGCCGAAGGTCCGCGACGCGCAGGCGGCCGGCGCCGGTAGGCCCCCGGGCCAGTAGCCCCACACCGTAGCCCGCCTTAAACGCCACTGACCCGCAGTAGTTCCCTACTGCGGGTCAGTGGCGTTGAGGGGCCTAGGCCGGTCGGAGACGACCAGGGTCTCGGCGCCCTGGACGCGGGCTTTGCCGCTTTCCAGCAGCGGCTCGACGACGGCGCGCAGCGCCTCCATCGAGTCGTCCAGTTCCAGCAGCACGGGGTGCTGGAATGCAATCAGTGCCAGCAGGTCCCGGACGGCGGCCCGGGCCTCGTCCGCAGAGAGTTTGGGCTCATGGCCCAGGAACACGTCGGTGGGCTGGCCGGCCGGGGCAGCCGCGGCTTCCCCGGCTGCTTTGTCCCCTGCGGGGCTGTCCCCCGGGGTCAGCTCGGCGTAGCTGATGGCGAACGCCTCAAGCCGGCCCTTTTTGCTGGCCGGAACGCCCTGGCCGAAGGCGCTGGCCTTCGGTGCCCGGAGCACAATGGCCCCGTGCGCGCCGCTGAGCTCGTCGAGGAACAGCCGCTGGACCGTGGCAATGCTGAGGTCGCCGGGGCTGTCCCAGCCGTGCACGGCCGTGTAGTACCGGCCCACGACGTCGCTGAGCTCCACCGACCCGGTGGCCAGGTCCTCGATCTGCTCGGAGGCGGCAGCCTCGGAACCATCACCGAAGACGGGCAGACGGAGGGCGCCGGGGTCGACTACGACGAGCCGGGAGCGCTGGATCGGGGCCAGCCCTGCCGCCTCGGCGAAGGCCGCCCCGGGAGTGCCCGGTTCCACCTTGGTCCGGAGCCGGGAGACGCCCGACGGCGACTGCGCCGCTTCGTGCCGGAGCATGGTCAGCAGCGTGGAGCCGACGCCGGTGCGGCGGTGGTGCCGGTCGACCTCGACGTAGGCCCAGAGCCGTTCCGGGTGCAGCGAGGCCTCGTGGACCACGCCGGCCGCGACCGGGATGGCCACGCCGTCGACGACGTCCTCGGCCACGATGCAGCGCCGCCATGGGGCGTTGCCCGAGGGCGCCAGGGTGCCGCGGAACTGCCGGGCCTGCTCGGTTTCGGGCCCGCCCCACATTTCCAGCAGGGCAAGGTCATCCCCGTCGCGCCATTCGCGATATGCGATCGCCATGATCAGGCGCCGATCAGCCGTGCGGCCAGGTAGCCCTCCACCTTGTCCAGGGAGACGCGTTCCTGGCTCATGGTGTCGCGTTCGCGGATCGTGACGGCCTGGTCGTCCAGGGTCTCGAAGTCCACGGTGATGCAGAACGGGGTGCCGATCTCGTCCTGGCGGCGGTAGCGGCGGCCGATCGCGCCGGCGTCGTCGAACTCGATGTTCCAGTTCTTGCGCAGCTGGGCGGCGAGGTCCTTGGCCTTCGGGGACAGGTCCTCGTTGCGGCTCAGCGGCAGCACGGCTGCCTTGACCGGGGCCAGCCGCGGATCGAGCTTGAGCACGGTGCGGATGTCGACGCCGCCCTTGGCGTTGGGCGCCTCGTCCTCGGTGTACGCGTCGATCATAAACGCCATAAAGGACCGGGTGAGCCCGGCGGCGGGTTCGATCACGTACGGGGTGTAGCGCTCGTTGGTGGCCTGGTTGAAGTAGCTCAGGTCCTGGCCGGAGGCCTTGGAGTGCGTGGACAGGTCGAAGTCCGTGCGGTTGGCGATGCCCTCAAGCTCGCCCCACTCGGAGCCATGGAACCCGAAGCGGTATTCAATGTCCGTGGTGCCCTTGGAGTAGTGGCTGAGCTTTTCCAGCGGGTGCTCGAAGAAGCGCAGGTTGTCCTCCCGGATGCCGAGGCCGGTGTACCAGGACATCCGCTCCTTCATCCAGTACTGGTGCCACTGCTCGTCGGTGCCGGGTTCGACGAAGAATTCCATTTCCATCTGCTCGAACTCACGGGTGCGGAAGATGAAGTTGCCCGGGGTGATCTCGTTGCGGAAGGACTTGCCGATCTGGCCGATCCCGAAAGGGGGCTTCTTGCGGGAGGTGGTGAGGACGTTGCTGAAGTTGACGAAGATGCCCTGGGCCGTTTCGGGACGCAGGTAGTGCAGGCCCTCTTCGCTGGCCACCGGGCCGAGGTAGGTCTTGAGCAGGCCGGAGAATTCCTGGGGTTCGGTCCATTCGCCGCGGGTGCCGCAGTTGGCGCAGGCGATGTCCTTGAGCCCGTTCTCGGCGGGACGGCCCTTCTTCTCCTCGTACTCTTCCTCGAGGTGGTCGGCGCGGTAGCGCTTGTGGCAGGAGAGGCACTCGACCAGCGGGTCGGAGAACACGTCGACGTGGCCGGACGCTTCCCAGACCTGGCGCGGCAGGATGACGGAGGAATCCAGACCGACGACGTCTTCGCGGCCGCGGACCACGGACTGCCACCACTGGCGCTTGATGTTTTCCTTCAGCTCAGCACCGAGGGGGCCGTAGTCCCACGCAGAACGCGAGCCACCATAGATTTCACCGGCCTGGAATACGAAACCCCGGCGCTTGGCGAGGGAAATGATCTGGTCGAGGACGGATTTTGCTGCCATGGGAACTCCACTTTCTACAGGGCCGCTGGGTGCGGTCCGCGGTTTCAGCCCCGGGACCCCGGCTGGTTGCCGGACGGGGCACTACAAAACGCAAATTTTAAGCACACAACATGCACACGCACCAAGCCCACATCCCGGGAGGGGTGCTGAGTGATGGCGGTGCAGGAAGCTGCGCCTCCTAGCCTACCGGCCTGTTGGCTCCCGGCGCCCCCGCCCCAGGGCCCCCTTGGGCCAGGGCAGGCTTGCGAGCACAATCGCTGCGAGGGTCAGCAGGGTGCCGAGCACGGTGGGCAGCGCCACCACGGTACCGGGCGCCGGGAACGCCAGGTCCAGTCCCAGCGAGCCCAGCAGCTGGCCCGCGATCATGCCGAGTCCGGTCACCAGCACGCCCAGGCTGCGGACCAGCAGGGCTCCGACGCCGATAAAAACACAGCCCATGGGCCCGCCCAGGTAGTACCACCACTCCCCCGGCAGCGCGTTGCCCGGCCCCGCGACGGCGATCTTGACCAGCCAGGCAGCCCAGAGCACCACCGCGCCGGCGACGAAGTTCATCAGGGTCGCGGCGATGGGCGTGCCGTAGTGCACGGCGGCGGTGCCGTTCATGGCCTGCTGGAAGCTCATCAGGAAGCCGGCAAGAACGGGAAGGAGCACCGGAATTAGCAGTTCCGACGGCCCTGGACCGGCGCCGGAGAAGCGCGGCGATACCGCCCAGGCGACGGCGGCGACGGTCAGGATGCTGCCGATCACCCGGATGCCGGTGATGGACCGCCTGCCGGCCGGCCCGATCCCCATCCGGTCCACCAGCAGCCCGCTGAGGGTCTGCCCGGTCACGGTGGCGACGGTAAACAGGGCAACCCCCAGCAGGCCCACCGTGAAGGACTGTGCGAAGACGAAGAACCCGCCGATGCAGCCGGCCAGGACGTAGTAGGGCGGGAACTTGCGCTCCCGGACCGCCGGCAGGATCCGCCGCAGCCCGTCCCGGCCGCGTGGCAGCGCCAGCGACACGGCGATCATCAGCACCAGCCCGGTGGTGAAGCTCACCACCGCGGCGGCGATTCCGTCCGCGAGCGCCACCCCGAGCGCGCCGTTGATCCTGCCCTGCACCGGCATGAGCAGCCCCGCGGCCACGGCGAGGGGCAACCCGGCGAGGAACGGAAGCCGGGGCTTGTGCGTCATTGCTGCCACCTTATGTCAGGCATCATTGCTTGTATGAGCAACCCGGAAATTGAAGAGATCCCCATCCGCGACGACATGATCCGGCTCGGCCAGCTCCTGAAGCTGGCCAGCCTGGTCGAGGACGGGGTGGAGGCCGCGGAACTGATCAAGAGCGGCCTCGTGAAGGTCAACGGTGAGATCGACGAACGCCGCGGCCGCCAGCTCCACCACGGCGACACCGTGACCGTGAACGGCCGGACCGTGCGGATCGCCACGCCCGCCGGAGCCTAACTCCGGCGCCGGACGCCGGGCGGGCCGCCCGGCGTCGTGCGGCTACTTGTTCAGCACCCCATGGGTGAGGAATTCGGAGACGTGCCCGATTTCCTGCTGGTTGATGCCGTGCCACATCCCGGTGTAGAGCACCTTGGTGAGCTTCACGTGCTTGCGCACCCAGCCCATCGTGAATTCGATCTTGTCCGGTGTGATCACCGGATCCTGCTGGTCGCGGCCCCAGAACACCGGCACCGTCCCGTCCAGTTCGGCGTCGTGGAAGCTGGGGTCTGCGCCGGCGTCGACCGCAAACCCGGACAGCCCGACGACGGCGGCGTAGTCCGCGGGCCGCCGCCGGAGCAACGTGGTGGCCAGCGCCATGCCCATCGAAAAGCCCAGCAGCGTCACGGACGGGTGGTTCGGCCGGACCGTGTCCAGCCAGTCCTCCACGTACGCGGCGGCATCCTTGACCGCGTCGAGGGAGTAGTCGACGGACGCTGTCAGCGGGAACCAGGTGAACCCTGCGCCGGACACCATCGGAGCGCGCACCGAGGCCACCGCAAAGTCCTGCGGCAGCAGCTCCGCCAGGCTCAGGAGATCCTCTTCGTTGGCCCCGTAGCCGTGCAGCAGGACCAGGAGCGGCTTTCCGGCCCGCTCCTCCTCGGGCTTGGACCATAGGACAACGGGGGCGGGGAAGGTAGCGGCTTCAGTCATGGCTCCATTCTTACAGTTACCCGCAGGTAACAACCTACGGTGGCGTAGCTTTGCAGGAAGAGGGCACGATATGAAGGTGAGCGAAACCGAAGCCATGGAGAACTCTCCAGACAATCCCGTTACCCACCCCTGGACCCGCTATGTGGCCATGGGCGACTCCTTCACCGAAGGTATTGGCGATCCTGAGCCGGCGAGCCCCGGGGGCCACCGGGGCTGGGCGGACCGGGTGGCCGAGGAGCTGAGCCGCGGCCACGAGGACTTCGCCTACGCCAACCTCGCCGTCCGGGGCCGGCTCCTGCAGCAGGTGGTGGACCAGCAGCTGGCCCACTGCCTGTCCCTCCGGCCCGACCTCGTGACGCTATCCGCCGGCGGCAACGACCTGATCCGCCCCGGCGGGGATCCTGATGCCCTGGCCGAGAAGCTGGACTCGGTGGTGCAGATCCTCACCCTGGCCGGCGCCACGGTGGTCCTTTTCAACGGTCCCGACACCGGCTCGTCCGTGCTGGGCCGGGTGCGCAGCAAAGTGGCCATCTACAACGAGAACCTCCGCACCATCGCTGCCCGCCATGACGCCATCATCGCGGACATGTGGTCGCTGCGGCAGCTGAACGATCCGCAAATGTGGGATGCGGACCGTCTGCACTTCTCACCGCTGGGCCATCACACCATCGCGGCCATGGTCCTGGATTCGCTCAACGTCGAGCACACCCTCGAACCGCTCTCCCCCAAGCCCCTGCCGCAGCGCAGCTGGCGGCAGGCGCGGTCCGGTGATCTGGTCTGGGCGCGCGAACACTTCGTGCCCTGGGTGGTCCGCCGGCTCCGGAACCGGTCCTCCGGCGACGGCATCACCGCCAAGCGGCCCCTCCCGGGGCCGGTCTTCGGCCCCGGGGTCCCGCTAGGTTCGGGCGAGGGCCCGCCCGGCGCCGAAGAGCCGGTGCGCTCCTGACCGGGGCCTGCCACCGCACCCGAGACCCGGCGGCCTGGCGGCCGGGCACCACGGTCCGGGTGCGGGCGTTAAGCTGGAAGAACACTTCCTGAAAGGCCCGGTACCGTGAACAATATGTTCTTTTGGATCATCGTTTTGTCATTCCTGATCCCGATGGCGATGCGCTATTACAAGAAGTCAATGCGCGGCCGGAACCAGAACCAGGGCATGCCCGGCGGCCCGGACCAGTTCGGGCAGTTCCCCGGCGACACTCCCGGCCACTACCCGGGACCGCAGAACAAACAGCCGCGTGACGGGTTCACCCAGCGGGACTACTACGGGGCCTTCGGCCAGCTCGGTGCCCCGCAGCAGCCCGCGCCGCCTGCCAACCAGCCATATCCGGGCCAGCAGTACCCCGGCCAGCCGTACCCGGGCCAGCAGGGCCACCAGCCTCCCGTCCCCTGGGAGGACAGCCCGGGGTACCCCGGCAACCAGCAGTCCAACACTCCGCAGTCCAACTCCTGGCAGCCCGACAGCCAGCAGCCGTCGGGCCCCGCGGTGCCCCCGCCGCCGTCGCCGTCGGCCCCGCAGGGCTTCCGGGCGCGCAAGCTCGCGGAGCTGGACCAGCGGTACAGCGAGGGCGAGCTCAGCATGGATGACTACATGGCCCAGCGCGCCGAGATCATGAAGGGCTAACCCCCTCCACCCCGCGTTGTTCTTAGTCGACCTGGGGGAAGCCGAGGTCGATCACCGAGGTGGACGGGTCCGGCCAGCGGGTGGTGACCACCTTGCCGCGGGTGTAGAAGCGGATGCTCTCCGGGCCGTACATGTGGGTGTCGCCGAAGAGCGAGTTCTTCCAGCCGCCGAAGGAAAAGGTTCCCACCGGAACCGGGATCGGCACGTTCACGCCCACCATGCCGGCCTCGACGTCGAACTCGAACTGCCGCGCGGCGCCGCCGTCGCGGGTGAAGATCGCCACGCCGTTGCCGAACTCGTTCTCGTTCACGAGCTTGACGGCGTCGGCGTAGCTCTCGACGCGGACCACGGACAGGACCGGGCCGAAGATCTCGTCGTCGTAGACCTTCATGCCGGGCTTGACGTGGTCAACCAGGCTGACGCCGATGAAGAAGCCGTTGGAGTCGAACTTCTGGTCCCGGCCGTCCACCACCACGGTGGCGCCTTCCTGGGCCGCGCCGGCGACATAGGAGGCGACCTTGTCGCGGTGCTCCGCGGTGACGAGCGGGCCCATCTGCGACGCCGGATCGGTCCCGGGACCGATCTTCAGCGTGCCCATCCGGGTGGTGATGGCCTCGACGAGTTCATCGGCGATGTTGCCGACGGCGACCAGGACGCTAACTGCCATGCAGCGTTCGCCGGCGGAGCCGTAGGCGGCGGACACGGCGGCGTCGGCGGCCATGTTCAGGTCCGCGTCCGGCAGGACCACCATGTGGTTCTTGGCACCGCCCAGGGCCTGCACACGCTTGCCGTGATCGGCAGCGCGCTTGTAGATGGACTGGGCAATCGGCGTCGAGCCGACGAAGCTGATGGCCTTGACGACCGGGTGCTCGAGCAGCACGTCAACGGCTTCCTTGTCGCCGTGCACGACGTTGAGGACACCGGCGGGCAGGCCGGCCTCGGCGAAGACCTGCGCGATGAAGATGGCCGAGGACGGGTCTTTTTCGCTGGGCTTGAGCAGCACGGTGTTGCCGCAGGCCAGGGCGCTGCCGATCATCCACAGCGGCACCATGGCCGGGAAGTTGAACGGCGTGATGCAGGCGACCACACCGACCGGCTGGCGCACCGAGTGGACGTCGACGCCGCCGGCCACCTGCTCGGAGCGCTCACCCTTGAGTGCGTGGGACAGCCCGGTGGCGAACTCGATGTTCTCCAGGCCGCGGGTGATTTCGCCCTCGGCGTCGGAGAGGACCTTGCCGTGCTCGCTGGTCAGGAGTGCGGCCAGTTCCGGCCGGCGCTGCAACAGCAGTTCGCGGACCTTGAAGAAGATGTTGGTGCGCTTGGCAAGGCTGGTGGCGCGCCAGCCGGGCAGGGCGGCGCGGGCGGCCTCGATGGCCTCCTCGACGCGGGCGGCGGAGGCCAGGGCGACCTCCTTCTCCTGCTCGCCGGTGGCCGGGTTGAAGACGGGGCCGTAGCGCTCGGCGTCGGAAATCAGGGCGCCGTTGATGAAGTGCGGAATGCGTTCCATGGGGTGGGTCTCTTTCGTGTGGTGCAGGTTCAGGGTGTGCAGCGGGCTGCAGGGCAGGGTGGCTACTTGGCCGTGTCGAGGGTGCCGTCGACCAGCTTGACGATCGCGGAGCAGTCCATGCCGGCCTTCCCGGAGTCGATGAGGCGCTGGAAGAGCTGCTGGACGTGCTCGCCGATTTCCAGCGGGGTGCCGGTGTCCCGTGCCGCGCTGATGGCAAGTCCAATGTCCTTGTTCGCCAGTTCGGTGGTGAAGGTCGGGGCGAAGTCGTTGTTGGAGGCCGCGGTGGGGACCACGCCGGCTACCGGGTACCAGGTGCGCAGGGCCCAGCTGTCGCCGGAGGACACGGAGGCGATGTCCCAGAACACCTGCTTGTCCAGCCCGAGCCGGTCCGCCAGCACGGCGCCTTCCGCGGTCGAGGCCAGGTTGATGAAAAGCATGAGGTTGTTGCAGATCTTCGCGGCCTGGCCGGTCGTGGCGCCGCCCGTGGGAATGATGTTCGCCGCCATCGGCTTGATGTATTCCGTGGCCTCGGCCACGGCACCTTCCTCGCCGCCGATCATGAAGGTCAGGGTGGCGGCCTTCGCTCCGCTCATGCCGCCGGAGACCGGGGCGTCGACGAAGCGGAAGCCGGCGGCAGCAGCGGCGTCGTGCAGGGCCTGGGCGGAGGCGATGTCGATCGTGGAGGAATCCACCAGCAGCGTGCGCGTGTCCGCGTGGGCCAGGACGCCGTCCTCGCCCAGGTAGACGGCGCGGGCGTGCTCGCCCTTGGGGAGCATCGTGAAGACAACGTCGGCGCCGTCGACCGCTTCGGCGATGCTTCCGGCGGGCTTGACGCCGCCGGCAACGGCGGCGGCAACGGCCTCGGCGTTGAGGTCGAACCCGCGGACGTCGTGGCCTGCCTTGACGAGGTTCACCGACATGGACCCGCCCATGTTCCCCAGTCCGATCCAAGCGATTACTGCCATGGCATAAGCTCCTTTGCTTTGCGTGTTGCTGTGCGTCCTGCTGTGGTTGGTGCGTGATCCGGCCTTTCGGCGGATGTTCCGTGTCAAGCATCACACCCTGTTACAGTGCAATCAAGGGAAAAAACTACAGATGGTATGTGCATGGATGCACATACCTGGATCCAGAGGAGTTCTTGTGGACTTACGGCGGCTTCCGAGTCCGGACGACCTGCTGATCCTGCTGACGGTGGCACGGCTGGGCAGGTTCAACGCCGTGGCGGAAACCCTCGGCACCACGCACACCACCATCTCCCGCCGGATCCTGGCGCTGGACAAACAGCTGGGCGGGCGCACGCTGGAGCGGAGCCCGCACGGCTGGGAGCTGACGGATCTGGGCCAGGAGGCCGTGGCAGCGGCCGAGGCGATCGAGGGCACCCTCGGTGCGCTCACGAACCGGATCGCGCACTCCGAGGACGTGCTCTCCGGGCTGGTCCGGATCAGCACCCCGGACGGCTTCGGCGCCGAGTTCGTCGCACCGGCGCTGGTCCGGCTGCAGCAGGGCCATCCGCTGCTCAACGTCGAGATGCTCAGCGCCACCCGCAAGGTCAGCCAGAACCGGTCCGGGGTGGACCTTGAGGTGGTGGTGGGCAACCTGGATGTCAGCAATGCGCAGGCCATTTTCCTGTCCAACTACTTCCTCCGGCTGTACGCCAGCCCGCAGTACGCCAGCGAACACGGCCTGCCGGTGACGCTCGACGACGTCCGGCAGCACGGCTTTGTCTCCTACGTGGAGTCGGCGCTGCAGGTCGCCGAACTGGGCCACCGCTCCACGCAGCTTCCCGTGCCGCGCTCCAGCTTCCAGGCCACGAGTATCTTTGCCCAGCTGGAGGCCGTCCGGCGGGGCGCAGGGATCGGCCTGCTGCCGAACTTCCTGGCGGTCGGCGACCCGAATTTCCTGCCGGTGCTGCCGGACGACTTCCAGCGGCAGCTTCCGATCTGGGCGGTGGCACGCGCGGAGTCGCTGCGGTCGGCCCCCGTGCAGGCGGTCCTCGCAGCGGTGCGGACCGAGATTTCCGAGCGCCAGGATGTCCTGGCCGGCTGAGCCGTCCTGGCCGGCTGGGCCGCTGCAACAGCAACAGCCCGGCCCCCGTGTTGCGGGGACCGGGCTGTTGTTGGTTCTCATAACTTCTTAGCGGTTACTTTTGCCTGTTACTTCTTGCTGGCGGCCAAGAGGTCCGCGGTGCCCTGGGCATCGGCGGCGTCGATGTCGTGCAGCGAGACGCCGCGGGTTTCCTTGAGCATGAACACTGCGAAGACGGTCACCATGCAGGCGCCGAGCAGGTACAAGGCCACCGGCACGGAGGACTTGAACTGGCTCAGCAGCGCGGTGGCGATGATCGGTGCCAGCGAACCGGCCACGATCGAGGTGACCTGGTAGCCCAGCGAGACGCCGGAGTAGCGCATCCGGGTCGGGAACATCTCGGCCATGATGGCCGGCTGGCCGGCGTACATCAGGGCGTGGAACAGCAGGCCGATGGTGATCGCCGCGAGGATGATGAGGTCGTTCTTGGTGTCCATCATCGGGAAGGCGAAGAAGCCCCAGGTGCCGCCGAGAAGAGCGCCCGCCATGTAGACCGGCTTGCGGCCGTAGGCGTCGGAGAGCTTGCCGACCATCGGAACTGCACAGAAGTGGATGAAGTGCGCGACCAGCAGCAGGAGCAGGATGCGCGAGGTGTCCGTCTGGACAACAATCTTCAGGTAGGTGATGGAGAACGTGACCACCAGGTAGTAGAGGATGTTCTCCGCGAAGCGCAGGCCCATGGCGGTGAAGACGCCACGCGGGTAGCGGCGGAAGACTTCGGCCACGCCGTAGCCCTTGTTCTCAACGGTGACCTCTTTGCGGGCCTCCAGGAAGATGGGGGCGTCCTGGACCTTGGTGCGGATGTAGTAGCCAACGATGACGATCACAGCGGACAGCCAGAAGGCCACACGCCAGCCCCAGCTGAGGAAGTCGGCCGGGGAAAGCAGTGAGGAGAGCGCGAACAGCACGCCGGTGGCGAGCAGGTTGCCCATCGGGACCGCCGACTGCGGCCAGGAGGACCAGAAACCGCGGGACTTGCTGGGGCTGTGCTCGGCCACGAGGAGGACGGCGCCGCCCCATTCGCCGCCGACGGCGAAGCCCTGGACGAAGCGCAGGAAGACCAGGAGGGCCGGCGCCCAGTAGCCGATCTGCTGGAACGTCGGGAGGCAGCCCATCAGGAAGGTGGAGACACCAACCAGGACGATGCTGAGCTGGAGGAGCTGCTTGCGGCCGAATTTGTCACCGAAGTGGCCGAAAACGATGCCACCGATCGGGCGGGCCACGAAGCCCACGGCGTAGGTGACGAAGGCGGCGATGATGCCGTCCAGCTCCGTGCCGGAGTTCGGGAAGAACAACTTGCCGAAGACCAGGGTGGCTGCGGAGGCGTAGAGGAAGAACTCATACCATTCGACAACGGTGCCGGCCATGGAGGCCGTTACTACCTTCTTCAGGCCGGACGCCTTGACGTCTTCCTCTTCTGGGCGCCTGGCGGCGTTTTGCGTACTCATTTCGACTCCTTCGGTGTCTCCGTCGACACCCTATGGACCTCTGGGCAATGGACACCTGTGATTTGTGACACGCGGCATCATTCTCAACGAGTATGGACGCTCCCGCCCGTGGCCTCAACGGCCATTAGTGCAGAGCGCATCTGCAAAAATGCACAATAAGGTCATTCTCCGGTGCTTCCGTCGTCGGATTCGCGCAGGAGGTCGGCATGGCCGTTGTGCCGCGCATATTCCTCGATCATGTGGCACAGGATCCAGCGGAGGCTGGGTGTCTGGCCGTCGGACCAGGCGCGCCTGGCCAGCGTATCCAGCCCTCCGGCGGCCAGTGCCTCGGCGACGAGGGAGCGGGAGCGCACGACGGCGTCCTGCCAGCGTGAGCGGAGAGCCTCCGCGGAGTCCCCGGCGGCTGAGTGGAAGTTCCAGTCCGGATGTGCGTTCCAGTCCATCGTGTTCCACGGCGGCTGCCGGTCCTGCCCGTGCAGGGAGTGGAAGAACCAGCTGTCCTCCACGTAGGTCATGTGCTTCAGAACCCGAGGAGAGTGGCGGCCTCGCCGGCCGCGACGGGAGGTTCCGGACGGCCCTGTTCATCGACGGTGGTCATGCGCCGTGAGCCTACCGGCGTAACTGCCGCAGAGGGAAGCCCGGGGGCGGACGCTCGTCTGTTGGACCGGCGCCGGTCCAGCGGAATCCGCCCCCCAGTGGTCTAGCCGAAGAAGTAGCGCCGGAGCTGGCTGTTGAGCTGGCCGATCTCGGTCAGGAAACCGTCGTGTCCGATCGGCGCCTCGATGGTGTGTACGGCAACCTCGCCGGGCAGGCCAGCGGCGAGCGCGTGGGACTGGGCCGGGAAGTACAGCCGGTCCGAGTCGACGGCCGCCACCAGGAACTCGGCCGTGGCCGGAGCCAGCGCGTCGGCAAGGGCGCCGCGGCCCCGGCTGATGTCATGGCTCATGAGCGCCTCGGTGATGGCGATGTAGCTGTTCGCGTCGAAGCGGCGGACCAGCTTGTTGCCCTGGTGGTCGAGGTAGCTCTCCACCTGGTAGCGGCCGCGCCCGGCGAGGGATCCTGCTTCCAGCGGAGCCTCGGAGTCCTGCGCGTTCCGGCCGAAGCGTTCGTCCAGCTCCGTGGCCGAGCGGTAGGTGATGTGCGCGATCCGGCGCGCCAGGGCCAGGCCCGCTTCCGGTTCCGGACCTCCGTAGTAGTCCCCGCCGTTGAAGTTGGGGTCCTGCCGGATGGCGAGGGTCTGCGCCTGGGCAAAAGCGATCTGCTCGGCGGTGCTGCTGGCGCCGACCGAGATCACGCCGCAGCGCCGGACCCGCTCCGGGTAGCTGACGGCCCACTCCAGGGCACGCGCCCCACCCAGGGAACCGCCGAGCACGGCGTACCAGCTCCGGATACCCAGGGCATCGGCCAGCCTGGCTTCGGCCTCGGTCGTGTCCCGCAGGGTGACGAGCGGGAACCGGGATCCCCAGGGCTTTCCGTCGGGCGCCGGCGTCGAGGGTCCCGTGGAGCCGTAGCACCCGCCGAGGATGTTGATCGAGACGACGAAGTATTTGTCCGTGTCCACCGGCGCGCCGGGGCCCGCGAGCTGCTCCCACCACCCCGGTTCCTCGCTGGCGCCGCGAGTGACGTGGGTGTCCCCCGTCAGCGCGTGCTCGATCAGCACGGCATTGGAGCGGTCCGCGTTGAGGGTCCCCCAGGTCTCGTAGCCGAGGGTGACGTCCGGCAGCCGGGCCCCGGATTCGAGGTCGAGGTCGCCGATCCGGAGGTACCGGACCGTCCCGTCCGGGACACCGCCGTCCGGGGCAGTGTCACCCGGGACGGGGGCATGGGGGTGGGAGGTCTTGCTTACAGGTGCACCCTGGCGGGTGACGGCAATCGTCATGTGAGGACCTAACTTCGCGCTTGCCCGCCGTCAGCTGACCGGCGGGCCAGGTCTTCACCCGGGGCACCCCGCCGCAAAAGGAGGGTTGCCGGCCAGCAAGCCGGGGCTGTCGCTGGCACTCATGACCTTCACTGAGTCTACGAAATGTGGCGGCCCGGTGGCGAAGATTGTGACGAACTTATGACTCGCCGCGATTACCCCGGCGTTATCCCGGGCCCCGGCGCCGAGGCCAGAGGGCCGGGGCGCCGGGCGCCGGCGGTGCTCAGGCGGTTTTGGCCGCGCGGAATCCGGCGTCGAGGTCGGCAAGGATGTCGTCGATGTGCTCCAGGCCCACGGAGAGCCGGACCAGGCCCGGGTTCACGCCGGCGACGGTCTGCTGTTCCGGGGAAAGCTGGCTGTGGGTGGTCGACGCCGGGTGGATGACCAGCGAGCGCACGTCGCCGATGTTGGCCACGTGCGAGTGCAGTTCGAGGGCGTCCACGAAGCGCTTGCCCGCCTCTGCTCCCCCGGCGATGTTGAAGGCGACGACGGCGCCGGTCCCCTTCGGGCCGTACTTGCGGCCGCGCTCGTACCAGGGGCTGGACGGCAGCCCGGCATAGGCGACCGATTCGACGTCGTCCCTGGCCTCGAGCCATTCCGCCACCTTGGTGGCGTTGGCGACGTGCCGCTCCACGCGCAGGCTCAGGGTCTCGAGGCCCTGGGCGATGAGGAAGGCGTTGAACGGGGACACCGCCGAGCCGAGGTCGCGCAGCAGCTGGACGCGCGCCTTGAGGATGTAGGAGAGGTTGGCGCCAAGGGCGCCGTCCTTGCCGAGGTCCCGTGCGTAGACCAGGCCGTTGTAGGTGGGGTCGGGGGTGTTGAAGCCGGGGAAGCGCTCCGGGTCCTGGCCGAAGTCGAAGTTGCCCGAGTCCACGATCACGCCCGCGATCGCGGTCCCGTGGCCGCCGAGGTACTTGGTGGCGGAGTGCACCACGATGTCCGCACCCCACTCGATCGGGCGGATGAGATAGGGCGTGGAGAGCGTGTTGTCAACGATCAGCGGGACCCCGGCCTCGTGGGCCACCTGCGAGATGCCCTCGATGTCCAGCACGTCCTGGCGCGGGTTGGAGACCACCTCGCCAAAGAACAACTTGGTGTTGGGCTGCACGGCGTCGCGCCACTGCGCCAGGTTGTCCGGGTCCTCCACGAAGGTCACGGAGATGCCGAACTTCTTCAGCGTGTGGGCCAGCAGGTTGTAGGTGCCGCCGTAAAGGCTGGGGCTGGCCACCACATGGTCGCCGGCCTCGGCAACGTTCAGGATGGCGAAGGTCTCCGCGGCCTGTCCGGAGCTCAGCAGCAGCGCCGCCAGTCCGCCTTCCAGGCTGGCCACCCGCTGTTCCACGGCGTCCTGGGTGGGGTTGCCGATCCGGGTGTAGATGGGGGCGAGCTCGGCGAGGGCGAAGCGGTTGGCGGCGCTTTCCGCGCTGGGGAAGACGAACGACGTCGTCTGGTAGATGGGCAGCGACCGGGCGCCGGTGGCGCTGTCCGGCTCCTGGCCGGCGTGGATCTGGCGGGTTTCGAAGGACCAGGCACTGGACATCGGGACACTCCTTTGGGGACCGGGCACAGGCAGCCCCGGAGCCCCTGGGCCCGGGTCGGCTGGCGCCGCGCTTGCCCTCCGGCGGGTGCCGGACGGCCAGGTCTTCACCCGGGGCACCCCACCGCGTGACGAGGGTTGCCGGCCAGCTAGCCGGGGCTGTGCGCTGGCACTCATGACCTGACCCCAGTCTAGGAACCGGTTCCGGGCTGTGGATAGCTTTGTGACGAAGATGAAGTTGCGCGGGCGGCGGGGCCTAAGAAACCGGCCGCTTCCCCGTCGTGACGCGGGGCCGGGGCCGGCGGGGAGCCCCCAAAAATGACATCCCACCACGGTTAGGAGAGCCTAAGCTGAGAGCCGGATCACAAAGTGTCAAGATGAGGGCATGCGCATGGATCACGTCTCTTACGCCTGTGAACAAGATGGCCTCGCTGCCACCACCGAACGAATTGCGTCTGCCCTCGGCGTCGAAGCCGTGAAGGGCGGAGTACACCCCCGATTCGGGACCCGCAACATGATCATCCCGCTCGCGGGACATAAGTATCTCGAGGTCGTGGAGGTCCTGAACCACCCCGCGTCCGACAAGGCCCCCTTCGGCCAGGCCGTCCGCGCCCGCTCCGAAGCAGGCGGCGGCTGGATGGGCTGGTGCGTCGAAGTTGACGACCTCGCCCCGTTCGAGGAACGGCTCGGCCGCGCCGCCGTCAACGGCAACCGCAAGTTCCCCGACGGCCGCGAGCTGGTCTGGAAGCAGATCGGCATCCTCGGGCTCATCGCCGATCCCCAGGTCCCCTACATGCTCAAGTGGGAAGGCGATCCGGAACTCCACCCGTCGAAGGCCTACGAGAGCAATGTCAAGATGTCCGCCCTCACGATTGCCGGCTCGGCGGAACGTGTCACCGAATGGCTCGGTGTCCCGGTCGAGAAGCCCCTGGAGGACGTGGCCGTGAACTGGCTCGCTCCCCGCGGGACGCCCGGCATCCTCTCCGTCACGTTCGAGACGGCCTCCGGAGCCGTCACCATCTGACGCTTCACCGCCCAACACTTCGGCCGCCATCAGCGGGTGCCAATGACGTCACCCACCGATGGCGGCCGATAACTTTTTAACGCCCGGAGCGCCGCCCGACGCCGGCTTTTTAGGGCGTTGCTGTGTGGAGGGTCAGCCGAGGCCGATGGACCGGCCGAAGAGGCTAAAACCGACGAACGCCACGATGTCCAGCACGGCGTGGGCAATCACCAGCGGCATCAGGCGGCGGGTTTTGGTGTAGACCAGCGCGAAGATGACACCCATGATGGCGTTGCCGATGAATGGCCCGAAGCCCTGGTAGAGGTGGTAGCTGCCGCGCAGCATGGAACTGGTGAAGATGGCCAGCGGCAGGCTCCAGCCGAACTTGCCCAGCCGGTCCAGCAGGTAGCCCACCACGATCACTTCCTCCACGATCCCGTGCCGGATCGCGGAGAGGACCAGGACCGGCACGGTCCACCAGTAGGCGTCCAGTGCACTGGGGATGATCGCCGTCGTAATGCCCAGTGCCCGGCCCGCGGCGTACAGTCCCAGCGACGGGATGCCGATCAGCGCCGCCAGGCCGAAGCCCTGCAGCAGGTCCCTGCCGGGTCGGGCGAAATTGAGCCCCAGTTTCTGGAACGCCGAGACGCCGTGGCCGCCGGAGAGGCCGGACGTCCGGTGGTCGGTGAGGAAATAGAGTGCCAGGACCACCGGCACCAGGGCGAAGAAGATATCCAGCAGCTGGTAGGTGAGATCGAAGTATTCGCGGCTGCTTTGCGAACGGTTCAGGGTGGAGGTCCCCTCCGCCAGCGGCGCCCGGGTCAGCTTGTCCAGCAACTGGACGACCGAGTACACGGCGGACTGCCCCAGGGACAGTCCCAGGACGATCCAGACTTCTAACCGCAGGCGGCGGCGGGAGGGAACGAGCATGTTCCTATCTTGCCCGGTCTTGCTTTGCCCTGCCTTACCGGCGTTGCCGCCTATGCTGGGGTTTATGAGTGCGCCCGGGAAAATCATCATGATCCGGCACGGCCAGTCCGCCGCCAACGCCGACACCTCGATCTACAACCGGGTGCCCGATTACCGGATTCCGCTGACCGAACTCGGCGTGGAGCAGGCCCGGGCGGCCGGCGAGCAGGTCCGGCGGCTGCTGGACGGCCGCCCGGTGTGCGTGTACGTCTCCCCCTACCTGCGGGCCTACCAGACCCTCGAGGCACTCAACCTCGGTCCGCTGGTGGAGCGGGTGATCGAGGAGCCGCGGCTGCGGGAGCAGGACTGGGCCAACTTCCAGATCGCCGGTGAGATCGAGGACCAGAAGGAACTCCGGAACGCCTACGGACACTTCTTCTACCGCTTCCGCGAGGGCGAGTCCGGCTCGGATGTCTACGACCGGATCTCCTCCTTTATGGAGACCCTGTACCGGCACTGGTCCAAACCGAGCTACGCCCCCAACGCACTGTTTGTCACCCACGGGCTCACCATGCGGCTGTTCTGCATGCGCTGGTTCCACTGGTCGGTGGAGTACTTCGAATCCCTCAACAACCCGGACAACGCCGAGGTCCGGACCCTGTACCGCACCGGCGCGGGCAAGTACGAGCTGGACAAGCCGTTCAGCCAATGGGAGGCCCGGCGCGTCGATGAGACGGTGCTGGACGCCCCGCCGATGTTCTTCTAGCAGCCGCAGCTCATTCCGGAACCCGGGCGATCACCTGGCGGAACTTCCCGCTCGGCCCGCTCTGTTCCGGCGGTTCTTCCGCGCGGACGACGTCGACATTCCCCAGTTCCAGCCCGGCGAGGTATTCCCGCAGCTTCGCGGACGCCGCTTGCCACGCCGCCGCGGCATCGGCACCGGGTTCCGGTTCGAGCCGGAGCCGGAGGGTTGCCGGAGCCGTCTGGACAAGCTGGCTGCGGTGCAGTCCGGGCGTTTCGTTGACCACGGATCCGATGGCGAGCGGAAGGATCCGGACCGTGGTTCCGTCGGCGGCCGTGAGCCGCAGGACGTCGTCGCGCCGGCCTGCGACCCGGATCGCCGGCAGCGGGCTGCCGCACCCGCACGGGCCGGCCTTCGCCAGCACCGAGTCGCCGAGGTCGTAGCGGATGATGGGCTGGACGCGGTTGGCGAGGTTGGTGAGCAGCACCGTGTGGGAGGGCTCCCCCGGCGGCGTGGGGGCGTAGTCGGCGCCGACCGGTTCCAGGATGGCCCAGTCGCTGTTCACGTGCAGCCAGCCGCGGTCACAGTCAAATGCCAGCGGCGTGAACTCGGAAGCCGCGTAGGCATCGTGGACGGCACCCCCGAACGCCTCCGCGATGCGCGCCCGCACGTCCGGCCCGCAGGACTCGCCGGCGAGCTCCACCACCACCGGTTTCAGGTGGAGCCGGCCTGCCAGCTGTTCCTCGGCGAGCAGGGCGAGGGCACTCGGATAGCCGGTGACGGCCGAGGGGTTGAAGTCGTTCAGGGCTGCCACGAGCCCAGCCAGCGGCTGCTGCACCGGGAACGCCTGGAATGCGCGCCGGCGCCACCGGCTGCGCCGGCGCTGCCATTGCACCCAGCCCGCCCCCGCATAGTGCCCGCCCGTGCCCACCACAGCCGCCCAGCGCAGTCCGCGGCGGGCCATGGCCAGCAGCTCGCGCGGAGACAGCCAGGCCAGGTCGACACGGAGGAAAAAGGACTGCGAAACGGCCAGGGAACGGGGATCGTGCACGAAGATGCCGGGGTGCCCGGTGGTGCCCGATGTGGTGCAGACGAAATACCGGCCCAGGAACGGCGTTCCGACCAGGGACGGATCGGCGATGAAGGCCTCGACTCCGGCCCGGGTGACGGCGGGGTTGGTGACCCAGTCGTCGAAGTTGGCCATCAGCTCCTGTTTGGTGACCGGTGGCAGCTGCGCCAGGAGGACGCCTTCGGAGGGCCGGGCGGGCGCCACGTCCCGGTACAGGTGCCGGTAGAACGGCGAGCTGGTCCGGGCGTGGGTGAGCATCGCGGCCAGCCGGGCCTCGCGGCGCCGGGCCAGGCCGGCCGGCCCCTGGCGCTGGGCGCGCAGCTGATCGAGGGCGATGCCCAGTTCCTCGAACAGCCGGACCACGGTGGCCTCCCGGGGTAAGTCGACAGGGTCGAAAGCGACAGGATCGAAAGCACAGTCAGCGGGCGCGGACCCCCGCGCGCCAGACGGCGTGGGTCAGCGGCATGCCCGGACGGTAGGCCAGGTGGGTGGCCGACGGCGCGTTCAGCAGGTGCAGGTCCGCGCGGTGGCCGACGGCGATCGAACCGACGGCGCGTTCGCCGTCGGCGTCGGTCCCGGACTCCCGGCCGAGGGCCAGCGCACCGCCGTAGGTCGCGGCGCGCACGGCCTCGTGCACGCTGAGGCCCATCTGGAGCACGGCGGTGGTGACGCAGAACGCCATCGAACTCGTATAGGAGGTGCCCGGATTGCAGTTGGAGGCCAGTGCGAGCTGCACGCCGGCGTCGAGCAGTTCCCGGCCCGGCGCCAGCGGCTGGCGCGTGGACAGATCGCAGGCCGGCAGGCACGTCGCCACCGTGCCGCGCGCTCCTGCCGCCCCGTCCCAGCCGGACCAGCTGGCCGAGAGAGCGTCGAGGTCGTCGGCGGACACGTAGTTCACGTGGTCCACGCTGGCCGCACCGAATTCCAACGCGAGCCGCACGCCGGGGCCTTCGCCGAGCTGGTTGCCGTGCACCCGCAGGCCCAGCCCGGCGTCCCGGCCGGCCTGGAGCACGCGCCGGGACTGGTCCTCGGTGAAGGCTCCCCGCTCGCAGAAGACATCGGCCCAGCGCACGAACGGCCGGACGGCGGAGAGCATGGCGCCGCAGACCAGGTCTGTGTACTCCTCGGCGTCCATTCCGGCCGGCACCAGGTGGGCGCCGAGGTAGGTGACCTCGTCCACCACGGTGGAGGCGATCCGTGCGCTGCGGGCTTCGTTGTCGATGTCCAGGCCGTAGCCGGTCTTGGTTTCGAGATAAGTGGTGCCCTGCGAGACGGCCTCGGCCACCCGGCCCAGGGCGAGCCGGGTGAGGTCGAAGTCGCTTGTGTTCCGGGTGGCGCCGGTGGTCACGGCGATCCCGCCGGCGCTGTAGCTCTCCCCTGCCATCCGGGCCTCGAACTCGGCGGTCCGGTCCCCGGCGAAGATCAGGTGGGTGTGCGAATCGACCCAGCCCGGCAGCAGGGCCCGCCCGCCGGCGTCGACTGAGGTGTCGGCGGCCGGCGCGTCCGCCGCCTGCCCCAGCCAGGCGATCCGTTCACCCTCGATCACCACGGCCGCTCCCTTCAGGACCCGGTGGTCCGGGTCCTGGGTCATCAGCTCGGCGATGTTGGTGATCAGGGTGCTCATGAGTCCATTGTTCAGCGCCGGATGGACCAGCGCGTCGCAGCCAGCGCCTCCGCTGTCCGGGATGCCGGACCCGAGGCCGTGCTGCCGCCTGCGGCAGAGCCGGCGGCCCGGCCGGCGAGGATCAGCCCGGCGGCCAGTTCGGCGATGCCGGAGGAGGTCTGGAAGCCGTAGCCGCCCTGGCCGGCGAGCCAGAAGAATCCGGGGGCTTCGGCGTCGAACCCCACAACCGGGACGCCGTCGGCCGCTTCCGTCCGCAACCCCGTCCAGGCCTGGCGGACGCCGCGGATGCCGAGGGTGGTGAGGGCGTTGAGCCGGGCGATGAGCGCCTCGATGTCCCCCGGATGCGGCTTCGCGTCCTCGGGTCCGCTCGGTTCGTGTTCCGACGGCGAGATCAGGACCTGCTCCCCGTCGCGGCGGAAGTAGAAGGAGTCGTCGGCGGCGGCCACCATGGGGCAGCTTTCCCGGAGGGGGTGCTCGACGTCGACAATCGCCGCGGTGCGCCGGTACGGCTGCAGCTGGACTTTCTCGACGCCGCTGAGCACGGCCAGCTCGTCGGCCCAGGCGCCGGCGGCGTTCACGACGACGCCGGCCTGGAAGCCCTCCTGCCCGGCGCCGAGTTCCCAGCCGGAGCCGAGGCGCTGGGCCGAGTGGACGCGGGCGCCGGTGATGATGTCCACGCCGTTGGCTTCGGCATGCCGGCGGTGGTCCTCCAGCAGCAGGGGCGCGTTGCAGGCGAAGGAGCCGGTGTCCAGGCCGGCAGCGGAGAAGGAGTCCGGGAGCAGGGCCGGGCAGAGTTCCAGGGCTTCGGCGTGGGTGATCGGCCGCATGTGGCCGCTGGCCTGCTCCCGGACGGTGGCGTCGTCGCCGATCAGCAGAAAGCTGCGCGGTGAGAGCACCGGTTCCGGGCGGGTGGCGTCCTGGGCGGCGATCAGCTCGAGGGTGCGGAGGGTGAGCTCCTGGACCGCAGGCGGGCCGTAGCTGGGGATCAGCTGCCGGGCTGAGCGGGCCGAGGTGTGGTACGCCAGGGTCTGCTCGGCTTCCACCAGCGCGACGCTGCATTTTCCGGCCAGGGCTGAGGCAAGGGACAGGCCGGCGATACCGCCGCCGACAATCACGACATCGTAATTAGCTGACATGGGTCCATCCTTGCAGACGGAAGCGGTTACGGCGCCGTTTGTGGCGCCGCAACCTCGTTTCTGCTTTTTCCGGTGAAGTCCGGTTCAGCCGGCGACGGCGGCGCGGCTGCGCACGAAAGCCTGCACGCAGGCCTCCACGTCTTCGGCGCTGTGCGCGGCGGAGAGCTGGACGCGGATCCGGGCCGCGCCCTTGGGCACCACCGGGTAGCTGAACGCCGTGACGAACACGCCGTGGTGCAGCATGGCGTCCGCCACCTTGGCGGCCATCACGGCGTCGCCGAACATGACCGGGACAATGGCGTGCTCGCCCGGGAGCAGCTCGAAGCCCTCCTCGGACATCCGGCTCCGGAACAGCGCGGCGTTGGCGAAGAGCTTGCTGCGCAGTTCGCCGGAGCTCTCCACGAGGTCCAGGGCCTTGAGCGTCGCCGCGACGATGGCCGGGGCCAGCGAGTTGGAGAACAGGTAGGGGCGGGCCTTCTGGCGGAGCATCGCGACGACTTCGCGGCGGCCGGAGACGTAGCCGCCGGAGGCGCCGCCCAAGGCCTTGCCGAAGGTGCCGGTATAGATGTCCACGCGGTCCGAGACGCCGGCGTGTTCCGGGGTGCCCGCACCGCTGGCGCCCATGAAGCCGACGGCGTGGGAGTCGTCCACCATGACCATGGCGTCGTATTTTTCCGCGAGGTCGCAGATCGCTTCCAGCGGGGCGAGGAAGCCGTCCATCGAGAAGACGCCGTCCGTGACGATGATCTTGCGGCGGGCCGGGTTCTCCTGCGTCGTGGCCTCGATCAGCTTGGATTCGAGGTCCGCCATGTCCTGGTTGGCGTAGCGGAAGCGCTGGGCTTTGCAGAGCCGGATGCCGTCGATGATCGAGGCGTGGTTCAGCGCATCGGAGATGACGGCGTCTTCCGGGCCGAAGAGCGATTCGAACACGCCGCCGTTGGCGTCGAAGCAGCTGGAGAACAGGATGGTGTCCTCGGTCCCGAGGAACTTCGAGACGCGTGCCTCGAGGGCCAGGTGCAGGTCCTGGGTGCCGCAGATGAAGCGCACGCTGGCCATGCCGAAGCCGCGGTCGTCCATCGCGGCCTTGGCGGCGGCAATGATTTCCGGGTGGTCCGCGAGGCCCAGGTAGTTGTTGGCGCAGAAGTTCAGCACGTCCGCGCTGGACTCGCCGATCTGCCCGGCTTTGATGTGGTTGGCCTGGGGCGAGTCGATGTGCCGCTCGGTCTTGAACAGGCCGGCGCTGCGGATCTCGTCCAGTTCGTGCTGCAACTGTTCCTTGATGGCTGAATACATGGGTTGTGCTCCTCAGCTGGTGGGGTCGGTGGGCCGGATCGGGGCGGGTTAGAAGCAGGTCCAGTCGAGGACCACTTTGCCGCCCACGCCGGCGCGGGCGATTTCAAAGCCTTTTTCCCAGTCGGTGGCGGGGAGGGTGTCCGTCACGACGGCGGAGATGTTGGCGTGCAGGACCGGGTTGGAGGACAGCATGGCGCTCATGGCGTACCAGGTCTCGAACATTTCGCGGCCGTAGATGCCCTTCATGGTCAGCATATGCGTGACCACTTTGCCCCAGTCGATGTCGATCGACTGGCTGGGCAGTCCCAGCATCGCGATCCGGCCGCCGTGGTTCATGTTGTCGATCATCTCAGGCAGTGCCGTGGGGTGTCCCGACATTTCCATGCCGATGTCGAAGCCCTCGCGCATGCCCAGTTCGCGCTGGGCGTCCTTGACGCGCATCTTGGAGACGTCGATCGCGAGGTCGACGCCGAGGGCCCGGGCCAGTTCCAGCCGCGGGGCGGAGACGTCGGTGATGGCGATCTTGCGGGCGCCGGCGTGGCGGGCGACGGCGATCGCCATCAGGCCGATGGGACCGGCGCCGGTGATCAGCACATCCTCCCCGACGAGGGGGAAGCTGAGCGCGGTGTGGACGGCGTTGCCGAAGGGGTCGAAGATGGCGCCGAGTTCCGGCGTCACGGAGGGGTCCTGGTGGACCCACACGTTGGTTTCGGGGATGACAACGTACTCGGCGAAGGCGCCGTCGCGCTGGACGCCGACGCTGACGGTATTGATGCACATCTGCTTGCGGCCGGCGCGGCAGTTGCGGCAGATGCCGCAGACGATGTGGCCCTCGCCGGAGACGCGGTCCCCGACTTTGACGTCCAGGACGTCCTCGCCGGTCCCGACGACCTCTCCGTAGAACTCGTGGCCGGCGATCAGGGGGGCGTTGATGATGCCCTGCGCCCACGCGTCCCACGACTGGATGTGCAGGTCGGTACCGCAGATGCCGGTGGTCATGACGCGGATCTTGACCTCACCCGGGCCGGTTTCCGGTTCGGGACGGTCCACGAGGTCGAATCCTGCGTGGGCGCCGGCCTTGTAGAGAGCCTTCATGGGCCTTCCTAACTGTGCCATTGCTCAGGCACGTGGAGATCCGCTGCGTGGAACAGCTGGTGTGGGACAACTCACCCCATTAGAGCCGCTGCAAAGCGTTAGCACAACCAGAATTTTCTCAATCGACGATTTAGCTTTTGCTTAGCTCTAGACTGGGCGGCATGGAAATCCACCAGCTGGAGATGCTCCGCGAACTCGGGGCCCTCGGAAGTGTTAAGGCCGTCGCCGAAACCCTTCTCGTTACGCCCTCGGCGGTATCGCAGCAGCTGGCCGCCCTGCAGAAATCCGTGGAGGTGCCGCTGACCCGCAAGGAGGGCCGGAACCTGGTCCTGACCGAGGCCGGGCAGGTCCTCGCGGACGCCGGCGCCGCCGTCGTCAGCGCCATGGCGGACGCACGGACGGCGATCGGCGCTTACCACGGCTCCCCGGTGGCGGCGGTGACGCTCAGCGGGTTCCACAGCGCGGGGCAGGCCTTGTTCGCCCCGCTCGCCCGGCTGCTGGCCGCGCCGGGGCAGCCGCGGATCCTGCTCTCCGACGAGGACGTGGCCCAGCAGGACTTCCCCGCGCTGACGGCCCGCTATGACCTGGTGCTCGCGCACCGGATGGACCACAGCCCGCGCTGGCCCGGGGAGCGAGTAGCGGTGATTCCGCTCGCGCACGAGCCGCTGGACGTCGCCCTGCCGGCCGGGCACCGGCTGGCCGGCCAGCGGGCGGTGACGGCGGACGACGTCGTCGGGGAACCCTGGGTGACCAGCCGCACCGGCTACTCCCCCGCGGACGTGCTCTCCGCCGTCGCGGCCGTCTCGAGCCGGGAATTGAACATCGTCCACCGGATCAACGACTACTCCACGGTGGCGGCGCTGGTGGCGACCGGGAGCGTGATCGGGCTGCTGCCCCGGTATACGGCGCGGCCGGTGCTGAACCCGGGCATCGTGCTGCGGCCGCTCGAGGGCATCAGCACCCGGCGCCGGATCGACATCCTGGCCCGCCCGGAGAACCTTAAACGCACATCGGTCATGATGGTCTGCGAAGCACTGCAGACCATCATGACCGATTTAGTGGATGGCTAGGATTCAGCCTTCGACGCCGAGGCGCTCCAGGATCAGCTCGCGGACGCGTCCGGCGTCGGCCTGGCCGCGGGTCGCCTTCATGACGCCGCCGACGATTGCGCCGATCGCCTGGACCTTGCCGCCGCGGATCTTGTCCGCGACGCCGGGCTGCGCGGCCAGGGCCGCATCGATGGCTTCGAGCAGGGGTCCGTCGTCGGAGACCACGGCGAGGCCGCGCTTCGCCACGATCTCCGCCGGGCTGCCTTCGCCGGCGAGCACGCCGTCGAGGACCTCGGTGGCCATCTTGTTGTTGATCTTGCCGTCCTCGACCATCGCGTTCAGCTCCACGATGGTCGCCGGTGCGACGCCGAGCTGGCCGGGATCGACGTCGGCGTTCTTGGCCCGGCCGACGATCTCGCCCATCCACCACTTGCGGGCCACCGTGGCGGTGGCTCCGGCGGCGATGGTCTCCTCGATCTCATCCATCACGCCGGCGTTGACGACGTCGCGGAATTCCAGGTCGGAATAGCCCCAGTCGGCCTGCAGCCGCTTCCGGCGCGCGGCCGGCGGCTCGGGCAGCGTGGCCCGGAGTTCCTCGACCCACTCGCGGGAGGCGACGATCGGCACCAGGTCCGGTTCCGGGAAGTAGCGGTAGTCGTCGGCGTCGGACTTGGGCCGGCCCGAGGTCGTGGAGCGGGTGTCCTCGTGCCAGTGGCGGGTCTCCTGGATGACCGGTTCGCCGGAGTCCAGCACGGCGGCGTGCCGCTGGATCTCGTAGCGGACGGCGTGTTCGACGGCGCGCAGCGAGTTGACGTTCTTCGTCTCGGAGCGGATGCCGAAGCGTTCGCGGCCGTGCGGGCGGAGCGAGACATTGGCGTCGCAGCGGACGTTGCCGCGTTCCATCTTGGCGTCGGAGACACCGAGGTTCTTGACGATCTCGCGGACCGCGGCGACGTAGGCCTTGGCGAGCTCGGGCGCGCGGCTGCCGGCGCCCTCGATCGGCTTGGTGACGATCTCGACCAGCGGCACGCCGGAGCGGTTGTAGTCCACGAGGGAGTAGTCCGCGCCCTGGATGCGGCCGGTGGCGCCGCCCATGTGGGTCAGCTTGCCGGCGTCCTCCTCCATGTGCGCGCGCTCGATTTCGACGCGGAACATGGTGCCGTCGGAGAGCTCGATGTCCAGGTAACCGTCGTACGCGATCGGCTCGTCGTACTGGGAGGTCTGGAAGTTCTTCGGTGTGTCCGGGTAGAAGTAGTTCTTCCGGGCGAAGCGGCAGGTCTCGGCGATCTTGCAGTTGAGCGCCAGGCCGATCTTGATCGAGGACTCGATCGCGGTCCTGTTCACCACGGGCAGCACGCCGGGCATGCCGAGGTCCACCTCGTTGACGTTGGTGTTGGGCTCATCGCCGAACACGTTCGGGGCGGAGGAGAACATCTTCGTCTTGGTGTTGAGCTCCACATGGACCTCGAAGCCCAGGACGGGATCGTACTTCTCCATCGCCTCTTCGAAGCTGAGGGTTGCGTCAGACATTAGTGGGAACCTCCGTGGCTCGCGACGGCGTCATTAAGGGCGGGGTCAGTCAGCGACGGGTCCGTCAGTGAAGGAGCGCGGTCCAGCAGCGGGCCGCCCCACTGGGCCTCGAGCAGGGATTCCAGCACCGCACCGACGCGGTACAGCCGGGCGTCCTGGCGGGCCGGGGCCAGCAGCTGGACTCCGACCGGCAGTCCGTCCTCGTCGGCCAGGCCGCCGGGCAGGGAGAGCCCCGGGACGCCGGCCATGTTGGCGGGGATGGTGGCGACGTCGTTGAGGTACATCGCCAGCGGGTCGTTGAGCTTCTCGCCGAGCTTGAACGCCGTGGTCGGCGCCGTCGGGGAAATCAGCACATCGGCCTGGGCGAACGCGGCCTCGAAGTCGCGCTGGATCAGGGTGCGCACCTTCTGGGCCGAGCCGTAGTAGGCGTCGTAGTAGCCGGCGCTCAGGGCGTAGGTGCCCAGGATAATGCGGCGCTTGACCTCGTCGCCGAAGCCGGCGGCGCGGGTGGCACCCATCACGCGTTCAATCGTCATCGGGCCGTCTTCGGGCAGCACGCGCAGGCCGTACCGGACGCCGTCGAACTTGGCCAGGTTGGAGGAGGCCTCGGACGGCATGATCAGGTAGTAGGCGCCCAGGGCGTACTTGAAGTTGGGGCAGGACACCTCAACGATTTCGGCGCCGGCGCCCTTGAGCAGCTCGAGCGATTCGTTGAAGCGGTTCTCGACGCCGGCCTGGTAGCCCTCGCCGTGGAGTTCCTTGATGATGCCGATCTTCATGCCATGCACGTTGCCGATCGATGCGGCGGCGACGAGGTCCTCCAGCGGATCCGGCAGCGAGGTGGAGTCGCGCGGGTCGTGCCCGCCGATGACCTGGTGCAGCAGGGCGGAGTCCAGCACCGTGCGCGAGACCGGGCCGATCTGGTCCAGTGAGGAAGCCATGGCGATCGCGCCGTACCGGGACACACCGCCGTAGGTGGGCTTCACGCCGACGGTGCCGGTGACGGCGCCGGGCTGGCGGATCGAGCCGCCGGTGTCGGTGCCGAGGGCCAGCGGGGCCTCGAAGGCCGCGACCGCCGCGGCGGAACCGCCGCCGGAGCCGCCGGGGATCCGGTCGAGGTCCCAGGGGTTGTGCGTGGGGCCGAAGGCGGAGTGCTCGGTGGAGGAGCCCATTGCGAATTCGTCCAGGTTGGTCTTGCCCAGGATCGGCATCTTCGCGGCGCGCAGCCGCTCGACCACGGTGGCGTCGTAGGGGCTGTGCCAGCCTTCGAGGATCTTCGAGCCGGCCGTGGTGGGCTGGCCGACGGTGACGATCAGGTCCTTGACGGCGATCGGCACACCGGCGAGGGCGTGCAGCTCCTGGGCCGCGGCACCGCCGGCGGCGCGGATCGCGTCCACCTCGGCGGCGACGGCGAGGGCCTCGTCCGTGTTGACGTGCAGGAAGGCGTGGACCTTGCCGTCGACGGCGGCGATGCGGTCCAGGTGCGCCTGGGTGACCTCGACGGCGGAGACTTCGCGGGCGGCCAGCTTGCCGGCAAGCGTTGCGGCGGAGGAGCGGATCAGTTCGTTGTTCTCAGTCATGTTCTTAGCCCTCATCCAGGATTGCCGGGACCTTGAAGCGGCCTTCGTACGCATCGGGGGCGCCGGAGAGTGCCTGCTCGGCGGTGAAAGTGTGGCCCACAACGTCCTCGCGGAACACATTCGTCAGCGGGATCGGGTGGGAGGTGGCCGGGACGTCATCACCGGCGGCTTCACTGACGGACTTCACTGAATCGACGATGACGGCGAGTTCGCCGGCCATCCGGTCCAGCTCTTCAGCACTCATCTCGATGTGCGCGAGACGCGCGAGATGCGCGACGTCGTCGCGGTTGATCGCAGCCATGGATCTCCCCTGCAAGTTCGGATTATTTTCCGTCCCAGTCTACGTGGGTTCGCCTGCGGTTACTGTCCGGAGCCAGGCCGGACGATCCTTTGGCTGCTCGCTCGTTCCTCCCCACCGTCCCCCTCCCCTCGCAAGCTCGGGCAGGGAACCCTGACGGCGTGGGCCCCGCTTAGACGCAGCCGGCAGGATGTCCGTCCCGTCGCCGTCGAGCTTCCCTCACCAAAACGCGACTGTCGGGTCCGGAAAAATTTCGGACCCGACAGTCTCGTAGTTTGTTTTATCAGCCGATGCCGATGGCTCCGGTGAGGACTCCGACGGCGAGCATGACCAGGGAGACGACGGCGGTGCGCCAGAGGACCTTCTTGTGGTGGTCACCCAGGTCCACCTTGGCGAGGGAGACCAGCAGCAGGATCGCGGGGACCAGCGGGCTCTGCAGGTGGAACGGCTGGCCGGTGATCGAGGCCCGGGCCATGTCCGCGGCGCTGACGCCGTAGTGTGCCGCGGTCTCGCTGAGGACCGGCAGGACGCCGAAGTAGAAGGCGTCGTTGCTCATGAAGAACGTCATCGGGATGCTCAGGACGCCGGTGATGATGGCCATGAACGGGCCCATGCCGGCGGGGATGATCGCCACGAGCCATTCGGACATGGCTTTGACCATGCCGGTGCCGTTCAGGACGCCGGTCAGGACGGCGGCGGCCATGACCATACTCACGACGGCGACGATCGACGGTGCGTGGGCGATCAGCTGGGCGCCCTGGTCCTTGACCTTCGGGAAGTTGACCAGCAGGGCGATGGCGGAACCCACCATAAAGACGTACGGGAGCGGAACAACGTTGGCAACGAGCGTCACCATGACTGCCACCGTCAGGCCGAGGTTGAACCAGAACAGCTTGGGACGCAGTGTCTTACGGTTGGGGTCCAGCGCGGTGTCTGCCATGGCGGAATCGCGGTCGTCCACGAGCTCTTCAGTGCGTTCCAGGAGAGCGATCGAACCGCTGCCGGCCGGGGATCCGCCGCCGGGACGGCCGGCCGTGCGTCGGCCGCCGATGCCGCCGGTGACGCCGTCGAATCCGGCACCGTCGGCCCAGATCTCCGGGGCGGTGGCGCGGAGCCGGTTGCGCTCCTGCAAGCCCAGGAGCCAGGCGAAGACGAACACAACCACGAGGCCGGCGATCAGTGAGGGGATCATCGGAACGAAGACATCGTTGACGTCGAGCTTCAGCGCGGTGGCGGCACGGGCGGTGGGGCCGCCCCAGGGCAGGATGTTCATGGTGCCGTTGGCCAGGCCCGCCACACAGGTCAGGACCACCGGGCTCATCTTGAGGCGCAGATAGACCGGCAGCATGGCGGCAGTGGTGAGGATGAAGGTGGTGGAGCCGTCGCCGTCGAGGGACACTGCCGCTGCGAGGATGGCCGTGCCGAGGACCACTTTGGCGGGGTCGTTGCCGAGCTTGCGCAGGATGAACCGGACCAGCGGGTCAAAGAGCCCGACGTCGATCATCAGGCCGAAGTAGATGATGGCGAACATCAGCAGGGCGGCCGTGGAGGTCATGGACTTCATCGAGTCCATGACCATAGGTCCGATGCCGAGGCCTGCGCCGGCAAAGAGTCCGAAGACTGTGGGGACGAGGATGAGCGCCAGCACCGGCGTCAGCTTCTTCGTCATGATCAGCACCATGAATACCGCGATCATGGCGAATCCTAGTAATACCAGCACGGCCGGCTCCTTCTTCATTGAATCGCACCACCCCGGTGTGATGCGTACTACAGACGTTAGAGTGGCGCGCGTCACGGCTGGGCCTTTGCCTCATTTGATTGGCATACTGCTTATTGGACGCATTTTGCGCATTCTGCTCACACCCGAAGGAGGACCGCCGTGGCACGTTTGACCGGCCGGGCTCCCCTGCGGTTCTCCACCCAGACCCTGCTGCTGCAGCTGGGGGTCGTGGCGCTGGTGGTGCTGCTGACCAGCGCCGTCCACGGCTGGCTCACCTACGACCGGCTGGGGCGCGAGGCCGAAAACCAGGCCCTGACGCTGGCCCGGACCGTGGCGTCGGACCCTGAGGTCCGGGCCGAGGTGCAGCAGATCAGCGCCCAGCCCGGCACTCCCCCGGCCGCCGAACTGCTCGCCGGGCCGCTGATGGCCGCCGCGGAGGGTGCCCGCACCCGCACCGGCGCCCTGTTTGTGGTCATCACCGACGAAACGGGCCTGCGGCTCGCGCACCCCGATGCGGAGCGGCTCGGCGAACGGGTCAGCACGGATCCGTCCGAGGCCCTGGCCGGCAAGGAAGTCACCACCCGGAACACGGGCACCCTGGGCCCCTCCGCCGGGGCCAAGGTCCCGGTGTTCGCCCCGGCCACGGACACCGTGGTGGGTGAGGTCAGCGTGGGCTACTCCACGGAATCCATCAGCCAGAGCCTGTCCCGGGACATCGTCCCCATCGCCCTGACCGCCGCCGGCGCCCTGCTGGTCGGTGTGCTCGCCTCCTTCCTGCTCCGGCGCCGGCTCCAGCGGCTGACACTGGGCCTGGAACCGGAGGAAATCAGCACCCTGGTCCACGACCAGGTGGCAGTCCTGCAGGGGGTCGACGACGGCGTGATCGGCGTCGCCGCGGACGGCCGGATCAGCGTGTTCAACTCCGCTGCCCAGCGGCTGCTGGGCCGGCCCGACCTCACCGGGACACCGTGGGCCGAGGCCCCGGTGCCCGCCCAGCTGCCCGCCCTGACCCGGGCCGACGCCGCGGAAGGCGACGCGGTGGAACTCGTCGCCGGCGGGCGCGTGCTGGTGGCGAGCGCCCGCAAGGCACTGCACGGCCGCGAGGACCTGGGCTGGGTGGTCATGCTGCGGGACCGGACCGAACTCCAGCAGCTCACCCGCCAGCTCGACGCCGTGGGCACCATGTCCACCGCGCTGCGGGCCCAGCGGCACGAGTTCGCCAACCAGCTCCACACCATCGCCGGCTTCATGAGCATCGGCCAGCACCAGCAGGCCCGCGACTACCTGGCCCGGCTCGCCGCCACCGGGCCGCTGAAGTTCCCGGTGGACCAGGCCGAGCTCCTCCAGGACCCCTACCTGCAGGCTTTCCTCGGCGCCAAGGGCGTGGAAGCGGACGAACGCGGCGTGACGCTGCGGCTCGGCCCGGAAACACTCGTCCGGGGCCAGGTCACCGAACCGCAAGAGGTCACCACGGTCCTGGGCAACCTGATCGACAACGCCGTGAACGCCGCCGTCGCGGGCTCCGCGCGGGAGCGCTGGGTCGAGGTGGAGGTGCTCGACGAGCCCGGCACCGGGGCGGACGGCGGGACGCTGCTGATCGTCGTCGGGGATTCCGGCGACGGGCTGCCGGCCGCTGGCGCGGGCGGTGCGGACGCGGTGTTCGCGGAAGGATTCACGACGTCGGACCGTCCGGCCCGGGCGGGGGCCGGGCAGGGCCTGGGCCTTGCCCTGGCCCGGCAGCTGGCGCGCCGCCGCGGCGGGGACGTGAAGGTGCTGGACCCCGGCTCCGCCGGCGGCCCCGGCGCCGTGTTCATGGCGACCCTGCCGGGGACGACGGCGCCCAATGCAACAGCGCCCAAAGAGACGGCGCCCAACGAAAGGGACAACGATGTCTGAGGATTTCCGGGTGCTGATTGTCGACGACGATTTCCACGTCGCCAAGCTGCATGCGGCCTATGTGGACTCGGTGGCGGGGTTCCTGGCGCTGCCCCCGGCCGGGTCGGCGTCGCTGGCGCTGCAGGCCATCCACAGCCTGCGCCCGGACCTGGTGCTGCTGGATGTCTATCTGCCGGACGCGTCGGGCCTGGACCTGCTGCACCAGCTGGACGTGGACACGATGATCCTGAGCGCCGCCTCGGACACGGCCTCGCTCCGGCTCGCGTTCCGGCGCGGGGCGCTGGGCTATCTGCTCAAGCCGTTCACGGCCGAATCGCTCTCCCAGCAGCTGCGCTCCTATGCGCGCTACCGGCGGATCCTGGCCCAGCCGGGGAACGTCACGCAGGACACGGTGGAACGGGCCAAACGCGCGCTGATCCCCGGGGACGTGATTCCCTCGGCCAAACCCCGGTCCGCCACCGAGGCCGCCGTGCTCGAATCGCTGGAACCGGGCGAGCAGTATTCGGCGGCGGAGGTGGCCACCCGGGTGGGCGTCTCCCGGGCCACCGCCCAGCGGTACCTCTCAGCACTCGCCGACGACGGCGCCGTCGACATCCAGCTGCGCTACGGCACCACCGGCCGGCCCGAACACCGCTACGGGCTGCCGCCGGCAGCAGGCGGCTGAAGCCCCCACCGACAAACAATGCGGGGACATCTACGGCCCATCCGGGACCGCGCCACGGGCTGTAGGTGACTCCGCGTTGGAGTTAGCTGGTGCTTTTCTGGGCGACGAGTTCGATTTCGACCAGCATCTTGGGGTCCAGGAACGGCAGCACGTGGACCAGGGCCAGGCTGGGACGGATCTCGCCGAAGACTTCGCCGTGGGCACGCCCGGCTTCCTCCCATTGGCTGATGTCCGTCAGGTACAGCTTGGACTGCACCACGTCGGCGTAGTCGAAGCCGGCGTCGGCCAGGACGGTACCGAGCTTTTCCAGGATATAGCGGGTCTGGGTGTAGAAGTCCCCGCCCACCACACCGTCCTCGCCGCTGGCGGCGGTGGCGGAGATGTAGAGGGTGTTGTCCACCTGGACCGCCCGGGAGTAGCCGACCTTCTGTTCCCAGACGGAACCGGTGCCGAATGTCTTGCGCATGGAGGTGCCTTTCGCAGTGTGCCGTGGAGTCGGCACCACTTTAGGGCGGCGGACGGCGCCGCCGGTAAACCGGCACAAATGTGTCGGCCCGGGCGTCCCGGGTCAGGTGCTGATGTCCCGGTTCTTGCGGAAGGCGTTGCGGCGGGCGTGCTCGTGGACGCGGCTGAGGGCCTCGATCTGGGACCGGGCGTCGTCCGCGAGGGCGGTGAACGTCGCCTTGTCGAGTCCGAGTTCGGGCGCCAGCTCCTCCAGGGTCTGCCAGCCGCCGAGCTTTCCCAGGATCGCGGCGCGCATCAGTTCGGCCTCCAGCACCATGGTCATCGGTGACCGGCTGACGATGCGCCCGTTGAGCTTGAGCCGGCCGGCGTGCTCGGCGAGCCAGGCGGCGGCCTGGCGGTGCGGGCGCTGCCGGACGCCCAGATCCTGGATCAGGCCGCGGAGTACGTCACGTTCCCGGGTGATTTCCGCGCTGACCCGGGACAGGTCGGCGGACACCGGGGTGTCGGCGAAAGCCTCTGCCATGCGCTGGATCCGGGAGACGCCGGCGGTGGCGCCGGTCAAGTGGTCCGAGAGGTACAGACCGAGGAGCTTTTCGTCGATTGAGCCGGGGATGTGCGGTGCCATGGATCCTCCAGGTTGCCTTGCCTGCGTTTCGATTGCCCCAAACCCTACCGCACGGGGGCTCGTCTCCCCGGGGTGTTGCCGAACGCCGGGCTCACAGCTCCTGGCGGTAGACCAGCAGTTTGATGTCGGTGTCCGGCACCACCCAGTCACGCTCGGGGGCCCGCTGGAAGCCGGTCTTCTGGTAGAGCCCGTGGGCGCTTTCCCAGGTCAGGCCGGTGGTCAGTGCCACGGCGTTGATGCCGGGCATCGACCGGGCGTGGTCCAGGATGGCGTGGACCATGGCCTTGCCGGCACCGCTGCGCTGCACGGCCGGGTCCACCACGAGCATCCGGAATTCCAGCTCGTCGGCCTCGGCGATGTCCGCGTAGGGTTCCCCGGCCACGGCGAGGGTCACCGAACCGACGATGCTGCCCGCGCGTTCCGCGACCCAGATGGTGGCCTTCGCATCCCGGCGGGCCACGTCCTGGATCTGCCGCATGTACGGGTGGTCCGCGCTCTCAAAGTAGCCCGCGGCCAGGTAGGCGTCCCGGGTGATGCGCGCGATGGCGTCGTAGTCAGCCGGAACTGCGGGGCGGATCAGGATCTGAGGATGCACCTGTCCATGGTACGGGCGGGCGGTCCGGAGGGATCACGGATCGCGGGTTTCCGTGACTGAACTATCACAACGGCGCTGCCCGCCACGGCTGGGCTAGAGCGGGAACTTCCCGGAGAGTTCCAGCGTCCCGGCGCAGGTCCAGGCCGCGAGGCGTTCGTCGTCGGAGGGGCCCCCCGCCAGCGGGCTGGTCAGCCGCGGGCGGCGCACCCAGCAGCCGGCTTCCTCGGCGATCAGGGCGCCGGCGGCGAAGTCGTGTTCGTTGAGGCCCCGTTCACCGTAGGCGTCGTGGGTGCCGTCCGCCATGAGGCAGAGGTCAAGGGCGGCGGAGCCGAGCCGGCGGACGTCGGCGAAGCCGTCCATGATGCTGCCCAGCGCGGCCGCCTGTTCGGCCCGGACGTCCGGGTCGTAGCTGAAACCGGTGGCCAGGATCTGCCCGGTGCGCCCCGCGACCGGCCCGGTCAACTGCGTCAGCCGGCCGCCTTCCTCCAGCCAGGCGCCCTGCCCGCGGAGCGCGTAGTACCTTCGGCCCAGCGCCGGGGCGTTGACGACGCCGGCCAGCCAGACGCCGTCGGGGTCGGCCACGGCCACCGATGTGCCGTAGTAGACGATGTTGCGGATGAAGTTGGTGGTCCCGTCCAGCGGGTCGATGGACCAGCGGTAGCCGCTGGGCGACGCCGGATGGACGGTGCCGCCTTCCTCTCCGGTGATGATGTCGAACGGCCTCGCCGCGGTGATGACGTCCCGGACGGCGGTTTCCGCGGCGAGGTCGAAGGCGGTCACCCAGTCCCCGGAGTCGCCCTTGTTGCTGACGTCCAGTTCGGCTGTGTTCCGGCCGGCCAGGACCGCGGCCCCGGCCGCTGCCGCCTGCTGGGCGAGTTCCAGCAGCGCGGCCGGCCGGGAACCGGCGGTCAGGTCAAGGGCGTCGGCGCTCATTCGGTCACAACTTCCTGGTGGTCTTCCTCGGCATCTTCACGGGCGCCGTCGCCGGCGTCGTCCTGGTCCCCGGTGGCCCCGGGTTCCGTGGAACTTCCCGCCGGGCCGCCGTCGGCACCGTCCGCCGGGCCGTTGGCCAGCAGCGCGCGGAAGCCGTCCTCGTCCAGGACCGGCACGCCGAGCTGTTCGGCCTTGTCCAGCTTGGTGCCGGCGTTTTCGCCGGCGACGACGTAGTCCGTCTTCTTCGAGACTGAGCCGGCTGCCTTGCCGCCGCGGATCAGGATGGCTTCCTTCGCCTCGTCCCGGCTGAAGCCTTCCAGGCTGCCGGTCACCACGATGGTCAGTCCCTCCAGGGTCCGGGGCATGGATTCGTCGCGCTCGTCCTCCATCCGGACGCCGTCGGCCGCCCAGGTGTCGACGATCTCGCGGTGCCAGTCCTCGGTGAACCATTCGGTCAGGGCCGCCGCGATCACGGGCCCGACGCCGTCGACGTGCGCCAGCTCCTCTTCGGAGGCCTGCCGGATGGCGTCCATGCTGCCGAACGCAGTCGCGAGGGCGCGGGAGGCCCGCGGGCCGACGTGCCGGATGGACAGCGCCACGAGGACCCGCCAGAGCGGCTGGGTTTTGGCCTTCTCCAGTTCGCGGAACAGCTTCTCCGTGGTGGCCGTGGGCTTGGACGGGGTCTTTGCGGTGCCCTTGCTGAAGAAGTACGGCACCAGCTCGAACTCTCCGGTGGCCACGCCCTTGGACCGCTTTTCCCGCCGGATGCGGACGTCGGCGAGGTCCGCGGGGGTCAGCCGGAACAGGTTCGCCTCGGTGGTCAGCGGCGGGGTTTCCGGTTCGGCCGGCTGGGTCAGCGCGATGGCGGCTTCCCAGCCGAGGGCCTCGATGTCGAAGGCGCCGCGGCCGGCGAGGTGGAACACGCGTTCGCGCAGCTGCGCCGGGCAGGAGCGGGAGTTGGGGCAGCGGATGTCCACGTCCCCTTCCTTGGCCGGCGCCAGCGGGGTGCCGCAGGAGGGGCATTCGGTGGGCATCACAAAGTCGCGGACCGGCGGATCCTGCTGCTCGCGCAGGGCCAGCACCGGCCCGACGATTTCCGGGATGACGTCCCCGGCCTTGCGCAGCACCACGATGTCGCCGATCTTGACGCCCTTGGCCTTGACGACCTCCTGGTTGTGCAGGGTGGCCATCTCCACGGTGGAGCCGGCCACCTTGACCGGTTCCATCACGCCGTACGGGGTGACGCGGCCGGTGCGGCCGACATTGACCGCGATGTCCAGCAGTTTGGTGTTGACTTCCTCGGGCGGGTACTTGAAGGCGACGGCCCAGCGCGGAACCCGGGAGGTGTAGCCGAGCGCGCGCTGGGTGGCGAAGTCGTCGACCTTGACCACGATGCCGTCGATTTCGTGGGTGAGGCTGTGGCGTTTGTCGCCGTAGCGGGTGATGAACTCCAGCACGTCCTTGAGCCCGGGGAGGACCTCGAAGTACGGGCTGGTGGGCAGCCCCCACTCGGAAAGCTGACGATAGGTGTCCGACTGGCTGACCGTGTCGAGTCCCTCGCGGGCGCCGATGCCGTGCACGTACATCCGGAGCGGGCGCTTGGCGGTTTCCGCCGGGTCCTTCTGGCGCACCGAGCCGGCGGCGGCGTTGCGGGGGTTGGCCAGCGGCGCCTTGCCGGCCTCGATCAGGGCCTCATTGAAATCGGCGAAGGCCTTGGACGGGATGAAGACCTCGCCCCGGACCTCCATTTCGGCCGGGAAGCCCTCGCCGCGCAGCTGCTGCGGGATTTCCTTGATGGTGAGCACGTTGTGGGTGATGTCCTCCCCCGTGGTGCCGTCCCCTCGGGTGGCGGCCCGGATCAGCACGCCGTCGCGGTAGAGCAGGTTGACGGCGAGGCCGTCGATCTTCAGTTCGGTAAGCCAAGCCGGCGTCCCGTTGCCGAGTTTGGTGATGTTCGCTTCCGCTTTGGCGATCCACGCCTCCAGTTCCTCGAGGGAGAACACGTCCTCCAGGCTGTACATGCGCTGCAGGTGTTCGACGGCGGCGAAGGCGGCGGACACCTCGCCGCCCACCTCCTGGGTCGGGGAATCGTTGGCCACGAGTTCCGGGTGCATGGCCTCGATCGTTTCCAGCCGCCGGTAGAGCTCGTCGAACTCGGCGTCCGAAATGATCGGCGCGTCCTCCTGGTAGTACGCGAAGCGGTGCTTGCGGACCTCCTCGACGAGGACCTCGTACTCTTCGCGCACGGCCTCGGAGGGGGTTTGTGTGTCGGCTTCTGCTGCAGTGTTCCCTGTGCTCACAGACCTATCCTGCCCTAGATCGCCGACATTGTCCGGTCAGGTAGGTGTGCCCGGGACGCCTGCGCGGGGGGCCTTCGCCGGCATGGCGATGTGCTGGCCGTTCCGGCGCGCAAAGTCGCGGGACCGCTGGCTCGACAGGGCGATAATCAGGAGGATGTCCAGCGAGAGTCCCACAAGGTTTGTCGCAAACGTGACTCCCGGGCCGCCGTTGAGGACAGCCAGCCATTGGGTCACGATGGCGGCAGAACTCAGAGCCATGGCCCCTAGCCGGGCCCGGTTGCCGCCGCGAAGAATGAACCAGGCCAGCATGATCTCGATGATCCCGAAGGCGGCGAGGACCACAGCGACGGGCGGCAAGAGGGCGTCGGCGTCGATCTCGGCCACCACGGCGGGACTCCCGGCCAGCAGGCCGGCGGCGAGCGCGAGCGCCGCCAGGCCGCGGAGGACGACGAGGACGCCGCCGAACAGCGTCGGTGCCGACCGGCGGTGCCGGCGGTCCGCCGCCGCCGGCACGATTGTTCCGGGCTGGGGCGTGAGCCTCGTCAGATCGACGACAGGCAGGTCTCCATCCGTCGATATGCTGTCCCCGCCGCCGTTGCGGGCGTGGTATCCGGTCGAAAAGTCCCGGATGACGCGGACCTCGACGTCGGTTGCACTGCGTTGGAGGGAATCCAGCACGTAGCCACGTTCCTGGTCGACATTCTCCTCGATTTTGTGCGTGATCTGGAGCGTGAACAGCGACAGCCCCACCGAACGGTCATAGGTGCCGGCGGCAAGCCAATCGACTTTGACCCCGCCGGGCAAGACCCATCCCGGCGGGCAGCGCCAAAAGCGGATGTGATGGCGCTTCCCCGGGTTCCCGTCGACTTCCTGCTGGTAGGCGAAATCCTGCTGCCGGCCGAAAAGGAACAGCGGGCTGACCGGGGCCTCGTCGTAGCTGCGCCGTGTCAGCGTCGACAGGACGATCCGCCGGCTGCTGGCCAGATCGACGTCGTCCGCCAAAGTCCAGCCGGCCTGGCGCATGGCCGAATGGAGTTGCTCCGCTGAGCCAAGCAGCGCCACATTGACGGGGTCTCCGAGCAGCCCGTCGCTGGTTCGGGCCCGGCCGATGAAGTAATCGGGCAGGTAGACCCGGGTCAGTATCCGGTGCAGCCGCGGCAGGACCAGATACGCCAGGGCAGCCCAGAAGACGACCGAGAACCAGAGGCGGTCCCAGTGCAGGCTCTCGTCGAAGAGGATGGTGGCGAGCCAGACGGCGGCCAGACCGCTGAAGGCGAAAAACGCGGTGTCCAGGACGGTGCCGCTGTCCTGGACACCGCCAGGTGTTTCGCCTACCCGATTTGTCCCGTCGGCCATACACAGACATTACAAGACCCTCCCGTTGCCCTATCACTTGTGGTCCTTCTGAGGGCCGGATAAGGCCCACAAGTGATAGGGCAACGGGCTAGTTCCGGTTCTCGGGAGGCAGTGCGACCTGGAGCTTGCGGACCTTGCCGCGGCCCACGATGTAGCCGCGGCCGGGGATGAAGTCCGTGCTGATCCGGCCCAGCGAGGTGCTGAGCAGGCTGTCGCCGTCGATGTCGCCGGGGTTGAGCAGCAGGCCGCGGCGGCCGGACTTGAAGGGCTGCGCGAGGGACCACGCCGAGGACCAGGTGGAGGTCTCGGATTCGCCCACCACCCACTGTTCGGCCTTGATCGAGGCGGTGATGAGCCGTTCGATCCCGGATTCCGCTCCCGTGTCGGTGAAGTCGGTCAGCCCCTCGATGAAGATCGCGAGCTTGCCCGGCGTCCCGGTGGAGTAGTCCACCAGCTCATCGCTTGCTTCCTCGACGTCGTCCGCGCCGACCACGGAGCGGTCCCAGAGCTTCAGGGACGCCGCGGCGGAGCGCCGGGAGCCGATGAACAGCAGCTCGACGCCGGGGTTGGAGCGGCGCAGCGCGTAGGCCAGGGTCACCAGGGCCACGGTGCGGCCGGAGCCGGGCGGGCCGGCCAGCAGCAGCGGGCCCTTGGCCAGGATCTCGGCGGGCTGGAGCGTCTCGTCGTCGACGCCGATCACCGGCAGGTCCGGGCTGCCCGCGGGCAGGATGTCGAGGTCGATCTGGTCCGGCAGGCGCTCGATCTGCGGGGCGCGTTCGACGCCCTGGCGCAGCATGGCCTCGGTGAGTTTGTGCACTTCGCGGGCCTGCACGGCCAGGTTGGAGTTGCCGCCCAGCACGGCGAGCTGCACCTCGAGGTTGCCCAGCAGGCCGCGGCCCGGAGGTGAGGCCTGGCCCAGGACGTCCTTGGGCACATCCATCGACAGGTAGTCGTCCTCGGAGGAGAGGCGGAGCACCAGCCGGCGCTGGATCGAGGCCAGCAGCGACGCCGGCACGGAGTTGGGCCGGTCCCCGCTGACCACGAGGTGGATGCCCAGCGGACGGCCGTCGGTGGCGAGCTGCAGGAAAATATCCCAGAGCGCGGAGAGCTTGCTGTATTCGTAGGCCTCGCGGAAGGCGGACATGCCGTCCACCAGCACGAAGATCCGCTTTTCCTCCGGCCGGTCCGCGAGGGTCCGGTACTCCACGATGGTCGACACGCGGACTTCTGAATAGCGGGCCGCGCGGTCGTCGGCGAGGTCCCGGAGCCAGCGCAGCAGCCGGCCGACGCGTTCGACGTCGTCGCCGTTGATGATCTCGCCGACGTGCGGGAGCTCATCGAGCATTTTGAGCCCCGAGGAGCCGCAGTCGATGCCGTAGACGTTGACCGGCCCGCCGCGCGGGGTGACCGCGGCGGCGATCGCGATGCCGCGCAGGGCCGCTGACTTTCCCGAGCCGCCGGTGCCGTAGATGGCCATGTTGCCGTCCCGGTCCGGTTCGTAGAACACCGTGGGCTGGTCCTGGTGCGCCGGGTCGTCCGCCACGCCCAGGAGCAGGCGTTCGTCGGTGCGGGGGTTCGGCAGCCGGGAGAAGTCGTAGGTCGTGGCGAGTTCGTCCAGCCAGGGCTTGCGCGGCGGGTCGATGGAGAGCACGTCGGCGGCCTTGATGATGTTGGCCGTCATCCGGGCGATGTCGTTCGGGCCGGCCGCTTCTTCCTTCACCGGGGTCTCGGGCGCCGGGGCGGCCCAGGCCGGGCCGGAGCCGAAGGCCATTTCGACGATCTCGATCTGGGGCCGCTGCGGCTTCTCGGTGGTCCAGCCGCCGGCGTAGCCGGTCTGGAAACCCTGGATCCGGCCGGGGCCGGTCTTGGCGGCGCCGCGTCCGGGGATGGAGGGGTCAAAGTAGGCAGCTGTCGGCACGCCGAGGATATCGATGGCGTCATCCTCGTCGGCCATCCGCAGCGCCACCCGCAGGTTGGTGTTGGCACGCAGGCTTTCCTTGATCACGCCGGCCGGACGCTGGGTGGCCAGGATCAGGTGCAGGCCCAGGGAACGGCCGCGGGCGGCGACGTCCACCACGCCGTCGACGAACTCCGGAACCTCGGTGGCGAGGGCGGCGAACTCGTCCACGATGATGATCAGGTAGGGCGGTGCGTCCGGGTCCGCTTCGCGCTGGAGTTCCAGCAGGTCCTTGGCCTTCTTCCGGTTCAGCAGCCGCTCCCGGTAATGCAGCTCGGCGCGCAGCGAGGTCAGGGCGCGGCGTACGAGGTGCGGGGAGAGGTCGGTGACCAGGCCCACGGTGTGCGGCAGGTGCAGGCAGTCCGCGAACGCGGCGCCGCCCTTGTAGTCGACAAAGAGGAAGCTCACCCGGTCCGGGCTGTAGGCCGCGGCCATGCCCATCACCCAGGACTGCAGGAACTCGGACTTGCCGGCGCCCGTGGTGCCGCCGACCAGGGCGTGCGGGCCCTCGTTCTTGAGGTCGAGGTAGAGCGGTTCGATGCCCTTGGAGCCGACCAGCGCCCGGAGCGTGCCGTTGTCCTTGCGGTTGGGCACGGCGGAGGCCCGGACCGAGTTGTTTTCGGTCCAGCGTTCGGCGACGGCCGCCGGGTTGTCCATGAAGTCCTTGCCGATCAGGGCCGCGTAGGACACGGCCCGGGGCAGGTCGGAGTCGTCCTCCAGCGGTTTGCCGACGTCGACGACCGGCGTGAGCATCCGGGCCAGCTGGGCGGCGAGGCCGGCGTCGAGGCTTTCGCAGCTCACCGGGAAGGTGTGCCGGCCGAGCCGGACCTGGCCGGTGGTGGTGCCGTGGTCGCCGTCGACGGCCATGAAGTCCCGGCAGGCGGCCGGAAGCTGCTGCACCGAGGACGCCACCCACATCACGTGGACGCCGGAGTCCGGGCCGCGCTCGAGGACCCGGGTGAGCCGGCCGCGGTCCACCGGGGCGTCGTCCTCGACGACCACCAGGACGGTGGGCAGCAGCGGTTCGGGAAGGTCCGAACCGAGCGGGTCGACGCCGGGCCGCAGGGCCGGGCGCGGGGTCTGGGAGGCGGCCTCACGCTGGTCAATCAGGTCTTCCAGCCGGGACAGCAGGGCCGAGCCGCCCCCGGGGCCGGAGGCAAGGTGGTCGCCGCTGAGCGGGCTGTGGCCGGAACCGACGTGCGGGAGCCACTGCAGCCATTCCCAGCGTTCCTTCGACTGCGCCGAGGTGATGGCGGCCAGGACCACCTCCGCAGGCGAGTGCAGGCCGACGAGCTGCAGGACCATGCCGCGGGCCACATCATCGACGAGGCCCCGGGACCCGGCGAGGCCGAAGGAACCGGCGGAGCGCAGCTGCGAGACGATCGGCACGCCTTCGATGTCCCGGAACTGCGCCATGCACTCCTGGATTTCGGCCATGTACCCGGCCTCGGTGTCGCTGCTGTTGGGCTCCTCGAACTGGATCCGCGAGGGCGCGGTGCCCAGTCCGAAGCGCAGGCCCAGGAAGCCCGTGTGCTCGGGCCGGTGGGTCCAGAGCAGCGGGCCAAGCTTGTAGATCGAGTCGACAGTGTCGCTGACCGAGGGCGCTTCCTGCAGCCGGACCGAGCGTTCCACGTTCTGCAGCCGGGTGATGTCCGTCCGGAAGGCGGCCATGGACTCGCGGAACTGCTTGAGCTGTTCCTTGCGCTCCCGCTTGGCCTGCAGCTTCTGGTCCACGTAGTGGCCCACGATGAACAGCGGCATCATCAGCATAAAGACGACAGAGAGCACGTTCTGCGTGACGGCGAACAGGATACCGCCCATCATCAGCGGTGCGAGCAGCATGATGTACGGGAAGGCGTGATGCTCCTGGCGCTTGGGCCCGGCCGGGAGCATCCGTTTCTGCAGCTCGAAACGCGGCACCACACGAGGGGAACGGTTGAAGTCGATCAGCGGCGAGCTGGGGGCGGAACTGTGGCCGGTGCCGAGCGAGACCACGGAGACAGTGGTGTCGCCCAGCGCCACGGTGTCCGAGGAGTTCAGCGTGGCGCGGGTGACCGGCAGCCCGTCCATCAGTAGACCGTTGGCCGAATTCGTGTCCACGATCTCGACGGTCTCGCCGACCGTGATGCGGGCGTGCCGCTTGGAGGTGAGCGGGTCCGTGAGCCGGATGTCGACGTCGCGGTCCCGGCCGATGTAGCTGGTGCCTGACGGCAGCGAGAATTCGCGGCCGACGTCGGGCCCGGACAGCACGCGCAGCGTCGCAGCTGCCGGTCCCCGGTTCGCGCCGGGCGTCGCGAACTGCTCACTGAGCTGGGTCAGCGAGACGATGGAGCCCGGCCGCAGCCCGGATTCGAGCAGGTTGTCCTTGCGGTCCAGGATGCTGCCCTTCATGCCTCCGGCGGCGAAGGCCTCCTCGATGCTGAGGGAAAGGTTCGACGGCGGCGGGGTCCCCCGCCGCGCCGGATCGGCCACCCAGAGCTGGGTGGCGATGTCCGCCACGGTGGCGAGCCCGTCAACGGTGACGGCGAGGTCTTTGGCGTCGGCCGGGTCGCGGCGCAGCGTCAGTCGGATTCTCACGCTTCGTCGGCTCCAGTCAGGTCCTCAGGGTTGCCCTGTTCAGGGCTGTGCTTGTCAGGGCTGTGCTTTTCAGTGTTGTGCTGTTCCAGCAGGTGCAGGTCCGCGGGGGTCACGAGGTGCGAGGTGACGGCGTGTTCCACGAGCCGCGCGCGGCGGTTGGTGGCGAGTTTCCCGCCGCCGCCGCGCAGGCCGGCGACCCCCACCTTGTCGAGCTTGTCGCACACGTTGTCCAGCTTTCTGTTGAACCGGGTCAGGGCCCAGCCCAGGGTTTTGGCAGCGTCGGCCGAGGACGGGATGGCGCTGAAGCCGGTCCCTTCCCGGCGCAGCATGGGTTCGGCGAGGGCCACGATCAGGGCCTTCTGCGAGTCGGTGAAGAGCACGGGGCCGATCGTGGTGTCACCGCCGCTGTCCTCGTCGCGGGATTCCTGCCGGAACGCGGGGGTCCGCAGGTGCACGGCGAACTCGTACGTGGTGGGGCCCGCGGTGAAGATGACGTTGGTGTGGCTGAAGACCAGCGGAATCCGGGCGCCCGGCGAGAGCCACGCCTGCATTCCGCCGGAGGCATCGGCGATGGTCGCCGAGAGCATACTGCCGACGTTGCTCAGCCACCACATGCCGTCGTAACGGGCGATCTGCAGGAACTGCCGGTGCAAATACGGGTTGTCGTCGACCTCAAGGTCGCCTTCGCGGCCGATGCTGAAGATGTCCGCGTCCGAGGGTTCATGCCACTCGCCGCAGAAATCTATTGCCAGATCCCCCATAATCCGTGCCTTTCTGGAAAGTCGTTGGTGATGCTAGTTCGGGACGCAGGCGATGGAATCCGGGCCCAGCGGCGAGGAGGCCCCGTCGCTGCGGACGATCATGACCTGGATGCAGCTGGGTTCGGCCGGGTTCGCCGCGATTTCAGCGGCGGGCCCGGCTGACGACTGGTACTCTCCGCCGCCCTTGAGCGTGTGGACCCGCCATTTGTAGCTGTCCCCGGGTTTCGGCTGCGGGTTGGTCCAGGTGAAGCTCACCTTTCCGGCCGGACCGGCCACCCCGGCCAGCCCGGTGACGTCCGGCACGGTGCCGTTGTCCAGGGCGTCCGCAGGCGGTTTGCTGACCTGGTCCGTGGCCTTAGGCGCCGGCTCGGGCCGGGTGGTGCCGGCCACGATCCCGAGGGCGACGGCGGCCACCAGGACAGTGCCGCCGACAATGGAGAGCAGCAGCCTGCGGCGGCCGTGGCCGGCGGGCTGCTCCCCCGCACCTTCCTCCGCGTCGGGTGCGGGCGCTGCCGCGCTGGAACGGTTGACCGTGGCCGCGAGGTCGTCCTCGGGTGCCGGAGTCCGGGCGTCGCCGGGCGCAGCGAAGCCGGGCAGTACCGGGCGCTGGACGGTGGAGTTGTTATTGGCGGTGGCCTTGTTGAAGGTCGTGGCGTTGTCGACCGTGGAGCCCGTGTCCGCGCCGGGGAACCTGGCCGGGAAGGTGGGGGCGTTGCCGGTGGCGTCCGGGTCGATCGCGGCGACGCTGCGGACCCGGGTTTCCTCGAAACCGTCGTCGGGGTGGTTTTCCTCGGCCCGCGGCTCCTCCAGGACCTCGAACGGCGTCACGGAGAGGTTCAGTTCGGCCTGGATCCGCTGCAGGGCCAGGGCGAAGGCGTGCGCCGAGGAGTAGCGGGAGGAGGCGGACTTGGCCATCGCCGTCGAGAGCGCCAGTTCCAGGGATTCCGGCACGTCGGCGCGGCCCAGTTTCGGCACTGGCAGGTTGGTGATGCGCGAGATCAGCTCACGCTGGGAATTGTCCGCTCCCGGCAGCACAAACGGGGAACGCCCGGCCAGCAGGGTGTAGAGGGTGGCGCCGAGCGCCCAGACGTCCACCAGGACGCCGTCGACCTGATGGCCGGTGAACTGCTCCGGCGGGGACCAGGGGATGGACATGCCCGCGTCCTCGTCCGTTTCCCCGGCCAGGGTGCCGGAGATGCCGAAGTCGGTCAGGGCCGGACGGTTGTAGTCCGTGACCAGGATGTTGGCGGGCTTGATGTCGCGGTGCGCAATGCCGGCCCGGTGGGCGGTCTCGACGGCGGACGCCACCTGGATGCCGACGGCGAGGACCTCGTCGACGCTGAAGCGCTGCCGCCGGTAGCGGACGTCCAGGCTGGGCCGGGAGCAGTACTCCATGGCGAGGTAGGAATGCCCGGAGTCGGTGATTTCGGCTTCGAAGATCGTCACGATGTACGGGTGCGAGGACAGCTGCGCCATCAGGTTTGCTTCGGATTCGAAGCGGCGGCGGGCGCCCTCGGCCAGGTGGTTGGAGAGCAGCACCTTGACGGCGACCTTACGGCGCGGCCGGTCCTGTTCGTAGAGATAGACGTCGGAGAAGCCGCCGGAACCGAGCAGGCTGATGTAGGTGAAGCCCGGGATGACTGGCGGCGGGGCTACGGGCCGTTTTGAACTCACGGGATCTCCTCAAAGCGCAGCGAGATGCCGTCGCCAACCTCTGCGATGTCGCCGTCAAGCAGGATCGCCATCTCGCCCTGGGCCAGCCGGCGCGGGGAGTGGCCCTCGCGCACCAGCACGGTGCCGTTGGTGGCCTTGAGGTCACACAGCATGACGTGCCAGCCTTCGAGCCGGACCTCGACATGCGAGCGGGAAATGTCGCCGCTGGGGCTCGCCACCTGGACCAGTTTGGGCATGACGGCGCCCTGGACGCGCGACACTGACGGCTGGCGTCCCACGATGAGTGACTGGTCGAGGTCGATCAGCTCACCGGTGGAGAGGCGCACCCGGCCCAGGCGGGGGCGCCGGACCTGGACGCCGTCGCCGGGCAGCGGCTGGCCGCAGGAGCCGCACTGGGAGTACGTGGAGGGGTTGGCGTGGCCCTGCGGGCAGACGCGGGCCAGCACCATGGGTCCGGTGGCCGGGCCGGTATTCGGTCCTGTGGACGGGCCCGGCGCGCTGGGCGGCCGCGGGCTGGCCCCGGCCAGATCACTCTTCATGATCGTCTGGCCGTCGTGGTCGGCGTCCGGTGCGGGCTGGCGGGCAGGCAGTTGCAGGACAGGCGGCTGCGGGGCCGACGGCGGCAACGGCGCGGCCGGTGCGGGTGAGGGCGCCGGCGCGGACGCCTGCGACGTCTGCGACGTCTGGGACCGTCGGTCGCCGCCGGTCTGCCAGGGGACGGAATCGATCAGCCCGGTGGGCAGCGGCGGGCGGGGCGGCGCGGACAGTTCCGGCGCGGGCGCGGCTTCGGTTTCAGCGGCCTCCGCCGCGCCGGCCGGCGCCGGGTCAGGCTCTGCGCCGGCGGCCTCGGGGATGGAGGAGTCCGGGGCAGACGCGACGGCGGGTTCCGCGTCGGGGTCCTCGCGGACAGCGGCGTCTTCGATGTTCCGCATCACCGTCTGTTCCCAAAGGTGGTCATAGCTGCCGGTCGGCTCCTGTTCAGCCGGTTCCGGTGCCGCGCCGGACTGCTGCGCGGACGGCTCGGCCGCATGACCGGCCGCAGCGGATTCGACCTCCGGTTCCGGTTCCGGGTCTGGTTCCGGTGCCGGTTCCGGTTCCGGTGCTTCGTGCAGGGTGCCGTCGAGTTCGAAGTCCTCACCGGCGAACTCCAGCACGGTCTCCGCGGAGGCACCGTGCTCGCTCAGTTCGGCCGCAATGTCGGCTTCGGCTGCCGCCAGGACTTCGTCCTCCACCGCTTCATCATGGGCCGCTTCATCATGGGCCGCAGTCACGGTGTCCGCCGCAGCCAGCCCGGCCGCAACGGTCGCTGTGGCCCCCTTTGCAGGGACCGCCGCAACGGGAGCCCGCACGGCAGCACCGGTGAAGTCCACCCGCAGGCCCCGGAGCAGGACCACCCCGTCAGTTAGCGGAAGGTCGGCCGCGGTGCCGGAGGAGCCTGCGGAGTCGGCACCGGGCACGGTCAGGCTGAATCCGTCAGCCGCCGCGAAGCGCCGCTCCGTCCAGGTGGTGACCTCGCGGCCGCTCAGGTCCACCGGGCCGGACGGCAGGTCCACGGTGAGGTCTATCTCACCGCGCAGGAACACCTGGATGGGGCCGCGACTGGCCACGATCGCGAACCACGGCAGCCGGGAGAGCGAACCGCCCGAGGCCGAAGACACGGCGTCGAGCACCTCGTGCGCCTCGGGCCCGGTGGCGAGCAGCTCCCACAGCGCGTCAACCAGGGCCGGCGCGCTGTCCGGGCGCAGCAGCACCCCCGTTCCGGAGCGCACCACACCACGCCAACTGCCGGGCGT
>JAXMJF010000071.1:0-22445 GCA_034376805.1 Arthrobacter sp.
CCGAACCCGGAAGCTAAGACCCACAGCGCCGATGGTACTGCACCCGGGAGGGTGTGGGAGAGTAGGTCACCGCCGGAACATCATTAAACGGTCGAGAGCCCCAACCACACGGTTGGGGCTCTCCCGCATTTAACCCCCAAAACACCACCACAAGCACCGGCACCAGTGAACCAGGCAGCCGCACTGCGTGATTTAGGCAACCCGGATTCCGGTGCGCCCTTGCCTTCGACATACGTGCCCCCGTTACTATTTGGTGGGGCTTGCTGACGGCGGCCCGGGTGGAACCACCGCGTCCACTATTCGATTTGGGGGAGTGGTTTAGTGAAATTTCCAAAAGTGATTGCGTTGGTGGCAATCCTGGCGGCCGCTGCGGCGACGTCGATCGTTCCGGCGCATGCTGAAGATTTACTTCCCGTCACCCCCACCATCGCCACGAGCCTCCAGCCCTCACCTGGAGCCGACCCCACGGTTTCGCCCACCCCGTCGGCCACCCCCGCACCTGCGACCTCCGCGCCGACTGAGACAACCGCGCCCACCAAAGCTGTCCCGACGGCCACACCGTCAAGCACACCCACACCGTCGGGCGAACCCAGTCCGACCAGCACGGCCACCGCCGAAGACCTGCCCGCGGGCGTGGCGGCAGTCGGGGCCGGCGAATCCGCCATTGAGGCCCATTGGTTGTCCCTGGGGGGCGAGACCGGCTGGCTGGGTCCCGTCGCCTCCACGGTTTTTTGTGAGCTGAGGAACAGCGGCTGTGTTCAGCGCTTCGAAGGCGGTGCCATTCACTGGTCCACGGCAACGGGGGCGCACGCCACCACGGCGGCCATTGCCGCGAAATGGGCTGCCCTGAACTGGGAATCCGGGCGACTGGGGTATCCCGTCAGCGAACAAGTCTGCACGCTCAAGAACGCCGGTTGTGTGCAGCGATTCGAAGGTGGTGCCATTCACTGGTCCCAGGCGACCGGAGCCTACGCAACCTGGGCGGCCATCGCCGCCAAATGGGCGGCGCTGAGGTGGGAATCGGGGCGGCTCGGCTACCCCACCAGCGACGAGATCTGCGGTCTGAAAAATGGCGGCTGTGTTCAGCGCTTCGAAGGCGGTGCCGTTCACTGGTCCAGCGGAACAGGAGCCCACGCCACCTGGGCGGCCATTGCTGCCAGATGGGCGACCCTCAACTGGGAGTCCGGACGTTTGGGCTATGCCGTCAGCGACGAGACCTGCGGCCTCAGGAATGACGGCTGCGTCCAGCGCTTCGAAGGCGGCGTCGTGTACTGGTCGCCCTTTGGTGGCGCACAACCGATGTGGGGCGCCATCCTCGCCAGCTACGGGGCCAGGAGCTGGGAAGCCGGATCACTGGGCTATCCCGTCGCGGCCGAGTCCTGCTCCAGCTCCAGCGTATGTTCACAGGAATTCCAGTACGGCAGATTCACCTGGACGGCCGGCCTGGGGGTCAAATATCACCTCCGGTCTGCCGGTTACTGCGAATCGTTGAACCGCAACGCCGTGCGTTACCTGGGCGCGGGTCCGGCGCGTGTGTCCTTCGCCATCGCCGAGAGCTACCCTGCCACACCGGTTACGTTCACCACGTGCGTCCGGGCCAACGGCGCCTACCGGGTCGAATGGAGCGTCGCCGGCTATGCCGGGGAGAGCGGATTTGCCCGGCCTGGCGTCGCCTCCGGTCCGACCATCAACAAGTTCTCACCCACCGGCTCGTTCTCGGTGACCGAAGCATTCGGCCTCGGAAACCCTGGAACCGCGCTCTCCTACCTCCAGCTCAACCCGTACTCACGGTGGGGCGGGCGGTTGAACTCCAACTACAACAAGTACTTCGAATCCAGTGCCGACATCTTCCCGGACGAAAACATGTGGTATTACGCGACCCGGCCGTCGCATGATTACCGCCAAGGCGTTGTCATCAACTACAACCGCCCCCCGGATTCGCCTATCCAGATGAATGCCGGATTTGCGATCTTCCTCCATGCCAACAGGGTCCCCACCTGGGGTTGCATTTCCCTCAATGAAGCAGACGTCGTGCGGTTCCAGCAGGGGGCCGTGCCCGGAGACCGGATCATCATGGGAGTCGGAGATGATGTTTTCAACTAAGACGACGGGGCTTGCGGGCCTCGCATTGATCCTCGTGTTCGGTCTGTCAGCATGCAGCGGGCCCTCCCCGGCGCCCAGCGCAGGGGCTTCGACGTCGACTGGATCCACAGCCGCGGCGAGTCCCAGCACGTCTGTCCCCCCGACTGCCCGTGACGGATCGTCACTGATCCCCACCACCGAAGTCGGTGCGTGTTCCCTCCTGAGTGTGGAACAGATCAAGGCGGCCCTCGGCGACGCGGCGCGGGACATCCAGGCCGGTGAAGTTGCCGGGACGGTCAGTCCGGCCGGTGTCAGGCACGAAAACTGCATCTACCCGCTCGACACCTCCGGCACGACGACGCACGCGGTCGTCCTTGAGACGGTCACCTATCCGGACGAGGCAACCCGGGCGGGTGCTGATCCGTGGGAGGCCATGATGTCCCCCACGGAAGTGACGGGCCTGTGGGGCGACGCACGTTATGCCACCAACCGGCTCAGCCAGTCCACGGAGCACGTTCTGGCTGTCGCCAAGGGAACCCAGGTCTGGAAATTCATCGTCTCCCAGCCCCAGGAGGTTTCGACGTGGGATGCGCCGGAAGGGCTGGCGGTGCTGAGGAAGTTGGCCGAGACGGCCACAATCTAGCCCGCCGGACTCGACTACAATAGAGGCTGGCCTCGAGGCGTTCCGCTCACCACGGATCCGCCCTCATCAGGCAAGAAGCAACTAGAGTAGTACGGCTGCCAGCGTGCCAGTCGGGGGCTCGCAACAGGAGGAATCCAGCATGGCTGAGCACAACGACGGTAATCGCGGCGGCAACGACCGCGGCAACTTTGGCGGCGGACGGAATTCGGGCGGCGGTGGATTCCGCGGCACGAACAACTCCGGCGGCGATCCGCGTGGCTACCGTGCCCGCGATGACCGGGGTGCCCAGGGGGACCGTCCTTCCTCCAACGACCGTGACCGGAAGCCGTATGGTGATCGTGGTCCGCGTGAGGGTGGCGGGGAGCGCCGCAGCTTTGGTGCCGGCGGCGGGGCCGATCGTAAGCCGCCGTACAGCGGTGGCGGGGACCGTGACCGGAAGCCCTATGGTGATCGTGGTCCGCGTGAAGGTGGCGGGGAGCGCCGCAGCTTTGGTGCCGGTGGCGGTGCTGACCGTAAGCCGCCGTACGGCGGTGGCGACAACCGGAAACCCTTTGGCAGCCGTGATGACCGTCCGGCCCGCAGCTTCGACCGTGATGACCGTCCGGCCCGCAGCTTCGACCGTGGCGACTCCGGTCCCCGCCAGTTCGGCCGTGACCGGGCAGAGGACCGCCCCGTCCGTGTCCCCAACGCCCGGGACCTCCGCAGCGCAAACCGCCCCGACCGCGAGCGTTCGCCGCAGATTGACGACGACGTTACGGGCAAGGAACTTGACCGCGCCACGCATCACCAGATCAAAACCCTCGAGGAGAACAGCGCGGAGTGGGTCGCCCGCCACCTTGTGATGGCCGGCCGCCTGATCGACGACGAACCGGAGCTGGCCTTCCAGCACGCCCTCGCAGCCAGCCGCCGCGGAGGCCGCCTCGCGGCCGTCCGCGAAGCAGTGGGCCTGACGGCCTACGCCGCCGGCCACTACGGCGAAGCCCTGCGCGAGTTCCGCACCTACCGGCGGATCAGCGGCTCCAACATGCACCTGCCCGTCATGGCCGACTGCGAGCGTGGACTCGGCCGGCCCGACCGCGCCCTGGAGATGGCACGTTCCGAGGAAGCCAAGGACCTCGACGCGCCCGGCAAGGCGGAACTGGCCATTGTGGCCGCCGGCGCCCGCACCGATCTGGGCCAGCTCGACGCTGCCGTATCGGAACTGGAAATCGCCCAGCTGGACATCAACCGGGCGTTCTCCTACAGCCCGCGCCTGTTCCGCGCCTACGCCGATGCCCTGGCCGCGGTGGGCCGTGCCGCCGAAGCGGAGAAGTGGCAGCGCCAGGCCGTCGTGGCCGAGAACGCCCTCGGCCTCGACGTCTCGGAGGACCCGGACATCATCGATCTCGGCTGGGACGAGGAAGAGGAAGCCCGCGAGGAAGAGCAGCAGCGCCGGATCCTCGCCGAGCAGACCGCCCAGCGGTCGGCCGCGGCAGCCCCGGAGCAGGCTCCGCGTGCTGCCAGCGCCGAGGCCGTTGCCGGTCTTCCGGAAACGGCTGCGGCAGCCAACGCCGTCGACGAAGGTTCCGACGACGTCGAATCCGACTTCTGGGAGTCCGACGACGCCGAGTCCGATGACGACTCCGTGGAAAAAGACGCCCTGGACCGTTCGGAGGTACTCGGCGGCGATGATTCCGGCGAGACCGGACACGATGATTCCGGCGACGACGCGTCCCACGACGACGGCTCCCGCGAGCCGGAACGCTCCGAGGGCTGATCCGGAGATGGCAGCACCGGAGCTGATCTCCGCCTTCGACGCCCTGCTCGCCGACCTCGACGGCGTTGTCTACGCGGGCCCGCACGCCATCCCGGGCGCCGTGGAGTCCCTGCGCCGGCTCGCCGGGATCGGCGTCGGCCTCGGCTACGTCACGAACAACGCCTCCCGGACGCCCGCCCAGGTGGCACAGCACCTGCGCGACCTGGGTGCCCCGGCGGAGGACCACCAGGTAGTCAGCTCCTCGCAGGCCGCGGGCGAGCTGCTGGCCTCGCTGCTGCCGGCCGGTGCCCGGGTGCTGGTCACCGGCGGGGACTCGCTGGCCCAGGAGATTGAACTCGCCGGCCTGGTGCCGGTCCGCAGTGAATCGGAGCAGCCCGTCGCGGTCGTGCAGGGGTTCCATCCGGACCTCGGCTGGAAAGACCTCGCGGAAGCCGCCTATGTGGTTGCCGGCGGCGCCCTGTGGGTGGCCACCAACACGGACATGTCCATTCCCCAGGCCCGGGGAATGGCGCCGGGCAACGGGACGCTGGTCGCGGCCGTGGCCGCCGCCACCGGGCAGCGGCCCCTGGTTGCCGGCAAACCGGAAGCGCCGCTGTTCCACGCCGCCGCGAAACGCCTGGCCGCAGACCGGCCGCTCGTGGTCGGCGACCGCCTGGACACCGACATCCTCGGCGGCAACAGGGCCGGCTTCGCCACCGTCGCCGTGCTGACCGGCGTCGACACGCGCGAATCAATTCTCGCCGCCCGCACCCAGGAACGGCCCGGCTACCTGATCAGCGACCTCACGGACCTCTACCGCCCCTATCCGGCAATTACGGTCGACGCCGGGCAGCACCGCTGCGGCGCGGCGACCGCCGTCGTGCACGGGCAGAGTGTCCGGGTCAACGGCGATCCCGGCGACCTCGACGCCTGGCGGGCCGCTTGTTCGGCCTGGTGGGCCGCCAATCCCGAGACCGCAACGGCCCTGGCACCGGACCTCGAATGGCTGGATCACTAGACTGGGGACCATGACCGAGCCGAACCCCACCACCGAGACGGACACCGCGGCGGGAGACACCCGGGTCACCTGGCCGGAGCTGCCGGCGGTACCTGGTGAGGCCGCAGGGAATGATCCTTCCCGGGACCCCGCTGTCGGCGCACTGCTCCGCCGTCTCAGTGAACTGCCGGCCTTGCCCGTGGACCGCCACGGGGAGGCCTACGCCCTCTTGCACGACGAACTGCTGGCGGCTTTGAACGAGCCCATCGCAGAACAACCAACCGCAGGCCCGGCCGCGGCCGGACCGACCAATCCACCAGGGGATGCCACGAATGAGCAGGCTTGACCAGGCCCTCGTCAGCCGCGGGCTGGCGCGGTCCCGCACCCATGCCGCGCGCCTCATCGCCGAAGGCAAAGTCAGCTCCAACGGCGAGGTACTGGCCAAGGCCTCCCTGCAGGTCCAGGACGACACGGGCCTCGACGTAGCCGCCACCGATGAGGACAACTACGTCAGCCGTGCCGGACACAAGCTGGCCGGCGCCCTGGACGCTTTTCCCGCCGTCGAGGTCGAGGGCAAACGGTGCCTGGACGCCGGTGCCTCCACCGGCGGATTCACCGAGGTGCTGTTGCGCCGCGGCGCTGCCCACGTCGTGGCCGTCGACGTCGGTCACGACCAGCTGGTCCCCGTCATCCGGAATGACCCCCGCGTCTCCGTCCACGAGGGCCTCAACGTCCGCTACATGACGCCGGCTGAGATCGGCGGACCGGTGGCCTTGACGGTGGCGGACCTGTCCTTCATCTCCCTCACCCTCGTGCTGGCACCACTCGCGGCGTGCACGGAGCCGGGCGGCGACCTCGTCCTGATGGTCAAGCCGCAGTTCGAGATCGGCAAGGACCGGCTGGGCCGCACCGGCGTCGTCACCTCGGAGTGGGAACGCCGCCTCGCCGTGGGCAAAGTCGCGGCGGAGGCCATGGACACCGGGCTGGAACTCAAAGGCCTCGCCAGCAGCCCGTTGCCCGGCCAGGACGGAAACGTCGAGTACTTCCTGTGGATAAAGCGCGGGATTCGAACAGACCTGCCTAAGATCGAAGAGCGGGACGCAGCCGTCGCTGCGTTACTCGGAACAATCTGGCCCAAGTACTAGAAGCACTAGAAGGCGGAACCCGATGAGCAGGCGTGTCCTCATCCTTGCCCACACAGGCCGTGAGGAGTCCCTCAAGGCTGCCTGGGAAGCGTGCGCCCGGCTCCACGACTCCGGCATCGTTCCCGTGATGCTGAAATCCGAGCTCGGCGACATGGTCCGCTTCTTCGGACGGCTCGATCAGCCTGTCGAGATCCTCCATGACCATGTGATGCTGCCCGACGTCGAGCTCGTGATGGTGCTCGGCGGCGACGGCACCATCCTCCGCGCCGCGGAACTGGTGCGCGAGGTCGACGTGCCGCTGCTCGGCGTCAACCTCGGCCACGTGGGATTCCTGGCCGAGAGCGAACGGGCGGACCTCGCCCAGACCGTCGAATGGATCGCCAGCCGCGAATACACCGTGGAAGAGCGGATGACCATCGACGTCCAGGTCTGGGTCCGCGGGCAGAAAATCTGGCACACCTGGGCGCTCAACGAGGCCGCGATCGAGAAGGGCAACCGGGAACGGATGCTCGAGGTCGTCACCGAGGTGGACGAACGCCCGCTGACCTCCTTCGGCTGCGACGGCGTCGTCCTGGCCACCCCCACCGGCTCCACCGCCTACGCCTTCTCCGCCGGCGGCCCGGTGGTGTGGCCCGAGGTCGAGGCCCTGCTGATTGTGCCGATCAGCGCCCACGCGCTCTTCGCCAAGCCGCTGGTGGTCTCACCCCGGTCCCGGCTCGCGGTGGAAATCCTGAACCGCACCGATGCGCAGGGCGTGCTCTGGTGCGACGGCCGGCGCTCGGTGGACCTCCCGCCCGGAGCGCGCGTGGAAGTGACCCGCTCCGCCACGCCCGTCCGGCTCGCCCGCACCCACCAGACGCCCTTCTCCGGCCGCCTGGTCCGCAAGTTCGAGCTGCCCATCCAGGGCTGGCGCGGACCGATGCCGCAGGCCGCCACAGTCCATACCGGGCCCGTGCCGGTGATCCGCACCCCCCGGCCGATGCCGCCGCTTCCCACCCCGCCGCAGGCTTGGCCGCCGTCCGCAGGGCCCGGCGAGACTCCTGATCCATCGACTGCGAAGTGAACCATGCTTGAAGAACTGAGAATCCGCGACCTCGGCGTCATCACCGACGCCACGCTGCCCCTCGGCCCGGGCCTGAGCGTCGTGACCGGTGAAACCGGTGCCGGCAAGACCATGGTGGTGACCGCTGTCGGACTGCTGCTCGGCGCACGCTCCGACGCCGGTGCCGTGCGCAGCGGCGCGAAAAGCGCCTCCGCGGAGGCGACCGTGAAGCTTGACGCCGGGCACCCGGCTGTGGCGCGCGCCCGTGAGGCCGGTGCCGAGATCGAGGAGTTCGACGGCGGCGCGGAGCTGCTGCTCGCCCGCAGCGTGGGCGCGGACGGCCGCAGCCGCGCCTACCTCGGCGGGCGCGCCGCGCCGGTGGGGGTGCTCGGGGAGATCGGCGAAACCCTCGTGGTGGTCCACGGCCAGTCCGGGCAGATCCGGCTCAAGAGCCCGGTCGCGCAGCGCGGCGCCCTCGATAAATTCGCGGGGGAGAGCCTCGCCGCAGCGCTCGGCAGCTACCAGGAGCTGTACGCCCACTGGAAGTCCAGCCAGGCCGGGCTGGACGAGCTCCGCAGCGCTGCCCGGGAACGTCTCCGCGAGGCCGAATCCCTGGAAGCTGCCCTGGCCGAGATCGACGCCGTCGACCCGCAGCCGGGGGAGGACGAGTCGCTCAAGGCGGAGGCCGTCAAGCTCGCCAACGTCGAGGAACTCCGGATCGCGGCCACCACGGCGCACCAGGCGCTCATCGCCGAGGACTTCGGTGACGGCAACGACGCCACCGCCCTGGTGGATGCCGCCAAACGCACCCTGGAGCACGTCGCCGAACATGACGAGGAGCTCGGCTCCGCAGCCGCCCGGCTCGCCGAGGTGGGTTTCCTGCTCAACGACATCGCCACCGAACTCGCCAGCTATCAGGCCTCCCTCGACACCGAGGGCCCGGAGCGGCTCGCCGAAATCGAGGACCGCCGGGCCGCGCTGGCGAAGCTGGTGCGCAAGTACGCTCCGAGCATCGACGAGGTGCTGGTCTGGGCCGAGGAGTCCCGGGCGCGGTTCCTGGAGCTCCAGGACGACTCCACCCGGATCGAGGCGCTGGACGCCGAGGTGGCCCGCGCCGGGGCCGAGCTGACCAAGCAGGCCGCCGGCATCAGCAAGCTCCGGAAGAAGGCCGCCAAGGACCTCTCCGCCCGCGTCAGCGCGGAACTCAAGGCCCTGGCCATGGCGGATGCCACCCTGGTCATCACCGTCGAATCCGGCGGGCAGCCGGGACCGCACGGGGCGGACGAGATCTCCTTCCTGCTCCAGCCGCACTCCGGTGCCCCCGCCCGCCCGCTGGGCAAGGGCGCCTCCGGCGGTGAACTGTCCCGGGTGATGCTCGCCATCGAAGTGGTGCTGGCCGCCGTCGACCCGGTCCCCACTTTCATCTTCGACGAGGTCGATGCCGGCGTGGGCGGACGTGCCGCCGTCGAGATCGGCCGCCGGCTGGCGATGCTGGCCCGGCACGTCCAGGTGCTCGTGGTGACCCACCTGCCGCAGGTGGCGGCCTTCGCCGACCAGCACATCCGGGTCACCAAGACCTCCGTGCGCGGCGCCGACGGTGCCACCGCAACCGGCTTCACCTCCAGTGACGTCCAGCTCCTCGACGAGGCGGAACGCGTCCGTGAGCTGGCCCGCATGCTCGCCGGCCAGGAGGACTCCGAATCCGCCCGGGCCCACGCCCAGGAGCTGCTCGACGACGCCCGGCTGCTGCCGCAGCAAGCCTGAACAGGCTCTCCGACTGCCAGCGGCGGGCCCGGTACCGGGATGACAATCACAGCGGTTTGCCGCGAACAGACCCTTGGAAGGCTGAATTGATGATAGGCTCGAACTCCGTGGTGCAGCGATCAAATTCCCGTGTAAATTCCCGGTTTCCGGGCTCGTCCAAGACGACCAAACACATCTTCGTCACCGGTGGTGTGGCGTCCTCGCTCGGTAAGGGACTGACGGCTTCGAGCCTCGGTCACCTCCTGCGGGCACGCGGCTTGTCTGTAACAATGCAAAAGCTCGATCCCTATCTGAATGTGGATCCGGGCACGATGAACCCCTTCCAGCACGGCGAAGTCTTCGTCACTGACGACGGCGCCGAAACGGACCTCGACATCGGCCACTACGAGCGTTTCCTCGATGAGAACCTCGAGGGCTCGGCCAACGTCACGACCGGCCAGGTCTACTCCACGGTTATCGCCAAGGAACGCCGCGGCGAATACCTCGGCGACACCGTCCAGGTCATCCCGCACATCACCGATGAGATCAAGCGGCGCATGCGGCTTCCCGCCGAGGGCAAGCACGCCCCCGACGTGATCATCACCGAAATCGGCGGCACCGTGGGCGACATCGAGTCGCAGCCGTTCCTTGAGTCCGCCCGCCAGGTCCGCCAGGATATTGGCCGCGGAAACGTGTTCTTCCTGCACGTCTCCCTGGTGCCGTACATCGGCCCGTCGCAGGAACTGAAGACCAAGCCCACGCAGCACTCCGTGGCTGCGCTGCGCTCCATCGGCATCCAGCCCGAGGCGATCGTGATCCGTTCGGACCGCGAAGTCCCGCAGCCCATGCGCGACAAGATCGGCCGCATGTGCGACGTCGACATCGACGCTGTCATCGGCTGCCCGGATGCCCCGAGCATCTACGACATCCCGAAGACCCTGCACTCCCAGGGCCTGGATTCCTACATCGTCCGCGCGCTCGACCTTCCCTTCAAGGACGTGGACTGGACCAGCTGGGACAAGCTCCTCGACGCGGTCCACAACCCCAAGCACGAGGTTGAGATCGCCCTGGTCGGCAAGTACATCGACCTGCCGGACGCCTACCTGTCCGTGACCGAGGCCCTGCGCGCCGGCGGCTTCGCCAACGACACCAAGGTCAAGATCCGCTGGGTCCCCTCGGACGAATGCGAAACCCACGAGGGTGCGGTCAAGTCCCTGGACGGCGTCGACGCGATCTGCGTCCCGGGTGGCTTTGGCATCCGCGGACTCGAAGGCAAGCTCGGCGCGCTGAAGTATGCCCGTGAGAGCAAGCTCCCGGTCCTGGGCCTCTGCCTGGGCCTGCAGTGCATGGTGATCGAGTACGCCCGCAACGTGGTCGGCCTCGAGGGCGCATCCTCGTCCGAGTTCGAGCCGGATTCGAAGTACCCGGTGATTGCCACGATGGAAGAGCAGCTGGACATCGTCGACGGCAAGGGCGACCTGGGCGGCACCATGCGCCTGGGCCTGTACGAGGCCAAGCTGGACGAGGGGTCCGTGGTCGCCGAGACCTACGGCACCACCACGGTCAGCGAACGGCACCGCCACCGCTACGAGGTCAACAACAAGTACCGCGAGCAGATCGCTGCCCAGGGACTGGTGTTCTCCGGAACCTCGCCCGACGGCAAGCTGGTGGAGTACGTGGAGCTTCCCCGCGAAGTCCACCCGTACTACGTGGCCACGCAGGCGCACCCGGAGCTCAGCTCACGCCCGACCCGGCCGCACGCCCTGTTCTCCGGACTGGTGAAAGCCGCCCTGGAGCACCAGAAGGGCAACGGCAGCAAGGCAGCCCCGGGCGGGACAAGCAAGAACGCCCCGGCATCCAAGCCGTCCCCGGCCGTGTCGAAGTAACCCCAACTGAATCAAAGGACGGCGCGATGCCCGGCAACCCTGAAACCCCCAATGCTGCACGGCAGGTTTCGGATGAACCGAGCCCGCGCCGTCTTTTGTCGTCCCGGACGGTCTACGAAGGCCGGATCTGGGACGTGGTCAGTGACAGTTTCCAGCTCAACGACGACGGCGATCCGCTCGTCCGCGACTACATCGACCACCCCGGGGCGGTGGCGGTCCTCCCGATGAACGACGCCGGCGAGGTGCTGCTGATCAAGCAGTACCGGCACCCCGTCGGCATGGACCTGTGGGAGATCCCGGCCGGGCTCCTCGATGTCGAAGGCGAGGACTTCGTCGCCGGGGCGGCACGGGAACTCGCCGAGGAAGCGGACCTGATCGCCGGACAGTGGAATGTGCTGGCCGATTTCTTCAATTCCCCCGGGTCCTCCAGCGAGGCCATCCGCATCTACCTCGCCCGCGACCTGAGGGACGTGCCCGGCCATGAACTCCACGTCCGCACCGACGAGGAAGCCGAAATCGAGCTGCACTGGATCCCCCTGGACGCAGCCGTCCTGGCCGTGCTGGAGGGGCGCCTGCACAACCCGTCCGCCGTCGTCGGAGTCCTCGCCGCAGCGGCCGCCCGGGCCGACGGCTTCACGAGCCTCCGCCCGGGCAACGCACCGTGGCCCGCGCATCCCAGCCAGCGTTGATGGTGGAACCGCTGATCGCCGAGCCGCCGGCGCCTGTGCACCCTCCGGGCCCCGCGCCGTCGGCGGCCGCCCCAGCCGGGCCCGAACCCGCCGGGGCCCAGCCCCCCGCCCGGCCGCTGACAGCGATAGACCGCGCCATGACGGACTACCTGCAGCACATGGGGGTGGAACGCGGACTCGCGGCCAACACCCTGTCCGCCTACCGGCGGGACCTGGCCCGTTACGCCCGGCACCTCGCCAGCACCGGCCGCCAACGCCCCGACGAGATCACCCGGCATGACGTGACCGGCTTCGTCCAGGCCCTTTCCGACGGGTCCGACGGCGGCTCGGCCCTGGGCATCCGGTCGGCAGCCCGGACCGTGGTGGCCGTGCGCGGACTGCACAAGTTCTGGGCACTGGAGGGCGTGACGCCCACCGACCCGGCCAGCGACGTCCACCCGCCCATGCCGGGCAAACGCCTGCCCAAGGCCATCAGCGTCGACGAGGTCACGAGGATCCTGGAGGCGGTCGGCACAGACACCGCCACCGGGCTGCGCGACCGGGCCCTGCTGGAGTTCCTGTATTCCACCGGTGCCCGGATCAGCGAAGCCGTGGGCCTCGACGTCGATGACATCTCCCTGCCCACCGCCGGACAGGCAGGGGAAGACGGTCCGGCAATAGTCCGGCTCTTCGGCAAGGGATCCAAGGAACGGCTCGTCCCTCTGGGATCGTTCGGCGCCCGTGCCCTGGACGCCTACCTCGTCCGCGGCCGGCCGCTGCTGTCCGCCAAGGGCAAGGGGACCCCGGCCCTGTTCCTGAACGCCCGCGGCGGACGGATCAGCCGGCAGAGCGCCTGGACCATCCTCAAGACGGCCGCAGAAAAGGCCAACATCACCAAAGACGTCTCGCCGCACACCCTGCGGCACTCCTTCGCGACCCACCTGCTCGAAGGCGGGGCAGACGTCCGCGTGGTCCAGGAGCTGCTGGGCCATGCCTCGGTCACCACCACGCAGGTCTACACCCTGGTCACGGCAGACACCCTGCGGGAGATCTACGCCGCCGCGCATCCCCGGGCGCTGGGCTGAGCCGCAGGAGCGCACCGCGCCGCTAGGCTTGCCTTTATGGCCTCCACTCCCGTCACTTTATGTTTCCTGCTCCGCGACGCAGGGAACGGCACCGAGGTGCTGTTGGGCCTGAAACGGACCGGCTTTGGCATCGGCAAGATCGTGGGCATCGGTGGTCACGTGGAGCCGGGGGAGAGCGACGCCGAAGCCGTCGTCCGCGAAGTCTGGGAAGAGGCCGGAGTCATCATCCGGCAGGAGGACCTGGCCCATGCCGGCGTCGTCGAGTTCCTCTTCCCCACCCGCCCCGAGTGGAACATGTACTGCCGGCTCTTCACCACGAGGCACTGGCAGGGCGAACCGGCGGAGAGCCCCGAGATCACCCCCGAATGGTTCGATACCGGGGCGCTGCCGCTGCACCTCATGTGGCAGGACGCGGAGCACTGGCTGCCGGCCGCACTGGCCGGCGAGGTGCACGACGTCGTGGTTGTCCTGAACGAGGACAACGAGACGGTGGCATCGGTCGAAAAACTTTCCGGGGAAATGTAACCCGGGCGGACCGGCCGGAAACAACACAGGTAGCCTGCAGCTCAGGACACTACTTTTCAGGGGGAGATCGTGCTTTCCGAGCGCGAACTGGCGTTCATCGCCATTCACAAAGACAGCTATCCGCGGGTCTACCGCTTTGTGCGGCGGCGGGTGGAATCTGCGGAGGTAGCGGAGGAACTTGCCTCCGACGTCTTCCGGGTGGTGTGGCAGAAGTGGGATGAGGAGCCGCGGACCGACCTCGCGTGGCTGCTGACCGTGGCGCGCAACCTGGTGGGCAACGCCTACCGGAGCCGGGACCGCCAGCAGGCACTGCAGGACAAACTCAGGGCCGCCGCCGTGGTCAGCGGCGGTGAAGACTCCGGGAACGTCGCTGTCCAGGATGCCATGGCGCAATTGCGGGACAAGGACCGGGACGTTCTCCAGCTCGCGTACTGGGACGACCTGAGCATGGCGGAAATCGCCGGTGTCCTGCAATGCAGCGAATCCGCCGCCAAGGTCCGCCTGCACCGGGCCCGGGCTGCCTTCCGAAAGCACATGCCGCCCGCCGCCGAACCGATCACGGCGGAATCGATCACACAGAAGATGGGTGCCTGAGATGGATCCGATCAAGAGCAGAATTTCCGCCACGGACCCCGTGCACAACGATCCGTCCGTGCCCGATGGCGAAACGGCCCTGCACCGGATGCTTTCCGAGCCGGCGGCCTTCAGCGACACCGGCCTGGCCGGTGTTTCCTCCCTGGACGACATGCGCCGACGCCGGCGGGCCCGGCTCGCCGGGGTCCTGACGATCGCTGCGGCAGCCGTGGCGGCAGGTGTCCTGGTGGCCACCAACCTCGGTGCGCCCGCTCCGGCGCCGGAACCGGCGAGCAGCGTGGCGGCAGCGGAAACCACGGCCCCCGCGACCCCCTCTGCGGCGCCGACCGCCACACCGAGCGCCGCCGTTGTGCCCCCGCCGGCCCCGGCCGCCTGGACCGCGTTCACCGACTCCAGCGGCCAGGCCACGTTCGAACACCCCGTGGAGTGGAAAGTCACAGAGACCCTGCTGCCGGCCGGGACCGGTCCGGGCAACTGGACGAGCGACATCACCGTCACGAACGCGGCCGGAAAATCGATCGCCAGGCTGCGGACCATCCCGCAGGCATCCGGAACCGGAGGACCGGCGGTGCCCTACCAGACCCTCGACGCCGTGACCCTGGACATCCCGCAGGCTGCCGCCGGCGCCCCGACAGGGCCGACCCAGTTCAAGTTCCGCATCCTCGAAGGAGCAGGGGTGTACGGTGCGCTGACGATCGACTCGGGCGGCCTGCCGGCGTCAGGAACAGCCAGCCAACTGCTGTCCTCGATCCGGACCCCGGACGGCGTGCCGGCCATCACCTTCGGAACCGGCCAGTTCCTGAGTGCTGACGGCCGGGACGCGCAGCTGAGGTTCACCTCAGTGGCCGAGGCCAAAGCCTACATGGCCTCGCAGGAGTACCAGGACACCAAACGGATGCTGATTTCGCTGGAACTCCGGTCCGTCCAGAAGCAGCCGGTCTGGCAGAACTACACCAGCGCCAACGGGCTGGGAAGTTTCGACTACCCGGACAACTGGACAGTGACCGGCCGCGAAGGTGGCCGCTACACCGACGTGGCCAATGAGTCCGGCCGCGTGCTGCTGACCCTGGGCTTCAACCAGACGCGCAACCGACCGAACCTCATTTCCCCCTGCACCCCTTTCACGGTGCTGGACAGCGCGGCCATGACCTTCCCGTCCACCCGGCAGGGGGAGCGGGCCATCAGTCCCCAGTTCATCTTCCGGGTATGGGACGTCAGCCAGCTCGGACAGCCGGCGGTCCCGTTTGCCGGCAACCTGGGCATCGCCGATGAAAGCTGGGGAGTGGATGGAACCACCTGCGATCCGCAGAATGTGGTGAGCGGCCTGCCCTCGGGGGAGTACTTCTTCGCCCAGAACTACAACACCGGAGCCGAGTCCGACCTGAAATTCCAGTCCCTCGAGGAGGCACGCCGCTACATGGAAACGGCCGAGTTCGCAACGCTCAAGCGCATTGTGATGTCACTGAAAATCACCGCGGGGTAGCACAAACGACAAGCGGGCCGGCCACCTCCCAGAGGTGACCGGCCCGCCGTCGTACGTGCTCCAGGAACCTGGACTAGGCCAGGTGCCGTTCCTCGACGCCGTTGTATTCGCTCAGCGGGCGGATCAGGGAATTCGCATCCAGCTGCTCCATGATGTGCGCGGTCCAGCCGGTGATGCGGCTGGCGACGAACAGGGGAGTGAAGGTCGGGGTGTCGAAGCCCATCAGGTGGTACGTGGGACCGGCCGGGTAGTCGAGGTTGGGCTTGATGGCCTTCGCCTCGTCCATCGCCGTCTCCAGGCCGTTGTACAGCCCCAGCAGTTCCGGCCTGCCGTAGTACGCGATCATCTTGTCCAGGGCAGCCTTCATCGTGGGCACCCGGGAATCGCCGTGCTTGTACACGCGGTGCCCGAAGCCCATGACCTTCTTCTTATGGGCCAGGGCATCCTCCATCCACGCCTTGGCCCGGGTGTGAGCCTCCTCCAGCGACTCCTCCGGACGGATGCCGATCTCGTCGAAGGTGTGCATCACGGCCTCGTTCGCGCCGCCATGCAGCGGGCCCTTCAGTGCGCCGATCGCCCCGGTCACGGCCGAATGCAGGTCCGAGAGCGTCGAGGTGATCACCCGGGCCGTAAACGTGGAGGCGTTGAAGGAGTGCTCGGCGTACAGGATCATCGAGACGTTGAACGCCTCGACGACTTCCTGGACCGGCTCCTCGCCAAAGGCCATCCAGAGGAAGTTGGCCGAGTAGCCCAGATCGTCGCGGGGCTCCACTGGTTCAATGGGGCGTCCCGCCGCGTGACGCCGGCGCTGGTCATAGGACACCACGGCCGGCATCGCGGCGAACAGGTCCACCGCCTTGGCCATGTTGGCCTCGCGGGAGGAGTCCTCGGCGAGCGGGTGCCGGGCACCCATCACGGAAGCCGCCGTGCGGCAGACGTCCATCGGATGCGAGGACGTCGGCAGCGCGTCGATGACCTGCTTGACCACGGGGTCCAGCGCACGTCCGGCGCGTTCGCGCGCCGTGAACTCCGCCAGCTGCTCCGGGCTCGGCAGTTCGCCGTTCCACAGCAGGTAGGCGACTTCCTCGAAGCTGCACTTGGCGGCCAGCTCCTGAACCGGGTAACCGCGGTACAGCAGTGAATTGGTGTCCGGGTTCACCTTGGAGACCGCAGTGTAATCCACCACGACGCCGGCGAGGCCCTTTTTGATCTCTTGTTCAGCCATGCTGAAACTCCTTTGTTCCTGTCGCCTGTTGAACCGGCCGGAGCCGGAAGTCCGATGCGGGGCTTACTGACCCGGGATCTGGAAATTGAAAACCCCGGTATCGAAGCTGTTGTACGCCTCGTAGTCCACGAGGTCATACAAACGCGCCCGGGTCAGCATGTTCCCGACCTGGGCCTCCTGGGTACCGTCAGCCTTGATCGATTCCAGCGTACGCTCCGCAGCGCCCATGGCACTACGGAGCAGGGTCACCGGGTAGATGATCATGTTGACCCCGACGCCGGCAAGCTGTTCCACCGTGAACAGGGCGCTCTGGCCGAACTCGGTCATGTTCGCCAGGATCGGCACGTCGACGGCGTCACGGATCGCCTGGAACTCGCTCAGGTCCTTCATGGCCTCCGGGAAGATGGCGTCCGCCCCGGCCTCCACGAGCGCCCTGGCGCGGTCCTGCGTCGCCGCCAGGCCGTCCGTGGCACGGATGTCGGTCCGCGCCATGATCAGGAAGTTCGGGTCCCGCCGGGCATCGGCCGCCGCACGGATGCGCTTGGTGGCCGTGTCCAGGTCCACCACGTTCTTGCCGTCGAGGTGGCCGCAGCGCTTCGGGTTGAACTGGTCCTCGATGTGCAGGCCGGCGAGGCCTGCGTTCTCGAGTTCCTGGACCGAGCGGGCCACGTTCATCGGCTCACCGAAACCGGTGTCGGCATCGACGATGCTGGGCAGGTCGGTCATCCGGGCAATCTGCCCGGCACGGGTGGCCACCTCGGTGAGCGTGGTCAGCCCGATGTCCGGCAGGCCAAGGTCATTGGCCAGGACGGCGCCGGAGATGTAGACCCCGGCGAAGCCCTTTTCCTCGATCAGCCGGGCCGAGAGCGGATTGAACGCGCCCGGGAACTGCTGGATCGTCCCGGACGCCAGGAGTTCACGGAAGCGGATCCGCTTCTGCTCCGGCGTGACCTTCGAGTACAGCATTTAGAAGAGTCCCTTCGGTGCGGCGGCCAGGTCGATCACGCCGTCGGCGGCCTTGATGTTGAGCTGGTCCAGCTCACCGGCGGCCAGCTCGGGCAGGCGGGCGGCGGCGGCCAGGAAACGTTCGATTTCCTCTTCGGCGACGAGGCCGGCGGCGAGGGTGCGGAACTTATTGACGTACTGTTCCCGTGCGAACGGCCGGGCGCCCAGCGGGTGGGCGTCAGCGACGGCGATCTGGTCGGTGATGACCGTGCCGTCCTTGAGCGTGATGACAACGGTGCCGCCGAAGGCCTTCTCCGCGATGTCCAGGGAGTGGTAGCGGCGGGTCCATTCCGCGTCCTCGACGGTGGTGACCTTGTGCCACAGTTCCACGGTGTCCGGGCGCGCGGCGCGCTCCGGGGCGTAGGAATCGACGTGGTGCCAGGCGCCGTCCTGCAGGGCGACCGTGAAGATGTACGGGATGGAGTGGTCCAGTGTTTCGCGGCTGGCCGTGGGGCTGTACTTCTGCGGATCGTTGGCGCCGGAGCCGATCACATAGTGCGTGTGGTGACTGGTCTTGATCAGCACGGACTCCACATTGGCCGGGTCCGTGACCTCCGGGTGCCCGCCGTGGAGCTTGCGCGCCAGGTCGATCCACGCCTGGGCCTGGTACTCGGCCGAGTGCTCCTTGGTGTAGGTGTCCATGATGGCGCGCTTGGTTTCGCCGGGGGTCGGCAGCGGCACGGTGTAGGAGGCGTCGGGGCCGTCCAGCATCCAGGCAATGACGCCGTCCTCGCCTTCGTAGATCGGCACGGGGGAGGTCTGGCCGCGCATGGCACGGTCCGCGGACTCGACGGCCATCTTGCCGGCAAACGCCGGGGCGTGCGCCTTCCAGGTGGAGATCTCGCCCTTGCGGGACTGCCGGGTGGCGGTGGTGGTGTGCAGGGCCTGGCCGATGGACTGGAAAATGGTCTCGACGTCGAGTCCCAACAGGGTGCCGATGCCGGCGGCGGCGGAGGGGCCGAGGTGCGCGACGTGGTCGATCTTGTGCTTGTGCAGGCAGATGGCCTTGACCAGGTTGACCTGGATCTCGTAGCCGGTGGCGATCCCGCGGACCAGGTCCTGGCCGCTGGAGCCCACGTGCTGGGCGACGGCGAGGATCGGGGGGATGTTGTCGCCCGGGTGGGAGTAGTCCGCGGCGAGGAAGGTGTCGTGGTAGTCGAGTTCACGGACGGCGACGCCATTGGCCCAGGCAGCCCATTCGGGGGCCACCCGCTCGTCGATGCCGAAGACCTTCGAGCCCTTGCCGCCGGTGGTGGGGCCGTGCGTCAGGGCCTGGGCCCGGGCCGCGACGATCGGCGCGCGGTTCAGCGAGGCAATCGCCACCGAGGCGTTGTCGATCACCCGGTTGATCACCATGTCGGTGACCTCATCGGAGACGGCGACGGGATCCGCGGCCACCTGCGCAATCTTGAAGGCGAGCTGGTCCTCGCGGGGCAGGTTTTCCTCGCTCTTGTAAACGCGGACGTGGTGTTCCTTGACCATGGTGCTCCTTTTATTGAGGTGTATGCGTGGCTTTGACGTGGGAAAGGCTGCGGTGCAAATGGAGTGTGGTGGCGGCCTCCGCCAGCCGGGGGTTGCCGGCGGCGATCGCCTCGGCGATGGCGGCATGCTCGGCGGCAGCCGCGGTGAGCCGTTCGGCGTCGTCGGCCGCCAGCCGGCGGACGCGGACCAGATGGACACGCAGGCTGCGCATCGCCTGGGCCAGATAGGAGTTGTGGATCGCGGCGTCGATGGCCGAGTCCAGCCGTCCCACCAGCTCGTAGTAGTCGTGCCGGGCCGGATCCTCGCCGCTGATCAGTGCCGGGGCCTGGCACAGTTCATTGCGGAGCCGTTCGAAGGTGGCGGCGTCGCCGCGTTCGGCGGCCAGCGCCGCGGCTTTGCCCTCGAGGGTTTCGCGCAGTTCGAAGAGTTCGTCGATATCCTCCAGCGAGATGTCGGTGACGACGACGCCGCGCCCGCCCGCCGTCGTCGTCAGGCCCTCCGCGGTGAGCCGGCTCAGGGCCTCCCGCAGCGGGGTACGGGAGATGCCGAGCCGCTCCGACTGCTCCACTTCCGCGAGCACCGTCCCGGGCGCCAGACGCCACTCGATGATGTCGTCGCGCAGGGCCGCATAGGCCTTGTCGCTTGCGCGCATCCTGACTCCTTCGTTGGCTGACGCTGTCCAGTGTATACACGGAAGTTCATTTTGCCCAGCATTTTCGCTGAATAGGCGCGACGGCTGGCATCTGTGTATACATAAGCCTTGTGCCGGGAGTCCGGAGGGGGCTACCATGAGCACCATCACATCGTCGTGGACGGGACTCATTTTCATGGTTACCAAGAACTACCGGGACAGCTACGCACGCAGCCTGGATACGCCCGAAGCATTCTGGCTGGAAGCCGCAGGGAAGATCTCGTGGACCACACCCCCGCAACGTGCCCTCGATGCCGGCAGGGCGCCGCTGTACGACTGGTTTCCCGATGGCGTGCTCAACACGTCCTACAACGCGCTGGACCGTCACGTGGCGGAGGGCAGGGGCGGGCAGGACGCGCTGATCTATGACTCCGCCATGCTCGGCACCCAGCAGCGCTACACCTACGCGGAACTCACGGACCACGTCGCCCGGTTTGCCGGGGTCCTGCGCAGCCACGGCGTGGGCAAGGGGGACCGCGTCGTGATCTACATGCCGATGATCCCCGAGGCAGCCATCGCCATGCTCGCCACCGCCCGGCTCGGCGCCGTGCACTCCGTCGTCTTCGGCGGCTTCGCCCCCAAGGAACTTGCCGCCCGCATCCGCGACGCCGCCCCCGCCGCGGTGGTCACGGCCTCCGGCGGCATCGAACCCTCGCGCCGGATCGAGTACCTCCCGGCCGTCGGGGAAGCCCTCGGCCTGGCCGGGGCGCCGGACACCCCGGTCCTGGTGAAGGGCCGCGTTGGCTTCGCCTCCTCGGTGGCCGACCACTCCGGCTGGCTGGACTGGGACACCGAGATGGCCTCCGCCGTGCCCGCCGCGCCGGTTGACGTCAGGGCCACGGATCCGCTGTACATCCTCTACACCTCGGGAACCACCGGCGCCCCCAAGGGCGTCGTGCGGGACAACGGCGGCCACGCCGTGGCTCTGAGCTGGACCCTGGAGAACATCTACGACATCGGACCCGGCGACGTGATGTGGACCGCGTCCGACGTCGGCTGGGTGGTGGGGCACTCCTACATCGTGTACGGCCCGCTGCTGGCCGGCGCCACGACCGTCCTCTACGAGGGCAAGCCTGTGGGCACGCCCGACGCCGGGGCGTTCTGGCGGGTCATCCAGGACCACCAGGTCAACGTGCTGTTCACCGCGCCCACCGCCCTGCGCGCCATCCGGAAGGCCGACCCCGAGGCCAAGCTGCTCGGCTCGTACGACATTTCCAGCCTGCGCACCCTGTTTGCCGCCGGTGAACGGCTGGACACCGACACGTTCCACTGGGCCTCCCGGATCCTCGGCGTCCCGGTGGTGGACCACTGGTGGCAGACCGAGACCGGCTGGGCCATCTGCGCCAACCCGCGCGGCCTCGACGGCCTGCCGATCAAGGCAGGCTCGCCCAGTGTGCCGATGCCCGGCTTCAAGCTGAACATCGTCGACGGATCGGGGCAGGACGTCGAGGCGGGGACGGAGGGCAACATCGTCCTGGAACTTCCGCTGCCGCCGGGCACGCTGACGACGCTCTGGGGCAACGACGAACGCTACATCTCCTCCTACCTGGAGGCATTCGAGGGCTACTACGCCACCGGAGACTCCGGTTACCGGGACGAGGACGGCTACCTGTTCGTGATGGGCCGCACCGACGACATCATCAACGTCGCCGGCCACCGCCTCTCCACCGGCGCCATGGAACAGGTGATCGGCCAGCACCCGGCCGTCGCCGAATGCGCCGTGATCGGACTCGCGGATCCGTTGAAGGGCCAGCGTCCCAGCGGCTACGTGGTGCTGAAGTCAGGGGTCGATGTGCCCGAGGAGATCCTGGTCAAGGACCTCATCGCACTGGTCCGGCGCGACATCGGCGCCGTCGCCGACTTCAAGCACGTCACCGTGGTGGAAGCCCTGCCCAAGACCCGCTCCGGCAAGATCCTGCGCAAGACCATGCGCCAGATTGCCGACGGCGACGACTACGTGGTGCCCTCCACGATCGAGGACGCCGGCGTGATCGACCAGCTCATCGGAACACTGCGGCCCGCCGCGACGGGGGAGTAGCTGCGGAGTAGCGGTGTTACGTGTCACGCTGAGCAGGCTTTTGGATCCCCCGTTGGCTCCGACGGCGTGATTCCGCTGCCGGGGCCGGGTGGCAGCGGCGAAAGTCTGCATTGAGTGACGGGTTATTTTCCGGCTGTCGCAGTTCTCCCCGGTAGGGGCAGTGTCAGTTTCCGAAGTCGTCTGCACGGAATGTCCACACTCGTCTGCACGACCCACTAACTGTCCGTAGGGGGAACGGCGGATTCAAGCGGTCATTGCAACAGGAGTCTTTCGATCAGTTCGATCGGTTTTCTGAACTCTAGTCTCTTGCGTGGCCGGTCGTTGAGTTCCTGGGCGACCCAGTCCAGGTCTGTCGCGCTGTGGATGCTCAGGTCGG
>JAXMJF010000072.1:0-2681 GCA_034376805.1 Arthrobacter sp.
CCGACCTGAGCATCCACAGCGCGACAGACCTGGACTGGGTCGCCCAGGAACTCAACGACCGGCCACGCAAGAGACTAGAGTTCAGAAAACCGATCGAACTGATCGAAAGACTCCTGTTGCAATGACCGCTTGAATCCGCCGCACCTTCACCGGGCAGTTTCGCGGGCGGGTCATACGGGAATCAGAGACTGCCCGCATCGGGGCTGTCGCCACGGGAGTCCGTGAATATGGCGAGCAGGCCGCTGAGGGACCGGCTAGTGAAGCACAGGAACCACCAATGATTTCGAGGAATCCAAGCTCAACGCACTTTGCGGCGGTGTAGCCCTGTCAGCGCTGTCCTTCCGAAGGTCCCGGCCCACTCCACAGTCACCGCACGGCCGGTGCCATTGGTCCGCCCATACTATGGAGGCGTGATTGATGATGCAGCGGACGGAATAGCCGTGAATCCCGTGAGGGCCGTGGCGGACGCCATGCCCGCCCCGCAGGTGCTGAGCGAGTTACTGCGGACGGTGATGCATCCGGCTTTGAAGGCCGAGGGCTTGCGGCGGAGCGGCCGGACGTGGCGTGAGGGCGACGCTGACCGGGGCTGGGTCATGATTCAGGTTCAGGGCAGCAAGTTCAACACCCGCGAGCAGGTCGAGCTGACGATCAACACCTGCGTGTGGCCTCCGGCGACTTGGGAGATGAGGCGAGAGATTTCCGGCCACGAAGAAGCCCTGCCGTATGTCGCAGGGGAAGCCCCGTTCTTCGCTCGTCCGGACGTCATTGCTCCCGAACGGCCGTCGGCGGGCGAGTGGTGGCGGCTCGACTCGGTAACCGACGTCGATGCGCTGGCCACGGATCTTGTCGACTTCGTCCTGAACGATGCTCTGCCCTGGGCCCGACGACACCGCGACCCAGACCAGGCCGTAGAAGCCCTGCACGCTGGGGGCGGCCTCAGTTACGCCATCGCAATACTGCGCCGGACGGCGGCAGGATCGGCGCAACTGCGGGAAGTCGTCGAGGAGTTCACATCGGCGTGGATCTCCGACCCGCGCCCGATCACGTTGCGACCGCACCTGATCCGGTGGCGCCAGGAAGCGGGACTTCCCGAGGTGCCGCTTCCTGAGGTCTGGTCGCCGTCCATGAGCGCCCATCTCATTTCCCAATTCGGCTCCCCAGAAGCCGCTCGCGCTGCCGGACACGGAATCCACATGTACTCCTGGGACGGCCGCACCTGGCAGGACCGGGGCTAAGAGCAGCCTTCAGCCGTCCGTGCTGGAAGTCTCACCTGCCGGCCCGTCCGTGACGCAGCGCCCGTAGCTATCAACGCCGCTTGGCTCCCCGACGCTCCACCAACAAACCATCACCCTTCTCAGTACCTCTACCTCCGACTCATCCCACCGGAGGTACGCAAAGGGATCCCCTATCAAACGGCCGCACCCTCGGCACGGGCGGGAAGCTTTTGCGCATCGGTAGGCTAAGCCCATGGCATTGGGGGATGCGGCGCAGCCGCAGGCAGTTCGGTCACACAGAGTGGTCCTAGATGCCTACGCGTTCATCAAGGGCTGGCTCATCGCCACCACGCTCTGGGTGGGCGTGCTACTTCTCCTGGTGGCAGCGGGCTATGGCGTGCCCGCCGCGCGGGACGGAACCGATGCCGGCTACGTGTGGGGCATTTTAGGCATGGCGATTCTTTATGGCTTCGGAGTTTCCCTGGTGGTCGCGACGCCACTGGCCTGGGTGTTGGCCTATCTTTTGCGCCCGGTCCGGAATCAATGGATCCACATCGGAGCCTTTTTCGCGGTGCCCACCCTAGTGTTCTGGCTGCTGGGAAGCGTCCTGGACCTCGGCTGGCAACCCTGGCTACTGATCCCATGGGCCACCGTTGGCGCAGCGGCAGCCATCGGCCGTTGGGCAATCCGCAAAGACGTCCTTGCCTCGAATTCTGCAGCTAACCCGGCCTGACCGCCCGCTACACGATCCGCCTGCGGGCGGCGGTCGTTCTATCGTGAGGTTCTCAGAAGGGACGTTTCCTGCCCGATGTAGAACTTTCCGTAGAGTGGCCTGATGGAGCTACGCCCGACGACAACAGATGACCTGCAAACCATTCTCGGTTGGGTAAAAAACAACCAAGAGATGGTCATGTGGTCAGGCCCCACTTTCACGTGGCCGCTCGGGTACAACCAACTCGCAAGATACTTCGGCAACACAAACAGGACCTACTGGTCCGCCATCGACGTCGAAGCCCAGGAACTCGTGGGGCATGCATCCCTCCTGATAGACAAAGACGCAGACCTGATGCGCATTGGGTTCATCATCGTGAATCCGGAACACCGAGGACGTGGAGTAGGCCGAAATTTCGTCGAAGCGGTTGTACGCCAGGGTTTTCAAGCATCAACCGTCCCCGTCATGAAGCTGGGGGTCTACGCCCATAACACCGCAGCCCTCAACCTGTACGAAAGTCTCGGATTCACTAGGACCGGGGTCGTTTTCCAGACCACCGTCGATGAAGAACAGTGGGACGTAGTAGATATGGCTCGCCCAGCAACGCCCGATTGAGGATCGGCGGATTCAAGCGGTCATTGCAACAGGAGTCTTTCGATCAGTTCGATCGGTTTTCTGAACTCTAGTCTCTTGCGTGGCCGGTCGTTGAGTTCCTGGGCGACCCAGTCCAGGTCTGTCGCGCTGTGGATGCTCAG
>JAXMJF010000073.1:0-16239 GCA_034376805.1 Arthrobacter sp.
GCAGGACGCGGCCGCCCGTTCGAGGTGGAATGGCAGGCCGTGCTGGCCGACAGCGAGGACGCCGTGGTGGCAGCGCCGCCGGCCGCCTCGCGCCGCGTCCGCGCCGAGCCGTCCGGCGCCCTGGGCCTGCTGCTGGACAACGCGCTCGATGAGCTCGCAGGCCTCCGTCTGGCCACCCGGACGCTGCCCGACGCGCCGTTCGCCGCCGCCGGGGCGCCCTGGTATTTCACGCTGTTCGGACGCGATTCACTCTGGACCGCGCGGCTGCTCCTGCCGCTCGATGCCGGGCTCGCCGCCGGAACGCTGCGCACCCTGGCGGCGTTCCAGGGCACGAAGAACGATCCGGGTGCCGCCGAGGAACCCGGCAAAATCCTGCACGAGCTCCGGGCCAAGGAACTCGTACTGGAGAGCCAGGGCCTGCGCCTGCCCCCGGTGTACTACGGCGCCGTGGATTCCACCCCGTTGTGGCTGTGCCTGCTGGCCGAACTTGGCCAGGCCGGACTGGACGACGCCGCCGTCCGCTCGCTCCTGCCCAGTGCGGCCCGGGCGGTGGAATGGCTGCTGGCCGCCGGAGGAGCGCCCGGCAGCACGAACAGCGGGTTCCTCAGCTACCAGGACGCTACCGGCCACGGGCTCAGCAACCAGGGCTGGAAGGATTCCGGGGACGCCATGCAGTTCCGCGACGGCCGGCAGGCCGACGGCCCGATCGCTCTCTCCGAGGTGCAGGGCTACGCCTACCAGGCCGCCGTGGACACCGCCGACCTCTTCGACTCCTACGGCGAGCCCGGCGCCCAGGCACTGCGGGACTTCGCCGAGGCGCTGCAACAGAACTTCCGCGAGCGCTTCTGGGTCGAGGACGACGACGGCCCCTTCCCCGCGATGGCCCTCGACGGGCACGGCGAGCCACTGGACATCCCGGGCTCCAACATGGGACACCTGCTCGGCACCGGAATACTGGACGCCTCGGAAGCCCGGCTCGTGGCGGACCGGTTGCTCAGCCCCGAGCTGTTCTCCGGCTACGGCGTGCACACCATTTCCCGGCGCGCCGCCGGTTTCTGGCCGTTCAGCTACCACTGCGGTTCGGTCTGGAGCCACGACACCGCGATCGCGGTCCGGGGGCTGCTCGCCGAGGGATTCCTCGCCGAAGCCCGGACCATCGCCGAGGGCCTGCTCGCCGCGTCCGGGTCCTTCGGACACCGCCTGCCGGAACTGTTCGCCGGAATCACGGACGAGGAGGCCGGCCACGCGGTGCCCTATCCGGCGTCGTGCCATCCGCAGGCCTGGTCCTCAGCGTCCGCCGTGGTGGTCGCCCAGGCCCTGGGCGTCGGGTTCTAGCGACGGGTCCGGGGTCACCTGCCGGGCGCGGGGCGGAGCCGCCACGGGCCGGCGCGGGGCTTAGCCGTCACGGGGCTGGCCAACGTCACGGGCCGGCGGCCGTCTGTTCTGCGGGTACGGAGCTTCGTGCCGGGCCAGCATCTCGACGAATCCCGCGATCTTCTTCGCCCTGGTGGCGGCTTGCTTGACCCCGTTGGTCCGGTAAATCAGGGCGTACCTGTTCACCGAAGTCAGGACGTCGAACATCGCCTGCGCCCGGGGATCGGCCGCGATGGCCGCAGCCAGGTCCTCGGGCACTTCCGCCGTCGCCGCACCGGAGTAGGCCGTTTCCCAGCGGCCGTCCGCTTTGGCGCTGTCGACGGCGGCGCGGCCGGCGGGAGCCATCCTGCCTGCGGCCTCGAGGCGGCCGATCCGCTCCACGTTCCGGGCGGACCACACACTTTTCGGTCCCCTGCGGGTCATCCGCTGGAACGAACTCTCCTCGTCCCGCCGCCGGCCCTGGCCGTCGATCCAGCCGAAACACAAGGCCTCCTGCAGCGCGGCCTCATAGTCCAGCTCCGTCACGGCGCCGCCTTTCTTGTGCAACACCAGCCACACCCCGGGGCTCTCCGCGTGGTGACGCTCCAGCCACGCGCGCCATTCGGCGGCATCCTTCACCAGCAGTTCCTCAAGTTCACGAGCCATGGAACCATTCTGCTCCGCACTGACCACGGGCACCGATTTGGTGGGACGATATCCCTGAGAGCCGGAACCCGTCACAACCTTCAGGAGCAACGATGCTGCGAGTCCGCCCGATCCACTTCACCTCCCGCCTTGACGCCTGGGAGCGGCTGCTCACCGGACTGGGCCTGGTCAAGACCGTCGACGAGCCCACCTGGCGGGAGTTCGACGCCGGCTCCGGCCGGCTAGCCCTCCATTTTGTCGAGCAGGGCTCCGCCGAGGACGGCACCACTTCGCTCGGCGTCGAGGTGGGTGACCTGAAGGAATTCGCCCGGCGGACCAAGGAGGCCGGCGCGGCCGAAGGCGGCACCAACGCCGAACTCATTGACGCGGACCATGGCCCGTCCTGCCGCATCACGGCCGCGGACGGGTTCAGTTTCCTCGCCGACCCGGCCACGCGCGCCACGGACGGCGGCTGGGGCGGGTCCGCGGAAGCGGACCCGGGCATCGCCGTCGTCGGGGTCTGGTTCTCCGAGGACGCCGTGGCGGCGACCCGGACGTTGCGCGACATCGGCGCCCGGCCCCGCCCGCTCCCGGGCAGCGGCGACGCCGAATCAGACACTGCCGAATCCGAAGCCTTCACGGCGAAGAACGGCGGGATCCTGATGGTCGGCTCGGGGACCGGGTCCGGGAGTGCCGGCCTGGGCTTTGAATACGCCGGCGACCTGGCCGCCCTCCGTGAGCGTCTGAGCGAGGCCGGTAACGAGGCCGCGGTGATTGAGGAAGCGGCCATTCCTACCCTGCACGTGGCCAACCCTGATGCCGACGGCGTCGCCGCCCACCCGCCACTCTGGATTTCCGCGGCGCCGGCCGCAGGGTGAGTGCGACCACGCCCCAGCCGCAGGGATGGGGTAGAACTTAACCATGAACGTTCGCACTCCTGACCCGAACCCCGGCTGGCTCTCCGACGAAGATTTGTTCGAGGCGCGTGGCCGGCTGCCCATGGTCTATGTCGAGGCCGTGCCGGTCCGGCTGGATCCGCTCGGGTTTGTTAATGAGGTTGGCACGCTCCTGCAGGCCGACGAGGACGGCACAATGGTCCGCTCCCTGGTTTCCGGCCGCGTGCTGTACCGCGAGACCATCCGCGCGGCCCTGCTGCGCCATATGGAGAAGGACCTCGGCCCGATGGCCTTCCCGCAGCTGCCCATCAGCCCTGTGCCGTTCACGGTGGCCGAATACTTCCCGTCACCGTCCCACACCGGATTCACCGACGACCGCCAGCACGCCGTCGCCCTGGCCTACATTATCCCCGTCACCGGCGAATGCTCGCCGCGGCAGGACGCGCTGGAGCTGACCTGGATGACCCCGCAGGAAGTCATGAGCTCGGATGTCCAGCTGGAATTCAGCGGCGGCCGCGGCGCCCTGATCCGCCAGGCTCTGGCTTTCGCCGGCGTCGGGAACTGACCGACGGCGGCTGCGTCCCCGACTTCCGGCGCGCGCCTTTGTAGACTGTAGGGCGGACCGCAAAAGAATTTAAGGACTCCAAATGACTCACCCCCCGGCCGCCCCGAACTATATCGAACAGCAGGCTGGATCTCTGCAGAGCGGCGATCAGCTGCTCCTGCCCGACGGCAACCGCTCCGCCGAAATCCAGCGCGTTGACGTCGAAGCCGACGATTTCGGCACCCCCGCCATGGTCCTGGCGACTCTCACGGGAGGCGGCGGACTCAGGATCGCGGCGTCCTCCACCGTCCTGATCCTTGGCGCTCCCGCCGAGGCCGAGGAAACCCCTGTTGAGGAAGCCGGCTCCGCTCCGCAATCCAGCGAGCCGGCCGCCGAGGCTGTCAGCGGCCAGGGCAGCGCAGGAGGGCAGGACAGGAACGCGGAGGCCGGCAGCGCCGCCGCTCCCGCCGTCGTCGTCCCTCCCCTGCCGCCCGTTCCGCCGGTGGCGAGCGGCCCCAGCGAAGAGGACCTGGCGCTGATCCCTGCCCTTGAGGGCACGCCCGAGTCCGTGGTGCAGGCTGTCGCCGACGCCCACCCGAACTCCGCGGGGGTGCTGCTGCTCAGCGAACGGCTGGCCAAGGGCATCAACACGAAGTCCGGCAGCTGCCTCAAGGACCTCAGCGACCTCGCGCAGGAGCTGTTCATCATCCTCAAGGACGCCGAAAACGCCCTCGCCGTCGCGGACCTGCTCAACGTGCTGCCCTTCGACGGAAACCGCGGCCGCTGGGCATCGGTGGAGGCCTCCCTCGCCCTGTCCAGCTACATCTGCCGGCAGCTCGGCCAGGAGGAACGGGCCGCTGTCTACGAGAAATTCCTGCGCGCCCCCGACGCCATGGAGACGGACCCGTTCAAGGCCCGGATCAACGCCAAGGTCCGCCAGCGCTCGCTCAACGAACCGAACCTGTACGACAAGGAAATCTTCCGGTCGATGGACAACGCGAATCCGGATGCGGAACGTGAGTGGCGGCTCCTGCGGCTCGAGGCGCTGCTCTTCCTGCGTGCCCACGGGGGCTCGGAAACCATCGGCGCCCCGGAGTTGGACCGCCGGATCGGCAACGAACTCGAGTCCGTCCGTTCCTGAGGCGTTTGGCCCCTACCCCCTTCCGGCCGGGCGTTGTAGATTCAGCCCATGACGAACAATCTGAGCGTTGTGATCAACTCCGACGCGCAGCAGGTTTGGACAATGCTGCGCGAGCCCGCCAAGGTAGCCCAGTGGCACGGCTGGGAAGCCGACGACCAGGCGGCCGAGATCAATGAGATCTACTTCAGCCCCAATGTCATCGAAGGCGCCGACCACACGTCCCTGGTGGTCGACGGCGGGGACGTGTTCACCTTGAAACCGGTCCCGGCCGGCACCGAAGTCAGTGTCACGCGGGCTGCGGTGGACCACAACTCCGAGTGGGCCGCCTGGGACGAGGACATCACCCAGGGCTGGCTGACCTTCCTCCAGCAGCTCCGCTTCGCCCTCGAACGGCATCCGCACGGCAAACGCCGGACCTTCTTCTTCTCCGTGCCCGGAAACGAAGGGTCCGCGATTGAAAAGCTGGGCCTGTCCGACGTCCCCAAGCCCGGCGAACCGTACTCGCTCACCCTGGCCACAGGCGAGGAAGTCTCCGGCAAGGTCTGGTTCCGCAGCAACCACCAGGTGGGGCTCACGGTCCACCACTACGCGGAACACGGCGAGGGCCTGGTGATCGTTGCGGACCAGCCTGCCATCAAGGACATCCGTCCCGAGGGCGGAGCCCTGGTCATCGTCTCCACCTATGACCTCGGGGCGCACCAGCTGGAGTCCATCCGCAATTACTGGGACAAGTGGCGGGCTGAGAACTACCCCACATCCGATCCGGTGCACTAAGGGTTGGCGGCGGTTAGCTGGCACACTTGAACGGTGCCAGCCAATCCTGAAACACCCGTGCCATCGCTCCTGCCGGCCCAGCAGTCCGAGTTTTCCTTCCGTGTGGGCAAACGGCTGAGTGAAAGCTGCTCGCCGTCGGAGGCCCAGGTCAGCGCCAACGGCGGGGAGTTCCTGGGCCGCACCGGCACCATCACCACACCGCACGGCGAGATCCAGACCCCGGCGTTCATCGCGGTTGGCACCAAGGCCACGGTCAAGTCGGTCCTCCCGGAGTCAGTCGCCGAGCTGGGCGCGCAGGCGGTGCTGGCCAACGCCTACCATCTGTACCTGCAGCCCGGCGCGGACATCCTGGACGAGGCCGGCGGGCTGGGTGCCTTCATGAACTGGCGCGGGCCCACGTTCACGGACTCCGGCGGGTTCCAGGTGATGAGCCTGGGCTCGGGGTTCAAAAAGGTCATCGACATGAAATCGGTGGACAATTCAGGACCGGACGACGCCGTCGCCCCCGGCAAGGAACGCCTGGCCCACGTGGACGAGGAGGGCGTGTGGTTCAAGAGCCACCTCAACGGCGACCGGCACCGCTTCAGCCCTGAGATCTCCATGAACGTCCAGCACCAGATCGGCGCGGACATCATGTTCGCGTTCGACGAGCTCACCACGCTGCAGAACTCCCGCGGGTACCAGGAGGAATCCCTGGAGCGCACCCGGCGCTGGGCCGAGCGCTGCATCACCGAGCACTTCCGGCTCACGTCCGAGCGCGCGGGCAAGCCCTATCAGGCGCTCTTCGGGGTCATCCAGGGCGCCCAGTACGAGGACCTGCGCCGGAAGGCCTGCCGCGACCTCGGCGCGATGAACTTCGACGGCTTCGGCATCGGCGGGGCCCTGGAGAAGGAGAACCTGGGCACGATCGTGCGCTGGTGCAACGAGGAACTGCCGGAGAACAAGCCCCGGCACCTCCTCGGCATCTCCGAGCCGGACGACATCTTCACCGCGATCGAAAACGGCGCGGACACCTTCGACTGCGTCTCGCCGACCCGGGTGGCCCGGAACTCGGCGTTCTACCACCCCACCGGCCGGTACAACCTCTCCGGGGCCATGTACAAGCGCGACTTCGGTCCGCTGCAGGAAGGCTGCGACTGCTACGCCTGCCTGAATTACTCCCGGGCCTACATCCACCACTTGTTCAAGGCCAAGGAAATGGTCTCCGCCACGCTGATCTCGATCCACAACGAGCGCTTCGTGGTGAAGATGGTGGACGATGCCCGACTCGCCATCGAGGCCGGCAACTTCTTCGAGTTCAAGGCCGAGACCCTGGGGCAGTACTACTCCTAGGGGGTGTCCCGCCGCCCGGACGCCTCCTGGCACCCGGCGTCCGCCGCCCGCCGTCCGCCGTCCGCCGTCGAATTCGCCGGAACCGTGCCAGGTCGCCGGAAGTTTCCGGCGATCTGGCAGCGTTCCGGCGACCTCGTGGTTTGCCGGGCCGTCAGTTCGTGAGGTGCAGCGACGCCGAGAGCGCGGCATCGGCGTCGCGCAGGACCTTGGCCGCCACCTGGAGGCCCTCGATCCGGCCAAGGGAGGTGTCCTCGTGCTCGATGTTGACGAGCATGTCCGGGTCCACCTCGTACAGCGCGCGCAGGAACTCGGTCCAGTAGGCGGTGTTGTGCCCGCGGCCCAGGGCCACGAAGTCCCATGCGGAGTCCTTGGGCCATTCGTTGGCCCATTCGTCGCCGCCGAGATTAGTGCGGTTTTCCTCCGGGGAAAGCCGGCGGAAGCTGTTGTCGAGGACACCGTAGAGCGCGGCGTTCCCGGTGTTGATGCGCACGTCCTTCGCCGCCGCCTGGAAGACCAGCGGGCCGAATGCGCGGACCACCGCGACCGGATCCATCTGCTGCCAGAAGAGGTGCGAGGCATCCAGCTCGACACCAACATGGGTCGCGCCGGTAAGCTCGATGAGCTTGTGGACATCGGCAGTGTTGAACACGATGTTCTGCGGGTGCAGCTCGAGGACCCCACCCTCGAGCCCGAGCGCAAGCTGATCGAGCCGGTCCTCATCGTCCGCGGCACCACAGCCCGGGTTTCCGGCTGACGGGGCAGCGTCCCCCACCCCTCCGCCCCTCCACCCCTCCACCCCTCGCCGAGGTCGCCGGATACCCCCGAATTCGCCGAAAACTTACGGCGACCGGGCTGCGAACCGGCGATCTCGGGACACTCCAGCCCACTATTGCCTCCGCCGACGCTGACGTCGCCCGATACTCCCGAATTCACCGATTGCTGACGGCGACCGGGCTGCGAACCGGCAATCTCGCGTTTTCCACATATCGACGACGGCCCCTGCCGCCCGCGCCTTTGGCAGCTGAATCTGGTCGTATGACGAAAACCCACCTACTTGAGTTGCCGCCGGCGGACAACCTCTGGCGCACCGAACAACTGCTTGACCTCGGTTATGGCCCGCGGGCCATCCGCTCATTGCTGGAGTCGGGCACCCTCGTTCGGCTCCGACACGGCTGCTACATCCGGGCAAGCCTATGGCTCGCCCAGTCACCGGCCGCCCGGAGCAGGCAGCTCATCTATGCGCATGCCCACGGAACGCGGACGACGTCGACTGGCCGCTTCCTCTATAGCCACACGTCCGCAGCGCGCCTCCGCCGGCTTCACCTGTGGGACGTGGATGACGCCATCCATGTCCTTCAGAAGGTACGCCCGTCGACCGAGCGCCACGGCAGGGACGTCCGCTGCCACACCCGTCCCTACGCCGATCACGACGTCGCCGTTGTTAACGGACTTCAGACGACTTCCCTGGAACGCACCGTTGCTGACTGCGCCATGATGCTCCGCTACAGGCAAGCACTGGTCCTCACGGACCATGCGCTCCGCCTGGGCGCCGACCCATCCGCCCTGCGGGCCATGGCAGATGCGCTGGACGGGCGCCGGGGGATCCGGACCTTCCGCCGCGTCCTGGCCACGGCCGATCCGCGGTCCGAATCGCCCGGCGAAACCCTGACCCGCGAGCTGATCCTCCGGTTACGGATCAGGCCCCCGGTACCGCAGCTGGAAGTGTCAAGCCGCGCCGGGCGGCATCGTCTGGACTTTGCGTGGAAGGAGGAGAAAGTCGCTCTGGAGTTCGACGGCAAAACCAAGTACTTCGACTACAGCCCGACACCCGAGGTGATCTTTGAGGAACGGCGCCGGGAGAAGGCCCTGGAGGAAGAGGGCTGGCGGTTTGTCCGCGTTGAGTGGAAGGACCTCTTCCGGGAGCAGGAATTCAAGAGCCGCCTTCTACGCGCGTTGGCGGGCCGTCCAGGGCCCTGATCCGCGAAATCGCCGATAGGCTGCTGGGTCGCCGGACGGTTACGGCGACCCCGCAGAGTACCGGCGACCCGGGTTCAGCGACCCGGCAACTTACGGCGACCCCGCAGCGTACCGGCGACCCCGCTCCAGCCCTATGCTCCGTAGCTCGGTTCGCGCTTCTTGATCCAGCCGATCGCGGCCGCGGTAACCGGGACGAAGAGGAACTCCACGAGGGTCTTGTAGAGGAAGCCCACGACGACGTAATTCACGAACGTCCCGACGTCGGTAATCCCGATTACGGAGGCGGCGATGCTGCAGAAGATCAGGGTGTCCACGAACTCGCCGGCAACGGACGACCCCATGATGCGCGCCCAGAGGGACTTCTCCCCCGTGCGCGCTTTCATCTTCACGAGGATCCACGCGTTGATGGTCTGCCCGGCCAGGAACGCCAGCAGGGAGGCCAGCACAATCTGCGGAACCGGGCCCAGCGCGCCTTCCAGCGCGGCCTGCTTGGCGAGACCGAAGTCATCGTTGAAACCGGGCAGGGCGATGATGATCCAGTAGCAGAGCGACGCAAAGACGGAGAGCGCGAAGGCGGTGATGATGGCTTTGCGGGCCACCTTGAACCCGTATACCTCGCTGATGACGTCCCCGAGGATGTAGGCCAGCGGGAAGAGGAAAAAGCCCCCGTCGGTGATGACCGGGCCGATCGCGACGCCTTTCGATGCCCCGATGTTGGACAGGATCAGCACCACGGCCATGACGGCAAGCAGGATCCCGAAGTAGGAGGAGCCAATGGAGGCGAACTTAGGCGGCGCTGCGGCCGGTAATGTGTGGGCGGAAGCCATGGGTGTTCCATTCATAGTGGTTCGCTCGGCGTCCCGGATCCTCGAGGAGGACCACGCTGGGCTGCCGGCTGTATTAGCACTGGACGGGTCCGGAGCACTAGCTGCCGAACCGTCTCCCATTCTCTCACCGTTGACCGTGCTGTTGTTGGGCTGCGGGCCACGAGGGCCTGCCTACCGGCCGCAGACACGCTGCCCCGCTAGGATTTCGGCATGGCTTCCGATTCCCCCAAGGACAGCGGGCCCGCCCGGCAAGGCGACGATCTGGTGATGACGGTCGCCTCCGAACGCAGCGCCGGAGTAACGGCAGGCACGTTGGAAGACTTGGTCTGGCGGAGGATCAGCCTGTGGCGGTCTTTCACATATCTGATGATTCCGGTGGCCGTTCTCAGTCTGATGAGCGGCTCGCTGGCGCTGGCCACGCAATGGTCACCCCCGGAGTCCGTTGAAACCGTCCGGTTCTGGTTCTACTTTTTCGACGTCGGGCGCGAAATCAATCTGCCGACCTGGTTCAGCGCCGGGCTGTGGATAACCGCGGGAATCCTTGCCGGCTACTTCGCCCGCCGCGCTTCCCGGCACCGCCGCTCCTGGGCGCTGTTCTGCGTTGTCTGCATGGTCTTCTCCATCGACGAGACCCTGGAACTGCACGAGCGCCTCGACGCGATTGGAAACGAGCTGGGCAGGCACCTTCCCCTGCAGCTGGGCTTCACCTGGGTCATCCCCGGCATCCTCATTGCCGGCCTGATCGTCCTGTCCCTGCTGAGGATGGTCCTCGCACTGCCCCGGACCCCCCGCGCGGGACTTCTGGCTGCCGGGATCATTTTTGTCGGGGGCGGTGTCGGCGTCGAAACCCTGTCCGGGCTCTTCGTCCAGGGCGATACCCTGCCCTGGCAGTTCTTCCTGCTCACGCTGGTTGAAGAAACCCTGGAAATGACCGGGATCGCCCTGGGTGTCGCCGCCCTGGCCCACCTCATCGCCTACCGTCATTCGGACGACGGGTCCACGGCCTTCCGCGTCGCCGACCGCCCCCTTCCGGAAATCGAACCGGCAACCCACTGAACGACGACGGCGGGCCGCCAGCTACCGGACCAAAGTCCCGGAGCCGGCAACCCGCCGTCGTCGTACTCACCGCCGATTGGGCGGCTCAAGAAAGCTAGCGGCGCGAGGCGTCGACGAGGTCTTTGTCGTCGTCCTTGCTGCCGTCGACCGGCACCGCCGGGGCCACAGCGGGCTCCCATGCGTGGCCCTGTTCGTGGTCCAGGTGGGTGGACTTCTTGTTCTTCAGGGCGAAGATGTAGACCAACAGCGAGATGCCGATGCCCACGGTGATGTAGGTGAAGAAAATTTCGACCTGGCCAGCCTTCTGGAACGCCGCACCCACCAGCGGGGTGGTGCCGCCGAAGAGCGAATTGGCAATCGCGTAGCCGAGGCCGACGCCGAGGGCACGGATGGAGGCCGGGAACAGCTCGGCCTTCACGAGGGCATTGATCGAGGTGTAGCCGCCGACAATCAGCAGCCCACCCATCATCAGCAGGAACGCGGTGAACGGATCCTTGGTGCCGGCCAGCGCGGAGAGCAGCGGCCATGTCAGCAGCACACCGGAGATGCCGAACCAGAGCAGCAGCGGCCTGCGGCCGACGCGGTCCGAAATCATTCCGTAGACCGGCTGCAGCAGCATGAAGATGAACAGCGCCCAGAAGCTGATGACGGACGTGGTTTCCTTGGCGATGCCGCTGGTGTTCTGCATGAAGGACAGCGTGAAGTTGGTGTAGGTGTAGAACGCCATGGTGCCGCCCAGGGTGACGCCGATGCAGATCAGCAAGGACTTCCAGTGCTGGGTGAACAGCAGCTTCATCGTTCCGGGCTGGGCTTCACCGCCGGTCGCCCCGGCTTTGGCGGCGGCAGTCTGCTCCGCAGAGATGGTTTCCTCCATGGACCGGCGTATCCAGAAGACCACGAGCGCGGCAACGCCGCCGATGGCGAAGGGAATCCGCCAGCCCCACTCCCCCAGGACGTCCTTGCCAAGGGTACGTTCCAGGATGACGAGCACCAAGAGCGCCAGCATCTGCCCGCCGATGAGTGTGACGTACTGGAAGCTGGAGAAGAAGCCGCGCCGTTTGGCGGTGGCGGCCTCGGACATGTACGTGGCGCTGGTTCCGTACTCGCCGCCTACGGAGAAGCCCTGCAGCAGCCGGATGAGGACCAAGAGGACCAGTGCCCAGATGCCGATGACCTCTTTGGTGGGCAGCAACGCGATGGCGAAGGAACCGGCGGACATCATGGTCACACTCAGGGTCAGCGCGGCTTTGCGGCCGTTGCGGTCCGCGTAGCGGCCAAAGAACCAGGCGCCGATCGGGCGCATCAGGAACGTGACGGCGAACACGGCCATTGCTTCGAGGTTGCTCTGCAGCGGGTCCTTGGAGCTGAAGAAGTGGACGGCAAAGTAGGCGGAGAATGCCGTGTAGATATAGACATCGAACCACTCGACAAGGTTGCCGGCAGAGCCTTTGAGAATATTGCTGACGGCTCTTCTCGTCTGCGCCGATTCGGACAGCTGGGTGCTCATCAATGAACCTTCCTGGATCCGGCGCCGCAAGAGGCAACGCCGTCCGCCACCATATTCCCGGTGATCCGGGACACGTGGCTTGTGTTCATATTGGTCATTCGCACAATGCGGCGGGTTTTCCTGGAATGGCAGGATAGGACCATGACTTCCACCGCCCTTGACTCCGCCACGCCGGCTGTTTCCGGCACCGCTTCCGACGCCGCCGCGGCCGCTCCCGCCGTCGCCCTGACCATCGCAGGTTCCGAAGCGACCGGCGGCGCCGGCGCGCAGGCTGACCTGAAGACCTTCCAGGAACTCGGAGTCTTCGGCATCGCCAACCTGACGTGCATCGTGTCCTTCGATCCGCAGGACAACTGGAACCACCGTTTCGTCCCGATCGACCCGCAGGTCATCGCCGACCAGCTCGAGGCGACGACGGCGGCCTACGGTGCCGCGTCCGGCGCGCCGTCAGTGCTGGATACCGTGAAGATCGGCATGCTGGGCAGCCCGGCCACGATTTCGACGGTCGCGACGGCGCTGGCCGGCGCTGCGTTCACGAACGTGGTGCTGGATCCGGTGCTGATCTGCAAGGGCCAGGAGCCGGGCCATGCGCTGGATACGGACCAGGCCCTCAAGGCGCAGATCCTGCCGCTGGCCACGTTTGTCACACCGAACCACTTCGAGGCCGAGTCCCTCTCCGGCCTGGAGATCACCGACCTCGAATCGCTCAAGGCCGCCGCCGTCCGGATCCACGAGCTCAGCGGCGCCGCGGTGCTCGCCAAGGGCGGAGTGCGCCTGGCCGGACCGGACGCCGTCGACGTCTACTACGACGGCGAAACGCTGGAGGTCCTCTCTGCCCCGAAGGTGGGCGAAGTGGCAGTCTCCGGCGCCGGCTGCTCGCTGGCCGCCGCCGTGACGGCTGAACTGGCCAAGGGTGCGACGCCGCTGGAGGCAGCCCGGACAGCCAAGGCTTTTGTGACCGCGGGGATCCGGAACCGGGTGGCCTCGGGCGCGCCGTTCGATGCGCTCTGGCAGGGCGGCCCGCGCTAACACCAACGGTGCAGGACATCCTGCCCGGTTCGCCGGGAGCGCCGGCCGCGTCAGCTGCCGGAGTGCGCCTGCAGGAACGAGTAGACCTCAGTCTCGTCCACGCCGGGAAAGGCGCCCGGCGGCATCGCCGCGAGCAGGTGTGAGTGTGCCCGCGCCGAGGGCCAGGCGTTGCCGGCCCATTCCGAGGTCAGGGCCGCCGGCGGGCGCCGGCAGCAGCTTTCGTCCGGGCAGGTCGACTTGGACCGCTCCGTGGTCTCGCGGCCGCGGAACCACTTCACCTGCGCATAGGGAACCCCCACGGACAAGGAAAACTCGCCGTTGGCGGAGCGCTCGGTCCGCGCTGTGCACCAAAACGTCCCGGCCGGGGTATCGGTGTACTGGTTGTATGCGCTGAACTTGTCCGGCACGTCGAAGACCACCCGGGACGTCCAGTTCTTGCAGGACGGCTGGCCCTCGATGGCCCCCGTGTGGTCCTGCGGGAAGGTTACGCCGTCGTTCTCGTAGGCCTTGTAGATGATGCCGCTCTTGTGGGTCTTCTGGAAGTGCGTCCGCAGGTCCAGGTGCTGGGTGGCGAGGTTGGTGAAGCGGTGCGCGGCGGTCTCGTAGGACACCGCGAAGGCGTCCCGGAGGTCCTCCACGGCGATTTCCTTGGCCTGCTTGGCTTTCTGCAGGAACTCCACGGTCGCCTGCTCCGGGAGCAGGAGCGCGGCGGCGAAGTAGTTCGTGGCCACCCGCTGCATCAGGAAGTCACCGTAATTGGTTGGGGTCTGGTGCCCCAGCACGTAGTGGCCCAGCGCCTGCAGCAGCACCGAACGCGGGTCGTGGTCGCTGCGCGCATTGTGCGTGAGATAAATCCGGCGGTTCTTAAGGTCGGTCACCGAACGGGTGGAGTGCGGCAGATCGCCCACGTGGTGGAGGCTGAATCCGAGGTGCCCGGCGATGTCCGCGATGACGTGATGGGACAGCGGGCCGCTCGTGTGCCCGACGGAGGCCAGGACCTTCTGCGCTTCGGCCTCGTACTCCGGGAAGTAATTGTTCCGCTCGCGCATCATGGCGCGCAGTTCCCCGTTCGCGCGGCGGGCCTCTTCCGGCGTCGCGACCTGCTCGTTGAGCCGGCGTTCCAGCTCGTGCTGCAGCCCCACCATGGACTCCAGCACATCCATCGGGAGCCGCGAGCTGATGCGGATCTTGGGCAGTTTGAGGGACTCGTAGATGGGGCTGCGCTGGTAGCGTTCCAGCTCGATCTCGAGGGCGGCGCGGCGGTTGGGCGGCTCCGCGCCCAGCAGCTCATCAATACTGACGCCGAGCGCTGCGGCGAGCTGCTGGAGCAGGCCGAGTTTGGGCTCGCGCTTGCCGTTCTCGATCAGGCTCAGCTGGCTGGGGGCCGTTCCCACCGTGGCGCTGAGGTCATCGAGCGTGAGTCCGGCGGCCTTGCGGAGGTGGCGGACGCGGCGGCCCATGCTGATGACGTCCACCTCCGGGACGGCAGGCGAGGCGGCGGAGGCGGGTCGATTCCAACTGGCGGGGTGCATTTATTGAGAATACGCGAAGAAGTGCATTTCTTTCCACTGTTTTCATCTAGAAAGCCACTTCAAAGTACAGAAAAGTAGGTCTTACGGAAAAGTTACACCGCTCCGGATCATCCAGTCGCACTGCGAGGAAGCAGTCAGACCGGCCCGGGGCCCCACTAAGGAGACAAAGATGACTGCAGCATTTGAGCCCACCCAGACGCCCGAACAGCAGGCCACCGCACTGGAGCTCGAGTGGGCTGCCAACCCGCGCTGGGAAGGTGTCACTCGGGACTACAAGGCCTCCGACGTCGTCCGCCTCCGCGGCCGCGTCTCCGAAGAGCACACCCTGGCCCGCCGTGGCTCGGAGAAGCTGTGGAAGCAGCTCACCGAGGAGAAGAAGGAGGGCAAGTACACCAACGCCCTGGGCGCACTGACCGGCAACCAAGCCGTGCAGCAGGTCAAGGCCGGCCTCCGCGCCATCTACCTCTCCGGCTGGCAGGTTGCCGCCGATGCCAACAACTCCGGCCACACCTACCCGGACCAGTCCCTTTACCCGGCCAACTCGGTTCCGACCGTGGTCCGCCGCATCAACAACGCTCTGCTCCGCGCCGACCAGATTGAGTTCTCCGAGGGCATCCAGACCGTCGAGGACTGGATGGTCCCGATCGTCGCCGACGCCGAGGCCGGTTTCGGTGGCCCGCTCAACGCCTACGAGCTGATGAAGTCCATGATCCAGGCCGGCGCCTCGGGCGTGCACTGGGAAGACCAGCTCGCCTCGGAAAAGAAGTGCGGCCACCTCGGCGGCAAGGTTCTGATCCCCAGCCAGCAGCACGTCCGCACCCTGAACGCCGCCCGCCTGGCCGCCGACGTTGCGGGCACCCCGTCCGTCATCATCGCCCGCACCGACGCCGAGGCAGCCACCCTGATCACCTCCGACGTCGACGACCGCGACAAGGAATTCGTCACCGGCGAGCGTACCGCGGAGGGCTTCTACAAGGTCCGCAACGGGATCGAACCCTGCATCGCCCGCGCCAAGGCCTACGCCCCGTACTCCGACCTCATCTGGATGGAGACGGGCACCCCGGACCTGGAGCTGGCCCGCAAGTTCGCCGAAGCCGTCAAGGCAGACTTCCCGGACCAGATGCTCTCCTACAACTGCTCCCCGTCGTTCAACTGGAAGAAGCACCTCGACGACGCCACGATCGCCAAGTTCCAGCGCGAACTCGGCGCCATGGGCTTCACCTTCCAGTTCATCACCCTGGCCGGCTTCCACTCGCTCAACTACGGCATGTTCGACCTGGCCTACGGCTACGCCCGTAACCAGATGAGCGCGTTCGTCGAGCTGCAGGAGCGCGAGTTCAAGGCCGCCGAGGAGCGTGGCTTCACCGCCGTCAAGCACCAGCGCGAGGTCGGCGCCGGTTACTTCGACCGCATCGCCACCACGGTCGACCCCAACCCGTCCACCGCGGCGCTGAAGGGCTCCACCGAGGAGGGTCAGTTCCACTGACCCCCCGGGTCGCCCTCGAGTAGGGCGGCCAGCACGCTGGCACCACCACACACCGGGGGCCGCGGCCGTCTCCTCGAGGCGGCCCCGACCCCCGGTCGTGTCTCACGCACTCCCGGGCCGATGCCCGGGCCGACCATCCG
>JAXMJF010000074.1:0-35825 GCA_034376805.1 Arthrobacter sp.
TCGGCGTTGGCATGGGTAACGTAGGACACGAGGGCCTCCTGGCGTCGAGATGAGTGTGGTAACCCAAATCGATACCGGAGGCCCTCGCCTTTTACATCACGCCACGCTGTTCACAACGTCCGTGGGAATTACACCTAGGCCGGCTGCCCGGGCGGGACTAGCCTGAAGGTTCAGGGGCGGTGTGCGGCCGTCCGCCGGGTTCCGGGAGGCAACTGGTGAAATCGGCAAATACCAGCATCATCGCCGGCATTGCATTGATGGCGGCCGGCGTCCTGTTGCTGCTGGACCTGTTGGGGATCCTCGATAGCGCGGCCCTCGTGTGGCCGCTGATTTTCGCTGCAGCCGGAACCGCTTTTGTGGTTCTGTTCTTCCGCAGCCGCGAGAACTGGTGGGCTGCCATTCCGGGCTCGGTGTTCCTGGGCCTGGCGGCGGTCATCCTGATCACCCAGCTCTGGCCGGGCCCGGCGGCGCTCTGGGCCGGCGCCTTCCTGTTCCTGTTCATGGGCGCCGGCTTCGGCGCGGTGTATGTGCGCGAACGCTCCAACTGGTGGGCGCTGATCCCCTGCGGGGTGATGTTGACGCTGGCCCTTGTGGTGGCCCTCCCGCCGGCCTGGGAAGGCATGGCTGTTGCCGCCGTACTGTTCCTGGGCCTGGCTGCCACTTTCGCGGGACTTTCGCTCGTTCCGGTCCGGCCCGAGCACCTCCCGGAACATCGCCCCGGCCAGCCTGCCGGCGGCCCCGCCCAGCGAGGGGCCGCTGAGCCGGCCAGGATGAAGTGGCCGCTGATTCCAGCCGCGGTCCTCGCCGTGATGGGGCTGATCTTCGCCCTGCAGGCCACGGCGCTGCTCACCGCAAGCGAGTTCTTCGTCCCGGTGCTCCTGGTGCTCGCCGGCGTGGCGCTGCTGGTGTACGCCTACCGCCACCGCGCCGGCGGACACCACAAGGTGCACGGAGCCTGACGGATCAGACGTCCCCGGACAGTTCGGCCATGGCCGCCCGCAGGCGGGTGCCGGCGTCGTCTGCGACCTCGCGGACCTCGGGACTCCCGCTGAGCTGGACCATGGTTTGCGGGTCGATGGCATGGACCGTCGTCGCAGTGGCCCCCGCGCCGCGGCGCACCACCACATTGCAAGGCAGGAGTGCCCCCATCTCCGGCTCGGCGGCGAGCGCCCGGCTGGCGAGCATGGGATTGCAGGCACCCAGGATCACGTAGTCCCCCAGTGCTTCCGCGGCGTCCTCGCCGAGTTTGGCGGCGAAGGTAGCGCGCACATCGATTTCCGAGAGTATTCCGAAGCCCTGGGTGGCGAGCGCCGCACGCGTCTTTTCGACGGCGTCCTCCCAGCTCAGCGGGACGACGGCGGTGTAGGTGTAGCTCATGCTGTTGCTCCTGGAGTGGTTTTGGCCGGCAGAAGGTAATCGACAAACCAGTCCCTGGCGAGGATGGCAGCCGCCGCCAGCGTACCCGGTTCTTCGAAGAGATGCGTGGCGCCCTGGACCACGGCCAACTGGTTGGGGCAGCGCATCACCGACTTCGCCTTGCGGTTGAGCTCCAGCACCTCGTGGTCATAGCTGCCCACGATGAGCAGGGTGGGCGCCCGGACGGCGGATAGCCTGGGGCCGGCCAGATCGGGGCGTCCGCCACGGGAGACGACGGCGTCGATCCTGGCGGTCGGTTCGGAGGCGGCCCACAGCGCGGCCCCGGCACCGGTGCTAGCCCCGAAATAGCCGATCGAGCAGCCGGCCGTGTCCTGCCGGGTGGCCAGCCAGTCGGTGGCAGCGGACAGCCGGCGGGCGAGCAGCTCAATGTCGAAGACGTTGGCCCGGTTCCGCTCCTCCGCCGGGGTCAGCAGGTCCAGCAGCAGGGTGCCGAGGCCGGCCTGCTGGAGCACTCCGTCGACATAACGGTTCCGCGGGCTGTGCCGGCTGCTGCCACTCCCGTGCGCGAACAGCACCACGGCCCGCGGCGGAACCGGCAGGTGCAGCTGGCCCTGAAGCCGGACCCCGCGCGACGGGATCTCGACTTCCTCATCGAGCTCCGAGTCCTGCACGCCGGCCGTGGCCGGCGTGCGGGACGCCGGCTGCGAGTTCTGCAGGCGCTTGGCCGCGGCGTCGAGCAGCTTCACCACCTCGTCGTCTTCGGTGGGCGAGAAATCGCGGTAGTGGTAGCCGACCGCGGAGAACTGGTGCGGGGTGGCGAGGCAGACCACCTCGTCGGGCTCGGTCAGGCTCCTAAGGGTGTCGGCGGGGGCGACCGGAACGGCCAGGATGACCCTCGCGGCTCCGAGCTTCCGGGCGATCCGGCACGCGACCCGGGCGGTGGATCCGGTGGCGATCCCGTCGTCGACAATGACGGCGATGCGCCCGGTGAGGTCCTGCCGGGTCCGGCCCTTCCGGAAGCGGAGCACCCGGTTCTCCAGCACCGCGCGTTCGTGGTCTTCGACGGCCTTCAGCTCTGCCTCACTGACCCGGGAATGGGCCAGCACGTGTTCTTCCAGTACGCGGGCGCCACCCTCCCCGATCGCTCCCATGGCAAGCTCCGGCTGGTAGGGCAGGCCCAGCTTCCGCACCACGATCACGTCCAGCGGCGCGTCCAGGGCGGCGGCGACTTCGAAGGCAACGGGGACTCCGCCGCGGGGCAGGCCCAGAACCACGATGTCCTGACCCCGCAACTCCGCAAGCCGCCTTCCCAGTTGCCGTCCGGCGTCGACCCTGTCTTCGAAAATGCTCATCGGTATGGCTTCCAATCGGGATGTCGGCCCTGACCTCATCCAGGCGTGCGCTCCGCAGGCTGGGAAATTGACCAGTTGGCCGCTCCCTCCCACTATCTGTCAGGGGGCCCCGGGATGTGAGGGCCTTTGTGCCCGGATTGGCTGGCGCCCCCGACCGGTCCCACGCGGCACACTGCGGAGAATACGGGCGGACCCGGACACCGATGCCCTATCCCTCCCGGCCGGCCCCGCAGGGCATGTTCGGCGCAGGGCAGATCCGTTCAAAAGGGCGTGAGGCTGCTGTATATAATTTCCCCGTACGGTTTTGCAGCGAGCCGTTGGATTGTTCTTCGATCCGGCCGTCCGCCGTCCGCAACTGTCGCCCCGACGCACGTGGGCCGCCCGTCCGGATCGTTTTGACCTGAGTGAAACGGCACGACGAGACAGTGGTTAGAGAATCAACCGCAGCTTCTATAGACGCAACTTCGACCAATCAGCGCCTGCAGGAACTGGTGCTCAACAGCTCCGACGTTGAGGAGTTCCTGCGCGAATTGGCGCGGGTTTCCGCGCGCAGCCTCTCGGAGCCCGGCGACGAGATCCTGTGCGGGATCACGCTCTTCCGGCACCGGAAGGCCGCGACCGTGGCCAGCAGCAGCGCGGCCGCCCAGGCCATGGACGAAATCCAATACACCTTCGGAGACGGCCCGTGCGTGACGGCGTCCCGGGAACAGGAAACTGTCCATATCCGGGATCTCGAGAATTGCGGGCGCTGGCCGCAGTACGCCGCCACCGTCCGGGGCCACGGCGTCCGCTCGATCCTGGCCCTGCCGTTCCTGCTGGACGGCGACACCCGTGCGGCCCTCAACCTGTACTCGCACCGCTCGGGCCGGTTTGATGGCAGGGCGATGGACCTGGCCCGGACCTTCGTGAGCCAGACGTCCCTGGCGCTGCGTCTGGCGGTGCGATTCGCGCACTACAGCGACACGGCGGCGAACCTCAGGGCAACCCTGGAGACACGGACCGGCATCGACGTCGCGGTAGGCATCATCATGGCGCAGAACCGCTGCAGCCAGGCCGAGGCCTTCGAGCTCCTCAAAGCTGCGTCCAGCGCACGCAACATCAAGCTGCACGCCATTGCGGCCGGAGTCGTGGAGTCGCTCGGCAAGGGACCGGCCCGGACGCACTTCGACGCCTAAGCCCCGCGCCGGATTTCCCGGACCAGCCAATCCACAATCATCCGGCTGGCGCCGGAACTGCTGTCGGCCCGATGCTGCTGGGCGTGCCAGCGGTGGACGTTCTCCTGCCTCCCGCCGCGGGACTCCAGGTAACCCGTGAAGGGGCAGTCCCCGACGGCGTGCGGGTGCGGGGATCCGAGGCGAAGGAACTTCCAGTGGAAGGCCAGTGCACCGAGGGCTGTCCGGACCCGGCGGTGGTACTCCTGAGGTTCGAAGTCCGCCGTCCAGCCCGGGACCTCGGCGGCCGGCATCGGGCGGGCGAGGTGGTAGCCCTGGCCGTACCGGGCGCCCAGTACGGCCACGGCTTCGGTCGCGCCCAGGTCTTCCAGGCCTTCGGCGACGACCGTCAGGCCAAAATCCCGGCCGATTTGCACGAGGGTGGCAATCAGGCTGAGTGTTTCCAGCGGACTGGTGCGCAGACCCGTGAGCAGGTCCCTGTCGATCTTTACCGCCGTGAAGGGCAGCATCGACAACCGTTTGAGGCTGCTGTAGCCCGCGCCGAGATCGTCCATGGCGAGGCCCACGCCCAGCGTGACCAGCCGGTTCAGCGGTCCGCGGAGCAGGTCCCAGTCCGCGGTCTCGGATTCGAGCAGTTCCAGGACCAGCCGCTCCGGCGCGACCGTATGCCGCCGGAGCGCCTCTTCAACGAAGGTCGGGCAGTCCGGGTCCAGCAGGGTGGACGGTGCAATGTTGACGGAGACCTTGGCGGAGAGCCCCAGCCCGTCCCAAGCCGCGAGGCTCGCCAGCACCTGCTCCAGTCCCGCCCGGAACAGCCAGGCGGTCTCGGCCGCGCTGAGGTGCGGGAGGAACGCAGCCGGCGGCACGACGCTGCCATCCCTTAGCCTTAGCCGGGCCAGGGATTCGAAGAGATAGACGCCGCCTGCGTCGAGGTCCACGGTTGGCTGCATGAACATTTCCAGCCCGCTGTCGAATAGCCTGTCCCTGTAGAAAGCGACGGAATCACCGGAGGGATCCGCCTCCGCGGGTGTCCCACCGGGTGGTTCGAGAGTCGCCGGGGATCCTGCAGCCACGCCGGCGTCCGCGGCATCCCCGGCCAGCTGCCACCAGCCCTGAGCTCCGCCGCCGCGGACTTTGGCCACATTGAGCGCGGCATCGGCACCGCGCAGCAGGGTGCGCATTTCAATGCCGTCGCGGGGCGAACATGCCAGCCCCGCACTCATGGTCAGGGAAATCAGTTCGCCGGAGACGTCGAAGGGCTCGGCCATACTCCGGCCGAGCCGCTGGAGCACGCCGCCCAGCGCCGCAGCGTCGCCGCCGGCCGCGCCCGCAACCACGAGCACGAATTCGTCGCCGCCCATCCGCGCGAGGAACTCGGCCGGCTGGAGCCGGGCCTGCATCCGGGCGGCCCAGCTTTTCAGGATGATGTCACCGGCCTCATGCCCCAGGGCGTTGTTCACTTCCTTGAACCGGTCCAGGTCAATCAGTCCGACGGCGACGGCGGGCCGGGAGCCGCCGTCGGGATCCAGCACCTTGGCGAGGTGGCCGTCCAGGGCGGCGCGGTTGGGCAGGCCGGTCAGCTGATCGTGGGTGGTCTGGAACCGGAGCTGTTCGTGCAGGGCGACCCGGGCGTTAATGTCCCGCTGCACACTGACGAAGTGTGTCACCTGACCCTGCTCGTCCCGGAGCGGAGTAATGGCCAGGGCGTTCCAGAACGGCGATCCGTCCTTGCGGTAGTTGAGGATCTCTCCCCGGAACTGCTCCCCGCGGGCCAGGGCGTCACGGATGGCCCCGGCGGCCTCCGGCGCGGTGCCCGCACCCTGGAGGATCCGGCAATTAATGCCGAGCACCTCTGCTTCCGAGTAGCCGGTAATGGCGCTGAAGGAGCGGCTGGCATGCAGGATGTTCTGTGCCGCGTCCGTGATCAGGGAAATTTCGGAGGTCGCTTCAAGGGCGCGGACAAGGAGCTCCGGGGGAATGCCGTCGGCAACGTCGGGCGACGCCCCGGCCGCGGGAAATGGCCGGCGAAGAGACATACTGAACCCTTGAAAGGTCAGTCCGGGATCCGGACACTGATACGTTCACTGTCAGACTAGCCGTCGAGGGGCTGGCGCGGGCGACTATTGGCTCGAAGGCGCGGCCGCGGTGTCCAGGATGATGCGGATCGTGTCCTCGTGGGCCAGGATCCGGAAGTGGCCGGCGGTGTCGAGCTGGATATTCCGGGCGCCGGGGAGCACGCTCCCCTCGGGGATGTGCGGGTCAAAGCTCCCGTAGACCGAGGTGATGCGCTCGTTGACGCGTTCCTCACGGGAGAGCTGCATAGTCACGGCATTCCGTGGCGAGAACGCCCGCAGACTCGGCAGCAGCATGAACAAGGCATAGCGTGAGCCGGAGAACGGCGAGCAGACTGCCACCATGCCGGCGATCCGGCGTTCCGGATCCAGCTGCATCATCACGAATTTACCGATCAGTCCGCCCTTGCTGTGGGCTACGATCACCGCGTCCGTGAGGTCACGATCCCGGATGTATCCGGCGATCAGGTCCGCAGCTTTGGGAACCGCGAGCCGGTTCCGGTGCAGCAGGGTCAGCACGTGCACGGGATGGCCGGCCTCGTGAAGCCGCTTGACCAGCGGCAGCATAAAACGCCAATCCTCGTAAACCCCGGGAATCACCACCACGGGCCGTCCGGTCCCGCCGAGGAAATCCTCCGGCCTGGTCCGGGACACAGCGCTGAGGATCTGCCGGCCGGCGGCATAGAGGTAGTCCTGGGCCCACCACCGGGCAGTCTGCAGGACCCCGCTCATGCCGGACGCCCCTGGGGAGCCTCTCCAGCTGTCCGGCGGATCCCGGCGAAGTCCAGGATGGCGCCCGCCACTTCCCGGGAGCGGTTGTGCTGCACCACGTGCCCGGTGCCTTCGATTTCGAGAAATTGCCCTTGGGATGCGTGCGCGGCCAGCCGACGGCACCAGTCGGCGGTGGCCACCGGGTCGTTGGCGCCGCGCACCACGAGGACCGGGGCGGACACCCCCGGAATCTTTTGTTCCGTGGGATATCCCATCATGACGCGCAGGGTCTTGAGGTACCAGAGGGGCCCGCAGCGGAAATAGTCCGTAAAAACGAGGGCGTTCGAGGACGGGCTTTCGAAGAGCGCGCTGTCCCGGCCGAGCGCCAGGGCCTGTTGCACCACGGTGCGGCGCTTGGCATCGACCACCGGTCCCATCAGGACCAGCTGGGAGATCCGGCCGGGCTGCTGGAGCGCCGCTTCGATCGCGAACTGGGTGCCCATCGAGTGCCCCACCAGCACGAACTCCAGGACCCCCAGCTGTTCCAGGGCGCCGAGGATGTAGGTTGCGTGGTCGGCGACCGTGAGGGTGTGCTCCGGCCGTGGCGTGGAGCCGAAGCCGGGAAGGTCGATCGAGTAAGTGTCCACAGACTCGGCCAGCAGCCCGTGGAGCCTCTTGAGATAGCGGTGCGAGACGCCAATGCCGTGGATCAGCACGACGGCCGGACGCGCCGCCTCGGCGCCGGTTGAACCGGCTGGCCTTGTGGAGACAAACACGTGGCCCAGATGGCCTGCGGCCTCGATCTCAAAACGGTCGGGCCTGCTCATGGTGGGCTCTTTTCTGTTCAGCGCATTTGTTCAGCGCCACTCGTCAGCGTCTAGTAAGCATACTGACAGAACCAGCCGTCAACCGTTCCTCTTGTCGCGCTCGCTGAACTCCTCATCGAGGTCGTAGTGCCTGAATTCGGTTTCCGGGTTCGGTTCGCCGTCCGCCACGTATTCGTGGTCCAGCTGCCGCTGGACCTGGCTGTCGAGGACCTGCAGGTCCTTGTTCGCCACCTTGGAGAGGTCCTCCGGGAACTCATCCTCCGGCGTGAGGTGCAACTTCTCGGTCATGGCATGCCTCTCTGGACCGGGAAGGTGGACTCGAATTACGGCGCCCCGGCCGCCTTCAGAATAGCCGCGGCCACGGTAGAGGGGAATACGCCGGCCGGGCGGCGGTGTATCTTGGCAGTCAGGGCCCGCGGCCGGGCCCTCGCAGTAGGACCGGAGCAGCCAGAGCGGGAAGGAACCGATGGGCAAGGAACCCAAGGAACCAGAAGACATCGTCAAGGACGGCGTCGAGGATGGAAGCCAGGCGGGTGCCGCGCCGGTGGCCCGCGAGGAAGGCCAGGACGCCAGCCGTGGGGGCTCAGGCACCACCGAGGCACAGGCAGCAGCCGGGGCCAACGACGGCAACAAGGCGACCGGACCGGCGGAGGAACAGGACGAGCAGTCCCCCGACGACCGCGGGCTCACGACGGATTCCAGCCAAGACTAGGAGCCGGGCAGCCCACTCGCTGCCCGGCCGGCAGCCGGAGGCCTCAGTCCGCAGCCGACTTGGCCCTACTCGGGGCCGACGTTGACCAGCCAGTCGGTGCCGAAGCGGTCCGTGCACATGCCGAAGACGTCCCCCCAGGGAGCTTTCTCCATGGGGACGGTCACTCGGCCGCCGTCGGCGAGTTTGTCGAAGTAGCCGCGCAGTTCGGACTCGTCGGAGCCGCTAAGCGAGACCGAGATGCTGCTGCCCGGCGTGTAGTCCATGCCGCTGGGTGTGTCCGCACCCATCAGCACCATTCCCTTGTCCGTGGTGAGCATGGCGTGCATGATCTTGTCCTGCTCGGCAGCATCTTCGCTGGCGTGATACTCGCCGAAGGTGCTCATGTGCAGTTCACCGCCAAAGACCGACTGGTAGTAGGTCATGGCTTCCTTGGCGTTGTCGCGGAAACTCAGGTACGGGTTAAGCGTGGTCATATCCGGGACTCCTTGCAGCTGAGGCGCCGGCCAGGATGCCGTGTTGCGGCCGCGGCGGCGCACGTTACACGGCATATCCTGCCCCAGATCAGCCCTAGAGGATAGATGCGGCCGCAGCGCGGGAGTCCTGCGGAGCGTCGCCGCCTAGGCCGTCTGGCCGGCGTGCTCGCCCTCCTCGATTTCCTCCAGCAGTTTGTCGTTGAAAGCGGGAAGGTCGTGCGGATTCCGGCTGGTCACGAGGCCCTGGTCTACCACCACTTCCTGGTCGCTCCAGCTGGCGCCGGCGTTTTTTAGGTCGGTCTGGAGCGTGTGGTACGAGGTGACATTCCGGCCGCTGATGACGCCGGCCTCGATCAGCAGCCAGGGGCCGTGACAAATCGAGGCCACCGGCTTGTGCTGTTCGAAGAAGGCCCGGGTGAAGGCCTGGGCGTCCTTGTCGGCGCGGAGGTGGTCCGCGTTGACGACGCCGCCGGGGATCACCAGGGCGTGGAAATCAGAGGCGTTGGCCTCGGCGACGGTGAGGTCGACGTCGAACTTCTGCCCCTTCTCGGTGCCGTCGTAGCCCTGGAGCTTCCCGCCCTTGGGGGCAACCACGGTGGGTTCGCCGCCGGCCGCTTTCACCGCGTCCCAGGGGCTGGTCAGTTCCACCTGCTCCACACCGTCCGTGAGCAGGAATGCGACTTTCTTACCGGCAATGTTGTGCTCTGACATGGGTCCTCCTCTGGTGGCCGGGGAGGTCCACGCGGCCGTGGCCCGGCCGGGATCCTCCACACGGAGAGATTGATGACTTACAGGATCCACTCTAGGAAGCGGGAAAATAATAAGCAAGCTGATTATGTTGCTGTTTTGTCTTCTCCGAAACCGGAAGGGACCGCACGCTCAGACCCCCCCGATTTCGGCAACTGGGCGTCTCGTCGGCAAATCCTTCGGTGAAGGTGCGCTCAGGTGGCGAACGAGTCACGCCCGGCAGTGCGAAGATCTATACGCAAGGGGCCTTCAGAGACTGCCCCACTGATGGGATAGCATGTCAACGCTTCAGCAGTACTCTTCCGGTCCAAGAGAAGAATTAGTAAGCCACGATCTTCGACGAGCGGCCAAACTGCTCTCCCGCGCGGGGATCGCATCGTGGGCGGCGCAGTTGGGCACCCCCGGCCCCGAAGCCCCTCGCTCGCGGCGGATGGCCCATATCGGCGGCATCGCTGCGATCGGCTCACTCGTCCTCTACCTGACCTGGCGTCTGGCGTTCACCCTGCCGGCCGGCGGGTGGAACCTGACCGTCGCCCTGATACTGGTGACCTTTGAGGCACTCCCGCTAGGTGGCCTGATACTGAAGGCCATCACCCTGTGGAACATCGACAGCCAAGCCCCGCCTCCGGTCACACAAGCACCCTTGGACCAGAAGGTCGCCGTGCTGATCCCGACATACAATGAGCCAGTCGAAGTCCTGGCCCCGACCATCGCCGCTGCGTGCGCGCTCGAACCCACGCACGAAACATGGGTTCTTGACGACGGCGACCGGTCATGGGTTGCGGACATGTGCGCCGCCTTCGGGGCACGGTACGTCAGCCGACCGCACCACGATCATGCCAAAGCCGGCAACATGAATCACGCGCTGGACCTCATGGTGGCCGAGGAGGAAGCGGGCAAAGATCGGATCGACATCATCGCCGTCTTGGACTGCGACCACGTTCCGCTCCCGACGTTCCTCACCTCCACCTTGGGCTGGTTCGCCGATGAGGAGATTGCCCTGGTCCAGGGACCCCAGGCATTTTATAACTCCGGGGCCTTCGATGACGACGGTATTTCAGGCGAACAGGGAATGTTCTTCAATGTCCTGATGCCCGCCCGCAACTCGGCCGGAGCCGGTCCGTTTTGGTGCGGTTCCACCTCCCTGCTGCGGGTCAGGGCCCTGCGTGACGTGGGCGGTGTCGCCACGGAAACAATCACAGAGGACATGCACACGACGCTCAAGCTGATCCGGGTGGGCTGGAAGACCGTCTACCATCACCAAACCCTGGCCGTAGGCCTGGCACCGGCGACAGCTGACCAATACCTGCTTCAGCGCCGGCGCTGGGGCATGGGCGCCATGCAGATCCTGACCCACGAGCGTCTTTGGGCCGCCAAGAGCTGGATGTCTTGGCGGAACTTCCATGAGTATCTGAACGGGACCTTGTGGTGGCTTGAAGGGATCGCGACGCTCGTGGCGTTCCTGATCCCGATGCTCGTGATGATCTCAGGAGCCCAAACTTCCACGGCTGGGCCGCTGGAGTTCCTGGCGGCCTTCCTCGCCATGTTCTGCACCCGTCTTTGGGGCTCAAAACGGCTGATGCGGCACCAAATCCACTGGCCGACGGCATTCGCTTTGCGAATCTTCCGGGTTCCGGTGGGCCTCGCTTGCCTCTGGTGGCTGGTGTCCCGCCAGTCCTTGGAATTTCAGGTCACCCCCAAAGGTGCAAATGACGCACGGCTCCGCGGCCGTACCCCGCAGGTGTTGAATGTCCTGGTGATCGTGGTGGCCGCGGTCATTTTGTACGCCGCGGCTGGCCTAGCCGGATGGGTTCCGTGGGCAACCAGCCCGGGTTCCACTGTTGCCGCTGGCGCTTGGCTGGTCCTGGCTGGCGTCGTACTAGTGCTCGGAACCCGGCGGATCCGGGCCTCCGAATACGCGACTTCCCGGAGGAACGCCCACCGGATAGCCGTGAAAGCGCCCGTAATCATTGGCGGAATCCAGGGAGAGTTGCTGGACATCTCCATGGGCGGGGCGGCCGTGAGCTTCGCGCCGGGAGTCCTTCGAGAGGGTGATCGCGTCCAATTGGCTCTGCCTGGGGCGAAACCGCTCGCCCTCGATGTCATGCGGGTATGGGACGGAGACGCTGGCTCCGAAACAGCGTCCCTCCGTGCCGCCGACGGTGACTGGGCAACATACCGGGCTCTGTCGCTGTGGATTTTCCACACCCCCAATAACGCAATCCCAGGGTTCCCCGACGGCGTTCCGGCGGCGGCTTCCCTCCGCTTCGCCTGAATACGAGCTTGCGCCGGCCATCGGTCCTCTGGCCAGCGCATCACGGCCTCGCTACTCTGGCGGGAGGACTGCTACCCGAAAGAAGGCCGTCATGGACGAACAACACATCCTGGAACGAATTTCAGCGCTGGTGGAAGAAGAGCAGGCGCTCCGCGAGAGGGCCCCGTCCTCCTCGCCGGACTACGAACACGGTCCGGAGCACGCGCGGTTGAAGCGCATCGAAGAGGACCTGGACCAGTGCTGGGACCTCCTGCGGCAGCGGAGGGCGAAGCTGCAGTACGGCGAAGACCCGAACGAGGCGGAGCCCCGACCGGTCAAGCAGGTGGAAAACTACGAATCCTGAGCCCCGGGCGGTGTGCGATGTTGATCGGGTTGCTGGGCGACGTCATGCTGGGACGGCTGGTCAACGACCGGCTGAGACGGGTCGGCGCCGCATACCCGTGGGGAGACACGGACTCCGTGCTGCGCCGGGCGGACCTGACGATCGCCAACCTCGAATGCGTCCTGGCAGCCGGCGGAGAGCCTGAGGCCGGGAAGGTCTTTCACTTCCGGTCCGACCCGAAGAACGTGGCAAGCCTCCGGTCCGCGGGGATCGGGATGGTGTCACTGGCCAACAACCACGTCCTGGACTACGGGGCCGGCGCCTTCCGCGAAATGCTCCCGGTCCTCGACTCGGCCGGCATCCTGCATGCCGGGGCCGGCCTGGACCGGGAGGCCGCCCGCCGGCCGGCGGTGCGCCGCGTGGCCGGGACCGCCGTCGGCCTCATTGCCTTCACCGACAACCAGCCGGACTGGGAAGCTGACGGCGGGCCCGGGGTCTTCTACGTCCCGGTGGTGGACAGCGACCCCAGGGTGGCCGATTTGCTGGCCCTGGTCCGGCGGACAAAGGCACGCGTCGGGCTCCTGATCGTCTCCGCCCATTGGGGGCCAAACTGGGGCTCCGGGGCACCATCCGAGCACCGCGAGCTGGCGCGGGCACTGATCGACGCGGGGGCCGACGTGGTCTTCGGGCATTCGCCGCACATCTTCCGCGGCGTCGAGCTGTTCCGGAACCGGCCGATCATCTACAGCGCCGGAGACTTTGTGGACGACTACGCGGTGGATCCGCTGGAGCGCAACGACCAGTCGTTCATCTTCCAGCTGACCACAGACGGGGGCACACCGCTGACGCTGCGGCTTTACCCGACGCTGATCACCGAGTTCCAGGCACGGCTGGCGGGCCGGAACTCCCGGCAGATCGCGGAACGGATGCAGCGGCTCAGCCGGCACCTCGGGACGGCGAGCAGCTGGGACGCCGCCGGCGGGTTCCTGGAAATCCCGCTGGCGGCTGCGGGCTGAGGCTGCGGCCGGCACCGGCGGGCGGCCAGGTCGACGACGGCGGGCGGCCAGGTCGACGACGGCGGGACGTCGCGCCGTCGTCGGTCTTCAACCCGCGCCGCGAGGCAGGCTATGCTTTAAGTGGACCGCCGCTCCAGGCGTCCCGGCTCAGCAGGGGGCATACGCAGGGTGATCATGCCCTCACGCCATAAGGCCGCAGGTGCTCAACCAGCCATTCAATCCGCTCCCCCTCGATGAACTGACCGCCGTCTTCGCGCGTATCAAAGGCCTGCTCCTGACCGAGGACAAGGTGGACCGCGCCCTGGAGCTGCTCGTGCAGGCGGTACGGGATGCCATTCCGGGATCCGCCGGGGCCGGAATCTCCCTGTTCGACGAGCACGGGCGCGGCAGCAGCACCGCGTCGACAGCACGACTCGTGGGTCAGGTGGACGCCGCCCAGCACGACTTGGGCCAGGGCCCGTGCGTCGAGGCCTGGACCGCAGGGTCCACGGTCCTGGTCCATGACGCCGCCGCGGATGACCGGTGGCCGCTCTGGGGCGAGGCTGTCGTTTCGTTGCCCGTCCGCTCAGTTGTCAGCACGCCGCTGGCTGCCGCCGGCGGGCCCCTCGGAACGCTGAAGGTCTACGCCGCCCTGCCGGCGGCCTATACCGCCGCGACCGGGCTGCTGCTAGAGAAATTCGCGGTTCCCGCGGCGACGCTGCTCGCCCATGTCCAAGGCGCCGAAACACCCCGGCACCTGAGCGGCCCGCTCAAAGGCGCACTCGCCGGCCGGGACAACACCAACCGCGCGTGCGGGATTCTGATGGAACGCCACGGACTGTCGGCGGAGCAGGCCCTTCGAGAATTGCTGCATCGTGCCCGGACCGGTCAGACATCGCTGTCCCGGGTGTGCGCGGACCTCATCGATGGCACCCGGTTTCCTGCCGGCGGCTGAGAACCCTGGTGCCGGGCACGGTCCCGGCCCGGGTCACCGCTTTTTGGCCATCTCCCCGCTGACGGTCAACTGCTCCGCAACGTCGTGAAGCTTGATATTCAGCTCCGAGCTGGCCCGTGAGAGCAGCAGGAAAGCCTGCTGGGCAGTGATCTTGTAGCGTTCCATCAGGATTCCCTTGGCCTGCCCGATCAGGTCGCGGGTATCCAGTGCCTGGGTGAGCTGGCTGACCTGCTGGCTGCCGGCGACGGCGACCGCGGCGTGAGCCGCCACTAGGGCCCCGATGCGCTCGGATTCGGCGTCGAAGGCGCCCACATCCTTCCCGAACAGATTCAACGCTCCGAGGTGGGCGCCATCAACGAAGAGCTGGAAGGAGAGCATGCTCCGTGCACCGAGGTTGTAGGCCGCCCGCGAGAATTCCGGCCAGCGCTGGTCCGAGCTGAGATCGGGAACGCTGACTACCCGCTCTTCATAGGAGGCCTCCAGGCACGGCCCTTGCCCGGTTTCGCTTTGCAGTGCGTCAACCAGGCGCGGCAAATCACTGGAAGCAGCACGCGAGTCGATCGTCCGGCGGCCCGTGACCAGGCTGACCGAGGCCTCGGCCGCATGCGGTACCAGCTCCAACGCGGCGTGCACGATCCCGGCCAGCACGGAGTCAGGGTCGTCCTCGTGCTGGAGCTCCCGGGCAATGTCGCCCAGCCGGGTGGCAAGAGCGTCTGCGGAGATCGGCGTCTCGCTCTGGGCGCCCTGTTCCCGGTCACCGATGTCCGCTGAATTTGGCACCATCATGGCGCACTCCTTTTGCATGGTTGAATGGCTGCTCTCCATCGAAATATACCCCCGCGAACGCCACCGGAACCGGGCCCGAGACAAAAAACTAACGGGGCTGTAACCACGTATTAACGTCGCCGTGTGAGACTGGGCGCATCGGACTCAATCGAGACTCGCACCTCCCTGAACGGCACTCCAAGGAGCAGCAGACATGAACAGTCCAGATCACAATTCCCCCGGCCGCCAAATTCACGAGCAAAGCCAGGACCGGCCCGACCTGAGCAGCCTGCACGTCCGAGAGGACGTCGCCATTACCGGACTTTGCGGCAACGTCCACCTGCCCACCGGCCGGACCTGCGACCTGTCCGAGCGGCACGAGGGATCCTGCCACTTCATCGGTCCCGAGGACGCGGAAAATCTGGCAGTGCACTAGCCACTGGGGCAATTGCGGCGACCGGGGCTGGCTCCCGGCCAAGGACCGCGCGTACGCTCGCGGTGTGGACATTGTCGATTTCCTGTCCGAGCGGATCACCGAGGACGAGGCCGTGGCGCGGACCCTCCTGGGCGACCGGACTGTCTCGAAATCCGGTGCCTGGTACGAACAACGCCTGTTGCTCGAATGTGAGGCCAAACGGCGCCTAATCCGGATCGTGGAGTCAGCCCGGCAGGCGGCCCTCGCATCACTGGTCAGCGACCCCGTTCAGGACGCCATCTGGATCCCGCAGTCACTGGAATGGCTGGAACAGTCGCTGAACGCGCTGGCCCTGCCCTATTACGACCACCCCGACTTCGATCAGGACTGGCTCCGCGCCTAGGGCTGCGCCTTGATTCCTGCCGCGGTCCTTTTCCAAGTAATGCCAAAGGTCCGTGTGCAAGAGACAGTCGCAGGCCTAAGCTAGGACCGGGGGGCGCTCAGTAGCGTAGACGCTTAAGGGAGGCCACTATGTTCAGCCACGTCCGCCGTTCGGGATCATCACGGGAACCTTTGCTTGCAGCCGGGGGGGCACGCCGGAATGCCGGAACCGCCGCGCCACCGCCGAAAATCACAAGGTTCCGGGGAATCGTGAGCGGCCTCGCAGCGCTGAGCATCGCCGTGGCCGGAGGCCTGCTCGCCGCCGTCCCCTCGGCCGGCGCCGAGCCGGAACAAAGCTACATTGTGGTGTTGAAGGACGGCTTCGTCGACGCCGGCACCGCGGCCGCGGCACAGCAGGGCAGCTATGGTCTTTCCGTTTCGACGGTCTATCGGGCTGCCGTGAGCGGGTACGCCGCCACCATGACGGCGTCCGTCGCGGCCCGCCTCGCCGCCGACCCGGGCGTTGACTTCGTCACCCTGGCCCGGGAATTCCAAAAGCCCGAGGCGCCCGAGCCGAGCACCCAGGTGGAGCCGCTCTGGTGGCTGAGGATCGGCGGCGCTGCTTCTGATGACACGAGACACCAGGGTGACACAGACTCCGTCGCCGTCAACGTGGCCGTGATCGACAGCGGCATCGACGGAAGCCATCCGGATCTCAATGTGCGCGGCGGCATCGATTGCTCCACCGGGTCGCCGGTCAAGGTGGAGCCCACGGATGACGTTGGACACGGGACCTTCGTGGCCGGGGTCATCGGAGCCAAAGACAACAACGAGGGCGTGATCGGCGCGGCACCGGGAACCCCGCTGTGGTCCGTACGCGTTGTGGATGACGCCGGCGTGATCACTGAAGACATGCTCATCTGCGCCATCGACTGGGTGACGGCTACGCGCAAGGACAAGGATCCGAAGAACGACATCGAGGTGGCCAACATCAGCATCGGCGGCCCGGGCACCGAAACTGAGAACTGCGGCAAGGGCACGGATCCGATGCACTACGCCATCTGCCGCTCAGTCAAGGCCGGAGTTGTGTACGCCGTCGCAGCCGGAAACTCCGGTGAAGACATTGCCGGCACGGTCCCGGCCACGTACGACGAGGTGCTGACCGCCACGGCAATAGCTGACTTCGATGGCAAGCCGGACGGCCTCGAGGCCCCGGTCTGCGGGGCCGAGGACTGGGCCGGGGTGGGGCAGTTGGATGACCGGCCGGCGTTCTTCTCCAACTACGCCAGCGAATCCGAGGACAAGGCGCATACCATCGCCGGTCCCGGGGTCTGCATGACCTCCACGGCCCCGGGTGGCTATTCCGTGGCCCACGGGACCAGCTTCGCCAGCCCTGCCGTCGCCGGTTCCCTGGCGCTGTGCATCAGCGAAGGGGAGTGTGAGGGAACGGGCGAGGACGTGATGTCCCAGTTCCTGGATATCACCGCCTCCTACAACAAGAAACACCGCGACTTCGGCTTCGAGGGCGACCCGCTCCGCCCGATCGATGGCCAGTACTACGGTTACCTGACCCAGATCGCGCGGTACTGAATCTCGCGGTACTGACTGACCCGGCCCGCGGCCAGAGGCCGACAGCCAGCAGCCCGCTAGGGACCGGACCAGAACCGCCGCCACCACCGACGGCGGATCTGTTCCGGTCCCTGTTGCGCCGCCAGCTCATCGACGACGGCGGCGCGGGCCGTGCGGCGTTCCGCCCAGCGCCGCACCTCGGACTCGACGTCGCGGGTCTTCGTGACGACCGGCGGCCCGCCCTGCAGCTGCCGTCTGGCATCAATCACGCGGGCGTTGAAATCTTCCAGGAGCTGGCGGACCTGTTTTTCGGAGTGCTGCTCGTCGATCCGGTCATCGAGGCCGGCGTCCTCGGTGCGGAGCAGGATAGCCTTGGGACCCATCCCGGTGATGTTTTCGCGCTGGATCAGGCCTTTGACCCACCAGTCGGGGTCGTACTTCTCCCCCAGCCCGGGAATGGGTTTTCCGGCGTATTTAAGGTGGTCGAATTTGCCCTGTGCCATGGCATCGCGGATCAGGTACTCGGCCCTGGCGGCGTCGTCGAATTTTGCGCGCAGTTCCTGTTCCTTCGCTTCGGCCGCGGCCAGCTCCTCCTCTTCCTGGACTGACATTCCGCTCACCCGAAGAGAGCGGAGTTCCGCTGCACGCTCCACCCTGCGCCGGAACGACCCGCTTGACCCGCCGCTCATGGCTCCCATCCCCTTCTCTGCTGCGCCGATATGCACCCTGCTTCCAGTATGCGAACCAGAATCGCGGCGGCCAAGGACGAACGCCGGGGCCGGCATCGGCAGGCGCTCCCAACAGGGCCATTGGACCCCCGGCCGCCCGGCCCCCGGCTCCAGTACACTCGTGCAATGAGGCTTCTGTACATCACAGAAAGTGTGCCCAATCGGGACCCCGTGTTCGGTGACGGCAGCTCCATGATCCCCTATGAGATCCTGCGGAATCTGCCAGCAGACGTGGACGTGACCTTGCTGACGTACTCGGGGCCGATCGGGCTTCCGGACGAGGTGCGCAGCCGCTGCGCCGCGGTACACGTCCTGACGCCCCGGAGCCGCAAGGCGGCGCTGGTGCGCTCCTTCGCTGGACTCAACGGCGTCGGAAAGCACGAACGTGCCACGGCGGAGGCTGTCTCGACGGCGGCCAGGCTTTCCGCGGACAGTGATGCCACCCTGATCCACGGGCCGCACGCCCTGGTTCTCGCCCGCCATGTGCAGGGACCAGTTGTCCTGCAGACAGTGGACCCCTGGTCGATCAGAGCCGGGATGGACACCGCTATCGCCCCCCGCTTCCTGCGGCCTGCCTACCGGGCGCGGGAACGCCAATGGTTGCGGGCGGAGCGCCGCCTGCCCGCGCGGGCACGACTCCTCACAGTAGGGTCCCAGGACGCCCGTGAATGGGCTGATCGGCTGGGGAGGCCGGTGCGGAGCATCCCGAACGGGGCTGAGCTGGCTGTCCGCCCTGACTCCAGGCAGACCGTCCCCGTCATCTGCTTTGTCGGCAGCCTGAACTACGGGCCGAACATCGACAGCGCGAAGGTCCTGGTCGGGAAGATCGCTCCCCTCGTGTGGGAGCAGGTCCCTGACGCCAGGTTCGTCCTCGCCGGGCGCCGCCCCGAGCCTGAAGTCCTCGCCCTGGCCGGCCCCCGGGTGGAGGTCCTCGCCAACGTGCCGTCCGTCCTCGATGTCTTCCAATCCGCCGATGTGGCAGCATTTCCTGACGAGCACGGCGTCGGCATCCGGAACTCGGTCCGTGAAGCCCTCGCCGCGGGGCTCCCCGTGGTTGCGACGCCGGTCGCCGCCCGTGAACAGGAACCGCATCCCCTGCTGACCGTCGCGCAGGACACCGGGAGCTTTGTTGATCACATCGTCAGCCGGCTGACCGGCCCCCGTCCGCAGGATGCAGTGCGTGATGCCGGCGCCGTCCGGACCTGGCAGACGGTCACGCAGGAGTACCTGGAAGAGCTGCGCAGCGCGATCCAACCCGGCAGTGCGGATCTGCCGCTTGGAAGCTCACCGGCATGACGTACGCTCCCGGGGAACTGGCCCGGACCGGTGTCCGGGGCGCCATCTGGCAGGGGATGGCATTTGCCAGCGGGAGAATCATCGTCCTGGTCACGACCATCGTGCTGGCGCGGCTGCTTTCCCCCGAGGAGTACGGCCTCGTGGCGCTGGCCCTGGTCCTCATGGCATACGCGGAGACTGTCGCCGACGCGGGGGTGGCCCAGGCACTGGTCTACCTTCCCCGCACCGGGGTTATTGCACGGTCGGCGCTGCTGATCTCGGTGGTGCTGGGCACCCTCCTTGGCCTGGGCGCGTTCCTTGCCGCACCCCTGATTGCGGAGCTCTTCAGCCTTCCCGACGTGGAACCCCTGGTCCAGGTCCTGGGGATCTCGGTGCTGGCCACCTCGCTCGGCGCTGTCCCCGAGGCTCTGCTGCGGCGTGACCTGAAATTCAAGAAGCTCACGGCAGCCCCGGTGGTTCGTGCCGCCACGATGGGCACCGTGACCCTCACCCTTGCTTTCTCCGGCCACGGGGCCTGGTCACTGGCCGTCGGCACAGCAGCCGGGTCCGTGGCGTACGCAGCGACGTGCTGGTTCCTGCTCGGCAGGGGCGGGCCCTGGCAAATCTGGCGTGTGCGCAAAGATGCCCTCCAGGCCAACCTGAAATACGGCGCACCGGTCGCCGGCAGCAGCCTCCTGGCCCGGCTGATCTTCGACATCGACTACCTCATCATCGGATTGCTCCTCGGCGCGCAGGCACTGGGCTATTACACTCTGGCCTTCCGCCTCCCCGAGGTGCTGATCCTCAACGTCTTCTTTGTGCTGTCGACCGTCCTGTTCCCGCTGTACACCCAGGTCCGCAGCGAGCCGGAACGGCTCCGCTCCGGCTACCTGACCAGCGTGCGGATCCAGTCCCTGTACGGCGTCACCACTGGTGTGGGGCTGGCAGTCGTGGCCCCGGTTCTGGTGCCGCTGGTCTTCGGCGAGAAGTGGATGGACGCTGTGCTGCCGCTCGTTTTCCTCGCCCTCTACGCCGCGGCCCGCTCCCTGGGCGCCGGCGCCAACGACGTGTACAAGGCCATCGGCCGTCCGGGGCTTTCCATCGGGGTATCGCTGGTGCGGCTCGTCATCCTGCTGCCGGTCCTGTTTTTTGCCACCCAGTGGGGCATCGTGGGCATCGCCTGCGCGCAGTTCGTCGTCGCGGTGCTGTTCGCCTGCGGGATGCAGCTCGTGGCCGCCAGAGTCATCCAGCTGCGGGCACGCGAACTGCTCCGTGCCATAGCCCCCGGCCTGGTCTGCGGGGCAGCGGTGGCGGTGGCGGGACTCGGTGTCCTGGCGGCGCCGGTCCTGGGCGCAGCGACCACCCTGATCCTGGTTGTCCCGACAGCCGTTGCGGTGGTCTACGCGATTCTTCGCTTCGGGTTCAGGCCCCTGCATGATGAGCTGGTGCAGATGCTCCGGCGCAAATGAGTCCGAAGTTCCGCTGAACCCGGGGCAGCCGCCGACCCCGCGGTGCCGCTGTACTTGAGGCAGCCGCCGAACCCGCAGTGCCGCTGTACTTGAGGCAGCCGCCGAACCCGGCCCGGGAGCCTCCCGGGCCTTCCTCAGCTCTCCGGCCGGCGGCCGGTCACGGTCCCTTCCGGGACGGCGACGTCGAACAGCCGCAGCGCCAGGGCGAGCCGGGCGAGGACCGCCTTCGCCAGTCCGAAGCGGATACCCTTGTGCAGCGCCAGGGTGTCCTTAACCGCGGTTGCCGACGCCACGGGAACAAGGCGGCCCGGACTATCCAGGCTCGTCGCGTGCCAGGAGACGCTGACGTCCTCGAACCCGTACCGCCTGAACGTCCGCTTCCATCCCGCCAGGGTGCGCGGGCCCGAGCGCCGCAGCAGCGACCGTTTCACCTGGGCACACATCCAGCCGCCGGGCTGCACCGCCGCCGCGGCCTTCTCGAAAAGCTGCAGTTCGGGCTCCCTGAGCAGCACAACCTCGAACACCTTTGCCGGGGTGCCGCTGCGGTCGGAGCGGGTGCCTGCGTGGATGCCTGCGTGGCCGCCGGGCTGGATGCGAGTGGCGGCAGGGTCCAGCAGATGCAGCGCCGCCAGCAGGTCCGGGCCCACCGCACCGCCGTATCCCACGGTGCGGGGCTGCAGTACGGGCACCAGGAAGCGCCAGTCGAGCAGCCGCCACAGATGCAGGGAGAGGGCCGCCGCATCCCCCGTGTTGGCCGCCGGGCGGTCCTGCCCGGACGTCTCCGCGTCGCCGGGGCACACGCTGCGCCACACGGTCTTTGTAGCCAGCTGCTGGACCAAGTGCCGGGGCTGGGCGGCGTCGAGAATCCGGGATCCCGGCAGCCGATCGGCCAACGCCAGATAGGACTGCCGCCAGTGCTCCAGGATTTCTGCGGTGTGTTCACCCTTCCGGGAGAACATCACCTCCCCAGGCACATCGAGGACCAGCAGGAGGTCCGGAGCGGCGCCCAGCCACACGGCGAGCGCATTGGACACTCCGCCGGCGGGTTTGCTGCCCGAAGGACTGCTGCCCGCAGCGGCGGGCAGCAGGGCGTCGTAGGCGACCCGATCCATCAGCACCACGCGTCCGCGGGCACGGTGGTACCTGGCGGCCGTGCCTCCTTTGAGGACCCGGTACATCTTCTTGGCGGTTCTCCCGCCGGGAACCCGGTGCAGCCAGCCGTCCCAGGGACCCGCGCCCCACATTCCCATATAGACGTAGGCCGTGGGGACGGGGAAATCTGCGCGCATGCCGTGGAGCAGTGTGGTCTTGCCGGCGCCGTCGGGGGCCATGACCCCCACCACCAGTCCCCGGCCCGGGAGCCTCGGGCTGAGCTGGCGCAAGGCACGGTTTGCCAGGGCCAGTGACTGGGTGCGCAGCGGTGCCCCGTCCGTCCAGCCGGACCGCAGCCGCGCGGCCAGGGCGGAGAACTCGCCAAATCTGCCCGAACGGACCAGATCCAGCAGTTGCGCCGCGGTGCCCGGCCCGCTGCGCTGGTCCACGTATCCGGCGATGCGGTCCTCTGGCGACGCGGCGGCGGCAGCAGCCAGAGCTGTTCCTTCCCGTTGCGGCTGGATCTCCCCTTTGTCCAGGGCGAGGTGGAGGAGTTGCAGCCAGGCCTGGTCGGCCGGGGCGGGCATCCACAACCCGCCGTTCCGGACGCGCCTCTCAAGGCAGCCCGGTGCCAGCGGGGTCCGCCACTGCTGGAATGGGCCGAAGGAGATGTCCGAGACGATGTCCAGCTTCAGCCACAGCTCATCAGAGTCCGAGTACCCGAAGTAGAAGCGGTGGCTCCCGTGTCCCGCGGCGCGCACCCGGCACAGCCCAATCCCGTTCATCAGCCCGTCCAGGCCGGGCAGCAGCCCGCCCGCCACCAAGATGTCCACATCGCCGGCGGGCCGGGCAAGGTCATCCTCACCGCGCAGCAGAACCCAGGGCAGCCCCGTGTCGTCGAGGGCGGAAAACGCCTTGGCTACCGTCGGGTGCACGGCCGAATGGCTGGTGTGCGGGTCCGCAGTCATGCGCACCGCCGTCGGGCGTGTCCGGGCAGCGAGGGTTGCGGGACGTCGCTTCGGACCTCGTAAACCATGTGCGTGAGACCTCCTTGACCGGGTTCGGCTGCGCGTGAAGCTGCCCAGCGCTTCAATCAACCGCGTCAGTCACCGGAAGACACCAACGACGAAGCCGCCGCGGGAGCTTTGGAATGAAGCCTACGATCTGCACCAAGGGGTGTCACCAGTAGCGGTTTCTGGCCCCTCCCGCGGGGATCTACTTGGGCAGTGCGCTGGTTCCACGCGTGCCTACTCGCTCCGGCGCCCGGAAAGGTCAGAGCGTCGGCAGCACCTGCTCGCGCACCTGCTTGCGCAGGATCTTGCCGAGCATGGAGCGCGGCATGTCGGGGATGGCCACGATCCGCTTGGGGACCTTGTAGCCGGCCAGGTGCTCGCGGCAGTGCCCGCGGAGGGCCTCCTCATCCAGCGTGGCGCCCGGTTCAAGCTCGACGGCGGCGACCACCAGCTCACCGCCCCGCTCGAGCGGCTTGCCGACGACGGCGGCGTCCCTCACGTCCGGGTGCAGGCGCAGCACCGACTCCACTTCGCTGGGTGAGACGTTGAAGCCGCCGGTGATGATGAGCTCCTTGGCCCGGTCAACGATCGTGGTGAAACCGTCCTCGTCCACGGTCACAACGTCGCCGGTCCGCAGCCAGCCGTCGGCGGTGAGGGTCTTCGCTGTTTCCTCCGGGTTGTTCCAGTAGCCCTGGAACACCTGCGGGCCTTTGAGCAGCAATTCCCCCGGCTGGCCCGGCGCCACTTCCACCGCCGGGTCGTGCAGGTCGACGACCTTCATCAGGGTGGAGGGGAACGGCACCCCGATCGTGCCGTTGCGGCGCGTGGGGTGGAACGGGTTGCCCAGCGCGACCGGGGAGGACTCGGTCATGCCGTAGCCTTCCACCAGCAGCCCGCCGGAGACCGACTCCCACAGTTCCACCACATGGTCCGGCAGGTTCATGGCACCGGAGATGCAGTATTTGCAGGACCGGAGCGAGATGCCCTTCTCTTTCGCGGCCATCGCGGTGCGCTCGTAGATCGGCGGGACCGCGCAGTAGACCGTGGCGGGCGACTTCTTCATGGCGGCCAGCACCAGGTCCGGATCGAACTTGGGGAACAGCACGAGCAGGCCCTGCTTGCGGATGCCGTAGGTGAGGTAGAGGGTCATGCCGAAGGCATGGAACATCGGCAGGATCGCGTAGAAGATTTCCTTGCGGTACTCGGCGCCCTGCATCCAGGCCTCGCCCTGCAGCGCGTTGGAGTACAGGTTGAAGTGGGTCAGCATGGCGCCTTTGGGACGGCCGGTGGTTCCCGAGGTGTACTGGATCGCGGCGAGGTCAAACACCCCGGGGCGGGGGTGTTCCGGGTCGATGCGGCCGTGGCTGAGGAGTTCTTTCCACGGTGTGGTGCCCGGAGCCGGGGCTGTCAGCGCCTCGCGGGACTCTCGGAGTTTCTTCACGGGCAGGTGCAGGGCCAGCCGCTTGACGGCGGGGAACGCCGCCAGGAGGTTGACCGAAACGACATGGTCAATCTCGATGTCCGGCGGGAAGTCGCGCACGGCCGCCGCGGCCTTGTCCCAGGTGATGACGACCCTGGCCTGGTGGTCCTCGAACTGGTGGCGGAGTTCCCGGGAGGTGTACAGCGGGTTGTGTTCGACGACGACGGCGCCGAGGCGCAGCACCGCGTAGAACGCGACGACGTGCTGCGGGCAGTTCGGCAGGATCAGGGCTACCCGGTCCCCGGCGCGGACGCCGAGCCGGCGCAGGCCTTCGGCTGCCCGGTCAACCTGGTCCCCGAGTTCGGTGTAGCTGGTGCGGCGGCCGAAGAACTCCAGCGCGGCGGCGGGGCCGGCCTCGGCCACGGACCGCTCCAGCATCGCAACGAGCGACTCCGTGGGCAATTCGATGTCGGCCGGGACGCCCGGCTGGTAGTTCTTCACCCAGGGCTGCTGGTCAGTGTGCTCCATGCTCACATCTTGCCGTGAAGCGCTGGCCGGGGCGAATTGCCCGCCCCGCTTCCGTCCGTGCAGGCTTGTCGGCGCGCCCTTAGTTCAGCCCGGAGGCGACGACGTGCCGCCACAGCCAGAAGTCGCGGTCGTCCAGCACGGCCGCCCGCAGCTGCGCTGACCCCGGCGCCGGAGCATCCTCGGCAGCGAGCCGGTAGGCCAGGGTGGCAGCGGAGCGCGCCCAGGTGGCGATTACCACCAAGGGAAGCAACTCCGGGTCGACGTTCCTGAGCACCAGGTGCTCGCGCAGGGTCGCCAGCGCCCACCCGCCGGGCCCGAAGGCCTTGTCGAACGCCGCCAGTTGGGCCACCCGCGAAAACGCCATGTCGGACGATTCGCTGAGATATTGCAGGTAAAAGACGAGGTCGTGGCCGGGCAGGCCGAACAGCGACGACCGTTCCCAGTCCATAACCTGAAGCCGGCCGCCGCTTTGCACCAGAAGGTTGGGGTGGCTGAGGTCCGCGTGCTCGAACACCGCGGGCAGGGTGCTGCTCCGCAGGGGCGTCAGCAGCTCGTGGGTGCGGTGGACCAGCGCAGACACCTCTGCGTCGCCGGGCAGCAGCGAGGCGAGTGCCTCCAGCGGGCGCTCGACGGTCCGTTCGTACCAGCCCGGGTTGTCCGGTCCCGGCAGTGTGCAGGGCAGCGCGGCCACGAAGTCCACACCGAGCGCCACCGCCCCGGCCAGATCCCCCGCGACCCGGTAGGGGTCCAGCGGAGCGCCGGTCAAAGCAGTCTCCACCAGCACAGTGTGCTCCCCGACGTCCAAGGTGGCCACGATGTGCGGGATGCCTTCCACCCGCCCGCCGCTGAGGGTGCTGAGCTGACGGAGCATGTCCGCTTCCCGCTGGACGCCTTCGTTGTCTCCCGGGCACCGCGGCACTTTGACGACCAGGCTGGGTTGGCTGGCGCCGACCGGGAAGACCAGTCCCACAACGTGCCGGGAGGTGGTGAATTGCGGCGTCACCAGTACGGTGGTCCACTCCGCGCCCAGCCCGAAGTCCGCCAGATTCCACGCGTCGTAATGCCCGCGCAGGACCGAGTCGATGAAGTTCACGGCTGCCCTCCGGTTTCCGGCGCCTCTGACTCGGGCTCGCCTGGCTGGCCGGACTGGCCGGGGGCGGCCCCGGCGGAGGAACCCGCCACCTGCTCCCAGACGATCCCGGTGGCAACCCGGTTGATGAGCGGCTGAGGCTGGGCGGCGTCAATAACCCAGGCGTTCGGGAGCCGCCTCGCCGTCTCCAGCCGGGCCTGCCGCCGCTGCTCCAGGACTTCGGGCGAGTCTCCGCCGTTCCCGGCGGGTAGGACCTCGCCGGGCGCGTCGAGCACCAGCAGCACGTCGGGTGCGGGCGCCAGCGCGCCCGCCAGGGCCATCTCCTTCCGCGCTCCGGCCGCGGGCCCGGCATACCCCGGCACGCTGGCGTCGTAGGCCGGCCGGTCCACGAGAACCAGCCGGCCCCGCCGGTAGTGGTATTTGGCCGCCAACGCGCCGCGGAGCTGCCGGATTACCTGCTGGCCGTGCAGCCCACCGGGAATCCGGGTGGCCCAGCCGCCCCCACTCCCGGGCCCCGTTCTGCCCAGGGAGACGTAGCGGCTGGGAATGGGAAAGGTCTCGCCGATCCGGCGCAGCAGTGCCGCCGTGTCCGACCCTTCCGGGCCCATCACACCAACCACAAGCCCGCGGGTGAAGCGCCCCGGGAAGGTCGGGCTGAGCAGCCGGAGGATCCTGTTTCTTGCCGCGGTCAGACGGGTGCGCAACGGCGCGTTCCGGGTCAGGGCTGATGCCATGCGGCGTGCCGGATCACGGAAATCGTCAACGCTGCCGGATCGAACGAGCTTCAGCAGCTGCGCAGCGGCTCCGGGTCCCACCTGACGATCGACAAAGGCCGCGATCACATCGTCGGTCGATGCGAGCGCGCCGGCGACCCGGACCGTTTCCATCCGCTCAGGCCTGACGGCTCCACCCTTGTCCAGCATGGTGTGGAGGAGCTGGAGCCATGCCTGCTCGGTTGTGGCGGGGAGCCAGAGCATGCCGTTGCGGATGCGCCGCTGGAGGCACCCCGGGGCAAGGAGCGTGTGCCACTGTTGAAACTGGCCAAAGGAGATCTCGGAGACGATGTCCAGCTTGAGCCACAGGTCCTCCGTGGCGTCGTAACTGAAATAGAACCGATGGCTTCCGTGCCCGCGGGCCATGACCCGACGGAACCCGGCACCCGCCAGCACGGCGTCCAGGCGCGGAAGCTGGCCGACGGCAACGAGAATGTCCACGTCGCCGGTTGGGCGGACCAGGTCATCTTCCCCACGCAGCAGCACCCAGGGAAGCCCCGACCCGTCCAGCGCCCGGAACGCCCTCGCGATAGACGGGTGAATGTCTGGCTGCTCTCCGTTCCATTCGCCGGGGTCGGTCTGGCCGTTAATCGGGACTTCCATCTGTTCCTCCCCCGTAAGCCTGGTGATCATGCCTGACGAATCCTGACGGTGACGAGCGGGTGGCCGGGGCTAGGGCGCGTAGGCATACTGCACTACCCAGTCGACTTCCAGATGCCCGGACGTTTCAGGCTTGGGTGACGACGAGTCCGCGCCGTCTTTAGTCTCGGCCTGCAGGGTCAATCGCATATCCGTGGTGGGAACACCTTTGGGCATCGTGGTCTCACCGACGAGTTCCCCGTCCCAAAACCATTTGACTTTGCCGGGGGTCCATTCCGTCGTCGCCACATGCCACTCCGTCGCATCGGTCGGCGAGTAGTACCGGGTGGAGGGGTCGAAGCGGGCCGGGCCTTTGAGGGTTGAGTCCTTGATGGCTGAAACGCCGTACATCTTTCCGTCGAGTTCGCCTTCCGGCCAGTCGATCTCGCCCTCGAGCCAATCGTCGCTTGAAGGCCAGAGCAGAAAGGCGATTTTGTAGCCCGGCAAGGTATCTGACCGGAACCGGATGGAGTAGCGGCCGTACGTCTGACCGGCGTAGCCGAACGGGACGACGCTCGCCACCCGCGGTATTCCACCCTTCGTGTGCAGGTGGTAATCGAGTTTGCCGTCTTTCACGGAGAGCACGGAATCCGGCGTGTAAAGGCCCTGTCCGGAGGTATCTTCCAGATCGTGATAGCCGCGCATATCCGAGCCGTAGACCTCGCCCACGCGGCCAAGCGTGGCCGGGGTGGTGAAGTCCTGGGCGCCCGTCTGCTTCCAGCCCGGAAGGTCCCCCACCGGCATTTCCGTCGGTATGGCTTTCCGCGACAGGATGAAAACCAGCGCGATGAGCAGCGCACCTGCGACCGCCATCGCGACGATCTTGGCCAGGACCGCCCCGCCACTGCCCAATCTAAAGGGTCTTTTTGATTTGGTAGATTCGGACGGCTCCATTGTCAAATACATGCTCGGCCTTATTCCCTACAGCGATCTCCCTCTCAAGAGCGGGGAGCATTTCGGCATCGAATAGTTTGTCTTTGATCGCCTGCGCCTGCTGTGAGTCCGAGAAGACGATGAAGATGCGCTGAGGTTTCCAGTTGTTGTTCGCGTAGCGCTCCACATCCTCCGGCATCGCGTTCCCGTTGGACTTCTGGAGGAATTTGGTCAGCGAAGTGACCCGGCCCCACTCCAGAAAGCTGGGGTAGTTCGGTCCGATCAGCAGCGGGAAAAAGGCGTTGGTTTCAAAAATGACATCTTTCTCCCCGACTCGGGCATCCAGCCATTGCGCCGCCACAACGTCTTCCTCGGGGACCCGGAACTTCGCTTCGGCCTGGAAATACACAATCGTGAACAGAATGGCCATGATCGTCAGCGAGGCGGTCGCGCCCATCACGGCGTTACGGGTGCGGACCGGACCGGACCAGAACAGCCAGGCCGCCCCGACCGCCAGCCAGGGGAGAGCGAACATAAAGACGCGGAACTTGGCCTCCCCGCCATAGGACTGGCCCAGAAGCCAGAACATCGGCGCGACGGCCAGCCAGCCGACGACCAGTGTCTGCCTGACGTTGCCGCGTAGCAAATTGCGGGCGAAGCCGGCCACCCCGAGCAACCCGATGAAAAGGGACAGGGCATCCGGGGTGCGGGCCATCCAGCGGGAGGGGTCATTAATGTTGCTTACCTGGGGCGGGCTGTAACTCGCGTTCTTGAAGATGTCGAACCCGCTGAACAGGCCGTATTTGTTGTCCACGTAGTCGAGGTTCGGCAGGAAGTACGCGATCGCGAGAACCACCAGCGCGGGGCCGACCCATTTGGGCCGGAAATAGCCGAAAACAAAAAGCGGGAACAGCGCCAGGATGGCCATGTACGGTGTCAGCTGATGACTCGCGACGGTCACGGCCTGCAGGAAGAGAAGTGCCACCGCCGCAGGCATGACCATTGCCCGGCTGGGGCGGACAGCTTGAGCCTCCGGGGCGGCCTGGAGTCCCGGGTTGAACCGCACCTGCAGCCCTTTCAGCCGGTCCTCCACCAGGGTCGCGATTCTGGCGGGTGTGCTTCGTAGGAACGTCAGGGCTACCAGGCACATCGTTAGGTAGAGCGTGTAGGAGAACGCCTGCGGTGCGTAGTAGTTCTGGTTCACCCAGTTGGTGAGGGCAAAGACCAGCGTGGCGGTCCAGTAGATCCTCGGGTTGTTGGTGAGGGTCCGCGCGATGGCCAGGATGATCACGACGTCCAGCAGGGCAAAACTGAACTCTGCCAGCGCCGCGTAGTCCACGGCGTCGCGGTAGCCCACCACCTCGCCCATAAAGGCGCTGACCGAGAAGAAACCTGGCCACCGCTGGTAAATATCGATCGACGGATCCACTTGCCCCGTGGCACCGATGTAGTTGGTGACGGCGATGTGCTTGTAGGACCAGGGCAGGCGCGGAACGCTGACCACCATTGGGGCGGAGGCGTAGAGCATGGCGACGAGCCCTGTGATGGAGGCTGCCAGGAAAACGTTGGACGCCATCTTCCGCGCGGCGACGGCCCAGATGCACAGTGCCACGACGGCGGCCACGGCGAAGTACCAGATCAGCGGAAACGTTGTCAGCAGCCCTTTCTCCCCGACAAGTTCCTCCCCCGTTATTGCCAGGGCGACGCCCCACACCACCATCGCGATCCCGAGGATGGCCCACGGGACGTACGTCCCTGGGCCCCGGCCCCGTAATGCGTCCAGATTCCACAGGGCACGCCAGTCCACCGGGCGCCTGTTGACCGGATGCCCGTAGATTGCATGCCGGCCGGTACCGGTTCCGGGCGGAAAGACTGCGATCAGGGCAGAGGAGACAACTAGGATGGCGGCCGTCATGGGCCGGGGATGCCATAGGTGGGCCCATGCCATAAGGAGCGCAGGAACGGTGTAGATGGCCGCGCTCATCACCACGGTCCAGACCACCCGCGCCACCGGATCAGCGTCGGGAAGCCGCCGCACCAGGACCCATCCGGGCAGCACGAGGCACCCCATGAGCGTGACCGGAGCGAGCACCGGGCCGCCGAGGTCGAACAGGATAAGAACGGCCAGGATGACGCCGGCCAGAGCCAGTCCAAAGTCCAAGGGCCTACTTGCCCTCAACGCCGCAACCGTTGGTTTCGGTGATTTGGGGGTTGGTGTTTCGTCTTGGAGTAAGAGACTCATGTCGCTGATACTTCCTTGATCGATCTACGGGGACTGTGCAACTGGGAAGTGAGCGTCCGCTTGTGCCGCGTTCCCCCAGGAACTGTGTGCTGTCGGTCGTGCCAGGGACTGTGACGCCCGTCTATGTCCTCCCCGACCGGCGCTCAAGAAGGTAGTTCAGTGGACCTTGCACCACTGAGATGAGTTCAGTCCGGAGGGCCTTTGCAATGCGCGGGTCCCGGGGCGCTGGTGTCGTTTTCTCCGCTGCGCTTTGCCCCAGTGAATTGTTTCGGGCGTTTCTCAGGAAGTGCAGCGCGCCTTGCGGGCTTCGTGCGATCGCCAGACGGGCCGTGTGCGGGTCCAGAAGAATCTTTGTCAGCCACGATCCGAGGCCTTTGCCGTATCCGCGGGCTTGAATGATCAGGTCCTCCAGCTCCGCCCGGTGGCGGTGCCAGACAATCGCGGAGGGCTGGACCACCAGCGAGTGCCCTCCGAGGATGACCCGGGTGAACATGTCGATGTCCTCGCCTCCGCACGTCCGCGTCCCAACGCCGAGGGCGGGATCAAAGGCCCCCAGAGCCAGGGCGGCGCGGCGGTCCAGGGCGAAGTTCGCGCCGGTGCCGAAAGCTCCCACGCAGAACGGAAAAGTCGGCAGATCAGCCGGAGGCTCTGCCATGGAAAAGACTTTCGGCGCAACGATCTTGGACCAGTTGACACGTTCGTCAAAGTAGCCCTGGGCGGGCGAGCGCAACTCACCGGCCGGCACCAACCCTGTCACGCAGGCAACATCGGGGGCCTGTTCAAAGCCGGCGGCGATCCCCCGCAACCAGAACTCGTCCACAACGACGTCGTCATCCGTGAACGCGACGATGTCGCCGCGCGCACGGCGCAAGCCGGCATTGCGTGCCTTTGACAGCCCCGGCCTGGGCTCGGAGATCAGGGTCAACCGGGGGTCGCGAAACTCATCACGGACCATGTCCCGGGTGTCAGCATTGCTGGCCCCGTTGTCCACGACGATGACATCGAAGTTCGGATAGTCGAGCCGCAGGATCGCGCTGATGGCCCCGCGCAGCAGCGACGCCCGGTCCCGCGTGCACACAACCACGGTGATTGAGGGCGTCGACGACGACTGGGATGCCACCGCCGCGGGCAGGGCCGCCGCTGCGGTCGCAAGAACGCCGCAGTCCAGGATGCCGCCTGGGGCGTCGACGTCGATGAACCCGCGGACGGACGGTCCGCTGCGCACCAGCAAGCGCGCACGGTGATAGCCCATGGAGTCCTGCAGCCTCAGGTGGGTATAACCGGCGAGGGAATCGAGGTCGACGGCTCCAACCCACAGGGCGCCGGGCCAGTCGGGGACGGCTTCGGTCCCCATCGACGGTGCAATGTCCAGGCCTGCGTCCTCAGGTGCCACCACAAACTCATTTCCAACTTCGATCACGTGGCTTCCCTCCAGGGAGGGCTGCGATGGGGGACAGGTGCTGAGCCGGTCAGGACTGATCCGGAGCCTTGGGCGAGCCGGCGTCCGCGGAAGTATCCTGCGGCCGTGAACGCCAGAACAGCTACGTAGGCCCCGGCCCGGCGCCAGCCCTCAGGGTCGGCACCCCTGCTCCAGTCCGCCAGCGCGGAAAAGAACGCCCGCGGAAGGACGCTGCGCACATAGCGCCGCTCGGGGCCCAAGGCCCTTTTGTGGCCCACCACGTGGCTGACCTGGGCTTTGGAAATGCCCTCCGACCACGATCGTTCCAGCATGTAGCGGAACGTTCCCCGCTGGATGGGGACGAAGTGATGCACCATGGCTGCGGGCTCGTACACGATGCGCGACCCCGGGGAGCCGATAGCGGCCCGGATACAGATTTCGGTTTCTTCGCATCCCAGCGGTTTGGTGCCCTGGCGGCCAAGGGAGAGGTTGAAGCCTCCCACTTGCTGGAGCACTTGCAGCCGGAAGGACATGTTGGCGCCGATGACGTTCCGCACTTCGGAGGCCACTTTCGGCATGCCGCGGTGGCTGCACCCGACAATCCAGTCCAGCTCCGGGCCGAAGTGGCTTGGCCGTCCCGCTTCCCACGCGGGTTCAACCTTGCCACCGACTGCCAGGACGTCGGAGTCGTCGTAGAGGGCCGTCAGCTTTTCGAGCCAGTCGGGAGCCGCCACGGCGTCGTCGTCCAGAAAGGCCACAATGTCCGCGGTAGAAAGCCCCACCCCCGTGTTGCGGGCTCCGGAAAGCCCTTGAAGCCCGGTGCTCTCCACCAGGGTAACGTCCTGGACGGCTGCCACCAGTCGTTTGTACAGGTCCTCGTTGTGGTCAACCACAACGATCACCTGCTTCGGCTTGAACGTCTGGGCGTGGACGGAGTTAATGACGTCCATCAGCAGGTCCCAGCGCTGCTCCGTGTAGGAGCAGATGACCACCGAAGCGGTAGGCCGGAAATTGAAGTCGAGCACCTTAGGCTCCTTCCGCCACGGTAAGGACGCTTTGCGGGTCCGTGGGTGTGCGAGCAAACCGGACGTTTGGATACGTATACTTCACGCGTCGGAGGGACTCTGGCCTTGCACCGGCGGTTGGCGCTTCCCATGTGGTGCATTCCCGCGCCAGGGTGCGGAGGACCCGCCATCCGTCGCGGAAGGTCTGCAGGTTCGAGACTCCGGAGATACGGTCAAGTTCGAAGCTTGGCACTTCCGCGATGCGAAGACCTGCGCGGGCGGCCCTGACAATCAGCTCCGTCTCAATCTCAAAGCCGTCCGACTCCAGCTCCAGAACCTCGAGGCATTCCCTGCGGAGTGCAATGTAGCCATAGCAGAGGTCCGAGTAGTTGCTCCTCAGCACCGTGTTCGCCAACCCCGTCAGCACGCGGTTGCCGGCGTTCCGCAACCAGGTCAGGTCTTCCGATCCGCCTCCGGTGACGTAGCGCGAGCCCTTGACGAAGTCGTAGTCATGCTGGAGGGGGGAAACGAACCAGCCGATTTCCTGCGGATCCATGCTCCCGTCCGCGTCCAGCATCACGATGATGTCGCCCGACGCCGCGGCGAAGCCGGCGCGGACGGCGATGCCTTTGCCCTTACGCGGCTCAGCCACCACAACGACGTCGACCCTGAGTGCCCGGGCGACGTCAATGGTGTGGTCGTGTGAACGACCGTCCACGATGACAACTTCATCCACGTAGGAAGGCATCCGCCGCAGAACCCAGGGCAAATTCATTTCTTCATTCAGCGTCGGAATTACGACGCTCACCGTAGCCCTCTGCGAGACCGGACCTTGTTCAGGCGGCGAATTAGGGACCAAATTTGAAATAGACAAAAGCCTCACCACTTCATGACATTTCCGGCGCCGACGGCATAACCATCAACGAATGAGAACCTAGAGGACGAATTCATAGAATTCCGTCGAAAATTGTGTACAACCCCCATGCCCCAGCTGCCACTGGATGGTGGCCTTGCCTAGAGCCTAAAGTTCACCCAAAGTTGTGTCACGAGTGGCTAATACTTGGTTGTTCGTTCCAGTCCCTGCGCTACTCCCGCGCCTCTACTTGGGTCGTCGGGGTGGCCTACTCGGGAACTTCGAATCATTCCGAAACGGTGTACTCGGTCAGCGCCTGCGCGGTCATTTTTCGTTGAGTTTCAGCGCTTTTGTCCTGATACTGGAACGGTACGCCGGTGAGGGGTAGAGGTCCAGAGCCGGCGCGCGCGGCAGCCACATCGAAGTTGCCTGGTGTGGGTGCGGTTCGGGGGGAACGGGATTGTGGGCGCGCAGTTCAGCTGGCGTCCGGGGGGATATCGCGTATTCCATGACAGTTCTTTCTCCGCCAGGAAAGACAGAAGAAAACCCAAGAAAAAACAAATACCTTTGCACTTCCGAAAAGAGTGGCTAGCATCACCCTAATCGGGAGATCTCAGCAGACTCACCATGGAAACGGCGATCAAACGCATGAAAGAATCGGCGATGAAGATGAAACGTACCGCCAGTTGGCTCAGCAAAATCGTAGTAATAGCGTTAGTTGCGGCCGGGGGGCTGCTGGGAATTTCGACCAGCGCTACGGCGGCCACCAACTACGGTTATCCGAGCATCAGCTATAGCGGCGTGAGCAATCCGCCCACCTCGGACAAGCCGCAGAGCAAGCTCTGGTGGCATGGCGGGTCCTGGTGGGCAGACATGTGGACTTCCGGCACCGGCTGGCAGATCTACCGGCTGGATCTTCCATCGAAAGCCTGGGTCAGCACCGGCCTCACGAACGACACCCGCGCCAACACGCTGGCGGACACCCTCTGGGACGGCACGCACCTGTACATCGCCACGCACGTCGTCACGGTCTCCGGTGACACGACGCCCCGGGCGTCAGTCTCGGGCCAGCCGGCCAAGCTGTACCGCTACAGCTACTCCGGTGGATCATTCACCCTGGACAGCGGTTTCCCGACCACGATCATGAACAACAGCAGCGAGTCGATGACGATCGACCAGGACAGCACCGGGGCCATCTGGGCCACCTGGACCCAGGTTGCCGGCAATTCGACCAGCGGCTTCACCAACACCGTCTACGTCAACCGCTCCGCGCCGGGCGGGACCAGCTGGAGTTCCCCGTTCGTCATCCCCGTCACCAACCCGAACCCTGCGCCGGATGACATCTCCGCGATCGTGGCCTACGGCAGCAACAAGATCGGGGTTATGTGGAGTGACCAGCGCACCGGGGCCGTGCGCTGGGCAACCCGCACCGATGGGACCAGCCCCACCGCTACGTCATCGTGGAGGGTCCAGGACGCGGTCAAGGGCAACAATCTCGCCGACGACCACCTGAACGTCAAGACGCTGCAGTCCGACAGCACCGGCAGGGTGTTCGCTGCGATCAAGACCGGCCTGAACGAGGGGTCAACCAACCAGAGCCTCGCGCAGTTGGTGCTGCTGGTGTTCAAGCCCGCAACCGGCGCTTTCTCGCAGTCAACGATCGCCACGGTCGGGGACTGTGTGTCGCGCCCGCAAATCGTCCTGGACACGCAGAACAACACGGTGCATGCCTTCCATACGGCGCCCGGCACCGATGTCAGCGGCTGTGCCTACTCCGGCATTCCCGGCGCCATCTATGAGAAGACGGCGTCCATGGATAACCCGGTCTTCCCGTCCGGACGCGGCACGCCGATCATCCAGGACGGTGCGTCCGCCAACATGAACGATGTGACCACCAGCAAGCAGAGTGTCAACAGCACCACCGGCCTGGTTGTGCTGGCCAGCAACAACGTGACCAAGCGCTACTGGTTCTCCTATCGGGACCTGGGGGGCACACCCCCGCCGGCGGCGCCGGTGGCCTCGTTTACCGCGTCGCCGACGTCGGGCACTGCACCCTTGAATGTGGCCTTCACGGACACGTCCACGGGTTCACCGACGTCCTGGGCCTGGACTTTCGGGGACGGCGGGACCTCCACCACCCGGAACCCGTCCTACACGTACTCCGCTGCGGGCACGTTCACCGCCACCCTGACGGCCACCAACGCCGGAGGTTCGACGTCGGCCAGCAGGACGATCACGGTCAGCGGCGGCACCACGCCGCCGCCGTCGACGTCAGGAATCACCGTCGGTGCCTCCACCACCTCCAAC
>JAXMJF010000075.1:0-49676 GCA_034376805.1 Arthrobacter sp.
TCGGCGTTGGCATGGGTAACGTAGGACACGAGGGCCTCCTGGCGTCGAGATGAGTGTGGTAACCCAAATCGATACCGGAGGCCCTCGCCTTTTACATCACGCCACGCTGTTCACAACGTCCGTGGGAATTACACCTAGGCCTCGAACGCGTCCAGCGCGACGCCGGAGAGCACCTTCGCGGGGTGTGGCCCGCGGGCGGTGAGCGCCGCGGTCCACACCTCCGGCCAGGGTCCCTGCGTCCCGGTCAGGATGATGTTGCCGGGGTATCGTCCGCTGAACATGCCGGCCTCGGCAAAGGCGGATACGTCGGCCATCGCCCGGCGCAGCGCGGCCACCTGGCTCCGGACCAGCGTGAGCCCGGGTTCGTCGCCCACGTTGACGATCAGCACCCCGCGGGGGCTGAGCTTCGCCGCCGCCTCGCGGTAGAACCCGGCGCAGGCGATGTGCTCCGGTGCCTCCGGCCCGGAGAAAATGTCCAGGATGACGACGTCGAAGCGCAGTTCCGGCGGCAGCTCGGCCAGGGCGTCCCGGGCGTCGCCGATGAGCGTGTGCAGCTGCGTGCCGTCGGGCAGCGGGAGCTGCTGCAGCACAAAGTCCAGCAATTCCCGTTCCAGCTCCACCGCGTACTGCACCGAGCCCGGCCGGGTGGCCTGGATGTAGCGCGCCAGGGTCAGCGCCCCGGCCCCGAGATGCAGGGCTGTAACGGGTTCGCCCCACGGTGCCGCAAGATCCACCACGTGGCCGATCCTGCGCAGGTACTCGTAAAAGATGTCCGAGGGGTCCGCCAGATTGACGTGCGACTGTTCCGCCCCGCCAATGCTGAGCACAAAACCGCCCTCGGTGAAGGCGTCGGGCTCGATCGTGGCGTGCTGGCCGGTGGTGCGCAGGAAGCGCGCAGCTGCGGGCTTGTCCGCCATCAGAGCCTGTCGCGGAGGGTCGCGAGCCGTTCGGCGGCTTCCTGCAACACGTCAATCCGTTTGCAGAACGCGAACCGCAGCAGGCTCCGGGTACGTTCGGCGCCCTCCGGGTGGCAGAACACCGGCACCGGAATCGCCGCCACCCCCACCAGGGCAGGCAGCCGGCGGGCCAGTTCGACGGCGTCGGAGATGCCGAGCGGCGCGGTGTCCACGTTGACGAAGTACGTGCCCTGCGGCGTGAAGACGTCCAGTCCCGCAGCACGCAGGCCCTCGCTGAGGATGTCGCGTTTGAGCTGGAGGGTATCGGCGATGCCGGTATAGAACTCATCCGGCAGGCCGAGCCCGGCCGCGATGGCGCTCTGGAACGGAGTGCCGGAGCTGTAGCTCAGGAACTGCTTGACGGTGCGGGCCGCGGAGACCAGATGCTCCGGCCCGCTGAGCCAGCCGATCTTCCAGCCGGTGAAGGAGAACGTCTTCCCTGCGGAGGAAATGGTCAGGGTGCGTTCCGCGGCGCCCGGCAGGGTGGCCACCGGGATGTGCCGGACACCGAACGTGAGGTGTTCGTAGACTTCGTCGGTGATGATGACGGCGTCGTACCGGACGGCGAGCTCGACGACGCGTTCCAGCACCTCGCGGGGGAATACCGCACCGGTGGGGTTGTGCGGGTTGTTGACCAGCACCACCTTGGTGCGGCTGCTGAATGCCGCTTCGAGGGCATCCAGGTCCGGCATGAAGTCAGGTGCCAGGAGCGGGGCGGTGACATGGCGGGCGCCGGAGAGGCCGATGATGGCGCCGTAGGAGTCATAGAACGGCTCGAAGGTCAGGACCTCATCGCCGGGCCCCACGAGTGCGAGCAGCGACGCGGCGATGGCCTCGGTGGCGCCGGTGGTGACGATGATCTCGGTCTGCGGGTCCGGTTCCAGGCCGTAGAAGCGCTCCTGGTGCAGGGATATCGCCTCGCGGAGTTCAAGGATCCCCTTGCCGGGGGCGTACTGGTTGGCGCCGGCGGCGATGGCGGCCTGTGCGGCCGCCTTGATCTCCACCGGGCCATCCTCGTCCGGGAAGCCCTGGCCAAGGTTGATGGCGCCGGTCTGCAGCGCGAGGGTGGTCATTTCCTCGAAGATCGTGACGCCGAGGGTGCCGTCGGCGGAGAGCAGGTTGGCGCCGGTCGCGGTCCGCTGCCAGGGCAGCGGGATCGGGGAGTTCATCGGGTGCCGGCCTTCTCGCCGCGGCCGGTGAACTTGTCCATGGTGGAGTAGATTCCGAAGACTTTCCCGCCCACGAAGTCCCAGGCCCGCACCGGCAGCAGGCCGCGCAGGACCTTGCCCAGCTGAGCGGTGGCCGGGGCGATCAGTTGTGGCCGTCCGGCGGTGGTGGCCCGCCAGGCCCGGTCCACGGCGTCCTCCGGCGTCATCAGCGGCGTCAGCAGCGGGCCGCGGGCGCCGTCGAACATTCCGGTGGAGATGTAGCTGGGGCAGAACGTCGTCACGGCGAGGTGGCGGTAGCCCTGCTGTTCGAGTTCGAGCCGCAGCGAGTCGCTCCAGCCGATCACGGCCCACTTGGACGCCGCATAGACGCTCATCCTGGGGTTGGACACGGTGCCCGCGGCGGATGCGATGTTGAGGATCCGGCGCGGCCGGCCGGCGTCGTCCATCATGCCCGGCAGGAAGGCATGGGTGACGTACATGGGCGCCAGCGCATTGATGTCCATGGTCAAGGCAATGTCCCGCTCCGGGCTGTGTTCCCAGAAAAGCGCGCCGCGGACTATGCCGGCGTTGTTGATCAGCAGGGTCAGCGGGCCTTCGGCCCGGCACGCCTCGGCGGCGTCGGCAATCGCCGCGCGGTCGGCGAGATCCACCTGGCGGACGACGGCGCGTGCGCCGAGGGCCGTCACCTCGGCAGCGGTGCCGGCCAGGCCCTCGGCGTCGACGTCCCAGAGAATCACGACGCCGGCGCCCTCGCGGGCCGCTCGCAGGGCGTACAGGCGGCCCATGCCCATGGCGGCTCCCGTCACGAGAACCACGCCCCCGGACACGGTGAAAGGAATGCTCGATGCTGACATTCAGCCATGTTATCCCGGCCCGTGGCAGCAATACGGTAGGTTCGGAGCATGAGACGCGCGGTATGCCCTGGCTCCTTTGACCCCATCCACAACGGCCACCTGGAAGTCATTGCCAGGGCCGCAGGCCTCTTTGACGAGGTCATCGTGGGCGTCTCCACGAACTACGCCAAGAAATACCGTTTTACGCTCGAGGAACGCATCGACATGGCGCAGGAAACCCTGGCCTCCCTGCGCGGCATCGTGGTGGAACCGGTGGGCGAGGGGCTCCTCGCCGAGTACTGCCGCCAGCGGGGCGTGTCCGCCATCGTCAAGGGGCTTCGTTCCTCCTCCGACTTTGATTACGAACTGCCGATGGCGACGATGAACCGCCAGCTCACCGGCGTCGAGACGGTCTTCCTGCCCGCCGAGAGCCACTACCTCCACCTGTCCTCCACCCTGATCAAGGAAGTGTTCACGCTGGGCGGCAATGTATCCGATTTCGTGCCCCGCTCGGTGCTGAAACGGCTGATCTCCGGCGAGCCGGAACAGGACCAGCCGCGCAGAGGGTAAGCTTGATCGGTACTCGGCGGCCTGCTGCCGGTTGCGCGGCCCGAATCTGAAGCGGCTTGCGGTGTGAACCGCAGGTGAGCCCCGGTTTGAGTCCGTCCGGAAGATCAGGCTAAGATAGTACGTCGGTCATATGTTCAACAGGAGTTCTCATTAAACGAGATGCTAGTTCGCCCTTGGCGTTCGACGTCAAGGACCTCGGACGCAGTCCGGGAAGCATGCGGACGCTGACAGAACATGTACCCGCACCGAGTGATCTTGGTGTGGCACTCATTGGCGTGCAGGAAGGCTCGGATGTCGAGCTGGATCTGCGGCTGGAGGCCGTACACGAAGGAATTCTGGTATCAGGAACCGCAAACGTCGAAGTGACTGGCGAATGCGGCCGATGCCTGGATCCCCTTGCGTATGACCTCGAGGTCAATGTGCAAGAACTTTTCTTCTACGAGGACGCTGAGTTCTCGGATGAAGAAGACGAAGAAGAGCAACGTCGAGTCGAGCACGATCTGATCGATCTTGAGCCGGTGTTGCGGGACGCAGTTGTAACCATGCTGCCGTTCCAGCCGGTGTGCCGGGAAGACTGCCAGGGCCTTTGCTCCGAATGTGGAGTTCGCCTGGAAGACGAGCCGGGGCATCACCACGAGGTGGTAGATCCTCGCTGGGCTGCCCTAGCTGACTTGGCTAAGCCTGACCGGCAAAACTGATTTGTAAGTGTTGGACTAGAGAGAAATGAGTTAGCCGTGGCTGTCCCGAAGCGGAAAATGTCTCGCTCGAATACCCGCGCCCGCCGCTCCCAGTGGAAGGCAACCGCCCCCCACCTGGTGAAGACTGTCGAGAACGGTCAGGTCACGTACAGCCTGCCGCACCAGGCAAAGGTCGTTACCGACTCGGCTGGCACCGCGCTGTTCCTTGAATACAAGGGCCGCAAGGTCGCAGACGTCTAATCCGCCACCTGGCTGAATAAGATGTCTTCAACTGAAGAGCTTTTGAAGCGTCTCGGTGTCACTATTGACGCCGGGACGCTTCGTCTTGCGCTCACACACCGTTCCTACGCCTACGAAAACGGCGGCATCCCCACCAACGAACGGCTCGAGTTCCTGGGCGACTCCATTCTGGGGTTCTCGGTAACCGACGCGCTGTACCGTGACAACCCCACGCTGCCCGAAGGGGACCTGGCCAAGCGCCGCTCCGCCGTCGTCAGCACCCGGGCCCTCGCGGGCATCGGCCGCAGCATCGGCCTGGGTGACTACATCTACCTCGGGCAGGGCGAAAAGCTCACCGAGGGCAAAAACAAGGCGTCCATCCTCGCGGACACCATGGAGGCGCTGATCGGCGCCACCTACGTCTCCAATGACATCGAGACGGCCCGGCAGCTGGTCATGCGCCTGATTGGGCCGCTGCTCAAGGACGCTGCCGCGCTCGGCGCCGGCACCGACTGGAAGACCAGCATCCAGGAGCTGGCGGCCAGCCGGCAGCTCGGGACGATTAACTACGCCGTGGAGGGCTCCGGCCCGGACCACGCCCGGACCTTTGAAGCCATTCTGCGGATCGGCGGCAACGACTACGGCACCGGCTCGGGCAACTCCAAAAAGGAAGCCGAGCAGGAGGCCGCCGCGGACGCCTGGCGCAGGCTGTCGGCGCCGTCGGCTGCCGCGTCGGAGGCACCGGAGCCCGCCGACGCCGCCGACGCCGCTGACCCCGAAGCGCAGCAGCTGCAGTCCCAGACCGGCACCTAGGCACGCACCGTGCCTGAACTGCCCGAGGTCGAAGTGGTCCGCCGCGGCCTGGTGAGCTGGGTGCGGGGCCGGACCATCACCGCTGTTGAAGTGATGGATCCGCGCTCCGTCCGCCGGCACGCGCTCGGCCCGGAGGACTTCGCCGGCAACCTCGAAGGCGCCCGCGTCCTGGACGTGGTCCGGCGGGGAAAGTTCCTTTGGCTTCCGCTGGCGGACACTCCCGCAGCTGATCCCGGCGGCGGCCCCGGCGGGACTGCCGCCGGGGCTCCCGTGCCCGCCGTGGCCCTGATGGCCCACCTGGGCATGTCCGGACAACTGCTGATGCAGGACGCCTCCGTTGCCGACGAGAAGCATTTGAAGGTGCGGCTGCACCTCAGCCCCGCTGAGGGCATGCCGGAACAGCTCCGGTTCGTGGACCAGCGCATCTTCGGCGGACTCTTCCTCACCTCACTGGTCCCTACGGCCGACGGCGGTCCCGGCGGGCTCGCCGAGACGCCGCTGCCGCTGATCGCCGAGGAAGCCGCCCACATTGCGCGCGACCCGCTGGACCCGTACTTCTCCTTCGACGACTTCTACCGCCGTCTGCGGACCCGCAAAACAGGCCTCAAACGCGCTCTGCTGGACCAGGGGCTCGTCTCGGGAATAGGCAACATCTACGCCGACGAGGCTCTCTGGAAGGCCCGGCTGCACTTCGCCCGCCCGACGGACACGCTCCGGCGGGCGGAGGCCGGGCGCGTCCTCGACGCCGCGCGGGAGGTCATGACCGACGCCCTGGCGGCTGGCGGCACCAGCTTCGACTCGCTTTATGTCAACGTCAACGGGGCCTCCGGCTACTTCGACCGCTCGCTCAACGCCTACGGCCGCGAAGGCAAAGAGTGCAAACGCTGCGCTGCCGCCGGCCTGGTCAGCGTGATGAGGCGGGACCAGTTCATGAACCGCTCCTCCTACTCCTGCCCGGTCTGCCAGCCCCGGCCCCGCAACGGACGCTGGTAGTGGACGCCCACAAAACAGGTAGTCCTACTCCTTTCCGAACCGTGCATCACGCTGAAAGACTGTGGCGATGGGCGCTAGGGATTTGGGAACCGCGGTTGCAGTGGATGCCTTTACGCGGGCTCCGGACAGCCGGTGAGAGCCAAACGGCTGGTCATCGCGGGGGTGGGCGTGGCTGTGATCCTCGGAGGCACCGCCCTGGTGCTGGACCAGATGACGGCAGGACCGTCCACAAATGCGAGTTTGGCGGCACCGGAAGCCAGTATGCCGCCGGGCGCCGCTTTGGGGACCGGTCCGGGCGTCACTGACGCAGCGGGCGCCCCGGCAGCGGGCGGGGGCGCGGCCACGCCGGACGGCGGGGCCGCCGGCGGCGGCTCAGCTCCGGCACCCGGGGGGCGGGAAGTCCTGCCGCCCGTCCAGGAGTCTCCCGCCGGGTTGCCGGTGCCCTCGCCTCCGGTTCCCCTCATCAGCCTGCCCTTGCCCGCGACGGCATCAGCCCAAGGGACGATCGTGGACGGCTTCCCCGGGGACGTGATCTCCTTTCCGGAAGGAACGAAGGTTGTCTCGACGGCGGTTTCCGCGGCCGACGGATCCCTGCAGGTCTCCGCCGACTGCATCGTGGCTTTGCCGCAGGATTCCGTGGCGGGGCACTTCCAGCAGGTGCTGGGCGGCCTGCAGTTTTGGTCTGAACCCGTACCCGCCGCCGAAGGGCAGCGCTCCATCCGGTTCAGCCGGGGCGCTGATTCGGTGACCCTCACCGCCTCCACCACGGGGACGGGGAGCACGCGGTTCATGCTTCTGGGGAACCTGCACGCGGCGGCCGGCGGGTAGCGCCGTGTACATCTCCATGTCAGACCGCAGCGGGGGCAAAAAGGACCTGGAGCCGCTGGCCACAGGCACAGCCGGGCCGCCGAAGACGCCTTTCCGTCTTTCCCCGGTCATTCTCTGGCTGGGAGTGGTGAGCATGCTCACCGATGTGTCGTCCGAGTCCGTGTCCGCCATCCTGCCCCTGTACATCACCGGGTTCCTGGGCCTGTCCGTCATTGCGTTCGGAATTCTCGATGGCATCAACCAGGGCGCAAGCGCCATCGTCCGGATCGCTGCCGGTTATGCGTCCGACCGCATCGGCCGTCCCAAACGGGTGGCCCTGGCAGGCTACGGCCTTTCCATGGTGGCCCGGATCGGCCTCCTGTTCGCCAGCGGGTTCTGGGCCCTGGCCGCCGTCGTGACGGCAGACCGGATCGGCAAGGGCATCCGGACGGCCCCGCGCGATGCAATGATCGCGGTGTCAGCCCAGCCGGAATACCTGGCGCGGCATTTCGGCGTGCACCGGATGCTGGACAACATCGGGGCTGCGGGCGGTCCGCTGCTGGCATTCTTCATCCTGATGCTGATGCCCAACGGATACGGCACCGTCTTTGTAGTTTCGCTGGCCTTCGCCACAATCGGTGTCGCTGTGCTGGCACTCCTGGTCCCGAACCTGAAAACCCGGAAGCCGGGCGGCGCTGCGCCGGACAGCAAGACCGGGCCGGTGCCTGGATTCCGCTGGCGCCTCCTGCGTGAGCCCGGCCTGGGCCGGCTCCTGGTCGCCGCCGGTATCCTGGGCCTGCTCACGGTGGGGGACGGCTTCATTTACCTTGTGCTGCAGGATAGGGACTCCTTTGCCGTGCAGTGGTTCCCGCTGCTGTACGTGGGCACGAACGTGGTGTTCCTGATCCTCGCCGTTCCGCTGGGCCGTCTCGCGGACCGCTGGGGCAAAGCGCGGGTCTTTATGGCCGGGCACGTCTCCCTCCTGGCCTGTTACCTGCTGGCTGCGGCACCGGTCGGGGGACTCGGACCCACCGTGGCCTGCCTGGTGCTGCTCGGGGTGTTCTACGCCGCGACCGATGGGGTGCTGGCGGCGCTGGCGAGCCAACTGGCCCCGCCGGACAAACTCGCCACGGGCCTCGGCGCCGCCCAAACAGTGGTGGCGCTGAGCCGGATGGCCGGCTCCATCGGCTTTGGTGTCCTGTGGTTCGCGCTGGGTCCCTCCGGGGCGATGGTGGTGGTGGGAAGCTGCCTTGCCGCCGGCGTGGTGGCGTCCTGGTTCATCCTTCGCGGCGTCCTGCGGCAGAGGCCGGCATCTTGACCGCCGCCGCCGGAAGCAGAGTGCGGTGGGGAATTCTGCTGGTCGTGACGGCGCTGGTGGTCGTCGCCGCCGGAGCCTACGCCGCTGCTGCGTTCCAGCGCTTCCAGGAGAGCAAGACGTCGGTATCGGCGGCGCGGGTCGCGTCCGGTTCCGCCGTGCTGGCGAAGGGCTCGGTCCTGTTCCGCAACACGGCGCCCGGCCAGGGCTACGGCATGGTCGGTACAGTCCCGCTGTCGGAGCCCGCCGGAGAGCGGTCTCTGGCAGGGGTGGCCTGCGACCGGGTGTACGGCACAACGCAGAACATCGTCTGCCTGAAGACCAACCGCGGTCTGGTGACCAGCTTCGAAGCCGTCCTGCTCACACCGGACTGGCAGCCGGCCAGGAGCTGGGCTGTACCGGGCATCCCCAGCCGCACGCGGTTGAGCGCGGACGGCTCCCTGGTGGCCACCACGGTGTTTGTTACGGGGCACTCCTACGGCAACGGGGGCTTTTCCACGGAGACGTCCATCACGGCGGCGCAGGGCAGCGGCGGAACCGGGAACCTGGAGGACTTCGCCCTCCTGGTCAACGGCACCCGCATCACCGCGGCCGACCGCAACATCTGGGGTGTGACTTTCGCGCCGGGCCAGAGCGACACGTTCTACGCGACGGCGGCGTCATCGGGCCGCATCTGGCTTGTGAAGGGGAGCCTTTCGGCGCGCACCCTCACGGCAATCCACGACGGCGTGGAGTGCCCGTCGCTCTCTCCCGATGGCACCCGGATCGCGTACAAGAAGAACACCGGCAGCCCGTTGGCCGCGCACTGGCGTGTCGCGGTCCTGGACCTCGCCAGCGGGAAGGAAACCGTGTTGTCCGAGCCGCGGAGCGTCGATGACCAGATTGAATGGCGTGATGACCAGACACTGCTCTACGGACTGGCCCGCGACGGTGCCGCCGGCGACAGCGACATCTGGCAGATCACGGCGGATCCCGCGTCCCGTTCCTCGCTCTATATCGAACACGCCTGGTCTCCGTCAGTGCTGCGCTGACCGGAGCCAACGCCCTGGGTCCTCACCTTCGGGCCCTGACTACCCGTCGATTGCTCCACAACTGCCCTTATCAGGCCTCAAAAGGGCCGTTGTGGAGCAACGGATGCAGGTCAGGGGGAGCCGGGGGCGAAGACGACATCAACGAAGTAGTTGGTGGAGTTCCAGGAATTCGTCGGCACCGAGCCGCCGGAGCCGTACTGGTACAGGCCGTTCTGCCCGCCCGGCGCCGTCAGGACACCGTTGATCCAAGGTTCGGCGAAGAACGCCGCGGTGTAGGGATAGTTGCCGTTCGGAGCCAGGTACGACACAACGTAGCCCTGTCCCGGCTCGAGCGCGACGGGAGCAGACAGCGACGCCGTCTGCCAGCCGGTGGCTGTCTCGTTCGTGAACGTCACCTGGGCAAGTCTCTCTCCGGCGGCAGTCCATAGCGAGCCGACGTGCGTTCCGGTGTTGCCGGCGCCCTTGTAGAACCTGATGCCCGTGGCACTGCCGGCCACCGTGACGGAAAAAGCGGTGCCGAGCTCAATGGATGAATTGTCCCCGGTCGCTGCCGGCGTGGCCGGGAGCAGGGATCCGAACAGTGTCTGGTCGGTGCCGGTCTGACCGGCCGTTGTGAACTCCCAGCTGAGCGGCGCCAGCACGGCGCCCTGGACAGAGACCACATTGCTGACGCTGGCGATGAGGACGGCCGCCGCCGGCAGTGGCGCTGCCGGCGAAAAGGTGATCGTCCTGGCGTCCGCCGATAGGGCGGAGGAGCCGGCGACGGCGGCGCCATCGGCGGACAGGCCAAAGCTGAAGCCGGTCCGGAGCGGCTCCGAGAATGTCACCGACGGTTTCGAATTCAGCGGGAAGCCCTCGGAATCCGCGGCCGGCACCTGCGCCGTCACGCTGAGCGGCGGCACCGACACGACAAAGTCCACGTCCACGAGATAGCTGGCACTTGAGGACGATGCCGGGAAATCGCCGCTGTACGTGAACGCCCCGGCGCCGGGTGCCGTCCGCAGCGGACCGCTGGTGACGCCGGTATTGAAAGCGCCCGGTGTCGCCGAATAGACCCCGGTGGGGGTGCGGTAGGCGGCCACGTATTCGGTGTTCGCGGCAATGTCCACGGGCTGGCTGAAAGAGGCTGTCTGCCAACCGGCGGAGGATTCCCCGGTGAAGGTGACTGCCGCGAGCTGCTGGCCGGCCGCGGTGTACAGCCCCCCGGTGTGGGTCCCGGTATTGCCCGCGGATTTGTAGAAGCGGATGCCCGTGATCTGGCCGGGACTGTCGCTGGCGAAGCGGACGCCCAGGGTCAGGGGCACTCCGTCATTGAAGTCCGGAGCGCCCGGCGTCACGGTGTCCTGGTACAGCGAGCACGGGCAGACGCCGTCGGGCCGCGGAGGCGGAACGGTCGTGAAGCTCCACGTACCCCCGTCGCTGAGTGTCTGCCCCGTGGCCGAGGTGGCGGTCACGGTGGCCGTGTAGCTCGTCGCGGGGTCCAGGGGTGCCGCGGGCGTGAAGGCGACCCGCCCCGTGGGCCCGTCATAGCTGGCAGTGCCTGGGACCTCGAAGGAACCGGGACCGGTCAACGTCATCACCGCACCCGACCCCGCCGGCGGCTTGGACAGGGCGGCGGAGACCGTGGCATCGAGGGCGACGCTGGACGAGCCGGGAAGCGGTGTCTGTGCCCCGGCCGCGAACGGCGGATCCGGGTACTGCATCACCACATCCACCAGGTAGCTGGCGCTGGAACGGTTGCCCGGGAAGTCGTTCGTGTAGGAGTAGGCCCCGGCGTCGGCCGCGGTTCTCAGGTTCCCGACGCTCAGCCCGGATCCGAAGCCGTTGACGGTCGCGGAGTAGGATCCGGTGGTGCTCTTGTAGGCCATGACGTATTCGGTGTTCGCCGTGATGGCAACCGGCTGGTTGAAGTGGGCCGTCTGCCAGCCGGAGGTGCTCTCGTTGGCGAAGGTGACAGTGGCGAGTTGCTGCCCGGACGCAGTGAACAGGGTTCCGGTGTGCGTGCCGGTATTCCCCGCTGACTTGTAGAAGCGGACGCCGGTCACGGTCCCCGCCGCGGTGCTGGAGAAGCGGACGCCAAGTGTCAGTGGCACGCCGTCCCGGGCCTCCTGGATCCCCGGGACGACAGCGTCATCGTAGAGGCTGCAGGGGCAGCTCCCGGGGACCGGCGGCGACACCACGGTGGTGAAGGACCACGACGCACCGCTGGTCAACGAGCCTCCGCTCGCGTCGGCGGCGTTGAGGGTCGCAGTGTAAGTGGTGCCCAGATCCAGGCCGGCGGCAGGGGTGAAGGTGACCTTCCGCGTGGCGGGGTCATAGCCGGTGGTGCCCGCGACGGCCGTTCCGTTGGCCGTGAGCGTCAAGTCCACGCTGGAATCCGTAACGGCTTTGGAGAACACCGCCCCGACTGTTGTGGCCTGTGGGACGCTTGATGAGCCGTCCAGCGGCCAGTGCCCGGACGCCGTCAGGTCGGAGGTGTCGACGGTGTCAAACAGGGCATCGACGAAGTAGTTGCCGTTGCTGAAACTGTTCGAGGGAAACGAACCCGGAACGGCGTACACCCCGGCCGGGGGGCTGCCGAAGCCGCCAGCGACGGTCAAGGGCGCGTCGGTCAGGCCAAAGCTCGCCCACTGGTATTCCTTGCTGGCGTAGTGGCCGTTCGGAGCAGTGTAGGAGATAACGTACTTCTGTCCGGCGGTTACGGAAACCGGCTGGCTGAAGCGGACTTCCTGCCAGCCTGATGCCGTTTCCGCCGTGAACGTGGCCGTCGCGAGCCGCTGGCCGGCGGAACTCCAGAGCGAACCGCTGTGGGTTCCGGTATTGGCGGTGCTCTTGTAGAAGCGCGCCCCGGTGATGAAGCCGTCCACGCTGGGCGTGATGTTCATGCCCAGCTCGTAGGCCCCGCCGTCCTGGGAATCCGGCACCGCGGGTACCTGCTGCCCGAAGACGGAGTACGGACCGGTGAGCTGGAGCTGACGGGTGGACGGTGCGCCGATGTTGGCGCTGTCATCGACGGCGCGCACCTGGATGCTGGCCGTGGCGAGGCCCTTCTGGATGTAGGTGTACGTCCAGTTCTGCCTGCCCTGGGCAGGGTGCCAGCTGCTTCCGCCGTCGGTGGACACTTCAACTCCGGCCACGATACCGCCGGTGTCGCTGGCCGTCCCGGACACTGTGACGCTCGTGCCGTGCGGAACGGTGGTTCCCTCGGCAGGGGAGGAAATTGTCACGGTCGGGGCCGCCGTGTCGCTGCTCGCCGACGCGGCTGACAGCGCCGCGTCGCGGGTAGCGGGCTGGGCACCCATGTCCGCCAGGAGATTGATCTGCGCCTGCTGCATCCGCGGATCCGCGGCCGCGCCGTCGCCGTCGTGCTCCTGGTCCAGGCCCCATGTCCACTGGACCGTGCCCGCGGAGAACACCAGCGCCCCGCTGCCGGCACGGTACATGGTCGTGTTGTGGGTGGTAGTCCCCGGCTGCACGCTGTTGCCGAAATCCTGCAGATACTGCGGCGTCGTCCCCGTCGTGGTGGACAGGCGGATCAGCCCGGCGGGCCTGAACCCGTTTTCCAGGTCCTCGTTGGATTCATAGCCCACCGTGTGCGGCGCCAGCTGCGCGGAGCCGCCGGCGGGGAGCGTCGCCAGGGAGGTGTTGCGCCAGAGACGCGCTTTTCCCTCGGCAGCGCTGACCGTGATGGGCAGGTCCGTGTAGTTGGACACATACATCGTCCCGGTCAACGCGTTTTCGGGGAGGCCGCCGCCGTTGGCTTGGGCGGCGTACCTCGGGTCGCGCCAGGTGCCGGTCCATTCCGTGCTGGGGTCGATCTTGGCGTTGGCCCAGGTCTCCTTGTAGGACGTGATGGTGCGGCCGGCCGCTCCGTCGACCGGCGAGGGTTCCATCCGGGTTCGCCAGTACACTTCGTTGCCGGAGAGGAACTGCAGGTTCACACCGGCGTCCCGGGCGGCCTCCACATTGGCCCGCTGGGCGCCGGACCAGTATTCGTCGTGGCCCACGGACAGGAATACCTTGTGGTTCAGGAGCTGGGCACCGTTCCGGTCGGTGTCCACCCCGCTGATGTAGCTGACGTCGTAGCCGTTTTTCTCCAGGAAACGGACCAGGGGGTACTCGTTGCTGAAGTAGAAGTCGCGGCCGCCCATGGCGCCGCGCGTGTTCACCGGACGGTTGTAGCTGATCTTGTAGGCCCGGCCGTTCTGGGCGCCCTGGTAGAAATCCGAGCCGCCGTAATCGTTGTAGGCCTGCCACGATGTGTCGGAGGTCTGGAACACGACGTCGGAGTGGCTGCCGTCGGAGCGGACCACAAAGGTGATGTGGCTGCGGCTGCCGTTGTCCGGACGTGCCAGCAGCGCCACATACACGCCGGAGACGGCCGTCGCGGGAACCTGCCACGTCGCGGACACCGCCCACGTCCCGCAATCGTAGAGTTCCGTGGCGACGTCGGAGAGGCACTGGGGTTGTGTTTGCCGCAGGGCCGCCGGTGTGACGTCGGCGATTTTGCGGGCGCCGAGTCCCTGGTACCAGCCGGTCCGGTAGATGCCGATCGTATAGCTGGCCGCGTTGGTGTCCACCTTGAAGCTGATGGGCTGGCCGGGATTGACGCTGATCGCGGTGGAGAATCCCTGGAGGTCGGCGTCGCCCGCGCCGGTTATGTCCCACTCCGAGGGAGGGGCCCCTGGCTTCGAGTTTTCACAGGCCACCGCGTTCAGGAGCGGGGAGCAGGGATCCGCAGCGCTGGCCGCCGGCAGAAGACCCGCCGGCACAGTGACCGGCAACAGCGCCGCAACCAGGGCGATAGCCAGCGGTATGACGACTCGCTTGAGCGTTTTCAGCGGGCGGGCGGCTGAGGAAACGGGCATCTGAACTCCTGAGTGAGTGCGCTGTCGCGGTCTCGGGCCGGCGCATCGTGCCCCGCCCCGTGCCGCCACCCCCCGGCGCAGCCAACCACGGTATTCAGTTGTCCCCAAAGCCGGAGCTGCGAGTCTTACGCCCCCTGCGCCAGTGGTGGAGCACAGCATCCACTGCGCTCTGCCACGCCGGGCCGGTGTGAGACCACCGGCCCGAGCAGCGTCAAGCAACTCCTAGCCGCGATCCTAAGTTTGCACGCGGAAAGGCAGCAAAGGATTTCCTTGGGAAAAGCCTAAATCCGCTGATTTTGGCGCGGTGACGGTAGATTTAGAACAGGAACAGCCGTTTCCGCCAGCCAGGAGATCCGAAACACCTTGCACCTCAAAAGCCTGACCGTCCGGGGATTCAAGTCCTTCGCTTCGGCGACGACTTTCGAATTCGAACCAGGCGTCACCGCCGTGGTCGGCCCCAACGGCTCGGGCAAATCCAACGTGGTGGACGCCCTGGCCTGGGTGATGGGCGAACAGGGCGCCAAGACCCTCCGCGGCGGCAAGATGGAGGACGTGATTTTCGCGGGCACGTCCGGGCGCCCGCCGCTGGGCCGCGCCCACGTCTCACTCACGATTGACAACAGCGACGGCGCCCTGCCGATCGAGTACAGCGAAGTCACGATTTCCCGCACGCTGTTCCGCACCGGCGGCTCGGAATACGCTATCAACGGAGCCGGCTGCCGGCTCCTGGACATCCAGGAACTCCTTTCCGACTCGGGCCTGGGCCGGGAAATGCACGTGATCGTGGGGCAGGGGCAGCTGGACAAGGTGCTGCACGCCACCCCGGAGGACCGGCGGGGTTTCATCGAAGAAGCCGCCGGCATCCTCAAGCACCGCCGCCGCAAGGAAAAGACGGTCCGCAAGCTCGAAGCCATGCAGGCGAACCTTTCCCGGCTCAGCGACCTCACCGGCGAAATCCGCCGGCAGCTCACGCCGCTGGGCAAACAGGCCGAGGTGGCACGCCGGGCCCAGACCGTCCAGTTCGAGGCCCGTGACGCGCGTTCCCGCCTCCTCGCGGACGACCTGGTCCAGCTGCAGCAGGCACTGGCGCAGGATGTCGCTGACGAGAGCGCACTCAAGGCACGCCGCGGCGTCGTCGGGCAGGAACTCGAACTCGGCAGGCAGCGGCAGGCAGGCCTCGAACAGCTCGCCGCCGAGGCCACGCCCAAGCTCATCGCCGCCCGCGACACCTGGTACCAGCTCTCCGCCGGGCGGGAACGGCTGCGCTCGCTGGGCTCGCTGGCCGAGGAACGCCGCCGGCTGCTGGGGGCCTCCGACGACGTCCCTGATTCCGGCCGCGACCCCGAGCAGCTCGACCGGCAGGCAGCCCGGGTCCGGGAGGAACAAGCCGGGCTGGAGCGCCAGATCGTGGGCCGCCGCAGCGCCCTTGACGCCGCCACCGCCGCCAAGCAGGACGCCGAAAACGCCGCCGCCGCCGAGGACAAGCGGCTCGCGTCCCTGCTTCGCGCCGCCGCGGACCGCCGCGAAGGCCTGGCCAAACTGGCCGGGCAGGTGAGCGCCGCACGCTCCCGGGTCGAGTCCGCGCAGGCGGAACTCGGCCGGCTCCGCGATTCCCTCAAGGCAGGGGAGGAGCGCCGCAGGCAGGCCCACAGCGAGTTCACCGCCCTCGAATCCCAGGTTGCCGGCGTTGAGGACGGCGAGGAGAGCCTCGACGCGGAGTACGAGGACGCCAGTGCCGCCCTCGACGCCATCGTTGCCGAGATCGACGAGCTCACGGCGGCCGAACGCGACGGCGAACGGGAACGCGGCGCCCTCCTGGCCCGACGAGACGCCCTCCAGCTCGGACTGAACCGCAAGGACGGCTCGGCCCACGTCCTCGGCGCAGGACTCCCCGGGGTGCTCGGCGCCCTGGCGTCCATGATCACGGTGGAACCCGGCTTCGAGGCCGCCATCGCGGCGGCCCTGGGCGCCTGCTCCGACGCCGTTGTGGTGCAGGACAGCGAGGCTGCGGCCGCCGCCGTGCAGCGGCTGAAGGACGACGACGCCGGCCGGGCAGCGCTGCTGCTGGCCGGGACAGCCGCGGCCCGGGGCGCTTCCGACGGGCCGCTCCCCGCGGGCGCCCGGTGGGCCTCCGACCTCGTCACGGCGACCGGGCCGGACGACGCCGCCTCCCGGCTGCCGCTGCCCGGGCTGCTGGCGGGCATCGCCGTCGTCGAGGGCCTGGACGCTGCGGCCGAACTGGTGGCGGAGCGCCCGGAACTGACTGCCGTGACCCGGGCCGGAGACGTGCTGACCGCGTTGACGGTCAGCGGAGGCTCCGCGAAGGCGCCCTCACTGATCGAAGTGCAGGCCGCCGTCGACGATGCCTCCTCCCGGCTGGCCGCGGTCACTGCCGGCCTGGAACGCCAGCGGTTCGCCCTCGCCGCCGCCCGGGCCCGGCGGGCCGAGGCGCAGGACCGTGCCGACGCCGCCCTGGAGAAACTCCACGATTCGGATGCCCGGCTGGCGGCCGTCGCCGAGCGCCTGGGGCACCTGAACTCCGTACTGCGCAGCGCCGTCGGCGAAAGCGAGCGGCTCGCCGCCTCTCTGGCCAAAGCCGAGGCCAACATTGGCAGCGAACAGGTGGCGCTGGAAGCCGTGGCGGCACGGCTTGCCGCCGCCCAGGAAGCGCCGGCCGAGGAGGAACCCTCCGCGGAACACCGGGATGCCCTCGCCCTGGCCGCGTCACTGGCCCGCAGCGCCGAAATGGAGGCCCGGCTCGGCCTTCGCAGCGCCGAGGAACAGCTCTCGGCCACCCGCAACCGGGCGTCGTCGCTGGAACGCGCCGCCGCCACCGAGCGGCGCGCCCGCGAGGAAGCGGCCGAACGGGCACGCCGACGCAGGCTCCAGGCCAAACGCGCCGCGGCCGTCTCCGCCGCCGTCGCCCAGGTGATCGGCTTCCTCGACGTCTCCGTCGAACTCGCCCGGCAGGAGCGGGACAGCGCCGAGGAACGCAAGGAACAGATGGACGCCGAGCTGGCCGCCCTGCGCGGCAGCAATGATGGCCTCGCCCGCGAACTGGCGGAACTGACCGACTCGGTGCACCGCGATGAACTGGCCCGCGCCCAGCAGCGCCTCCGGATCGAAGCCCTTGAGCTCAGGAGTGTCGAGGAGCTGGGGCTGACCGCCGACCAGCTGGTCGCAGATTTCGGACCGGACCAGCCCGTTCCCGTACCCGCCGCGGAGGCGTCGGCGGACAAATGGGCTGCCCTCCGAGCCCCCGTGGACGAGGACGGCCACGAGATCCTGGCCGGCAAGCCCTTCGTCCGCGAGGAGCAGGAGAAACGGCTCAAGCGCGCCGAACGGGACCTGTCGGCCCTGGGCCGGGTCAACCCCCTGGCACTGGAGGAATTCGCCGCCCTCGAGGAACGCCACCAGTTCCTCAGCACCCAGCTCGAAGACCTCAAGTCCAGCCGCAAGGACCTGCTGGATATCATCAAGGAGGTTGATGAGCGCGTCCAAAAGGTTTTCGCCGAGGCCTTCGAGGACACCTCGGCGCAGTTCGTCCGGATCTTCGCACGGCTGTTTCCCGGAGGGGAGGGCCGGCTGGTCCTCACCGACCCCTCGGACATGCTCACCACCGGCATCGAGGTTGAGGCGCGCCCGGCCGGCAAGAAGATCAAGCGGCTCTCGCTGCTCTCGGGCGGCGAACGGTCCCTGACCGCTGTGGCCCTGCTGGTGGCGATCTTCAAGGCCCGGCCCTCACCGTTCTATGTGATGGACGAGGTGGAGGCAGCCCTGGACGACACCAACCTGGGCCGGCTCATCACCATCTTCGAGGAGCTGCGCGAATCCAGCCAGCTCATCATCATCACGCACCAGAAACGCACCATGGAGGTTGCCGACGCCCTGTACGGCGTCACCATGCGCGGCGACGGCGTCTCCACCGTCATCAGCCAGCGCCTCGGCGCCCAGGTCTGAGGCCTGTCGGCGGGCCTTTTCAGGCTCCGCGTTGGCTTTCCGGTTTGTGAGAAGCTAGGGGAGTGAACGACATCCTCCCCATTCTTCTGCCCATTCTCGCCGCCCTGGTGGTCCTCGGTGCACTCATTCCGGTCCTGATGAAGACCCGGAAGAACATCACCAACTACCCCGGGAAGCGTGACGAGAACGATCCCGTGGCGCCCGGTGCCGGCGGCGGAACACTCCTCGAGGACCGCCCCGCGCCGACGCGCGACCGTACGGCACCGGACTCCGTCGGCCTCGAGGCGACGGAATCAGTCGAAGTCCCGGACAACGTGGCCGGCCTGGAAATCGTTCCGGTCGAAACGCCGCTGCCGGTGGCCGGCCGCCTGATCCGCCTGCGCGAACGCCTCGTCAGGTCCAACAACATCCTCGGCAAGGGCCTGCTGGCACTGCTGTCCGCGGACAAGATCGATGAAAACGTCTGGGACGAGGTGGAGGAAACCCTCCTGCTCGCCGACCTCGGCACCGAGCCGACCCTGCAGCTCGTGGACGCGCTCCGCGAACGAGTCAAGGTCCTCGGCACCCGTTCCCCGGAGCAGGTCAAGGCCCTGCTGCGCGAGGAACTCATCAAGCTGGTGGACCCGACGATGGACCGCAGCCTGCGTGTCGAACGGCACGCCGACAAACCCGCCGTCGTGCTTGTGGTGGGCGTCAACGGCGTCGGCAAGACCACCACGGTGGGCAAGCTCGCCCGCGTGCTCGTCGCTGAGGACAAGGACGTGCTGCTCGGTGCAGCGGACACCTTCCGCGCCGCCGCCGCCGAGCAGCTCGCCACCTGGGGCCAGCGCGTCGGCGTCCCGACGGTGAAATCCGACGTCGACGGTGCGGACCCGGCGTCGGTCGCCTACGAAGCGGTCAAGGCCGGCATCGACCAGGAAGTCGACGTCGTGATGATCGACACCGCCGGACGCCTGCAGAACAAAACCGGCCTGATGGACGAGCTTGGCAAGGTCAAGCGTGTTATTGAGAAGCTCGCCGAGGTGGACGAGGTGCTCCTGGTCCTGGACGCCACGACAGGGCAGAACGGCCTGAACCAGGCGCGGGTCTTCGCCGAGGTCGTGAACGTCACCGGCATCGTCCTGACCAAGCTGGACGGCACGGCCAAGGGCGGCATCGTGGTGGCCATCCAGAAGTCGCTCGGCGTCCCGGTCAAGCTGATCGGCCTCGGCGAGGGCGCGGACGACCTCGCCCCGTTCGACGCCGAAAGCTTCGTCGACGCCATCCTGAACTAGCACCACCGCAGTCGCGCCTTAAACCCAACTGGCTCCCAGCTGGTGTCGCCCGGACCTACCGGAACGACATCAACTGGGAGCCAGCTGTTTTAGGTGCTGCCTAGTGCTTGAAGTTCAGCACGGTGACCGTGCCGGCCGTCAGCTTGAACGTCTGCGTCTGTGAACCATAGGCGAAACCCTCCACCGTGGCACGGTCCGCAAGCGGAATCGGCTCGGACTTGGCACCATCGATCACTGTGCTGTCCTCCGCCCCGTAGCTGGGCCCGGTCATTTGGGTCATGGTTCCGGTCAGCGCCCGCGCGGGCAGCTTGAGGGTGACATCCGTCTGCGCCGCTTTCTCCGGGTCGTTCTCGTTGACCATGACAACGGTGGTGCTGCCGTCAGCGTTCTGCAGGGCGTAGCTGAACATCAGGCCGCCGCCCTTTGAGTCCAGCTTCATGAACTTGCCGGCCTCCAGCTCGGCAACCATGGAAATACCGAAGAAGTTGGCCCTCCCGGAGACCTCGCCGTTCGGCTTGAGATAGGGGCCGCCGGTGCAGACGGCGGACATGGGGGGACCACCCTTGCAGGTCAGCATCGAGCTGTGGAAGCCGATCCGGGTAATGCCCAGCTGTGCGGCGTTGAGCGCGTAATCAGCCGTCCAAAGGGCGGAGGCGTGGGTGCGGGAGGTTTCATTGGAGCCGGGGCAGGCTGCGATCCCGGTCTCGGGAAGCCAGGTTTCAATGCCTGCTGCACGGCCGGCCTCCAGGGCTGCCTGCTGGTAGTCGTCGGCACGGTCATGCATCAGCCGGCTCATCACGTTGGCGATGGTCGGCGAACTCTTGGGGTCGCCTCCGTCACAGCTGTGAAGCGGGTAATTGTGGAAGGACAGGATCTTCTTCTGCGGGATGTCAGCATCGATGAACGGCTGCCACCATTTTTGGTCGTACGCGCCCGGGCCGGAGATGGGCACGTTCGGGGCCACCGCGTTGATCGCGTTTGCATAGGCCTTGAGTTCCTCCACGTACTGCCCGGTGCTGTAGCCGCCGGGTCGGACGCCATTGGCCCCATAGCCGTTGGGCTCGTTGCCGACGGTGATGCTCAGCAGCCGCGGGCCGAAGATTTGTGCCGCGTGCTTGGCCATGTCGGCGGCGCGCGCCGGGTCGTAGTGGCCCAGGTCCACGGTGAGGCTGACAGTCGCATTTGCAGCTTCCAGCAGGGTATTCAGCCGTGCCAGATCCGCCGGGCCCACCGCCCGCACCGGGTGTGCTGCATCTCCGCGGTAGCCGGTGGACGGGACGGCCTCGTTGGTCGAAGTCCAGAAGAAGCGGCGGTCAACGGCGTTGCCACCGAAACGGAGCACCGGCTGGTCCGCTTCCTGCAGCAGTTTCACCGTCGAGGCGTTGCTGCTGCTCAGCGCGGGATCGGCGAGGTCGGTCGCTTCGAGTGAGATGCCCACCAGGCCTTTGGTCAGCGAGGTGCCGACCAGGTCCTTCGAGACGCTGACTTCGAGCGGTTCCACCGCTTCCAGGGGCGAGCCGGCGGGCGGGCCCGGCTGCTCGTAGTACGTGACGGCAGGAGCCGGCGGCAAGGCCGCTTCCGGCGCGGCCGAGCTGGTCTCCGGGCTCGCGGCGGGGGCCGCCGTGTTTCCTCCGGCGCCCGGCCCGAGGAAAAACACCAGCGACGCCAGCACGGCAATGACGGCGAGCACGGAGATCACGACGGCGGGACGGAGATTTTTGCGCTTCGTCCCGGCGACATCCTCCGGCCTGTTGTCGGCGGTGTGTTCGGGCGAACGTTCAGTGGGTGGCATGTAAAGACTTCTCCAGCTTCTGGGTGGGAACTCCCAACAGCCTAACGAAGTCCGCCGGTGCCGTTCGACGCGGGGGCAACGGTCACACCCGGGTGGGGTCAGGCGCTGCGGGCCGCCGGCCGGTGGAATGTCTCCCGGGCCAGGAGCCAGCCCGCGGCGGCCGCGACCAGGACGCCGCCGGTGACGCCGAAGGCCCAGCCATAGCCCAGCCGGTCTGCGAGCAACCCGGCAAGGACCGGCCCGATGATCGCCCCGCTGTCGGCGGTCATCTGGAAGATGGCCAGTACCCGCCCGCCGGAGCGCTCGTTGCCAATCACGTCCGCCATGGCTGCCTGCTGCGCGGGACCGAGCAGCCCTGAACCGATGCCGGCGACAGCGGTCGCCACGAGGAACCAGAGCAGCTCGTGCGTGAAGCCGATGGCTGCCGTTGCGGTTCCGGTGACCAACAGTCCGGAGATCATCATGGGTTTCCGGCCCAGGCTGTCCGCGAGTTTGCCGGAGAATGTCAGCGCCACCGCGTTGGCCGCGGCGAACATGGCCAGGGCCCAGCCCGCCGATTCCGGTCCCGCGTTCAGTGCGGCGACGGCGAAGAGCGGCACCGTGGCCATCCGTACACCGAACGTCGCCCAGCCGTTCGCGAAGCTGGAGAACAGCCCCGCCCGGTACGCGCTGTCCCGCAGTGCCTCGCGCAGCTCCATCGCCGGCGCCGTGCTCCCGTCCGGGCGGGAGGCCGCGGGCACATGGCTGAGCTGGGTCTGCACCACGAGGGCCGCCAGGACAAGGGCGGCCGCGTAGACGAGGAACGGAACACGCAGGCCGAAGCCGGCCAGCAGCCCGCCGACGACGGGCCCGCACACATTGCCGATGAGGAACGCCGAGGCGTAGGCGCCGGACACCCGTCCGCGGCTTTCCGGCGGCGCCAGCCGGACCACCAGGGCCATCGACGCCACCGTGAACATCACCGAGCCGGCACCGCCGAGGCCGCGGAAGATCAGCAGTTGCCAGTAGTCCTGGGCGAAGGCACACGCCGCCGTCGACGCCGCAACGATCAACAGACCGGCCACGTAGACCGGCCGTTCCCCGAGCCGCACAATCAGCGCTCCTCCCGCGGGAGCGAACACGAGCCGCATGAACGCGAAGATGCTCACGATCACGGCGGCCGCCGTCGCACCGACGTCGAAAGTGGTGGCGAACTGGGGGAGGACCGGCGCCACGAGACCGAAACCGAGGGCGATGAGGAAGGCAGCCACCAACATCACCTTGATGTCCCGGGGCAGCACCGCCTTGCCGTTGGTCCGGGTACCGGCCTGCGGCGGGGATCCCGCGGGGCGGGGTGTCTTACTCATGGCTGTGGCTTCCTGGCGATACGGGCGGGGGAGAGCGGATGTTGGAGCGCGTGAAACATAACCGTAACAAGAAGGATTTGCACCATTTACTTCCGGGAGGTTCTTGTAACAACCCGGCAATCTAAATCCTCTGCCGGCGAAACACGCCGCCGACAAACTCTTCTTAGAACGCAAACCGCGTTGAGGCACGCGGAGAACTCCGCAACATCTTTTAGATCGCATCCAAGCAAGGGAGGACGTGCACCATGGAACTTACCGCAGGTCACGTATGGCTGATGGTGGCAGCAGCACTCGTGCTGTTCATGACACCAGGACTAGCATTTTTCTACGGCGGCATGACGCGCGCCAAGGCCGCACTGAACATGATGATGATGAGTTTCATCTCCATCGGCATGGTCGGTGTGGTCTGGGTGCTCTGGGGCGCCTCGATGAGCTCCGGCGAGGGCTTCATGCAGATGGTGGGAAACCCGTTCGCCACCTTTGGTCTGGAGGGCATCGACACTCCTGACGGTCTCATCAAGGTCGGCTACGCAGCCACCTTCGCCATCATCACCGTCGCCCTGATCAGCGGCGCAATCGCTGACCGCGCCAAGTTCGGCGCCTGGTCCGTGTTCGTCCCGGTCTGGGTCACCCTGGTCTACTGCCCGCTGGCCTACATGGTCTGGGGCGGCGGGCTGTTCGGCCCGGAAGGCGCAATCGGCCAAGCCCTCGGCCCGGCGATTGACTTCGCCGGCGGCACCGTTGTCCACATCAACGCCGGTGTTGCCGCGCTGATCCTCGTGCTGATCATCGGCAACCGCAAGGGCTTCGGCAAGGACCCCAACCACCGCCCGCACAACATCCCGTTCGTTATGCTCGGTGCTGCGATCCTGTGGTTCGGCTGGTTCGGCTTCAACGGCGGCGCAGCGACGACGGCAGAACAGGGCGGCCTGATCTGGGTCAACACCCTGGCAGCCCCCGCCGCGGCAATGCTCGGCTGGCTCATCACGGAGCGTATCCGCGACGGTCACCCGACCTCGCTCGGCGCGGCCTCCGGTGTGGTTGCCGGCCTCGTCGCCATCACCCCGGCCTGCGCCAACGTCAGCCCGATCGGCGCCCTGGGCCTCGGCCTGATCGCCGGTGCGGCTTCCGCCCTGGCCGTCGGACTCAAGTTCCGCTGGGGCTTTGACGACTCGCTCGACGTCGTCGGTGTCCACCTCGTCTCGGGCATCATCGGCACCGTGGCTCTGGGCTTCATCGCCCTCCCGGCCGACGGTGTTGGCGGCGGCCTGTTCTACGGCGGCGGACTCACCCAGCTGTGGGCCCAGCTCGCAGCGGCCGGTATTGCCATCGCCTACTCCGCTGCGATGACCGCAATCATCGCCTTCGCCATCCACAAGACCATGGGCTTCCGGGTTTCCCAGGAGCAGGAAGTCGTGGGCGTGGACCTCAGCCTGCACGCCGAAACCGCCTACGAATTCGGCGTCGGCGGCCACGGTGGAAGCTTCACCCCGCTGCACGAACTCATCACCGGCAAGGCCCAGGGCGAAGCCCCGGCGGCCGGGACGGTGGACGCGACGTCCAACGGCAAGAAGACCGCAGCAGCAGGCAAGGAAAGTGTGGAGGCATGAAACTGATCACAGCAATCGTCCGGCCCGAAAAGCTCGATACCATCCGCGAGGGCCTTGAAGCCTACGGGGTGCAGGGCCTCACCGTCAGCGCGGCCAGCGGCTACGGCCGGCAGCGGGGCTACACCGAGGTGTACCGCGGCGCCGAGTACAACGTGGATCTGCTGCCCAAGATCCGGGTAGAGGTCCTGGCCACCGACGAACAGGCCGACGACATCCTTGATGTCATTATCGCCAGTTCGAACACGGGCCGGGCCGGTGACGGCAAGGTTTGGACGATGGATGTGTTCGAAGCAGTGCGGGTCCGCACCGGAGAACGCGGTTCGGCCGCTATCTAGAGGCGCTGTCTGGAACGACACAGCACAGCAAGCGGGCCGGGAACCTGAAAGGGTCCCCGGCCCGCTTTTTTGTGCATCCCGCCGCCCAAGGCGGCGGCGGTCAGGCCCGCCAGCCGTCCGGCCCGGCGCTCCCGGCGGCGTATTCCTCCAGCGGTGCGCTGTCCCGGGCCCAGGCTTTGAGGACGGGCTCGAGGATCCGCCAGCAGTCCTCCGCGGTGTCGGCACGGACGGAGAGCAGGGGATCGCCGGTCAGGACACCCTCCAGGACCTCCCCGTACGGCAGCAGCTCGGAGGCGCAGAGCTCGGACTTGAGCGTGGCACGGTCCAGGCTGAGGACATCGCCGGGGCCGTTCACATCGACGTCGAATTCCAGGGTGTCCGGACCGAAACCGATCCTCAGCTGGTTGGGGGAGTCCACCCCGGTGAAGCCCTTGGGCAGGTGCGGCACCGGCCGGAAGGTCACCACGGCTTCCTTGCGTTTGACGCCCAGGGCCTTGCCGGAGCGCAGGACGAAGGGGACGCCCTGCCAGCGCCAGTTGTCGATCTGCACTTCCACCTCGGCGAGCGTTTCGGTGCCCCGGGCCGGGTCGACGCCGTCCTCCCTGGCGTAATCCGGGACCTTCCGGCCGTCGATCGATCCCGCGGTGTACCGGGCGCGGCGTGTGCTCCTGGCGTAGGGTGCCTTGATGCTGCTGGCCCGCAGCACCGTGGCCACGGCGTCGCGGAGGTCCCGCTCGTCCACCGAGGCCGGCGGTTCGAGCGCCATCAGGGCCATGATCTGCAACAGGTGGCTCTGGACCATGTCGCGGAGGGCGCCGGCGCCGTCGTAGTAACGGGCGCGGCCCTCCAGCGCGAGGTCCTCGTCAAAGACAATCTCGACCTTCTCGATGTGCTCGCGGTTCCACACCGGCTCCAGGAAGGTGTTGGCGAAGCGCAGCCCCAGGATGTTCAGCACCGTCGCCTTGCCCAGGAAGTGGTCCACCCGGTGGATGTGGTCCTCCGGGACCAGGGCCGACAGGGTTTCGTTCAGGTGCCGGGCCGACGCCTCGCTGGAACCGAACGGCTTCTCCATGACCAGCCGGGTCCCCGCCGGCACCTGGCCGGGGACCAGAGCCTCGCAGGCCAGCTGGCTGACGCGCGGCGGCAGCGCGAAGTAGATGGCGACGGGCCCCTCCAGCCTGGCCAGCAGGCCGGCCAGCTCCCCGTCGGCCGTGACATCGAGCTGGTGGTAGGCGGTGGTTTCGCGGATCCGCTTCAGCTCCTGCCGGCCGTAGGCCTCGGCCTGGGAGTTGGCGTCGGCGAAGGACTCGTCGATGCGCTCCAGCCACTGGCCGGGGGTCCACGCATCCGAGCCGGCACCCACCAGTGTCAGGCCGTCGGCGCGTCCCCGGGATACGAGCCGGGCCAGCCCCGGCAGCAGCAGCCTGCCGGTGAGGTCGCCCGAGGCGCCGAGGATGAGCAGGGTTTTTACGGTTGTTTGGCTGGTCACCTAAGCCAGCATGCCATCTTGAAGGCGCGTCTTGGTACCCTAGATAGTCGAGTCCCGTTGTCGAGGCAGTTCGTTCCGGCGAACATCAGTCGCGACGCTGGCGTGCCGGACCGGCCGCCATCTGTAGATCCACTGAAAGAAGTGCACGGCGCGTGTTCAATTCACTCTCTGACCGGTTGACAGCAACCTTCAAGAATCTCCGTGGCAAGGGCCGCCTGACCGAGGCGGACGTTGACGCCACGGTCCGCGAGATCCGGCGTGCCCTCCTGGACGCCGACGTCGCCGTGCCCGTGGTCCGCGAGTTCACCGGCCGCGTGCGCGAGCGCGCCCTCGGCGCCGAAGTCTCCGCCGCGCTGAACCCCGGCCAGCAGATCGTGAAGATCGTCAATGAGGAGCTCGTCGAGATCCTCGGCGGCGAGACCCGCCGGATCCGTCTCGCCAAGACCGGGCCGACCATCATCATGCTCGCCGGGCTCCAGGGCGCCGGCAAGACCACCCTGGCCGGCAAGCTCTCCAAGTACCTCAAGGCGCAGGGCCACAGCCCCCTCCTGGTGGCCTGCGACCTGCAGCGTCCCAATGCCGTGACCCAGCTCCAGGTGGTCGGCAAGCGCGCCGGCGTGCCCGTCTTCGCCCCGCACCCGGGAGCCACCTCCACCGAACTTGAGCACCCGGCCGGCGACCCGGTCTCGGTCGCCCGGGCCGGCGTCGAGGAAGCCCGCCGCACGCTGCACGACGTCGTGATCGTCGACACCGCCGGCCGGACCGGCGTGGACGCCGAGATGATGGAACAGGCGCGCCAGATCCGCCGCGCCATTGTTCCCAACGAAGTGCTGTTCGTGGTCGACGCCATGATCGGCCAGGACGCCGTCAACACGGCCATGGCCTTCGACGAGGGCGTCAACTTCACCGGCATCGTGCTCTCCAAGCTCGACGGCGACGCCCGCGGTGGCGCCGCACTCTCCGTCTCCTCCGTCACCGGCAAGCCCGTGATGTTCGCGTCCACCGGTGAAGGCCTGGACGACTTTGAGCTCTTCCACCCGGACCGCATGGCCTCGCGCATCCTCGACCTCGGTGACGTGCTCACCCTGATCGAGCAGGCGGAGAAGTCCTGGGACAAGGACGAAGCTGCCCGGATGGCGAAGAAGTTCGCGGACCAGGAAGACTTCACCCTGGAGGACTTCCTCGCCCAGATGCAGCAGATCCGCAACATGGGTTCCATGAAGAAGATGCTCATGATGATGCCCGGGGCGCAGAACATCCGGCAGCAGCTCGAGCAGTTCGACGAGCGTGAGATCGACCGCGTCGAGGCGATCGTGCGCTCCATGACGCCGCATGAACGCGTCGCCCCGAAAATCATCAACGGTTCCCGCCGCGCCCGGATTGCCCGTGGCTCCGGTGTGCACGTCTCCGAGGTCAACGGCCTGCTGGAGCGTTTCGCCCAGGCCCAGAAGATGATGAAGAAGATGGCTGCCGGCGGCGGCATGCCCGGAATGCCGGGGATGCCCGGCATGGGTGGCGGAGGGGCCCGCAAGGGTGCCAAGAGCGCACCGAAGAAGAAGGCCCGCTCCGGCAACCCGGCCAAGGCCGCCCAGGAGCTCAAGGATGCCCAGGCCCGGCGGGCCGAGGGCGCCAAGGCCCTTCCGACCGGTGCCGCGTTCGGCCAGCAGGGCGGGGACTTCGATCCCTCCCAGCTGAACCTGCCCAAGGGCTTCGACAAGTTCCTTGGCGGCGGCAAATAGGCCCTGACGGCCGAGATGTCGCCGGCCCGTTGCCGGGCCGGTGTCATAGGGTTAGACCATGTTCAAGCAGCGCGTAGTCTTCGTCCACGGGGCGGGCAGCTTCGGCGCTGCGGCGTGGCCGAAACAGCACGGAATGGCGCTGAACTACGACGCGCTGTTCCTGCGCCGGCACGGGTATGACCCCGTTGCCGAGCCGGTGGAAACCGACTTCGCCGCCGACGCCGCCATCGTCCTGCGTGCGCTGGCCGACGACGGCCGCGGCGAGACCGGCGGCCACGTCGTCGCGCACTCCCAGGGTGCCATCTCCGCGATGATGGCCGCCGTCGAACGGCCGGACCTGGTGCATTCGCTGACCCTCGTGGAACCGGCCTGCCTCTCGCTCACCGCGGAGCTGCCGGCGACGGCGGCGCACCGTGCCTTGATGCAGCCGCTCTTCGAGGTCCGCCACCACCTCAGCGATGAGGATTTCCACCGCGAATTCGTCCGCCGGGTGTTCGCCGCGCACACCCCGGCCCAAGCGACCCTTGGCGCCCCCAGCCCGGAAGACCAGCGGGAGGCGCGCCGTCTGCGCCTGCAGGTTCCGCCCTGGGAAGCCCCGCTGCAGATTGTCCCGGGCGTCCCCACCCTGGTCCTGACCGGCGGCTGGGAACCGCTGTATGAGGAGATCGCGGGCTACCTGCGTGAGACCGGCGCCCTGCACCGCACCGCGGCCGGCGGGCACCGGCCCCAGGACTCAGCAGAGGGGAACCGGCTCATCCGGGCGTTCATCGCCGACGTCGGCCGGCAGCAACACTCCAAGGCGTCGTAGCACCTCTCGTCTCAGCGCCTGGGCGCCCGGGACCGCCCTGCGGCTTAGGCTTGAAGCCATGACCCGCATCATCGAGTTCAGTGGCCCCATCCTCGCCGGCCCCACCACGGAACACCGGGGCCTGTGGTCCGTCGACGGCCGCCTGAGCCTCCACCGGCCCGCCGCCGCCCCGGACCTCGTCCTGCACGGGTGGGTCATCCCCGGGCTGGTCGACGCGCACTGCCACATCGGGCTCGGCCCCGGCGGGGACGTGACCGGGCAGCAGGCGGAAGAGCAGGCGAGGACCGACCGTGACGCCGGAACCCTGCTGGTCCGCGACGCCGGCGCCGTCCACGACACCCGCTGGCTCCAGCACCGGCCGGAGCTGCCGCGCATCATCCGCTCGGGCCGGCATATCGCCAGGACCCGGCGGTACCTGCGCGGCTTCGCCGTCGAGGTTGAACCCGTTGGCCTGGTCGAGGCCGTGCGCAAGCAGGCGCGCGCCGGCGACGGCTGGGTCAAGCTCGTGGGGGACTGGATCGACCGCGACGCCGGCGACCTGGCCGCCAGCTTCCCGGCCGGCACGCTGAAAGACGCCGTCGCAGCCGCCCACGATGAAGGCGCCCGCGTGACGGCACACTGCTTCGCCGAGGACACCCTCGATGACATGCTCGACGCCGGGATCGACTGCGTCGAGCACGCCACGGGCCTGCTGCCCAGGCACCTGCCGCGGTTCGTTGAGCAGGGCGTGCCGATCGTTCCCACACTCATCAACATCGCCACGTTCCCGGACATCGCCGCGCAGGCCGAGGGGAAGTTCCCCCGGTACGCGGCGCACATGCGCTCCCTGTGGGAGCGCCGGGCGGAACGCGTCCTGGCAGCCTTCGAGGCCGGCGTCACGATCTACGCCGGAACGGATGCCGGCAGCGTCATCCAACACGGGCGCATCGTCGACGAACTCCAGGCGCTGCACGCTGCCGGACTCCCGGCCGCGGCGGCGCTGGACGCCGGCGCCTGGGCCGCCCGGGAGTGGCTCGGGGCGGACGGGATCACCGACGGCGCCAGCGCCGATGTCCTGGTCTGCGCCGAGGATCCGCGCCGCAACCTGGCCACCCTGCAGGACCTCAAGGAGATCGTGCTGCGCGGAGAACTGGTCCGCTAGAACCTTCCCGCTCCATTAGGAATAAATTGAAGCTTCAAGTAATTTATATCTATGAAGGGTCATCGACGGACGGTGGCCGCCGAAGCATCGGAGCGATCACATGACTGCAGAAGCCAGCACCCAGGATCTTCTTCCCGCCGAACTCACCATGGGCACCGTGATGCTCAAGGTCGGCGACATGAAGCTCATGACCGACTACTACCAGCGCGCCCTCGGCCTCGACATCGTGGCCGAGCAGGACGGCGGGCTCTACCTCGGACGCAAGCGGAAGCCGCTGGTCCACCTGGCACCGGCCCCCGGACTGAACCTGCCCGCCCGCGGCGAGGCCGGCCTCTTCCACACGGCCCTGCTGTTTGAGGACCAGCCCTCGCTGGCTGCCACGGTCGCCAGTGCGGCACAGTTCGAGCCGCAGTCCTTTACCGGCAGCGCCGACCACCTCGTCAGCGAGGCCTTCTATTTCAACGACCCCGAGGGCAATGGCATCGAGCTCTACTGGGACCGGCCCCGCGACGCCTGGTCCTGGGATGGCAAGAACGTGGTGATGGACAGCCTGGCCCTGCCCCCGCAGCGCTACCTCGAGCAGCACCTCACCGAGGCGTCGCTGGCCGGCCAGCGCGAGGCGGACGCCGGCGTCGGGCATGTCCACCTGCAGGTGGGCGACGTGCAGTCCGCCCAGGACTTCTATGTCGGAACCCTCGGGTTCGAAAAGACGGCGGGCTGGCACGGGCAGGCCCTGTTCGTCTCGGCCGGCGGCTACCACCACCACATGGCCATGAACGTCTGGAACAGCCGCGGCGCCGGCCCCCGCCGCGACACCCTGGGCCTGGGCGAGGTGCTGATCGAGGTACCGGCCGGGGACGACGTCGGCGCCCTCGCCGACCGCCTCAAGACCGCCGGGGTCCAGTCCCACCACACCGGAGCCGAACTTCGCTTCGAGGACCCGTGGCGCAACCGCATCCGCGTCGCCGTTCGCTGAGTGCCCGCTGTTCCCAGCGTCGACGCCCGGCTAATCCAGCCTGAGGGACATGCCCAGCGCAGGCGGCAGCGGATGGACATTGAGGCTGTATGTCCAGGGGTGCGGGTCCGGGAAGAGTATGTCCACCTGGCCGGGCCGGGTGCGGCAGGGCGCGACGGTGTCAGCGGCGGACATGTCCACTCTCCGCTGAGAGGACCGCGGGGCATGTCCACTTCTCGTTGACAGGCCCGCGGGGCATGTCCACTCTCCGCTGAGAGGACCGCGGGGCATGTCCACCGGCCCCGGGCACGAGTGGACATGGTGGCTTCATGTCCATCGGTCACGGTCAGGGGAGGGCATGTCCCGTCCGAGTTCCCGCGGGGCTGGAACGGCTAGGCTGAAGTGACGCCAAAAAACAGCGGCCCAGCGCCGCCGGACAGCTAAGGACAAGCTCCATGGGATTCACCGAAGTCTTTGTTTCCACCCACGATGAAGCCCTCAAGCGTGCTGCCGCCCTCGACGGCGGGGCCGCCGCGGCCACCGGGGCCGTCCGGATAGCGGACATCACCGACTTCGAAATCGAGCGCCTGGGCGACCTGGCCGGCACCGCCGTCCACGCCTCCGGTGCCGACTACGAGCTCGCCATGGTGGATGTCGCCAGCGACTCCCTGCTCGGGGTGCCGCCGGCGATGGTCCGCGCCCTGGCCGAGCTGCTCAGCTACGAGACCGAGGGCGAGGGCAACGTCCTGGACGAGGTCGCCGAAAGCTGGGCCGCCGAAGAGGACATGCCCTTCGGTGCGGAGCAGTCCGCCCGCTACGTCCGGCAGCTCGCCGAACTGGCCGCCGCGGTCGATCCCGCCAGCAAATCCGGCCTCTACGTCTGGACATCCTGACCCGATTCAGCCCCTGAATGGACCGGTTGCGGGTGTCAAGTCGAATTCCCGCCGCTGATCTGGCACAATAAACAGGTACTCGATCTGCGTGGCCCCTCTCTCCGCGTCCGGATCTTGTCCTTTTAGAACCCCCTAGTACGGCCCGCCCCACGGGTGCAGAACGCCGGGCTCGACCCCGTTTCAGAAACAGGAGTGACCACAACAGTGGCCGTAAAGATTCGCCTTAAGCGCTTTGGCAAGATGCGCGCACCGTACTACCGCATCGTCGTCATGGACGCACGCTCCAAGCGTGACGGCCGTGCCATCGAAGAGATCGGCAAGTACCACCCGACCGAAGAGCCCTCGTACATCGAGGTCGACACGGACCGTGCCCAGTACTGGCTCGGCGTCGGCGCACAGCCGTCCGAGCAGGTTGCCGCGATCCTCAAGATCACCGGTGACTGGCAGAAGTTCAAGGGTCTCCCGGGCCAGGAGGGCACCTTGAAGACCAAGGCTCCCAAGGCTGCCTTCGTTACCCCGGAAAAGGGTTCCGTGATCATCCCGGAAGCCATCACCAAGAAGGCCAAGAAGGACGATGCAGCCGAGGCTCCCGCCGACGCTGAAGCAGAGACCACCGAGGCTGAGTAAATTGCTGGCAGAAGCGCTCGAACACCTCGTCCGCGGGATCGTTGACAGTCCTGACGATGTCAAGGTCAGTGCGAAGAACAACCGCCGCGGGGACACCCTCGAAGTGCGCGTTCATCAGGACGACCTCGGACGGGTGATCGGCCGCCAGGGCCGCACCGCACGCGCTTTGCGCACTGTGGTGGCAGCACTGGCGGACGGCGAGCCGGTCAGGGTCGACGTCGTCGACACCGACCGCCGCCGGTAACGCTTCCAGCAACACTTTTCTTGAGTCCGGCCCCTTCACCAGATAATGGTGGAGGGGCCGGACTGTTTTCCCCCGCAGATCCCCCCAACACCAACCCCGAACAGAGGAACAGATGCAGCTTCAGGTGGCACGAATCGGCAAGCCCCACGGCATCCGCGGCGAAGTGACCGTCCAGGTGCTCACCGATGCGCCCGGCGACCGCTTCGTCCCGGGAACCCAGTTCGTGGTGGAGCCTGCCTCGGCCGGACCGCTCACCATCATCAGCGCCCGCTGGAACAAGGACATCCTGCTGCTCGCCTTCGAGGAAATCGAGACCCGCAACGAGGCGGAGACCCTCCGCGGAGCCAAGCTGTTCATCGAAACTGAGGAACTCGACGACGATGACGACGACGAGGGCTGGTACGAGCACGAGCTTGAAGGCCTGGAGGTCCGCGTCGGTGACCAGGTGGTCGGCAAGGTTTCCGGCCTGCACACCCTCCCGGTCCAGGACCTGCTCGTCGTCACCGCGACGGACGGCAAGGAAATCCTGATCCCCTTTGTGGAGCAGATCGTCCCCGAGGTCAACGTCGGAGAGGGCTACGTGCTCGTCACCCCGCCGCCGGGTCTCTTCGAGGTCAATGCCGAGGACGAGGCCAAGTCCGGGGACAAGCCGGCTGGCGACAAGCCGGCGTCCGCACCGGCCGCCAGTGCCGATGACCGCGCCGACACCGGGGACAACGCCTAAATGAGGGTCGACGTCGTCAGCATCTTCCCGGAGTACCTGGCGCCGCTGGAGCTCTCCCTGATTGGTAAGGCGCGCCAGGACGGACTGCTGGAGCTCAACGTCCACGACCTCAGGGACTTCACCACGGACCGCCACCGGACCGTGGATGACACTCCCTACGGCGGCGGCGCGGGCATGGTCATGAAACCCGAGCCCTGGGCCCAGGCCCTGGCCGCCGTCGCGGCGGACCGCCCCAGCGACGCGGCCAGGCCGGTCCTGATTGTGCCGTCACCGGCGGGGGAGCGGTTCACCCAGGCCACCGCCCACGAACTCGCCGGGGAAGAGCGGCTGGTGTTTGCCTGCGGGCGTTACGAAGGCATCGATGAGCGCGTGATGGAATGGGCGGCCGGGCACTTCACGGTGCGGCCCATGAGCCTGGGCGACTACGTCCTCAACGGCGGCGAAGTTGCGGTGCTGGCGATGGTGGAGGCCATCGGACGCCTGCTGCCCGGCGTCGTCGGCAACCCCGAGTCCCTCGTGGAGGAATCGCACTCGGACGGGCTGCTGGAGTACCCCGTCTACACCAAGCCCTCCAGCTGGCGGGACCGCGAGGTCCCTGCGGTACTGCTCAGTGGCAACCACGGCAAGATCGCCCAGTGGCGCCGGCACGAGCAGTACCGGCGCACCGCTGAACGCCGCCCGGACCTGCTGGAGCAGTTCGACGCCGCCAAGCTGCCCCGCGCGGACCGCACCGCCTTCGCGGACCTGGGGTACGACGTCGTCGACGGCCGCCTCAGGCCCCGCGCGGACGCCGGCGGGGATTCCGCCTGACCGGATTCGCTGGACGGCGCCGGATGTGGCAAAATTAGTCCTTGTGCCTGCTGGGTGCGAACCTGCCACAGGGGGAGCGTCACCAACAGCGCGGCACCCCGGCCCCGTCAATTCCTGACGAAGCCGGATTCATAAAATTTTCGGCGTGAATTTCCGGGCCGCAATTGCGCCCGGGCCTGGCCGCCGTGACCCAACGTGAAGGACCTGTGGCGTTCACCAGGAGTGAATCAATGCATATTCTCGATTCAGTAGACGCAGCCTCGCTGCGCACCGATGTTCCCGTCTTCCGCGCGGGTGACACCCTCAAGGTTCACGTGAACATCATCGAAGGCAAGAACTCCCGCGTCCAGGTCTTCCAGGGCTTCGTCCTGGGCCGCCACGGCGACGGCCTGCGCGAAACCTTCACCATCCGCAAGGTCTCCTTCGGTGTCGGCGTGGAGCGTACCTTCCCGGTGCACTCCCCGATCATCGAGAAGATCGAGCTCGTCTCCAAGGGTGACGTGCGCCGCGCCAAGCTGTACTACATGCGCAACCTGCGTGGCAAGGCCGCGAAGATCAAGGAAAAGCGCGACTTCCAGACCGCAAAGTAAGTCCCTCCGGGCTTACACCGCAGGCTTCCACCGCGGGTCCACGGACCGTGTCCGGCCAGCGCCGGAGCATCCGCAACAGCGCTGTTCAGTTAAGAAAAGCGTTAGAGGATACGGATCATGGAACACACAAAACGCCAGCCCAGGAAACTCGGCTGGCGTTTTGTGTTGCTGGCCGTGGTGCTGGCCGTGCTCATCAGCGGCCTGGTCCGCTCGTTGTGGCTTGATGTCTACTACATCCCCTCCGCCTCGATGGAGCCGATGTTCCGCGAGGGGGACAGGATTCTCGTCTCGCGCACGGACTTCCGCGCCGAACCGGTGGGCCGTGGCGACATTGTCGTCTTCGACGGCCGCGGCTCCTTCGCCCCGCTGGACAGCGGCAACGGACCGGTCCTGGACCTTCTGAGCGGCATCAGCCACTGGGTGGGCCTCTCCGGCGGCGACACCACCTACATCAAACGCGTCATCGGGCTCCCCGGTGACCACGTGGTCTGCTGCGACGCCGGCGGCAGGCTCACAGTCAACGGCCAGCAAATTGCGGAACCCTATCTTTTTGAAGGTGACTCCCCGAGCGAGCTGAAGTTCAGCGTGATCGTGCCCGCGGGCAGGGTCTGGCTGATGGGGGACCACCGCTCCCTGTCGGCCGATTCCCGCAGTCTCCTGGGCGCCCCCGGCGGAGGCATGGTGCCGCTGGACCGGGTGATCGGCAGGCCCGTCCAGATCATCTGGCCGATTGATAGATTTACAGCAGTAGGGCGGCCCTCCGAGGCCGCCACAACGACAGCGAAGAACGGACAGTAAATGCCCGAGACCGGACCCCGGACTCCAGATCCGCGGGGGCAGGACCAGCCCCGGGCCACCTCCTCAGCGATCCCCGCCACGGAGGCCCCTGCTGAGCCTGCCGTCCGCGCGGATCAGGGGTCTACGGGCGGTCCGGCGCATGCGGGAGCGGCGTCGAAGCGTGCGCGCCGGGCGAAGTCCCGGGAACGCCACAGCCCGCTGTTCCTCTGGGCGAAAGAAGTGGCCACCGTGGTGCTGGTCGCCATCGTGTTGTCCTTTCTGATCAAAACCTTCCTTTTCCGGGCGTTCTACATCCCGTCAGAGTCCATGGTCAGCACCCTGGACGTGAATGACCGCATCTTCGTGAACCTCCTGGTCCCGGAGCCCTTCGCCCTGGAGCGCGGCGACGTCGTCGTCTTCAGGGACACCCAGGGCTGGCTGGTTCCTATGGCGGAGAAGGAGACGGGCCCCTTCACCTGGGTCCAGGACGGGCTGATGTTCATCGGCCTGCTCCCGGACAACTCGGAGCAGCACCTGGTCAAGCGCGTCGTGGGCCTGCCGGGGGACCGCGTGGCCTGCTGCGACGCCGGCGGCCGGCTCCTGGTTAACGGCACGCCCCTGGACGAGCCCTACATCAACCCCGCCGAAGTGCCCCAAATCCGCGACTTCGACGTCGTGGTGCCCGAAGGGAAGGTCTGGGTGTTGGGAGACAACCGGAACCATTCCGCCGACTCGCGCGCCCACACGGACAGCAACGGCGGCTTCGTCGACATCGCCGACATCGAAGGCAAGGCCGCCGTCATTGCCTGGCCGCTGAACCGCATCACCGCCCTCGACAACTACCCGGACGTCTTCCGCGACGTGCCCGAGCCGGCTGGAAAGTAGCGGCTGACGTCATGTCCGAAGCCCCCACGCTCGACTACGAACGGCGCTTCCGCAGCTCCGGCGCCCGGCTCCTTGCCGGCGTCGACGAGGTGGGCCGCGGCGCCCTCGCCGGGCCCGTCAGCGTGGGAATCGCCGTCGTGGACCTCCACCAGCAGGCACTGCTCGCCGATGTGCGGGACAGCAAACTGCTCAAAGTGGCGGACCGCGAACGCCTGGTGCCGCTGGTCCGGAGCTGGAGTGTGGCCTCGGCCGTCGGCCATGCCTCCGCGAATGAGATCGACGCCCTGGGCATCGTCACCGCGCTCCGGCTCGCCGGAACCCGCGCCTGGCTCGCGGTCCTGGCCGCCGGGGTGATCCCGGACGTCGTGCTGCTGGACGGGAGCCATAACTGGCTTTCGCCGACGGCGCAGCCGTCCCTGTTCGACGACGGCCCGGCGGAGCCCGGCTGCGACGCGCCGGTGCACACCTTGGTCAAGGCCGACATGCAGTGCCTGAGCGTCGCCGCGGCGTCCATCCTGGCCAAGGTGGAGCGCGACGGCATGATGCGCGAACTACACCACGAGTACCCCGCCTTCGGCTGGGACGAGAACAAGGGCTACGGCACCGCCGTCCACAAAGAGGCGCTCCGCGCCGCGGGACCCACGCCGTACCACCGCGTGAGCTGGCAGCTGCTCGCGGACTGACGTCAGCGCCGTGCGGGCCCGCCCTTTCATGGGGTGCCCGTGGGCTGTGGAACGGGCTGTGGCGCGCGCGGCGCGCCGGATGGTGCAAGATGGAACCATGAGTGCCGAGGACCTTGAAAACTATGAGACCGACATGGAGCTGCAGCTCTACCGCGAATACCGCGACGTGGTCGGGCTGTTCAGCTATGTGGTCGAGACCGAACGGCGTTTCTATCTGGCCAACCACGTTGACCTGCAGGCCCGCAGCGCCGACGGCGAGGTCTACTTCGACCTGACGCTGCAGGACGCCTGGGTCTGGGACGTCTACCGCTCCGCCCGCTTCGTCAAGAGCGTCCGCGTGATCACCTTCAAGGACGTCAACGTCGAGGAGCTCCCGCGCAGCGAGGAACTCGCCCTGCCCAAGGCCGGGGATCTCGGGAACTAACCAGGACCCCGCCGGCCGGCTAGCCGAGGTCCTGCAGAAACTCACCAATGGTGGTGTGCCGTTGCCTGAGGCCATCTGTTGTGGTGCTGAGTGTGGCCGAGTCCGCGTCGTTGCTCATGTCCCGAAAGCGAAGGACCATCTCCGGGCGGTCCTCCGCTGCCGGGGTGCAGCTCACTCGTCGCACCACGGCTCGCATGCTGTATTCGTTGTTATGTCCGTTCTCCTGAACCGGTGATGGTGTTCCCCGGACGCCTGGTGGCTGCCGGCACTTGAAGGCTATGGCGTGGCCCCGACAAATCTGTGGCGGTCCGCGTCGCTGATCCGGAAGGCCGGGCTTCCAATTGGCCGGTCCTTGCCGAGGGTTTCCCACATAGCGTCCTGCACGCCTGTGCCAAGCTCTTGCCGCGCCGCAGGCTGGTCTTATGAGAGCTAAAGACGTGCTGGGCCGGCGCGGGGAGGAACTCGCGGCCGGTTATCTCCAAACCCAGGGCATGCGGATCGTGGACCGCAACTGGCGGTGTTCCGAGGGTGAAATCGACATCGTCGCCCTCGACGGTGACACCCTGGTCATCGCCGAGGTGAAGACCCGCAAGTCCCTTGCGTACGGGCATCCTTTCGAAGCCGTCGGCGTGGACAAACTGGCCCGGCTGCACCGGCTGGCCTCCGCCTGGTGCCGCGACCATGAACTCCGTATGCCGCTAAGACGGGTCGATGTGATCGCCGTGCTCGACGACGGCATCGGTGCCCCCGCCGTGGAACACCTCAAAGGGGTGGGATAGGTGGCGCTCGGGCGGACCTACGCGGTAGCCCTCGTCGGGCTGAACGGCTACATCGTCGAAGTGGAGGCCGACATCGGCCAGACCCTGCCCGCGTTCATCATCCTCGGGCTGCCGGACGCTTCGCTCAACGAGGCCAAGGAGCGGATACGCTCGGCCGCCCAGAACTCTGGAATTCCGCTGAGCCGCCGGAAGATCACCGCCAACCTCATCCCGGCGTCGTTGCCCAAACGCGGCTCCGGCTTCGACCTGGCCATCGCCATGGCCGCCCTGCTGGCCTCCAACGATGTCCGGTCCACCGGCCGGACTGTGTTCATCGCCGAACTGGGACTGGACGGCAGGCTGCGGCCGGTCCGCGGCGTCCTTCCCGCCGTCATGGCCGCAGTGCGGGCAGGCTACGCCGACGTTGTTGTGGCCCAGGCAAATGCCGCCGAGGCCGAACTCGTGCCCGGCGCCCGGGTGCAGGGCTACACCACGCTGGCCCGACTGGCCTTCGATTTCGGTGCCGATCCGCAGGACCTGGCCCTCGACTTCGACCCGGCCCCTGACCCTGGCGAACCGGAGGCCGGAGCCGACGCGCCGTCCTTTGCGCCGCCGGACATGCGCGACGTCTCCGGGCAGGGGGACGCCCGGCGGGCACTGGAAGTCGCCGCCGCCGGCGCCCACCATCTGCTGCTGACAGGTCCTCCGGGCGCGGGAAAGACGATGCTGGCCGAACGGCTGCCCGGACTCCTGCCGGACCTGGGTGACGCCGAGGCCATGGAAGTGACGGCCATCCATTCGCTCTGCTCGCTGACCTCAGCCTCGCTGCAACTCGTGCGCAGGCCGCCGTATGAGAACCCGCATCACACCGCCACCTCCGCGGCGATCATAGGAGGAGGCTCGGGGCTGCCCAGGCCCGGAGCAGCCTCCCGGGCCCACCGCGGAGTGCTGTTCCTTGACGAGGCTCCGGAGTACGAGCGCAGGGTCCTGGATGCGCTCCGGCAGCCGCTGGAGAGCGGGGAGCTCGTGCTGCACCGTGCAGCGGGAACAGCGGCGTACCCTGCCCGCTTCCAGCTCGTGCTAGCGGCCAACCCTTGCCCGTGCGGCAAGGCCACGGGCAAGGGCGTCGACTGCATCTGCACCCCGACCATGCGCCGGCGGTATCTGGCCCGCCTGTCCGGGCCGCTGCTGGACCGGGTCGACATCCAGCTGCAGGTGGAGCGGGTGTCGCTGGCCGACTTTGGCCTACCGGGGGCCGAGGAGGACACCGCCACCATTGCGGCCCGCGTCCACGCTGCACGGAAGCGCCAGCTGGAGCGGCTGCTGCCCTTCGGCATGGAAACCAACGCCCAGGTCCCTGGGCGCGTCCTCCGGGGTGCCTTGCGGCTCAGCGCCCCCACCACCCGGATCCTGGACCACGCCCTGGAACGCGGCGTGCTGACAGCCCGCGGCTACGACCGTGTGCTGCGCCTGGCTTGGACCCTGGCGGACCTGGCCCTGCGGGACATCCCGGAGCCGGACGACATCGGACTGGCCCTCAATCTTCGGCAGGCCGCCGTCGCCGCCTAGCTGGATATTCCGCCGGCGCCGCCGCGTGCGTGCGGCGCCATCATTCATCGCCAGCCTTCGAAAGGAACAACACTATGACAGAGAGCGAACGGACCGCCCGGGCAGCGTTGTCCCGGCTGTTTGAGCCGCAGGACGCTGCGGGCCTCGCGCTCGTTCGCGTCGCCGGGCCGGAGGACGCACTGAAGATCGCCACCGGCCAGCTGGCCGCCGGAGCGGAACTGGAGCGGGAAATCTTCCAGATGCTGGACGAGAACAGCTCAGGCAACGGCTGGACAGGCCTGGGGACAGCCCGGCAGCGCTGGGCGCCGAGGGTCCCGGACCTGGCGCCGGCCCGGGACCTCGCCACGATGCAGCGGCTCGGCGGCCGCTTGATTATCCCCTCGAACGAGCTGTGGCCCCGCCAACTGGCGGACCTCGGTCTGCAGGAACCGCTCTGTCTCTGGTGGCGCGGCATCGAGCAGGAGCTGCCTGCGCCCGCCCGGTCCGTGGCGCTGGTCGGTTCCAGGGACAGCACCTCCTATGGTGCGTCCGTGACGGGCGACCTCGCGTATTCGCTGGCACAGCGTGGTTTCACGATCATCTCGGGCGGCGCCTACGGGATCGATGCCCACGCGCACCGGGCAGCTCTCGCCGGCGGCACGGCCGGGAGCATGCCCACCATCGCCGTGATGGCAGGGGGAGTGGACCGTTTCTACCCCGCCGGCAACGAGGATCTGCTGCGGGCAGTCGCGAACCAGGGCGCAGTGCTGGCCGAGGTCCCGCCGGGCTCCGCGCCGACTCGGTACAGGTTCCTGCAACGCAACCGGCTGATCGCTGCGCTGGCGTCCGTCACGGTCGTCGTGGAAGCCCGGTGGAGATCGGGCGCGCTGAACACAGCCCACCACGCGGAAACGCTGGGCAGAGCCGTCGGCGCAGTGCCGGGGTCGGTACACAGCGCCAACTCAGCGGGCTGCCACCGGCTGCTCCGGGAAGGAGGTGCGGTTTGCGTCACCGACGCCGGGGAGGTCGCGGAGCTCGCCTCGCCCAGCGGCGAATCGCTGCCCGAGGTCAAGACCGGCAGGGCTGCGGTCCAGGACGGGTTGACCCTGGAAGACCTCATCCTGCTGGACGCCCTGCCGCTGCGGGCCACCACCTCTGTCGAGAAGCTCACCACCGTCGCCGGACTATCCGCGGATTCGGTCCGCGCGGGCCTGGGCCGTCTCGGGCTGCTGGGCCTGGCCGAATCGCACCGCGGCGGCTGGAAACGGTCCGGCTCCGCAGGCTGACTGGCGGCCAGCCTCCGGCGGCGGCGGGGTGGCGGCAGGTCACCGGCCGGCACCAGACCCGCGGCTCGCCGCCGGGCTCCTTGATCGCCCGGCTAATCCTGCGAGAGTAAGGAGGTGTCCACACAGCAGATCCCGGCCGCACTGGCCAAGGCCGCCCAGGGTTTCGGCCGCTACCTGGAAGCGGAACGGGGGCGGTCGGCCCACACCGTGCGCGCGTACCTCGCCGACGTCGGAAGCCTATTGGAGTATGCGGCGTCCGAGGGGGTGGAAGACCTCGCCGGCCTGGAACTCGGCACCTTGCGGCGCTGGCTGGGCTCGCAAAGCGAAGCGGGGATGTCCCGCGCCACGCTGGCCCGCCGCTCCGCCACCGCCAGGGCCTTCACCGGCTGGGCCATCCGTGAGGAACTCATCGAAACGGACCCCGCCCTGCGGCTGAAGGCGCCGAAGCGGGAGAAATCGCTGCCCGGAGTGCTGCATCAGCAACAGGTCCTTCGGCTTGTCGAAGGCACGGAAACCGCGGCCGCCGAGGGCGGGCCCCTGCCCCTGCGGGACCGCGCCATGGTGGAGCTGCTCTACGCCACCGGGGTCCGGGTCGGCGAGCTGTCCGGCCTCGACGTGGACGACCTCGATCCCGACCGCAGGACCCTGCGGGTGCTCGGCAAGGGCAACAAGGAACGTACCGTGCCTTACGGCCTGCCCGCGGCGCTCGCCGTCGACGACTGGCTGCGCCGGGGCCGGCCCGCCCTCGCCACGGAAACCTCCGGCCCGGCACTCTTCCTCGGCGCCCGCGGCAGACGCGTGGACCAGCGGCAGGTCCGCAGTGTCGTCCACGATCTGCTGGAAGCCTTGGGGGACACCGCGGCGACCGGTCCGCACGCCCTGCGGCATTCCGCCGCCACCCACCTGCTCGACGGCGGGGCCGATCTCCGGGCGGTGCAGGAGATCCTGGGCCACAGCAGCCTGGCCACCACCCAGATTTATACCCATGTCTCCGTCGAGAGGCTCCGGCAGAGCTACCAGCAGGCCCATCCGAGGGCCTGACCCCGGAGCCTTTGCCGGGCCGGTCACCGGCAGTGCTTCCATACGTGACGCCGGGCGGCGCGCCGGGAAAGACGCGCCGAATTGCACTGGCGTAATGCGGTGGGGTACGGCAGAATAAGACTCACGCCGGGAAACTTTCAAGTGTTGCTTGAAGCTCATGAGCATCAAGTCGCACTGATGAACCGGGCAGTAACTTAATAGTCTGGCAGGGACCACCCGCATCACCACGGACCCGCGCAACAGACAGACATCCAGGCAGAGGTCGTTGGGGAAGACGTACCTACAGCTATGGAGGATGGAATGTCTGTTGCACTGACCCGCGGTGTGTTGTTTGTTCACTCGGCCCCAACTGCCCTATGCCCCCACGTCGAGTGGGCCATAGGTTCTGTTGTGGACAAGCGGACGGATCTTGAGTGGACTGCTCAGCCAGCAGCGCCCGGAATGTACCGGGCTGAGTTGTCGTGGGCCGGAAATCCGGGCACGGGGGCTCAATTGGCGTCTGCTCTCCGCGGCTGGGCGCACCTGCGCTACGAAGTCACGGAAGAGCCCAGCCAGGGCGTTGACGGCGGCCGCTGGTCGCACACGCCGGAACTCGGCATTTTCCACGCTGTCACAGATGTGCACGGCAACATCATGGTCTCCGAGGACCGCATCCGCTATGCCTACGAATCCGGCGCCGGCGACCCCTCCGCGGTCTACCATGAGCTCTCCCTGGCCCTTGGCGAAGCCTGGGACGAGGAGCTCGAGCCCTTCCGGCACGCTGCCGAAGGCGCACCGGTGCGCTGGCTCCACCAGGTCGGCTAGAGCCGCAGACACGCTGGAGCCCAGACACGCTGGAGCCCAGACCGGCGGCAACAACACACTCCATAGCAGCGCCAAACGACAGATGGCGGCAATGTTCGCGTAGAACATTGCCGCCATCTGGGCGTGGACCGGTGGCGGGAGCTAGACGCTCCGCACCGCGATCACGGCGTTGTGGCCGCCAAAGCCGAAGGAGTTGCTCAGCGCCGAAATGCTGCCGGAGGGCAGGTCGCGGGCCGTCGTGACGACGTCGAGCGGGATCTCCGGATCCTGGTTTTCGAGGTTGATGGTCACCGGTGCCTTGCGGTCATAGATGGCCATGACGGTCAGCACGGCTTCCACGGCACCGGAGGCGCCCAGCAGGTGTCCCATCTGCGACTTGGTGGCGGAGACTGCGACGCTGTCCAGCTGCTTGCCGAGGGCGGCCTTCAGGGCCGCGTACTCGGGCTTGTCGCCGACCGGGGTGGAGGTGGCGTGCGCGTTGACGTGCACCACGTCCTCCGGCTGGATCCGGCCGTCGAACATCGCAGCCTTCAGCGCGCGGGTGGCGCCCAGGCCCTGCGGGTCCGGGGCGGTGATGTGATACGCGTCGGCGGTGACCGAGGTTCCGGCCAGCTCCGCGTAGATCCGGGCGCCGCGGGCCAGGGCGTGTTCCTCGGCCTCCAGCACCAGGGCACCGGCGCCTTCGCCCATGACGAAACCGTCGCGGCCAAGGTCGTAGGGGCGTGAGGCGTGCTCGGGATCGTCGTTGCGGCGCGAGAGGGCCTGCATGGAGGCGAACGCGGCGATCGGCATCGGGTGGATGGCGGCTTCGGCGCCGCCGCAGACGACGACGTCGGCCTTGCCGGAGCGGATCAGGTCCAGGCCCATGTGAACGGCCTCGGTGCCGGACGCGCAGGCGGAGACGGGGGTATGGGCGCCGGCGCGGGCGCCCAGGTCAAGGCTGACCGCCGCAGCCGGGCCGTTGGGCATCAGCATTGGCACAGTCATGGGCAGGACGCGGCGGGGGCCCTTTTCGCGCAGGGTGTCCCAGGCGTCCAGGAGGGTCCAGACGCCGCCGATGCCGGTGGCGAAAGCCACGGCCAGGCGGTCGTGGTCGACCTCGGTGATGCCGGCGTCGGCCCAGGCCTCGCGGGAGGCGACCACGGCGAACTGCGTGGACGGGTCCATGCGCTTGGCTTCGACCCGGCTCAGGACCTCGGTCGCGGGGTTGGATGCGCGGGCGGCAAAGTGGACGGGCAGCTCGTACTTCGCCACCCAGTCGTCCTCGAGCGTGTGCGCGCCGGAGACGCCCTTCAGCGCGTTCTTCCACATCGTGGGGACATCGCCGCCGATGGGTGTGGTGGCACCCAAACCGGTAATGACTACTTTGCGTGCCATGGGATCACTCTCTGTCGGTGCGCCTGCCGTATCCGGGACTTGGGAAAGCCTGCCGGGGCCTGCGTTTGAAAAACTCTGGGGTGTTGCACTGGATGGTGCTGCAAATGGCGCGGTCCGGGGGTGCCGTGGCGCCCCCGGACCGGCCAGGGCCGAAATTAGGCCTGTGCGTTGGCGATGAAGCCGACTGCGTCGCCGACGGTCTTGAGGTTCTTGACCTCTTCGTCCGGGATGCGCACGCCGAACTTCTCTTCGGCGTTGACGACGATCGTCATCATTGAGATGGAGTCGATGTCCAGGTCCTCGGTGAAGGACTTGTCCATTTCGACGGCCTCGGTAGCCAGGCCGGTCTCTTCGTTGACGATTTCAGCCAGGCCGGCCAGGATCTCTTCGTTGCTAGCCATGATGGCTCCTTTTCTTGTTATTGCCGTTGGCTGCCGGTGTGCCGGCAGCTTCGGGCGGAAATGGTTCAAACCGAGGGCTCGGTTTGCCGTGGGATTTAAAGGTGGGGGAAAGCGGCGAACGCCTATGGAAGCACGATCACTTGGGCACCGAAGACCAGTCCGGCACCGAAGCCGATCTGCAGTGCAAGCCCGCCGCTGAGCTGCGGGTTTTCCTGCAGCAGGCGGTGGGTGGCCAGGGGGATGGAGGCTGCGGAGGTGTTGCCGGCGTCGGCGATGTCCCGCGCGATGATGACGTGTTCCGGCAGCTTCAGCTTTTTGGCCATCTCGTCGATGATCCGCATGTTCGCCTGGTGCGGGATGAAGGCCGCGAGGTCGTCGGCGCTGATGCCGGCAGCGTCCAGCGCCTGCTGGGCCACTTTGGCCATCTCCCAGACTGCCCAGCGGAACACCGTCTGGCCGTCCTGGCGGAGCGTCGGCCAGAGCGCGGCGTCGGTGACGGCGGCTTCCTCGGCACTCAGCGCACTGCCCTGCTTGCCCGCCGTGGCGAGTTCGCGGAGGTCCAGCATGGAGCCGGTCATGCCGATCGCGTCCCACTTGCTGCCGTCCGAGCCCCACACCGAGGGGCCGATGCCCGGGGTGTCGGAGGGGCCGATCACAACGGCGCCCGCGCCGTCGCCGAGGAGGAAGGAGATGGTGCGCTCGGTGTTGTCGATGACATCCGAGAGCTTTTCCGCACCGACCACAAGGACGTAGTTGGCCGCGCCGGAGCGGACCAGCGCGTCGGCCTGGGCGATGCCGTAGCAGTAGCCAGCGCATGCGGCGGAGATATCAAAGGCCGGCGCCGGCGTCGCGCCGAGGCGGTCGGCGAGGCTCGCTGCGGCGGACGGCGTCGCGTAGGGGTGCGTCACGGTGGAGACGATGACGGCGCCGAGCTGGGACGCCTCGATGCCGGCCTTCTGCAGCGCCTCGCGGGCAGCGCCCTCGGCCATGTCGATCACACTGATGTCGGCTGGGGCACGGTGCCGGGTGATGATGCCGGTGCGCTGGCGGATCCACTCGTCGGAGGAATCGATCCACTGGCAGACGTCATCGTTGGTGACGATCACGTCGGGCCGGTAGGCGCCGACTCCCATGATGCGGGTGTTCTCGTGCAGGGGGGCCTGCTTCAACGTGGGAACGCTCATGCCTGTCCTTCCAGTTCTGCGAATAGGGCCAGGGCGGCGGACAGGTCGTCCGGGGTCTTGACGGTTACGGTCTTCACACCCGGCATGCCGCGCTTGGCGAGTCCGGCAAGCGTCCCGGCCGGAGCCAGTTCGATCACGCCGGTCACGCCGCGCTTCACGAGGGTTTCCATGCAGAGGTCCCAGCGGACCGGGCGGGAAACCTGGGCGATCAGGCTCTCGACGGCGGCGGCACCATCGGTGACTTCTGCGCCGTCGAAGTTGGAGAGCAGGGGGACCTGCGGGTTCCGCGGGTGCAGCGTGGGCCGCAGGGACCGCAGCGCCGCGACGGCGGGGGACATGTGCTGGGTGTGGAACGCGCCGGCGACCTTCAGCGGGATGACCCGGGCCTTGGCCGGCGGGTTCTCGGCGAGGGCCTTGAGCTGGTCCAGGGTTCCGGCCGCGACGGTCTGACCGGCGCCGTTGACGTTGGCGGCCGTGGCACCGCAGGCCTCGATCGCGGCCAGGACCTCGGCCGGGTCGCCGCCGACAACGGCGCTCATGCCGGTGGGAGTGGCCGCAGCGGCTGCCGCCATGCTGTTGGCGCGTTCGCGGACGAAGGTCATGGCTTCGGTTTCCGTCAGTACACCGGCCAGGGCGGAGGCGGTGATTTCCCCGACGGAGTGGCCGGCAAGGATGACGGGCAGGGTGCCGAGTTCGACGTCGAACAGGGACTTTGCGGCCACCAGTCCGGCCGCGACGATCAGCGGCTGCGCAACGGCGGTGTCCTTGATGGTCTCCTCATCGGAGGTGGTTCCATGGGCGGTGAGGTCGATCCCGGCGATTTCGCTGAGGGAGGCCAGGTGGCCTGCGACAGGCGGCAGTTCCAGCCAGGGGGCGAGAAAACCAGGGGTCTGGGAGCCCTGTCCAGGGCAGACGATTGCAAGCACGTATCCAGCTTTCCAAACTACGGCGAGATTATCGGTGCATTCATGCACCAAGCTCACAGGGTCACTTTGTAGGAAGTCTACAACTTCTCAGGGGCTATTCCGCGAAGGCTGCCGCTCCGTGGCGGGCTTCGGCGGGGCCGCAAGACGGCCCACAACGAGGGCCGTCTGCAGCACAAAGGCCTCCCGCGGCAACAGCGGATCCCAGCCCGTGACGTCACAGACGCGCTTGAGCCGGTACCGCACGGTGTTGGCGTGGACAAAGAGTTCGCGGGCCGTGGCCTCGAGCGAATGGCCCAGTTCAAGGTACGTGCCCAGAGTCTCCACCAGCCCGTTGGAGGCCGCGAGCAGGGGCCGGTAGATGTTCTTGACGAGGGAGCGCCTGGCGGCGTCGTCACCGGAAATCACCCGCTCCGGCAGAAGGTCATCGGCGGCGACCGGGCGCGGCGCGGCAGGCCAGGCGCGGGCAGCGGTCAGCCCCGCGAACGCGGACTGCGCCGAGCCGCTGGCCTCCAGCAGCGAACCCGCTTCGGCGCCGTAGACCACCGGGCCCGGAGCGAAGAGTTCGGCCAGCTTCAGGTACGCGGTTTCGCGGTCATGGAGCCCGCCGAGGATGAGGATGAGCCGGTCGCCCTGGATCCCGACGAGGGCGTCTTCGGCGAAGCGCCCGGCGGTGCGGCGCAGCTCGCTGACGTAGCTGGCGTTCGGTTCCGGCGGCGAATTGCCGACCATGACGGTGAAGCGCTCCTGTGCCTTCCAGCCCAGGGCGGCGATCCGGGACCGCAGCGCGTCGGTGTTTTCCCCGCGCAGGATGGCGTCCACAATGAGCGCCTCCAGCCGGGTGTCCCACGATCCGCGGGTTTCGGCAGCGCGGGCGTACACGTCGGCGGCGGCGAAGGCCACCTCGCGGGAGTACCGCAGCACCGCCTCGCGCAGCGCGCCCTGGTCCGCCTCCGGTGCGATCACGGGCACCTGGTCCTCCACCACTTCCACGACGATCCGGATCAGCTGGAGGGCCTTTTGCAGGCTGATGGAGCGGGTGAGTTCGGTCGGCGCCGTGCCGAAAACGTCGGACAGGATCCACGACGGCGAGCTGGGGCGCTCGTACCAGGTGACGAAGGCGGCGATGCCGTTCTGGGCCACCATGCCCAGGGCCGAGCGCTCGTCGGAGTTCAGCCGGCTGTACCACGGCAGGGATTTCTCGAGCTGGCGCAGCGTCGTCGTGGAAAGCTGCCCAACGCTCGCCCGGAGCTTCTTGAGCGTCTCGACCTTCTCCGGAGGCATCGCCCTCGAGGCGGGCTTGCGTTTTGCGGGAGTGGTGATTGGCTCGGCCATGCATCGAGCATACGGGGCCTGCCGCCCAAGCTCCATTTGTGCAAAGGCTACAAGGCGCCTTGTGCTGGATCACAGCACTGGATCATAATGCGGCCCTGTAGCCTGACCGGGTGCCGCACCGGAACGGCACAGCGGGGAAACGCCGACGGCGGCCCCCGCCTTTCGGTGGGGACCGCCGTCGTTGTTGCCGGGGGAGGCTAGGAGTCACCGCCCGCGTTGCCGGTGGTGCCGGCGTTGACGTTGTGCAGGCGGTACTTCTCGATCGCCTGGGCCGGAGCCTGGGCATCCACCTCGCCGCGGCGGGCCAGCATCTGCAGCGAACGGACAACCACGGAGTGGATGTCGTTCTTGAAGAAGCGGCGGGCAGCGGCGCGGGTGTCGGAGAAGCCGAACCCGTCAGCACCGAGCGAGGCGAACTCGTTCGGCAGGAACTGGCGGATCTGGTCCGGGACGGCCTTCATGTAGTCGGTCACGGCCACGATCGGACCGGTGGCGCCGGCGAGCTGTTCGGTGACGAACGGGACGCGTGCGGGCTGGCCGGGGTTGAGGAACGCTTCTTCCTCAGCGGCCATGGCGTCGCGGCGCAGCTCGGTCCAGGACGTCACGGACCAGACGTCGGCGGAGACGCCCCAGTCCTCGGCGAGGACCCGCTGGGCTTCGAGGGCCCACGGGACGGACACACCTGAGGCAAGGATCTGCGTGCGCGGGCCGTCAATCTTGGCCGGCGCCAGCAGGTAGATGCCCTTGATGATGCCCTCGACGTCGAGTTCCGCCGGAGCTGCCGGCTGGGAGATCGGCTCGTTGTAGACGGTGATGTAGTACATCACGTTCCGCGACGGGTCGTTGTCCGCCGGGCCGGGACCATACATGCGGTTGAGGCCGTCGCGCATGATGACGCCGATCTCATAGCCGTAGGCCGGGTCGTACGTGACGACGGCCGGGTTGGTCGCGGCCAGGATGGGGGAGTGCCCGTCGGCGTGCTGCAGGCCTTCACCGGTCAGGGTGGTGCGGCCGGCGGTGGCGCCGATGATGAACCCGCGGGTCATCTGGTCCGCGGCGGCCCAGAAGGAATCGCCTGTGCGCTGGAAACCGAACATCGAGTAGAAGACGTAGATCGGGATCAGCGGTTCGCCGTGCGTGGAGTAGGACGTGCCCGCGGCGGTGAACGCCGCCACCGAACCGGCCTCGTTGATGCCGGCGTGCACGATCTGGCCGGAGATGGACTCCTTGTAAGCCAGGACGAGCTCGCGGTCCACGGACAGGTAGTTCTGGCCGTTCGGGTTGTAGATCTTCGCCGTCGGGAAGAACGCGTCCATGCCGAAGGTGCGGGCCTCGTCCGGGATGATCGGGACGATCCGCTGGCCGAATTCCTTGTCCCGCATGAGGTCCTTGAGCAGGCGCACGAAGGCCATGGTGGTGGCGGCCAGCTGCTTGCCGGAGCCGCGGTTCGCGACTTCGTAGACCTTGTCACCCGGGAGGGTGACGTCGGTGTGCTTGGAACGGCGTTCGGGGACGAAGCCGCCGAGGGCGCGGCGGCGTTCCATGAGGTACTGGATCTCGGGGGAGTCCATGCCGGGGTGGTAGTACGGGGGCCGGTAGAGGTCGCCTTCGAGCTGTTCGTCGGTGATGGGGATGCGCAGG
>JAXMJF010000076.1:0-4380 GCA_034376805.1 Arthrobacter sp.
ACCCCGCGTTTGTGTTCCGTCCTATAGTCGGATGATGGAAAAGCGAATCTTGGGCAAAACCGGACGGAACGTCTCCATTGTTGGACTGGGGACCTGGCAGCTTGGCGCGGACTGGGGCAACGTGGACCCCGCGCAGGCGCAGGCCATCCTGGCCGCCTCCGTGGACGCCGGCGTCACGTTCTTCGACACCGCGGACGTCTACGGCGACGGCCGCAGCGAGCAGGCGATCGGCACATTCCTGACGGACAACCCGGGCCTGGACATCACGGTGGCCACCAAGATGGGCCGCCGGATGGAGCAGTTGCCGGAGCACTACAACCTCGCCAACTTCCGCGCGTGGACGGACCGGTCCCGGCGCAACCTGGGCACAGAGCAGCTGGACCTGGTCCAGCTGCACTGCCCGCCCACCGCCGTGTACAGCAACGCCGAAGTCTACGACGCGCTGGACACCCTGGTCGCCGAGGGCGCCATCCGGAACTATGGCGTCAGCGTGGAGCGGACCGACGAAGCCCTCGAGGCCATCCGGCACGAGGGCACGGCCACCGTGCAGATCATCCTCAATGCCTTCCGGCTCAAGCCGCTGGATGAGGTGCTGCCCGCGGCGGAGGCCGCCGGGGTCGGCATCATCGTCCGCGTGCCGCTCGCCTCGGGCCTGCTCTCCGGCAAATACACCGCGGACACGTCCTTCGCGGCGGACGACCACCGGAACTACAACCGCACCGGTTCGGCGTTCGACGTCGGGGAGACCTTCTCCGGTGTGGACTTCGGGCAGGGCCTGAAGGCGGTGGCCGAATTCGAGGAACTGGTGCCCGACGGCGTCAGCACCGCCCAGGCGGCTATCGCCTGGATCGCGGCGCAGGATGGCGTCAGCACGGTGATCCCCGGCGCACGGAACGTGGACCAGGCCCGCTCCAACGCCGAAGCGGCGGGGGTCAGCGGCATCGACGCAACGTTCGACGTCGGCGTCCGGGAAATCTACGACAAGTACTTCCGCGAATCGATCCACCCGCGCTGGTAACCGCCCGGCGCGGCGTCCGGCGGTCAGTCCTCCGGATACCAGACCCGTTCTCCCTCGACCCGAGCGAAGGAGGTCAGGGTGTGGGGTTTGGCGGACTTTTCCGTCATGATGTCCAGCACCTCGACATTGCGGACCAGGAGTGCGTCACCGATCAGCGAGCGGTGGCAGCGCCACGGGACGGCTTCCGCGCACATGATCGCCGCATCGTTGGTCCGCCCGCGTTCCACCAGCTGGTCGATAGCGGCGGAAAATTCCTCGGTCTGCATATAGTCCGCGTACCCCCGGAACGACGCGTTCCGCCAGGCGCCGTTGGGACTGTCCTTCCGGGCGTGCCGCAGGCCGCCGAGGGATTCCATCCGCCGGTAGGTGATCCCGCTGGCCCGCACGCTTGCCGCGAGGGCGTCCGCATTGAACTGTGGATTGTGCCGCGATTTCGGGACGGTGCGGACGTCGATCAGCTTCTTGACGCCGTGGGCCTTCAGGATGCTAATGAATTCGTCGATGGGGTGAGTGGAATGCCCCACCGTGAAGATGGTTGTGTCCGTCATGCCCCCATGCTAGGACGGCCACGGAGCCCGTGCCGGCGGCGGGGCGGCCCGGATAGTCTGATTAACCGACGAGCTGCCAAGGGAACGGGCCGGGAATGACTTCATCCTCCATCGAGGGCTTTGTTGACCGGCTCGCGGCCGTGGCAACAGGGCCGGGGTGCAACAACTTCTTTGATCACGCCGTGCCGGAAAACGCCCAGCGCCGGCGGAACCTGGCGATCTATCTGCAGGAAATGCTGGACCGCTCCCCGAAGGTGCTGCTGGTGGGGGAAGCCCCCGGCTTCAGGGGTATGAGGATTACCGGAGTTCCCTTTACCAACCGCACCATGTTCGAGGGTCCGGCCAACGGGTTTGGACTGTTCGGGCCGGGAAAGGGCTATGTGCTGCCGGCGGAGGCTGCCGGTGTTGCGGCGGAGCCGACGGCCACGGTGATGTGGGAGGTGCTGGCCGAGCTGGAGTTCCTGCCCCTGCTCTGGAGTGCCTGCCCGTGGCATACCCACGTGCCGGGGCAGCCGCTGTCCAACCGCACTCCAAGGGCCTCCGAAGCGGCACTCGGGACGCCGTTCTGGCAGGCGCTGACCGAGGTGTTTCCCATCGAAACGGTGGTGGCCGTGGGGAATGTGGCGCACCGCAGCCTGCAGCGCAGCGGACTGGACGTGCCGAAAATCAGGCATCCCGCCCACGGCGGCCGGTCCGGGTTCAAGCGGGGGCTGCAGGAGCTGCTGGTCCCCTCCTAGTCGAGGAGGTGCAGCTGGTCGGGGGAGTCGAGGTCCTCGCCGCCGGAGAGGTCGCTGCAGTCCACGAGGTCGATCAGCTCCGGGTGGGCCTGAAGGAAAAAGCGTGCCCCGGCGTCGCCGGTTGCCGTTTCCACGGCCTCGGCGCGGAGGCTGGCATCCAGGAGCAGCGGATGACCCCGCCGCAGCTTGCCGTCCGGGCCACGGTAGGCGGCCGCCGTCACCCGGCCGGGCCGGTGGGATGCCAGCAGGTGGGCGACGGTCTCAGGGGTCAGCCCGGGCTGGTCCACCAGCGCGATGAGCACATGGTCCGCCGGGGCTGCCGCGGCGACGCCGAGCCGGAATGAGCCGCCCATTCCAGTGTTCCAGTCCGGGTTGTCGATGACCCGGTGCCGGCTGAGGTCGGTGCCGGCGCGGACCGTTGCCGCGTCCGCGCCGAGCACCGCCACCACTTCCCGGCAGCCGCCCGCGAGGAGCACGTCGGCCAGTACTTCCACCAGCGTGCGGCCGCGGAACGGGAGCAGCGCCTTGGGCCCGAGCCCCAGCCGCGTCCCGGCGCCGGCGGCAAGCAGCACCGCCGTCGTGCGTGGTGCCCGGCTATGGCCCAGTGCTGCGCTGTCGCTCATCTGCCCACCCTAACGCCGCAGGTCAGGCGTCGCCTCCCGCTCCGCCGGTGGTCCCGGCGTTGACGTCCAGGAGCTTGTAGCGGTCCATCGCGTAGGCGGGCACACCGCCGTCGACCTCCCCGCGGGCGGCCAGCAGCTGCAGGGTCTTCACCACAATCGAGTGGGTGTCGTTCTTGAAGAAGCGGCGGGCCGCGGCGCGGGTGTCGGAGAAACCGAAGCCGTCGGCGCCGAGCGAGGCGAACTGGTGCGGCAGGAACTGGCGGATCTGGTCCGGCACGGCCTTCATGTAATCGGTGACCGCCACGATCGGACCGGTGGCGCCGGCGAGCTGTTCGGCGCCGAACGGGACGCGGGCCGGCCGGCCGGGGTTGAGGAAGGCCTCTTCCTCAGCGGAGAGCCCGTCGCGGCGTAGTTCGGTCCAGGACGTCACGGACCAGACGTCGGCGGAGACGCCCCAGTCCTCGGCGAGGACCCGCTGGGCCTCCAGGGCCCACGGGACGGACACGCCGGAGGCCAGGATCTGGCTCTTGGGCCCTTCAAGGTCCGACGCCGACACCCGGTGGATGCCTTTCAGCACCCCGTTGACGTCGAGGTTCTCGGGTTCGGCCGGCTGGAAGATCGGCTCGTTGTAGACCGTGAGGTAGTACATCAGGTTCCGGTCTTCGGACTCCGGGCCGTACATCCGTTCCAGGCCGTCCCGGATGATGTGGCCCATTTCGTACCCAAAGGCGGGATCGTAGGTCAGGACGGCCGGGTTGGTCGACGCGAGGATCGGGGAGTGGCCGTCGGCGTGCTGCAGGCCCTCGCCGGTCAGGGTGGTGCGGCCGGCGGTGGCGCCGATGATGAACCCTCGGGTCATCTGGTCCGCGGCGGCCCAGAAGGAATCGCCCGTGCGCTGGAAACCGAACATGGAGTAGAAGACGTAGATCGGGATCAGCGGTTCGCCGTGCGTGGAGTAGGACGTGCCCGCGGCCGTGAACGCCGCCACGGCTCCGGCCTCGTTGATGCCCGGATGGATCAGCTGGCCCTGCGCCGATTCCTTGTAGGCGAGGACAAGGTCCCGGTCCACGGAGAGATAGCCCTGGCCGTCCGGGTTGTAGATCTTCGCGGAGGGGAAGAACGCGTCCATACCGAAGGTGCGGGATTCATCCGGAACGATCGGGACAATGCGGTGCCCGAACTTCTTGTCCCGGAGCAGATCCTTGAGCAGGCGCACGAACGTCATGGTGGTGGCGGCCCGCTGTTTCCCGGACCCGCGCTTGGCGATCTCATAGGTTTTCGGGTCCGGCAGCTCTATGGGCGCGTGGTCCGGCCGGCGTTCGGGGACGAAGCCGCCGAGGGCGCGGCGGCGTTCCATGAGGTACTGGATCTCGGGGGAGTCCATGCCGGGGTGGTAGTACGGGGGCCGGTAGAGGTCGCCTTCGAGCTGTTCGTCGGTGATGGGGATGCGCAGG
>JAXMJF010000077.1:0-9883 GCA_034376805.1 Arthrobacter sp.
CCCCCCCAACACCCGGGTGGCCCTTGGCCAGGCCCGCGGGCACTGTTGACGCCGGTTGTGACGCACGCTACAGTTGACCGAAGTTATACGAATAACCCATCGATGCAACTGGCCCAAGGAGGCGCCCATGGCTGGATCACGGCCAAAGTCAGGACCGACAATGCATGACGTCGCTGCGGCTGCCGGCGTTTCGCAGGCCACGGTCTCGCTGGTGCTGAATTCGGCCTCCGGGTCGCGTTTCTCCGAGGACACCCGCAAGCGGGTTCGCGACGCTGTGAACCGGCTCGGCTACCGCACCAACGCCCATGCCAAGGTCCTCCGCGACGGCGTTGCCGGCATGATCGGATTTATCGGCGATTCAGTGGCCAGCTCTCCTTTTGCCGGCGCCATCATCGAAGGGGCGCAGCAGCGGGCATGGGAGGACGGGCTCCTCCTGCTCACGGTGAACACCGGCGGCGACAAGGAACTTGAGACCGCGTCCCTGGACACCATGCTCTCCTACAAAGTTGCTGGAGTGGTCTACGCCGCCATGTACCACCGCCTGCTGGAAGTCCCGGAGGCCCTGGCGGGCGTACCGTCGGTGGTGCTGAACTCCCAGGACCGGGACGGCCGCCTTCCGAGCGTGGCCCCCGACGAAGTGCGGGGCGGGTATGTAGCCACGCGGCGCCTGCTCGAGGCCGGGCATTCCAGGGTTGGACTCATCAACATCGAGACTCTGGAAAGCGGGCTCCCGGCTGCTGTGGGCCGCTACGAAGGTTACATCCGGGCCCTTGAGGAAGCCGGACTGGCATTGGACCGAGCCGTCATCCGATTCGGTGCGGGCAATGAGGAAGACGGCTTCCGGTACGCGATGGAGCTGATGACTGCGGCGAAGCCGCCGACCGCTATCTTCTGCGCGAACGACCGAACGGCCTGGGGCGCTTATCAAGCCGTCTCAGAGCTAAGACTTTCCATCCCCGGGGATGTATCCATCGTGGGCTTCGATAACCAGTCGACCCTGGCGCCGCACCTTCGCCCGGGACTGACCACCCTTGATTTGCCGTTCGTCGCCATGGGCCGGCGAGCGGTTGACCTGATCCTCCAGGGCGCGGAACCCGATGGCCGGGTCGAGCTGATGGAGTGCCCTCTTATTGAACGCAACTCAGTGACACATCCTAAGGAGATGCCATGAGCCGCATTATCCCGGCCGGACGCCGGCGTCCGGCAGCGGCACCGTTGCCGCAACGAAGGATTTCTTTTTCGCTTCGCATGAAACGAATTCTTCGGGCTTGGCAGTTATACGTATTACTAGCTCCGGCGATCATCTACGTTCTGGTCTTCAAGTACTGGCCGATGTACGGCGTGCAGATCGCCTTCAAGAACTACAACCCGGTGGACGGGTTTACGGACAGCCCCTGGGTGGGCCTGACGCACTTCATCAGGTTTGTGAATTCCTACCAGTTCGGCCAGGTCATCGGAAACACGCTGTGGATCGCGGTACTGGGTCTGCTGGTGGCCTTCCCGGTCCCGATCATCCTGGCGTTGCTGGTCAATCAGCTTCAGAGCGAGAAGTTCAAGAAATTTACCCAGACGGTGCTCTATTCGCCGGCGTTCATCTCCACCGTCGTGGTGGTGGGCATCATGTTCGTGATCCTGTCCCCCCGGTCCGGGCTGGTGAACAACGCGATCCAATTAGGCGGGGGCGAGCCGATCTTCTTTATGGGCTCGGCGGAATGGTTCCGTCCCATCTACGTCATCTCGGATGTCTGGCAGAACGCCGGGTTCTCCATGATTGTGTACCTGGCGGCCCTGGCGGGAATTGATCCGGCGCTTCACGACGCGGCCAAGGTCGACGGCGCCTCCAAACTCCAGCGCATCCGGCACATCGACCTGCCGGGCATCATGCCGGTCATTACCGTGCTGTTCATTCTGGCCATCGGCAACCTGCTGAACGTCGGATTCGAGAAGGCACTGCTGATGCAGACCCCCCTGAACCTCTCGACGTCGGAGATCATCCAGACCTACGTCTACCACGCGGGCCTGCAGCAGGCGCAGTTCAGCTACTCGGCCGCCATCGGCCTGTTCAACTCCATCCTCAACCTGGCGCTCCTGCTGTTCTTCAACACGGTGGCGCGCCGGGCCAACCAAGCGACCCTGTGGTGATGCCGAGATGTCTCTGAAAACCAGCCCGATAATCATTGAAAACCCGGCCAGGGCCGTCAACCCGCGCCGCCCTAAGCCGACGCTGAGGGACAAGTACGGCGACCGCGTCTTCAACATCGCCGCCACATCCGTACTGTTGCTGTCCATCCTCGCCGTCGTTTACCCGCTGTACTTCATCGTGATCGCCTCCATCAGCGACCCCAATGCGGTCTACGAAGGCAAGGTCTGGCTGTTCCCCTCCGGCATGACCACGGAGGGCTACGAGCGGATCCTCGCTGACAGCCGGATCTGGAACGGCTTGGGCAACACGGTCGTCTACACCGTTCTGGGGACCGCCATCAGCGTCACCACGATCCTCTGCGGCGCCTACGCCTTGTCCCGCAAGGACATGCCGGGCCGCAAGATCCTGATGCTCCTGTTCGTCATCACCATGTTTTTAGACGGCGGCCTCATCACCAAGTACCTGGTGGTCCGGGACCTGGGGATGCTGGACACAGTCTGGGCCGTGGTCCTGCCGGGGGCGGTGGGCGTGTGGAACCTGATCATCGCCCGTTCCTTCTTCGAACACACCGTCCCGAACGAACTGCGTGAAGCGGCCCAGATGGACGGGGCCAACGATTTCACCTTCTTCTTCAAGATGGTGCTGCCGCTGTCCAAGCCGCTGATCATGCTCATGATCATGGTCCACGTCGTGGCGCACTGGAACTCGTTCTTCGACGCCCTGATCTTCCTGAACGACGACTCCAAATACCCGCTGCAGCTCGTGCTGCGCAACATCCTCATCCAGTCAGACGTCTCATCATCCGGCACCACCGGCGGGGACATCGAATCCTATGCCGCCGCGCAAAGGATCGCAGAGCTTACCAAGTACGCCATGATCGTCGTCTCGAGCCTGCCACTCATGATTGCCCTGCCATTCATGCAGAAGCACTTCACCAAGGGCGCCATGATCGGCGCCGTCAAATAGCCCTCCCCCCAACGACCGCCCGGGCAACCGCCATCGGACGGCAGAAATCCCACCTCAGAATAGGAATGACCATGGCACTTAGCCGTAAATACGCCGTCCTCGGCGCCGTCCTGGCCGGAACATTAACGTTCACCGGCTGCTCCGGCGGCAAGTCCGGCTCCACGGAGATCAAGGATGCCTCCGCCGACTTCGGCTTCCAGGAAACGGGCTTCCCGATCGTCAGCAAGCAACTCGACCTGACTTTCTCCGGGACCAAGGCGGCCCTGGCCCCGGACTACAACACCATGACCGTGGTGAAGGAATGGGAAAAAGCCACCAACGTCCACATCAACTGGGAGAACCTGCCCGAGACGGTCTTCCAGGAAAAGAAGAACCTCATCCTGGCCAGCGGTGACCTGCCCGACGCGTTCTTCAACACCGGCCTGACCGACGCCGAGATCGCCACGTACTCCGCCAGCGGCACCCTCATCCCACTCGAGGGACTCATCGAGAAGAACGCCCCCAATCTCTCCAAGCTGCTCTCTGCCCGTCCCGACATCAAGGCAGCCATCACCTCCTCGGACGGGCACATCTACTCCCTGCCGTCCGTCGAGGAACTCGGCCTGGTCCAATTCCCCAACGAACTCGCAATCAACACCTCCTGGCTGAAGAAGCTCAACATCCCGATGCCGAAGACCATCGACGAGTTCCACGACGCCCTGCTCGCGTTCAAGACCCAGGACGCCTCCGGGACCGGAAAGACCATCCCGCTGAGCTTCATGCCCGGCTCCTGGTGCGGGGACATCGTTGACCTGATCGCCGCCCTCGGCGGAGTGCCGGACAACATGGACCACCGCATCGTCCAGGACGACAAAGTCATCTTCACTCCCACCCAGGACGGCTACAAAAAGGCCATCCAGACCCTGCACGAGTGGTACCAGGAAGGCCTGATCGATCCCGAATCCTTCTCCCAGGACGACAAGGCCTACCTGGCCAAGGGCAAAGCCGCCACGGAAAACCTCGGCTCCTTCGTCTGGTGGGAAGTCCCCGAGATGGTCGGTGCGGACCGCGCCGCCAACTACTCCCTCGTGCCGGTACTCGAAGGCGTGGACGGCAAACGGATCGCCAGCCAGTCCAACAACCAGGAAATCGCCCGCGGCGCGTTCGCCATCACCCGGGCCAACAAGTACCCCGCAGCGACCATGCGCTGGGCCGACAACCTCTATGACCCCATCCAGTCCGCCCAAGCCAACTGGGGACCGATCGGTGAAACCCTCCAGAAGGACGCCAGCGGCCTGCTGACCCAGATCCCTGCCCCGGCCGGAACGTCCGAAGGCGAACGCCGCCAGAAGGTCGCCCCGGGCGGACCGAAGGCCAACACGGCCGAGAACTTCACGACCGTCGTCGCCCCCGAACCGCGCGCCGCGGAACGCCAGAACGCCGTCAACGAAACTTACAAGCCCTTCGCCGGCAACGACGGCTACCCCCCGGTCGCCCTGTCCAACGAGGAACTCCAGCAGATCAGCACCATCCAGACGGACACCACATCCCTGGTGGAGCAGAACATCGCCAAATGGATTGTCTCCGGCGGCATCGACCAGGAATGGGACGGCTACGTCTCCCAGCTCAAGAACGTCGGCGTCGACAAAATGATCGAGGTCTACCAGCAGGCCTACGACCGCTACCAGAAGAACTCCTAGCTCCGTCCTGCCGGGTGGGCCGGCGTGCGCGCCGGCCCACCCACCCCTCAGGGAAACCCTTTTGTCAGGGTTCTCCCCCAGACGTGCACAGAAACGAGAACCCCCTTCATGACCGCCGCGACCGCCACCACGGCCGACACCTTCCGGCCGGCCCTGCACTACGCCGCCCGGAACACCTGGCTCAACGATCCCAACGGCCTGATTTTCCATGAGGGCGTATATCACCTCTACTACCAGAACAACCCGCTGGACAACGTCTGGGGAAACATGTCCTGGGGGCACGCCACGTCCACGGACTTGCTCACCTGGACCGAACACCCCGTCGCCATCGCCTGCGACGAGGAAGAAGACATTTTCTCCGGCAGCATCGTCTTCGACCAGGACAACACCAGCGGTTTCGGCACGGACTCGGCCCCGCCGTTGGTAGCCATCTACACCAGCGCCTTCAAGCCCGGTTCCGCACACCGCGGACTCCAGGCCCAGTCGCTCGCCTACAGCCTGGACAGCGGCTACACCTGGACCAAACACGCCGCCAACCCCGTACTGAGCCGCGGATCGGCGGAGTTCCGCGACCCGAAGGTCATCAGGTACGACGGCGACGCGGGCAGCTACTGGGTCATGGTCGCCGTGGAAGCCCAAGACTTCCAGGTCGTGCTCTACAAGTCCCACGACCTCAAGAACTGGGAAGCGCTGAGCACCTTCGGCCCGGCCAACGCCACCGGAGGCGTGTGGGAATGCCCCGACCTGTTCCCCCTCCCCCTCGACGGCGACCCGGGCAACCTGCAATGGGTCCTCACCGTCAACCTCAACCCTGGGGGTCCCAACACGGGCTCCGCCGGCCAGTACTTCGTCGGAGGCTTCGACGGCACCACGTTCGCCTCGTCTACCACCGTCACCGAAGGCCTCCAAGACCCCGGCCGGCTGGGCGAGTACCAGTGGCTGGACTGGGGCCGGGACTACTACGCCGCCGTCTCCTTCAGCGACGCCCCCGACGACCGCCGCCTCATGATCGCGTGGATGAACAACTGGGAATACGCCAACCAGATCCCCACCACACCGTGGCGCAGCCCCATGACCCTGGCCCGCGAAATATCCCTCCACACCGTCGACGGAAAACCCCGCCTGATCCAAAAGGCCACCGGAAATTTCGCCGCACTTCCGGAGGCAGGCCAAACGTTCAGCCTTACGGACACCGCAATAGCCGAGGGCACCCACATCTTGGAAGGTGCCGCGGGCAGCGTCCAGCGCATCGATATCACCCTCACCCCGGGAACAGCTGAGGAATTCGGGCTGGTCGTGCGCGGCGACGGAACCTGCGGAACCCGTATTGGCATCCGACCGGCCGAAGGAACCCTTGTCGTCGACCGCCGGGAATCCGGGGACACGGATTTCCATGAATCGTTCCCCTCCATCGACAGCGCCCCCGTCCGGGCAACGGAAGGGTCCTACGACCTCACCGTCTACGTGGACCGCTGCTCCGTTGAAGTCTTCGCCCAGGGCGGCCAGGCCACCATGACGGAACTAATTTTTCCGCCCGAAACCAGCACCGACGTCACTGTCTACGCGATCGGCGGTACAGCAACCATCAACCGCCTCGACATCACTCAGTTCGGATAACGCGGCTTTCCAACAGAAAGACATCACATGCACAACCCCGATGCCGCCAGCCAGGCGGGGCAGCCCCTCGACGTCCTCGTCGTCGGGGAAACCCTCACCGACATCGTCACCTCGCAGGAAGGCACCACTGAACACCCGGGCGGGTCACCGGCGAACGTCGCCTACGGGCTCGGCCGGCTCGGAGTCAGCACCGGGCTGCTCACCGCGTTCGGCGACGATGACCGCGGCTCGGCCATCGAGGGACACCTGCGCCACGCCAATGTGTCACTGCTGCCGGGGTCCCGTTCGCTCCGCCGGACCTCGACTGCCACGGTAGCCCTCGCCCCGGACGGTTCGGCAAGCTACGACTTCGACATCGCCTGGGACATCCAACCGCTGGTTCCGGCCATTGTCCCGAAGATAGTTCACACAGGTTCCATCGCCACCTTCCTCGCCCCTGGCGCCGGCGCGGTCAAATCGCTCCTGCAGCAGTGCCGCCCCGACTGCACAGTCACCTATGACCCCAACATCAGGCCCGCGCTGCTCGGCAGCCATGCCGAAGCCGTATCCATCTTCGAAGACCTGGTTCACCTGACCAACATCGTCAAGCTCAGCGACGAGGACGCACGCTGGCTCTACCCGGACCACGACTTAGACCGCACCGCCACACACATCCTGCATTTAGGTGCGGACCTGGCCGTCATCACCCAAGGCTCATCCGGTTCGCTCCTTGCAACAGCCGCAACCCGCCTGAGCATCCCGGCAGTGGAATCGAAAGTCGTGGATACCATCGGGGCAGGCGACTCGTACATGTCTGCCCTGATCCTGGGCCTCCTTACCCGAGGAACCGATGGCCTGGCGCCGGCTGTCCTGGAGCAGCTCGGACGGACGGCCGCCATCGCGGCCGCGATCACGGTACGCCGGGCTGGTGCGAATCCCCCGACCGCGGACGAACTTCGCTCCCAGCTTCAGTAGCTGCCCTTCCCCGGCGGCCGGCCCGCTTGTAGGCTGTGGACCGGAGAGCCGGGAAGCCTGGTCGGCCTGCGGGCGGTGTGCCCGCGGATCAACGACCCTGCGGGTCCTCCTGGGACTCATCCGCGCGATGTCGGGCAGTGTCCGGGTCTTCGGGCTGGATCCGTGGCGCGACCCGGTCCGCGTCCACCGGGACGTCGCCTACGTCCCGGGCGATGTGAGCCTGTAGCCGAACCTCTCCGGCGGCGAAGTCATTGATCTGCTGACGGGCCTGCGCGGCGGCGCGGATGAGCGGCTGCGCCGGACGCTGATCGAGGACTTTGAGTTTGACCCGAGGCGGAAGGCGCGTACCTATTCCAAGGGCAACCGGCAGAAGGCGGCACTGATCGCCGCGTTCGCCCGCCCGGCCCGGCTGTATCTGCTGGACGAGCCGAGCGCCGGCCTAGACCCGGTGATGGACACCGTGTTCCGGAACCAGATCCGGCGGGTCCGCGACGACGGCGCGACCGTGCTGCTCTCCAGCCACATTCTCAGCGAGGTCGAACAGCTCTGTGACCGGGTGACGATCATCCGGTCCGGCCGGGCCGTCGAACCTGGAACCCTGACCGAGCTCCGGCATCTGAAACGGACCCACTTCAGGATCCAGGGCGGAGCCGACCCGGTCAGGCTGGCGGCCATTCCGGGCCCGTGCGGAGGAAGTCGAAGGCAGGGCCGAACTCCTGCTGGCCGTCCCGAGGTCGCGGGCGCGCTGGCTCGGCGCGAACCTCGTCCTGGCCGCCGCCTCGGTGACTGTTGTGGCCGCCGTCGCCGGGACCGCAGCCGCCGTCGGGCTAGCCCTCTCCGGCACAGGCAACCCTCAGGGGGCGCTGTTGATCGGTGCCGCACTGGCGCATGTCCCGGCAGCCGCGGTGTTCCTCTCGGCAACGGCCGTGATCTTTGCGGTGGCGCCCCGCCTCTGCATCCCCCTGGGCTAGAGCCTGCTGGCCGGCGGCCTGATCCTGGGCCAGTTCGGGGAACTGCTGCGGCTGCCGTCCTGGGTCCAGGATCTGAGCCCGTTCCGCCACTCCGCGGCGATGCCGGTGGAACCGTTCGACCCGGCGGCGGCCCTGGCCCTGACCGCCGTCGCGCTGCTGGGGGCCGGGATTGCCGCGTACCTGATCCGGCGGCGTGACCTTGCCGGCTGACCGTGCGTGAGGGGCTTTCTCGGTCAACGTGAGGTCTCTCTTCGGGTTGAACCGCAGCCTCCGGGGAGCCGTCGCGGGGCACCTGCAAACTGTCTTTTGTACCGATGCCCTTCGCCTCTAACCCTGTCCCCACGGCAGCAGTACGGTGGCCTGAATGTGCTCCCGTTCGAAGGGCAGCAGGCCATGAATGTCTCCCGGGATCCCCGCCCGCTCCGGGCCCGTGCGCGCGCGGATGCCCTCGATACGGCCCTGCTGGCCGCCGGCATCCTGGCTGTTGCCGTCTACGGCGTGGGCGACCTCGTCTCCGGGCTGGTGTACAACGGGTACAGCTATAGGGACCAGGCGATCAGCGAACTCAGTGCCTTCGGCTCACCTGTGCGCCCGCTGATGGTCACGGTCATCCTCGTTCACGCCCTGCTGATGACCGCCTTTGGCGTCGGGATCTGGCGGACGGCCGACCGCAGGAGTCTCCACTGGGTGGGCATATGCCTGGTTGCCACCGGCCTCATTGGGTTTCCGACCCATACGGTGTTCGCGATGAGCTCCCGGTGGCTCCCAAGCGGCTTCAACGACGTCATGCACATTGTTTTGACGTCCGTTTTCAGCCTCTTTGTCTTCGCGGCGATTGTCCTTTCCGCCATCGCCTACCGGGGAAGGTTCCGGCTGTTCGCGATCGCGACGCTGCTGGTGATCGTGGGCTTCGGGGCTGCGTCGTCGGCCGCCATACAGGGCCTGGCCCGGAATGAGACGCCCTGGGCCGGCCGTTTCGAACGGATCAATGCCTACACCTATTTCGCCTGGATTGTCGTACTTGCCGTCATCACCCTGCGGCGGCTTGATGCCACTCCCCACGGTTCCGGCAGGAGCCGTGGCTGACGCCGGCTGAACCCCTCATTTCGGATTTGCGACGTCCTGGACGGTCCGGGACAGCAGGCAGAACTCGTTGCCCTCGGGATCGCCCAGGACCACCCAGCTGACGTCCGGGCCCTGACCCACGTCCACGCGCCGCGCGCCGAGGGCGAGCAGCCGCTCGAGCTCCTCGGCGGTGGACACGCCGTCGGCCCGCAGGTCGAAATGCAGCCGGTTCTTGACGGTTTTGCCTTCGGGCACCGCAATCACATCGATGGAGGGCCAGTTCTGGTCCTGCGGCGCGATGCTGATGATGTCGGTGTCCTCTTCGACAATGTGCCAGTTGAGGACGGCGCACCAGAAGTCGGCCATCACCCGTGGCCGGGTCGCGTCAATGGCAATGACAGCTAATTGGCTAGACATGGCACCACGATAGCCCTCCCTTGGTACCGCCTCCACCCCGGTGGCGACGCTCCAGCCCAGTTACTAGGTGC
>JAXMJF010000078.1:0-103339 GCA_034376805.1 Arthrobacter sp.
AACAGCAGCGGAGGAAGCCGTCCTCCCTGCCCACTACGGCACAGCGTTCAGCTTCGAGGACGGCAACGGAATCCAGCAAGGATGGGCAGGAAGAGGCCGGTGACGCGCCCAAGCCATACACACATTTTGGCCGCTAACCCGCGGGCGGGGATGCGTTGTGGCACAAAAAGGCCCCGGTCCTAGGGACCGGGGCCAAACGCGGAGAATGGGGGATTTGAACCCCCGAGGGCGTTAACCCAACACGCGTTCCAGGCGTGCGCCATAGGCCGCTAGGCGAATTCTCCAGTAGCTTCTGAATCAAAAGCAGATACTAGACTACCTGAATTTCCCGGCATCGCCCAATTGGCCCCTCGGACCCCCGCGGACCCCTCCCCACGGGGCATGCCCCACGCTGCCCGCGGCGAACGGACATAGTGGCATTAAGCCCACTCCCGGCCGCGAAAAATGGGCATGTCCCGCGACAGGCTTACCCGTCCCAGGGGGCATGCCCTATGCTGCCCGCGGCGAACGGACATAGTGGCATTAAGCCCACTCCCGGCCGCGAAAAATGGGCATGTCCCGGCGGATTTCCCGGGAGCGAAGTGCGCGATTCGGGGCACGCTCAAACGTCGGGTAAACTTGCTGACGGCCCCTCATGTGGCGTCATCCTGTTGAACTCCCCCAGGACCGGAAGGTAGCAAGGGTAAATGGGCTCTGGCGGGTGCATGAGGGGTCTTTTATGTCTGTGCCGATTGGTAGGGTTTAGCTGTGACCGTTACAACCGCTCTTTACCGTAGATACCGCCCAGATTCGTTCGCGGACGTTATCGGGCAGGAACACGTCACCGAGCCGCTGATGACGGCCCTGCGCAAGAACCGCGTCAACCACGCCTACCTCTTCTCGGGCCCCCGCGGGTGCGGAAAAACCACCTCTGCGCGCATCCTGGCCCGCTGCCTGAACTGCGCCGAGGGCCCCACGGACACCCCCTGCGGCAAGTGCCCCAGCTGCGTTGAACTCGCCCGCGGCGGCTCCGGATCCCTAGACGTCATCGAAATTGACGCAGCCAGCCACGGCGGCGTCGACGACGCCCGTGACCTGCGCGAACGGGCCACCTACGCCCCCGTCCGCGACCGCTACAAAATCTTCATCATTGACGAAGCCCACATGGTCACTTCCGCCGGCTTCAACGCCCTGCTCAAGATCGTCGAAGAGCCGCCGGAACACATCAAGTTCATCTTTGCCACGACGGAGCCGGACAAGGTCATCGGCACCATCCGCTCCCGCACGCACCACTACCCATTCCGGCTCGTGCCGCCCGAGCCGCTCATGGCCTACCTTGAGCTGCTCTGCACGCAGGAAAACGTCCCCGTGGCGCCCGGAGTGCTCTCCCTTGTGATCCGTGCCGGCGGCGGTTCGGTGCGGGACTCACTCTCCGTCCTGGACCAGCTCATGGCGGGCGCCGGACCAAACGGTCTGGACTACGAGCTCGCCGTCGCGCTGCTGGGCTACACCCACGCTTCCCTGCTCGACGACGTCGTCGAGGCCGTCGCAGCGTCCGACGCCGCCACGGTGTTCCGGGCGGTGGACCGTGTCATCCAGACCGGACATGACCCCCGCCGATTTGTGGAGGACCTGCTCGAGCGCTTCCGCGACCTCATCATCGTCCAGGCCATGCCGGAGAGCGCCCAGTCGATCCTCCGTGGCATGCCCGCGGACCAGATCGCGCGTTTGCAGAACCAGGCCCACAATCTGGGCGCGGCCGAGCTCTCCCGCGCTGCGGACGTCACCAACACGGCCCTCACCGAAATGACCGGCGCGACGTCGCCCCGGCTCCACCTGGAGCTGCTGTGCGCCCGCATCCTGCTGCCTTCCTCCGAGCAGACCGACCGCGGCATTGCCGCCCGGATCGACAGGGTGGAACGCCGGCTGAATTACGCCGGGAACGACGTCGGGGCTCCCGCCGCCGCGGCCGCCGCTCCTGCACCCGCTGTCCCGGCCGCAGCCTCTCCCGCTCCCGCGTCCGCTCCACCGGCACCGGCACCGGCACCACTGTCCCCTGTTCCTGCAGCTGCAGCTCCTGCCGCGGCGGCCTCCCCGGCTGCCGTGGCCCCTGGGCGCGATGCCGGTCGCGATGCCGAACCGGCCAAAGAAGCACTCACCCCGCCGCGAGTCAGCACCGGCGACTGGCCTGTCGACGAGCCCGCCGCGGTTAACCGTGCTTCTGCCGGAAAGGCCCCCGCACCCCAGGCGTCCGCGCCGACGCGGCCGGCGGCCCCGGCAACCACCGCCCCAGTCCCGCCCAGCCCTGCCCCCTCTGCACCGGTACCCTCTGCGCCAGCCGTTTCTGCTCCGGCCCCATCGACAGCAGTTTCCGCACCGGCCCAGAACCAGCCGGCCCCCGCGGGTCCTCCAGCCGTGCGCGCCGCGGGCCCGGCGACCGGGTCCGGGCCCGACGTCGAAGTCCTCCGCCGCGCCTGGCCTGAGATCCTGCAGACGCTGACCAAAATCAAGCGGAGCACCTGGGCCCTCGTCGAGCCGAATGCGCAGGTGGGCCACTTCGAAGACCACGTCCTGACGCTCGCCTTCACCACCTCCGGGCTGGCCGGCGCGTTCGGCCGGGCGGATCACTCCGAGAACCTGCGGCAGGCGATCCACAAGACCATCGGCATCGAATGCCAGATCAACGCAGTGGCCAGCGGAAGCAACAGCGCAGCGAGCTCTGAGCCAAACCCAAAAGCACCCGTTAGCCGGGATGTCCCGGCCACGTCCACCGACGCGGACTGGGGCCTGGCCCCGGACTCCGTCCCGGCTCCCTCCGGGTCAGCCCCGGCTGCGACGGACCCTGCGCGTCCCGCAGCGGCCCCTGCACCTGACCCCGTGACTAAGGACGCCCCGGGCCAGACCTCCGTCACCCCGGCCGCTCCGGCCCCGACATCCGCCTCCGGCCCTCCGTCCCCGGCACCGGCACCGGCACCGGCGCACGCTCCGACAATTGCTGCTCCCGAGGTTCCGCCGGCCGCTGCGCCGGCCGCCCCGGCCCCTAGCGAACTGACGAGCGCTGCCCCGGAAGCCGCCGGATCCTACGCCTACCCCGACGACGATTGGGGCCCGCCGCGCGACGAAGACGCTCCGCCGCTGGACGAGGAACCGCCCATGGACTGGGACCCCTCGGCCCCGGTTGCGGCCCCGCCGGTGACGCGGGCCGCCCAGCCGTCCGCCCCAGCCGCGCGCAAGAGGTCCGCCCCGCCGGCACGTACCGGCGCTGCCGGCACAGCGCCACAAGCCGGCACTCCGGCTCCTCAGGCGCCGGACACCGCCGACGACCCGTGGGCCCGTGCCGTCGAGCGGGCCCCCGGCATCTGGACAATCGGCACGGACTCCAACGTCGGAAGTTACGCGCCGGAGAAGTCCGTGGCTCCCGAGCCCGCGCCGGAGCCGGAGCCCCCGCACTACGAACCAGCGGCAGCCCAGATCCCGCACTACGCCGCAGCCGTGTCGGCCTCCGCGGCGTATGAGCCTGTCGCTTCCTCGTCGAACGGGTGGGGAGACTCCACGGAGTTGGTGCCGGCCGGCGCCACATCTGCTCCAGCCGCGGCAAGCGCCATGACAATGGCTCCGCCCGCAGCACCCGCATCCGCACCGGCCCCCGCTTCCGTGGATGCGCCGCCCTCGACAGGCCGGCAAAGCCTCTATCAGCGGCTGTCCAACAGCCCGGAAGCCGAAGCCGGACGCGCCAAAGCCCCGGCCCGGGCGGCGGCCGCCACGACCACCTATGTCCAGGACATCCCCAGCGCGGACGACGAAACGATCGAGGAATCGGGCGTCTTCGGACGGGCCGCCGTCGAACGCATCCTGGGCGGCAAACTTGTGGAAGAACGGTCTCTGGACGGAAGCCCGCTGCCGCCGCGCTTCTAGCCGCTCCGCCGGGCCCTGGGCCCGGCGCCACCCCAAACGAACGAGGACATTGTGTACGAAGGTGCAGTTCAAGAGCTGATCGACGAGCTCGGACGCCTTCCCGGCGTCGGGCCCAAGTCCGCCCAGCGGCTGGCCTTCCACATCCTTGAAGCCGACCCGCAGGACATGAAACGGCTCGTGGATGCCATCACCACCGTCAAGGAACGGGTGAAATTCTGCACGGTGTGCGGCAACGTCACGGAGCAGGAGCTGTGCAACATCTGCCGTGACCCGCGACGGGACCCTTCGATCATCTGCGTCGTCGAGGAATCCAAAGACGTGCTCGCGGTGGAGCGCACCCGCTCCTTCCGGGGCCGCTATCACGTGCTGGGCGGGGCAATTAACCCCATTGCGGGCATCGGACCCGAGCAGCTCAGGATCCGGGAACTCCTCACCCGGCTCAACGACGGCGCCATCCAGGAAATCATCATCGCCACCGACCCCAACCTGGAAGGCGAGGCCACGGCCACCTACCTGGCCCGCATGCTCAAGTCGATTGGCATCGCCGTCACCCGGCTGGCATCAGGCCTGCCCGTGGGCGGCGACCTCGAATACGCCGACGAGGTCACACTCGGCCGGGCCTTCGAAGGCCGGCGGAACGCCCTGAGCTAACAGCTGCGTCGGAGCGCCTCCGGCGACTGGACTGCCGCCGTCGCGCTTCACCCCCGCGTGGACATGCCCAGCTTCCGCGCCCACGGATGGACATATAGCCAATATGCCCATCCCCCGGCCCCGGCGGAGGGCATGTCCGCAAGGGCGGGAGCACATGCCCACTCCTGGCCCGCAGCGGGGGGCATGTCCAGCGGAACGGGAGCCGGGCTGTCTGGCATCCGGTCACAATTCAGCAACCAAGGCGTCCCGGCGATAAACTGGGTTAAGAAGTTACGCCGTCGCGCCGTTTGGTTGCTTGGCCCAGACCCCGATAATCCAGTGAGGGTGCGCGCATGAGTTTGCCCACTACCGAAGTCCACCCCGGACCGCAGCCGCAGGAGCTGCCCGCCTCTGCCGCCACGACGAAGCACCTTGTGGTGAAGAAGTTCGGCGGTTCCTCCGTGGCGGATGCCGAGGGCATTAAGCGCGTGGCTCGGCGGATCGTGGATGCCCAGAACGCCGGCGACGAAGTAGTCGTGGTTGTCTCCGCCATGGGCGACACAACCGATGAGCTCCTCGACCTCGCTGCGCAGGTTACCGATTCCGCGCCGGCCCGGGAAATGGACATGCTCCTCTCCGCCGGCGAACGTATCTCGATGGCCCTGCTGGCCATGGCCATCAACAAGTTCGGCGCCTCGGCCCAGTCCTTTACCGGCTCCCAGGCCGGCATGATCACCGACGGGATTCACGGCAAGGCCCGGATCATCGACGTCGACCCACACCGCATCCGGACCGCCCTGGACAAGGGCCACATCGCGATCGTCGCGGGCTTCCAGGGCATGAGCCGCACCACCAACGAAATCACCACCCTCGGCCGCGGCGGCTCCGACACGACGGCAGTGGCGCTGGCCGCCGCCCTCGACGCGGACGTGTGCGAGATCTTCACGGACGTCGACGGGATCTACACCGCCGATCCGCGCGTCGTGCCGTCCGCCCGCAAGATCGACCGAATCTCCAGCGAGGAAATGCTTGAACTGGCGGCATCGGGCGCCAAGATCCTGCACCTGCGCTGCGTCGAGTACGCCCGCCGTTTCGGCGTGCCGCTGCATGTCCGTTCTTCATTCAGCCAGAACGAAGGCACCTGGGTCATGCCCGGGGCCGACGACAAAATCACAACCCAAGAGGGAGTTGCCTTGGAGCAGCCAATCATCTCCGGTGTTGCACACGACCGTTCCGAGGCCAAGGTCACGGTTGTCGGGGTTCCCGATATCCCCGGCAAAGCTGCGGCGATCTTCCAGGTCATCGCCGATTCCCACTCGAACATCGACATGATCGTCCAGAACGTTTCCACCCACGGCACCGGCCGGACCGACATCTCCTTCACGCTGCCGATCGTCGAGGGCGCCGACGCCCTGGCCGCCCTGCACGCCGCCCAGGACCGGATCGGCTTCGAAACCATCGAGTACAACGAAAAGATCGGCAAGCTGTCGCTGATCGGCGCCGGCATGCGTTCCCACCCGGGCGTCTCGGCACGGTTCTTCGCCGCGCTGTCTGAAGCCGGGATCAACATCAACATGATCTCCACCTCAGAAATCCGGATTTCGGTCGTCACGCACGCGGACCTGCTCGACGATGCCGTGCGCGCCATCCACAAGGCCTTCGACCTGGACAGCGATGATGAGGCCACGGTGTACGGCGGGACCGGCCGCTAAGGCACGCCGCCGAGCTTTAGCCCCCGGGCGTTAACTGACGAAGGGAGCGGCACCCGCCGCTCCCTTCGTTATGTCCTCGCACAGCGCTGTTCAGACTTGCTCTTTCGGGAGGTCTTCCTTCCGGACAGCGTAATGATGTCCCTGAGCGTCGGTCTCCACCTCGAAACCGGCGAGCTCCATCTCGGAGGCTGACTCGTAGTCGTCATGCTTGTGAATGACCGGCGCGGAAGTATCCCCCCGCGAGGCAGGGCCGAAAAGGAAGCGTGCCCATGACGACGGGTGCAGGTGCTGCCTGAGGGCAACCTTCTTCAGTGGAAGTGCCACAATTCCCACCCCCTTTCCAGCGTCGGGGCCGCGGGGAACGGCCTTGGCTAAGTGCTGGTGCCAGTGACCTTATTTTACGCCCGACGCCGGGGAAAGGCATGCGTTCCAGCGCCCGGAAAATCCTCGGAGAAATGCGGTCCGAGGCGGCGGCCGGTGCGGGGCCAGGCGGCGGCTTCTACCGCAGCGACTTGTCATCGGGGTTGCGGGGCACGACATAGGTGCTGCCGTCGGGGCGGTGGAGGGTCTCCCACTGCTGGGTTTCGGCTTCGCGCTGGGCAAGCAGCTCCTGGTTCCGCTCCGTCATCTCGTGTCCAATGTCGCTGCGGTTGGCCGGCCCGAAGATCATCCGGAGCTTGCCCGTTGCGCGCATGAACCTCTGCGAGGCGTTTTCGGCGTTTTCCTTTGCCATCACTATCCACTCCTAAGAACGAGATGTTCCACCAGTGTACGCTAATGATTAGCACACTAACTATCTATGGAGGGCACCCGTGGCAGATGTGACCGAAGGAACCCAGGACGACCTTCTGCTGGAGCACCAGCTCTGCTTCGCACTCACGGTGGCCTCCCGCAGTGTCGTCGGCGCGTACAAGCCGGTGCTGGACAAGCTCGGCCTGACCCACCCCCAGTACCTCGTAATGCTGTGCCTTTGGGAATCCAGCCCCCGCTCCGTTCGCGACATCAGCGAGGCCCTCGCCCAGGAGCCGGCAACGATTTCTCCGCTGCTGCGCCGCCTGGAAGCGGCCGGGTTCATCACGCGCCAGCGTGTGCCAGGCGACGAGCGCACCCTTGCCGTGGGCCTGACCCCGCAAGGCGCCGCGCTGCGGCAGCAGGCCACCGCCGTGCCCGGCACCATGATGGACCGGCTGGGCCTGACCCGTGAGCAGGTCAGCCAACTGCACAGCTCCATGATGGACCTGATTGCGGCTACAAAGACCGACTCCTTCGGCCCGCCCCGGCGGTAGACTGGGCAAAACACAGGAGGTCTGCTGATGCGCAAGCAACTGAGCCACGCGGCGCTCGTTCTGATGGCGGTGGCCGGATTGGCCGCCTGCACGCCGGGCGGCGGAACCCCCTCGCCGTCGCCCACGGCCCCCGGGACGACGGGCGGGACCAGCCCCTCCGAGACGGTCACCCCCTCACCGGACGCCGAAACAAAGACCCCCGCCCCTTCGCCGTCAGCCGCGCCCGTGACCTCCGGTCCCGGGCAGGGCAACGCCGAACTCGCGATTATGGTCAAGCCATCCGAGACTGGCACACCCGCGAACTTCACGCTCGTTTGCCTGGACGGGGTCCCGGCCGCCGAAAGCCAGCATCCCGATGCTGCCGCGGCCTGCCTCGCCGTGAAGAACAATGCCGCGCTGCTCAGCCCCGCGCCCCGCCCAACGGACCAGGCCTGCACCATGCAGTACGGCGGCCCGCAGGAGGCCACGGTCACCGGGGTCGTGGACGGCCGCCCGGTCGAAACGACTTTCACCCTGCGCGACGGCTGCGAGATCGCCGCCTGGAACGCCGCCAGGGACGTCCTTGGCTCCACCGGCGGGGCTGTCTAAGCTGCACGCTCTCCCACAGGAAGCCTGGCTGCCGCGCCAGGCCGCGTACCAGGCGCGGGTGCGGCGCTACGCGGATCCCTACCTCGCCCGGCGGTCCGCCGGCAGGAAGCACCCGGTTGAGGACTTCCTCTTCACCTACTACACCCAGAAGCCGGGCCAGCTGCTGCGCTGGCACCCGGGCGCCGGCGTCGTGCTCTCCGGTTCGGCCGCGGCAGAGCGAGCCGGCTGGAAGTACTACCGCACGCCCGACGACGGCGAACTCGCCGCCGCCGGCCTGCCGGCGGGCAGCACAGCCATTACGGTCGACGTCGAGGCGTTTGTCCGGGACCGGCGGGACGCGCTGCACTTCGCCGGGATCATCCTGGCCGGGACGGCGGCACGGCCGGCGCAGTTCGGCTGCTTCGGGCTGCACGAGTGGGCCATGGTCTACCGGCAGGACAAATTCGAGCTCCGGCACGAGTACCTCCGGCTGCGGCTAGGCTCCGACCGGACCGACGAGGTGGTGGAGGAGAACCGGATCCGCTGCTCGCACTTCGATGCGTTCCGCTTCTACACTCCGGACGCCGCGCCGCTGAACAGCCTGGCGCCGAGCCGGGAGAACCAGCGGATCATGGAACAGCCCGGGTGCCTGCACGCCAATATGGACCTGTACAAGTGGGCCTACAAACTCGCCCCGCTGCTGCCCAGCGAACTGGTGATGGACTGCTTCGAACTCTCCTGGCGGATCCGGGCCATGGACATGCAGGCGTCACCCTATGACTTGTCGGAGTGGGGCTACCCCGCGATCCTGATCGAAACCGCCGAAGGCAAAGCCGAGTACGTCGAATACCAGCGGGCTTTTTCCGCCGAATCGCAGGAACTGCGGCACCGGCTGCTGCAGGAGCTCACGCCCCTGCTCGAGTCGGTGGCCGGCCCTGCCCCCGAGAGCTTGGAAGGACAGCAATGACTGCCACCCGCCACGAGATCGATCTCACCGTCCGCCTCACCGAGGCCCCCGGTGCACCCGAACACGTATTCCGCCTCGAGGCAAGCGGCGGCACCCTCGCGGAGGGGTGCACGCTGCCGGATTCCGCCGCCGCCCTCGCGGCGGTCACGCGGTACGGGGAGGACATTTTCTTCCCCAAGCCCGGCCCGCCGAAGATGTGCACCCAGCAGTACGGCGGACCCCAGGTTGCCGTGGTGACGGGCTGGTTCCTGGGCCACGAGGTCAACAGCGAGTTCAGCCGCACCGATGGCTGCGAGATCGCCCGCTGGCGCACGATGGCGCCGCTGCTGGGCGGGGTTGCGGGCTCCACGGGCGCGATCTGAGTTGCCGCCGCTGACCGTCGGTCCGGCGGCAAATTCCCCGCCGCCCTGAACGGCAACGGCAGCTTAAAGGCCAATGGCCGGCGGTGGAAACCGCCGGCCATTGGCCTTTGCTGTCAGGGTGGGACGCCGCCTAGATGGCGTTGTTCGGGCGGTCCAGCTCCTGGTTCAGGAACTTGGACTGCTCGGCCGAGCCGTCCGACGTCGGCGCCACCGCAGTCTCGCCGGCACCGTTCACGACGACGCTGACAAACGTCGGTTCGCTGGTTCCGGCAAAGGTGATGCGCCCGATGTAGGAGCCGGGCTCAAGGCCGGTCCAGTTTAGCGTGACCTTGCCGGCCTCCCCGTTGGGCAGCACCAGCGGGTTGGGCGAGAGCGTTGCATTGTTCTCATTGGCGCCGAGGACAGCCGCGTCCACTGATGCCTTGCGGGCCAGGCCATCCGGGCTGGAGTACAGGTTCGCGTAGATCGTGTACGAGCCGGCAGCCGGGTTCGGGATCGACAGCGTCTCACTGGCCGACGCCGTGGCAACCTGTTCGACACCCCTGGGGGTGACGACCCACATGTCGAAGTCCGAGTCCGGGTCGGAGGAGATGACCGAGAACTTGGCCAGCGGGACACCGGCAGGGACCTGCACGGTCTTGACGAAGGTCGAGGCGTCGGCGCGGCCTGTGAACGGCCCCGGGATCAGCTCCACTGCGGAGGAATCCGCCTTGGACAGACCATCCAGCGTCATGGAGGTCGGCTTGTCCGTGCCGGAGACAACGTTGATGTCACCGGATCCGGTGCCGGACTCCGAGGTGAAGGAGATTTCCTTGGCAGCCACGACGGACTGCGGGCGGACCGAGATCGGCGAGGTGACGGTCTTGCCTGCACCCTCCCAGCTCAGGGAGCCCATGGCGAACTGGCCCAGGGCGGCGCCCTTGTTCTCGAAGCTCACCTTGAAGGTCTTCTTTTCACCGGCAGCCTTGAAGTTCAGGGAGGCCGGAGCCACACTGACCTTGATTCCGGGCACATTGGCCTTGACCTTGTAGACGCCCGGGGTCAGGGCGGTCAGCGTGCGGGTCACGGTGATTTTTCCGGTGAGGTTGCCCAGCGAGAAGGACGGCACGTTCATGTCCCGCGGCAGCGTGCTGGACGGCAGGCCCAGGTTGACGCCCGTGCCCTGGATGAACTTCAGGTAGTCCTCGAGGTTCGCGTCGTAGACCAGACCCGGATCGACCATGCGTGCCGGATCCACCTGGCCTGCGCCGGTGGCGTGGACATCGGTGTTCTTGGAGCCGTCGGCCTTGACCACATCGCCCGCCGTGGTCATCATGGCGGACTTGACCGTGGCCGGAGACCAGTTCGGGTTCTTGCCCAGGAGCAGGGCTCCGAACCCGGCAACGTGCGGTGCGGCCATGGAGGTTCCGGACATGAATCCGAACTCGTCGCCACCCGTGCCGATGGGTGAGACGCCGGCCAGGACTGCGACGCCGGGAGCGGCGACGTCAGGCTTCAGCAGGTCGGAGTCGGTGGCCAGCAGCGGCCCGCGGGAGGAGAACCCGGCAATCTGCGGCTGGGCTTCCAGCGGCAAACCGGTGGTGTCCTTGCTGACCAGAGAAACGGTGCTGGTCGGGTCGGCGGCGACCTTGGCCTTGATGGCCTCGGTGGCCGGCGGGTTTACGTGGACGGTCGGGACGGCATGCTTGTCCGTGTCCAGCGAGGAACTGCTGAGGTTCACGAGGATCATGCCGACGCCGCCGCCGCGGGCGACTTCAGCGCTCTTGGCAACGCGGTCGAAGACGCCGCGGTCACAAACGACCACCTTGCCGGCAACCTTGGCGGGCTCCAGCGTGTCCGGGCCACAGAGTGCCGCGTTCGGGTTGCCGGCCGTGATGGCCGCGTTTGCAGCCAGCACGACGCCGGCGTCCTTGACCTCTTTGTTCATGATGCTGGCGCCGCGGAACTTGGTGCCGTCGGCGAATTCAATCGTGCCCTGGAGCTCCTGGGAGAAGCTGCTGGCCGCAACCGTGGTGACCCAAGGGCCGCCGTGGTTGACGGTGCTGGCCGTCGGACCGGAGTTTCCGGCCGACGCGGCCACGAAGATTCCTGCGGTGGAAGCGTTCAGGAAGGCCACCGAAACGGGGTCGATCACGGAGGTCGCGGAGCCGGAGATGGAGTAGTTCAGCACATCCACCCCGTCCTCCATGGCCTGCTCGACGGCGGCAACGGAGGAGGAGCTGTAGCAGCCGCCGGTGTTCGGGTCGGTGTCTTCCCAGCAGACCTTGTACACGGAGAGCTTGGCAGCGGGCGCAATGCCGCTGGTCAGGCCGAAGCTGCGTCCGTCAACGAACGTCTCGACGTTGGCGTTGCCCACCGCGGTGCTGCCGGTGTGGGTGCCGTGGCTGTCGACGTCGACCGGGGACAGCAGCTCCTGCGGAGCACGGTTGGCCGGGGGAACGTACTTGAGGAAATCCTCGGCGAAGTAGTGCGCGCTGAGGACCTTGGAATTGCAGGCTGAACCGTCGAAGTCCTGGCCGGTCTGGCACTCACCGATGAAGGTGTCGCCGTCGGACTTGAGCATCGCAATCTTGCCGTCCGCCGTCCTGTACGGCTCGCCGACGACGGGATCGCCGACGAGGGGCTTGACCTCTTCGCCCTTGAAGAAGGCGCTGTCCGGGGTGTAGCCGGTGTCGATGACACCAACGACGACGCCCTTGCCGGCGCCGTCCTGGCCGCCGAATTTGGTGTTCCACGTGCCGTTTTCGCCGCTGAGCTTCAGGAAATCGGTGCTGGAGTAATCCGGGGCGTTTTCCGTGTCAGGGGAAACCACCAGGACGCTGGGATCCTTGGCGAGCTTGACGGCCTGGTCGGTGGTGAGCGTGGCGCTGAAGCCGTTGACCGCGGCGGAGAACTGGCGCTGGATCTCGACGCCCTGCTGCGCGGCGACCTCGGCCTGCTTCTTCTCCAGGTGGGCCCGGTACTTCTTGACCTCAGCTTTCCCGGCGTCGAGTTTCTTGCCTGTGACCGGCTTGGTGGCCGGGAAACCTGCGGTGCTGCCCTCGTAGCTCGCTGCCGGCTTTTCAGCGAGCAGGACGATGTAGCGACCGTCCGGGTAGCTGCTGGGATCCAGATTCTTCTGTGCGACTCCCGCAACGGTGGATCCCTGCGCCGGCGCCGCGGTGGCGGGCGCGATCGCGACTGTTGACAAGAGCACCGGCAGGCCCAGGGTCAGTGCCACGGCCCTCCGGAGTCCCCCGCTTCGAAGGAAGCTCTTTCCTGGTGATTTCACGTGTGGTTGAACCTTTCATAAGGAACGGTCCCGACGTTGCTGCCGGGTCAAGGACTGGCAGGACAGAAAGAGCTGAGACTCTCACGGCCCCGACGGATACCAGCCGATTCATACAGTACAGACTGAGAGCCAGATATGACATAGGCCACAAAGAGGAAATCAAAATTTGTCAAACAAATCGACAATACCCAGCGGACCGGCGGCGCCGGAAGTGCGCGGACGGCCCGGCCGGGCGGACGGATCTGGCGCGAATCAGGGCGCCCCGGCGCCTGCTACTGGCGGGGAGTTCTGACCGCTTCACTGATCCAGGCGCGGGTTTTTTCATCCATGGGACCGGCCACATTGCTTTCCCGGGCCTTGCGGTCGGCCTTGATCTTCTGCAGGACCATCCGGCCCAGGCCGGCGAAAACGGCGGCAGCAACGACGGGCAGGACCAGGGACTTCGATTTCTCAGACATGCGCACATCCTACTGACGGCGCACCGGGGTGACCATAGATCGGGGCAGGCCGCGCCGGGCCACCGGGCCCCTCGCCGGGCGGTTCCACAGTCGGCCTTCCCCCGCTGCCGGGCGGGCCTTGTTCACACTCCCCGCCCCGAATGCGGCCGCACGCGCCGCGGCCGGTAGAATGGGGATGCAAGCTCGCGGAGCGCCCTTTCACGCTGTCCTCACCACACAGCGGGTCGGCGTGAGACGGCACCACTCCGCTGCGCCCTTACCCAATGCTCACGCACAGGAGTTGCCGGATGCCCCGGATCGTTGTCGACGTCATGCCCAAGCCCGAGATTCTCGACCCGCAGGGGAAGGCCATCGTGGGTGCACTCCCCCGCCTGGGCTTCACCGCTTTTAGCTCTGTCCGCCAGGGCAAGCGCTTTGAACTCACGGTCGATGGCGAGGTGACGGAGGAGATCCTGGCCCAGGCCCGGAACGCCGCCGAGACCCTGCTGTCCAACCCTGTCATCGAGGACGTCGTCAACGTCGAGGTCGTCGAGGCCTGAGATGACTGAACTTCCCCTGATCGGCGAGGCCGTCGCCGTCGCTGCAGAACCGAGGCTCGCGGGTGCGAAGATCGGCGTCGTCACCTTCCCCGGCACCCTGGACGACCGCGACGCCGTCCGCGCGGTCCGCCTGGCCGGCGCCACCCCGGTGCCGCTCTGGCACGCAGACACCACCCTCGGTGACGTCGACGCCGTCGTGATTCCCGGCGGGTTCTCCTACGGCGATTACCTGCGGGCCGGCGCTATTTCACGGTTCGCGCCGCTGATGGCCAGGATCATCGACGCCGCCAACTCGGACGCCCGGCTGCCCGTTCTGGGCATCTGCAACGGCTTCCAGATCCTCACCGAATCGCACCTGCTGCCCGGCTCGATGATCAAAAACGATGGCCTGCTGTTCATGTGCCGCGACCAGGTCCTGCGCGTGGAGAACAACACCACCGCCTGGACCCGGGACTACGCCGCCGGCCAGGAAATCACGGTGCCGCTGAAGAACCAGGACGGCCAGTACATCGCGGACGAGAAGACCCTCGATGCCCTGGAGGCCGAGGGCCGGGTCGTGTTCCGCTATGTCGGCTTCAACCCGAACGGCTCACGCCGCGACATCGCCGGCATCTCCAATGCCGCGGGCAACGTGGTGGGCCTCATGCCGCACCCGGAGCACGCAGTCGAGGCCGGTTTCGGCCCCGAAGACGGCTCCGGCACCGAGGGCCTCGGCTTCTTCACCTCTGTCCTGAACAAGATCGTGGGAGACAACAAATGACGGAGACGTCGACTGGCCGGACGGCCGGCACCGCCACCGAGACCAAGAAGTTCAACATCGACACCGTCGAGAACGCGGCCAAGACCCCGGACACCGAACTCCCCTGGGCCGAGCTGGGCCTGAAGCAGAACGAGTTCGACGAGGTCGTCAAGGTCCTGGGCCGCCGCCCGACCGGCGCCGAACTGGCCATGTATTCCGTGATGTGGAGCGAGCACTGCTCCTACAAATCCTCGAAGAACCACCTGCGCCAGTTCGGCGACAAGGTCACCGACGAGATGAAGAAGGACATGCTGGTGGGCATCGGCGAAAACGCCGGTGTCACGAACCTGGGCGACGGCTGGGCCGTGACGTTCAAGATTGAGTCCCACAACTCGCCGTCCTTCGTGGAGCCGTACCAGGGTGCCGCGACCGGCATCGGCGGCATTGTCCGCGACATCATCTCCATGGGCGCCCGCCCGGTGGCTGTGATGGATCCGCTGCGTTTCGGCGCCATTGACCACCCGGACACGGCCCGCGTTATGCACGGCGCCGTGGCCGGCATCGGCGGCTACGGGAACTCCCTGGGCCTGCCGAACATCGGCGGCGAAATGGTCTTCGACTCGGTGTACCAGGGCAACCCGCTGGTCAACGCCCTCGCCGTCGGCGTCATGCGGCACGAGGACATCCGCCTTGCCAACGCGTCCGGCAAGGGCAACAAGGTGGTGCTCTTCGGCGCCCGCACCGGCGGCGACGGCATCGGCGGCGCCTCCGTGCTGGCCTCGGAGTCCTTCGACGACACCAAGCCGTCCAAGCGCCCCGCGGTCCAGGTCGGCGACCCCTTCGCCGAGAAGGTTCTGATCGAATGCTGCCTCGAGCTGTTCAAGGGCTCCCTGGTTGAGGGCATCCAGGACCTTGGCGCGGCCGGCATTTCCTGCGCGACGTCCGAGCTCGCCTCCAACGGGGACGGCGGCATGGAAGTGGAGCTGACCTCGGTCCTGCTCCGCGACCCGACCCTGACCCCGGGCGAAATCCTGATGTCCGAGTCGCAGGAACGCATGATGGCCGTGGTCACCCCGGAGAACGTCGCCGCCTTCGAAGCGGTCATGGACAAGTGGGCCGTGGAGTATTCCTGGCTGGGCGAGGTGACGGATACCGGCCGCCTGATCATCACGTGGGAAGGCGTGGTCATCGTCGACGTCGACCCGCGCACCGTGGCCCACGACGGTCCGGTTTACGACCGCCCCTACGCCCGCCCCGAGTGGCAGGACGCCGTGCAGGCCGATGCCTTCACCGGGTCCGTGCAGGATGCCGGCCGCCCGTCCGCTCCCGCGGAACTGGCCGCCGCCATCACCGAACTCGTCGCCTCACCGAACATGTGCGACAAGTCCTGGATCACCAACCAGTACGACCGCTACGTCGGCGGCAACACCGCCATGGCGTTCCCGGACGACGCCGGCGTGGTCCGGGTGGACGAGGAAACCGGCCTGGGCGTTGCCCTGGCCACCGACGCCAACGGCCGCTACACCTACCTCGATCCGTACCACGGCGCGCAGCTGGCGCTGGCCGAGGCATACCGCAACGTGGCCACCTCCGGTGCCGTGCCGATGGCGGTCAGCGACTGCCTGAACTTCGGCTCCCCCGAGGACCCCGACGTGATGTGGCAGCTGGCCGAGGCCATCCGCGGCCTGTCGGATGCCTGCATGGTGCTGGGCATCCCGGTCACTGGCGGCAACGTCTCGCTGTACAACCAGACCGGTTCTGTCCCGATCCACCCGTCCCCCGTGGTGGCCGTGCTCGGCAAGTTCGACGACGTCGCCCGCCGCACACCGTCGGGCTGGAAGGAAGACGGCCAGGCCATCTACCTGCTCGGCACGACGGCAGCGGAACTGGACGGCTCGGAATGGTCCAACATGCGCGGACACCTCGGCGGACTTCCGCCCAAGGTTGACCTCGCCGCCGAACGCGCGCTGGGCGAAATCCTGATCAACGCCTCCCGCGACGGCATGGTGGACTCGGCGCACGATCTCTCCGAAGGCGGCCTCGCGGCGGCCCTGGTGGAGTCCTCGCTGCGCTACGGCGTGGGGGCCCGGATCGCGCTCCAGGACGTCCTTGACCGCGACGGCGTGGACCTGTTCACAGCACTGTTCTCCGAGACACAGGGCCGCGCGATCGTATCCGTGCCCCGCTCCGAGGAGATCCGGTTCACGGACATGTGCACCGCCCGCAGCTTCCCGCACCTCCGGATCGGCGTCGTGGACGCTGAGGGCGGCACGCTGGAGATCACCGGCGTCGAGACCATGAACCTCGAGTCGCTCCGCGAAGCCCACGAGGGGACCCTGCCGAAGTACTTCGGCTAGTCCCCACCCACCCGACCCCGGTCGCCGCCTCCATCGACTGCTCCGTACCTGCCCTTTTGAACCCTCAGAACGGCAGTTACGGAGCAGTCGATGGGGTTTAACGGGCCGGACGCCAGCCGGCCTGGACCAGGGCGGCCCGGACCTTGGCTACGGCTGCTTTGGCATCATTGGGCATATGCCGGCTGGAGATCCTGACCTCGGTCCAGCCGAGGGCCGTGTACCGCTCGGATCGGGCGATGTCCCGGACAATCTGTCGCTCGTCACCGTGTTGCTCGCCCTCGTACTCGATGCCGATCCTGTATTTCCGATAGGACAAATCGGGTTCGTGGTGCCGCACTCCTCCCTCGTCGATGATCGGGACGTTCACTTCAGGTTCCGGAAGACCGTCACGGACAATGGCAAGCCTCAGCAGGGACTCCTGCGGCGAATCCGAGCCCACTCGTATAAGTTTGATGGCCTCCCGTGCCTTGCGAATTCCACGCTTTCCTTTGTGGCGGTCGATCATCCGCTGCAGATCTCCGATGCTGCATAGCGGCATGTCCCGGCCCTCGAACTCAAGCCGGGGGACGCGGACGCAGCTGTCTCCGGCCACCACAAGTTCCTCCAAGGTCAGCATTTCGGCGAGATCCAGCCAGGTTCGTTCCGGTGTGGTGAGGGGAATCCCGTCCAGCAGCATGATCTCGTCGTCGTAGAGCTTCATCCGGTGAACAATGACATGCGGCCGGTTGAGATGGGCAGCACCCCCGGGCCTGATCACGTGGTACATGGGCGGTCCCTCCTTTTGACGCCGCGCCGGAAGCGAACCAAGCTCCGCCGCGGTGAGGTGCGACGCGGCGCATCGCTCATTTACCTCAATGAAAGGCCGCACTCGCACGCTCAACGGAAGCCCCGGCGTCGGGTTCTGGGAACGAATCCCCCTCCCCAGCGCTGCAAGGGAGCGGTGACGGAGCCGCTTGCGCGACACTCCGGCCTCAGCGGCTTCCACAACGGTGAAGGGGCGCCCATGGAAATCGTCCGGCAGCGGGCGTGCGGTTTTCATGGCTTCATGAGACCAGAACCGCGGGGACGCCGCAGAAGTTATCCACACCACCCAATCCGCTGCTCCGTAAGTGCCGTTATAGAGCCTCATAAGGGCGTCTACGGAGCAATCGGTGGATTCCGGAGGCGCCGGGTGGGTCGCTGCGGGTCAGTCGTCGCTGCGGAGTTCTCGCTGGCGGGCGCTGAGCAGTTCCAGTTCCGGGCGGGCCGCGACAAAGCGTTCGACGGCGGCAAGCACCTCGACGAGGTGCGCCCGGTCCGCCGCGACCAGCCCGACGCCGATCACGGTGCGGCGGTACTGCTCGTGCAGTCCGGCTTCGGTCACGGAGACGTCGAAGCGGCGCTTGAGCTCGGCGAGCACCGGGCGCACGACGGAGCGCTTCTCCTTCAGGCTGTGGACGTCGCCGAGGAGGACGTCGAATTCAATCCAGCCAATCCACATGCATCAATCGTAGCGAGTGCTCCGTAACTGCCGTTTTGGGGCGTCAAAAGGGCGGTTACGGAGCAATCGACGCGGGTTAGATGGTGAGTTCGCCCATCCGGTCCCAGCCCTCGCCGTCGAACTGGCGGCTGATGATCTGCGGCGTTTCCCGCAGGGCCTGGGGCATGTCCGCCATGGCCTGCTTGAAGTGTGCGCTGTTGACGTGGTCTCCGGCGGCGTCGTCCTTGAAGGCCTCGACCAGGACGAACTCGTTGGGGTCCTCCACGCTGCGGGACCAGTCGAACCAGAGATTGCCCGGTTCCCGGCGGGTGGCCTGGGTGAAGTCCTCGACGAGGCCGAGCCAGCGGTCGGACCAGTCAGGCTTGACCTTGAATTTAACGACAATGAAGATCACGGGAACTTCCTTTCGGTGGGGCGGGACGGTGTTCCATTGTTGCAACAGGGACATCGCGGGGTCACATCCGGCCGGTTGCGGGGGCAATAACGGGCCGTAGGCCACCCCGCGTTGCAGTTGGGGGGACGGGTGTCAGCAGGCCTGGATCGCCTCGCGGGCCAGTTCCTGCTGCCGCGGGGTGCCGACGCGTTCCGCCCACTGCCCGGCGAGCTGGAACTCCACCATCGCCTCGGTGCAGCGCCCGGCGTCGTGCAGCGTCCAGCCCAGGTTGTTGTGCAGGGTCACGAGCCACTGTTTGGTCCGCTGGTCGTGCACGGTGGACGCGTATTCCAGGGCGCTGCGGGTCCAGGTCTCGGCGTGGGCCGAATCCGCGATGGCGAGCATGTGCAGCGCGTCCACAGCCAGGAATTCCTCGCCCAGATGGTCCGCTAGTTCCGCGGCCTGTTCCAAGAGCGGCACGGCCATCTCCGCGTGGCCGCCGGAGGCCAGCACCCGGCCGCGTTCCAGCAGCACCCGGACGGCCACGGTGGGCTCATCGCCGTCGACCGCGTCCAGCAGCGCGTCGGCTTCCTCGAACCGGCCCTGCAGGCCGATGGCGCGGCCCAGCTGGGTGGTCAGCTCCGCGCGCTCGTCGGCGTCGAAGGACGGGTCGGCCGCTGCTACCCGGAAGCGGGCTTCGGAGGCCTGGGGATCCTCAAAATTCCATAATTCATCAAGGGTGGTTTGGTTCAGCATTGCGTGCTCCTGATCAGCTCTCACCTGCGGCCAGTTGACGTGCACTGTCAATGTATCGGGAAGTGATGAGTCTTTGGGCGGCCCTGGCCGCGAACCCGCCGGCGGCGTAGAACCAGTTGGAGTGCCTGCTGAAGGCGGTGATGGTGAAGGTCACGGCGCCGGCGGCGTCGATGGAGACTTCAAACGCCTCCTCGCCGCGTTCCGGATGACCAGGGAGTGTGCCGTAGCCGAACCCTGCCGACTGTGCCGTGTTTCCGGGGGCCGGGCGGCGGACCCACACGACCTCGCACGGCGCCTTGATCCTGAAGGGTCCGATGCCGAATCCGCTGACAATCCGGGAGCCGGACTCCACCGACTCGGTTTCGGTCCGGACCCGCAGCCCGGACCGGCGCTGGATCTGCCAGCCGAGAATCCCGTCGGCAACACGGCGGTAGGTGTCGTATCCCTCGCCCAGGTGGACGCGGGTCTGGGAGCTCTCGAAGCCCTCCGGCACACGGCCTTCGCTGGTGAAGCCGACGCCGGGATAGTTCAGTTCGCCCCGCGCGATCCGCGCATTCATGCCCGGCCGCCGTCGGCCAGCCGCGCCCAGCCCAGCTGCTCCTGCTGGCGGCGGCTCAGTGAGGCCACCACGAGGTCGTAGGAATCCTCCACCATGTCCCGCACCATCGCATCGGGCAGGGCCCCGTCCAGGCGCACACCGTTCCAGTGCTTCTTGTTCATGTGCCACGCTCCGGTGATCTCCGGGTGCGCGGCGCGCAGCTGTTCGGCCAGGGCGGGCTCGCACTTCAGGCTGACGGAGAAGTCGGCGGCCGCCAGGGCGGAGAGGGCGAACATCTTGGCGCCGTCGCGGGCACCGCCTGACACCGCGGCCCGGACCTTGAAGACCGACGTCTCCGGGCCAAACGGGAAGTCCTCGAAGGCGCCGGGAAAGCCCAGGCAGATTCCCTGGAGTGCAGCTGCATCCATGCCCTGAGCCTACTGGCCGGCCCGGACATTGTGCAGGGACCCTCCAGCTCCGGCAGGCGACCGGTCAGAGGCCGAAGCGCCTGGCGTCCTGCGCCGGGCAGGCGTTCATGATGACGTCGAGCCCGGCGGCTTTCGCCCGCGCCGCGGCTGCTTCGTCGATGACACCCAGCTGCATCCAGACGGCCCTGGCGCCGACGGCGATCGCCTGGTCCACCACGGCCCCCACCTTGTGGGAATTCACAAAGCAGTCGACGACGTCGATCGGCTGCTTCTCGGCGGGGATGTCGGCGAGGGCGGCGTAGCCGGTTTCCCCGTGCACGGGATCGGCGGGCAGGTTCACCGGGATGATCTCCATCCCGAGCCGGTCCCGGATGAACAGGGACGTGTCATAGGCGGCACGCCACTGATTCGTGGACAGCCCGACAATGGCCCACCGCCCCTTGGTGCGCATGAGCTTTTCGAGGACTGCCGGATCGTTGACGTGGGCCATGAGCACAGCCTAACCGCCACGGTGCCGGCGGGGCGGCAAGGACCCCACACGTCCCGGCAGGCAACCGCCGGATCGCACAAGGCACGGGCCTGCTGTTGCCCGCTGCGAACAATCGACTGGCGCACCGGTGCCGGGTGCGGCACCGCCGAATATTACGCAGGAAAACCAGCCCCATTTGGGAAAAAGCGCCGATTCCGTTTTAGTTGGAAACGACCATCCCGAGCGGCCGAGAGACCTGGATCGATGAAGCCGCAGCAACCCTGGTCGCCGTTATCCGTCCCTGGATGCCGGCGATAGCAAGGTATGGAGCCGAGGGAACCACCGGACTGACCACCCGGTACGAAGGCTCATTCCGTAGGGTGCTACTGCCAGGACCGATGGAGTATCCCTATGACTGCTGTCCTGTCCTCCTCCGCGCTTGAGACGTCCCTGGACGCCCCCGCCGGAGCCGCCACCCGCACCCCGGCCCTGCCGGTTGCCTTCCGTTCGCTGCGGCGGACCTTCGGAACCGGCCATGAGGCCCACACCGTCCTGCGCGACGTTGATTTCGAGATCCGCGCCGGGGAGGTCCTGGCCATCCTCGGCACCTCCGGCTGCGGCAAGTCCACGCTGCTCCGGGCAGCCGCCGGACTCGACTCCCCCACCGCCGGCAGCGTCGATATCGACGGCACCCCCGTCCAGGGCATCGACTCCCGCTGCGCCTTTGCCTTCCAGGAACCGCGCCTTCTGCCGTGGCACACCCTGCAGGCCAATATCGCGATCGGTCTGCCCACCGGCATCAGCGCCCGGGACGGCAAGGCGAAGGTGGCACGGCTGCTCGAACTCGTGGGTCTCACGGACTTCGCGAAGCACCGCCCCCGGGAGGTTTCCGGCGGCATGGCCCAGCGCGCTTCGCTGGCCAGGGCCCTCGCCCGCAACCCCGGCGTCCTGCTCCTCGATGAACCGTTCGGCGCGCTCGACGCGCTCACCCGGATCAAGATGCAGGACCTGCTGCTGGACCTCCACCGTGCCGAGCCCACCACGGTGCTGCTGGTGACCCACGACGTCGACGAAGCCCTCCAGCTTGCCGACCGCATCATCGTGCTGGGCAAGGAAACCACCGCCGCTGAAACCCCCGCGGCGCCCGGCGCGACGATCGTCCGCACCGTGGCTGTCCCTGGAGAGCGCCCCCGGGACCGCGGTTCCGTGGAACTCGCACGGCTGCGGGCCTCGCTCCTGGAGACGCTCGGCGTCGACGGCCACTAGCCGCTGCGCCGCCCGCGTCACCCTCGAATTTCCCCCGCCGGGAACGCCGCAGCCGCCGCCGCGAGCGCCCGCCTGCACCACCCCCGTCACGCCTATTCGCCTTTCGCTTCAGTTCCCTTCATCCCTCAGAGGAGCCCCATGTCATTCGCCCGCAAAGCCACCCGCCGGTCCGTCATCGGTGCCGCCGCCGTCTCCGCCGCCCTCGTCCTCACGGGCTGCGTCGCAGGAGAAGGTTCCGGCGGGGCCCCGGCGGCGAACGCCGCCGTCGAGGGCGGCACGCTCAACATCGACTTCGCCACCTACAACCCGCTGAGCCTGGTCATCAAGGAGAAGGGCTGGCTTGAGGCCTCCCTCAAGGACCAGGGCGTCACCGTCAACTGGGTCCAGTCCGCCGGGTCCAACAAGGCCAACGAGGCGCTGCGCTCCGGCGCGATCGACGTCGGATCCACCGCCGGATCCGCCGCGCTGCTGGCCCGCGCCAACGGTTCCCCGATCAAGACGATCGACATCTACTCCCAGCCGGAATGGGCGGCCCTGGTGGCTAAGGAGTCCTCGGGCATCACCACCGTGGCTGACCTCAAGGGCAAGTCCGTGGCCGCGACCAAGGGCACGGACCCGTACTTCTTCCTGCTGCAGTCACTCTCCGAAGCCGGGATCTCCGCCAAGGACGTCACGGTGCAGAACCTGCAGCACGCGGACGGCCGCGCCGCGCTGGAAAACGGCTCGGTGGATGCCTGGTCCGGGCTGGACCCGATCATGGCCGGCGCGGAGCAGAAGGGCGCCAAGCTCTTCTACCGGAACCTCTCGTTCAACACCTACGGCTTCCTGAATGCCACGGAATCCTTCCTGAAGGCCAAGCCGCAGCAGGCGCAGGCCGTCGTCAACGCCTACGAGAAGGCACGCGCCTGGGCCGCCGCCAACCCGGATGAGACGGCCCGGATCCTCGCCGAGGTCGCCGGCCTGGACCTCGCCGTCGCGAAGACCGTGGTGCTGGAGCGCAGCAACCTGGACGTGGACCCGGCACCGGGCGAGGCCCAGCGCGCTGTCCTGGCGAAGATCGGCCCCACGTTCGTGGAGACCGGCGACGTCGCCAGCCAGCAGCAGATCGACGACGCCGTCGCCTCCCTTCTTGATGACTCGCTGGTGAAGAAGGCGGACGCGTCCGCCATCAAGGATTCCTGATGACGCAGCTCAGTAATCCGGCCGTCACCGGCACCAATGTTGCGGACGGGCGCGCTGCAGCCGTCCCCGCAACTCCAGCAGACGCCGCCCAGCCGGGCCCGGCCCTCACAGGTGCGGGCGGCTCCCCGGCGAACGGATGGTCCCCCGCCGGGATCCTGGCCAACGGCTGGGCGCGTCTGCTCCTTGGATTGGTCATTCCCGCCGCGGTGCTGGCCGCCTGGCAGCTGTCCACTGCTGCCGGGGTGTTCAGCGTGGTCCAGCTCCCGCCGCCGGCCATGGTGCTGGAGGCCGGACTCGACCTCCTGCAGCGCGGGCAGCTCGGCCAGCACATCGCGATCTCCACCCAGCGTGTGCTGATTGGCTTCGCCGCCGGCGCAGCCCTGGGGCTCGTGTTCGGATCCCTGGTGGGCCTGTCCAAGTTCGCGGACGCCCTGCTCGCACCGACCATCGGCGCGCTCCGCGCCGTCCCGTCGCTGGCGTGGGTGCCGCTGCTGATTTTGTGGATGAGGATCGGCGAGGACTCCAAGATCACCCTGATCCTGATCGGGGCCTTTTTCCCCGTCTTCACCACCGTTTCCCTGGCGCTGCGCCACGTGGACCGGAACCTGGTGGAAGCGGCGCGCGCCTTTGGACTCAAGGGTGTGAAGCTGCTGACCACGGTGCAGCTTCCGGCCGTGGTTCCGGCGGTGTTCTCCGGCCTCCGGCTGGCCCTGGCCCAGGCCTGGCTGTTCCTCGTCGCCGCCGAACTGATCGCCTCCTCGATGGGCCTCGGCTTCCTGCTCACGGATTCGCAGAACAACGGCCGCACGGACCGGCTGCTGCTGGCCATCGTGCTGCTCGCCGTCATCGGAAAAATCACCGACGCCCTGCTGGGCCTTGCAGAGAAATGGGCGGTAAAACGATGGGCGTAAGCACGCAAACAGCCCCGGCCAGTCACCCTGTGACCGAGGAAGAGCGCCTCTCCTTCTGGGAGGAAGCGGCCCTCCGGCTCGACTGGGAGGACGTGCCCGGGCAGGACAAGCCGTGGCACACCACCCACCGCCGGGTCCCGGCCGACGTCGGCGCCGGCACCGGGCCGGATATCACCTGGTTCGAAGGCGGCAGGCTCAACGTCGCCTACAACTGCGTCGACCGCCATGTAGCGGCGGGACGCGGGGACAAGGTGGCCTTGCACTTCGAGGGCGAGCCCGGCGACCGCCGCACCATCACCTACGCCGAGCTGCAACACGAGGTTTCCCGGGCCGCCAACGCCCTGCTGGACCTCGGCATCAGCAAGGGCGACCGGGTGGTCATCTACCTCCCGGTCATCCCGGAAACCGTGATCATCACCCTGGCCGTGGCCCGCATCGGCGCCATCCACTCGCTCGTATTCGGCGGTTTCTCCGCGGAGGCGCTCAAGTTCCGGGTGGAGGACACGGGCGCCAAGCTGCTCGTCACCACCGACGGACAATTCCGCCGCGGCGTCGCCGTGCCGGTCAAGGAAAACGCGGACGCGGCCGTCGCCGGGGACAACGCCATAGAGCACGTCTTGGTGGTCAACCGCACCACCGCACCGGACCTCCTGGACACCGTTCCGATGACCGGAGGCCGCGACGTGTGGTGGCATGACGCCGTCGGGCAGGCCTCCGCGGACCACACGCCGGAAGCGTTCGACGCCGAAACGCCGCTGTTCATCATGTACACCTCCGGCACCACCGGAAAGCCCAAAGGCCTGGTCCACACCTCCGGCGGCTACCTCACACAGGCGTCCTGGAGCTTCGAGCACCTCTTCAGCAACCCGGATCCGGCCCTCCGCGACGGCGATGTCCACTGGTGCACGGCCGACCTCGCCTGGGTCACGGCCCACACCTACGAGCTGTACGGCCCGCTCTCCAACGGCGCCACGCAGGTGATCTTCGAGGGCACCCCCAACACCCCGCACCCGGGCCGGCACTTCGAAATCATCGAACGCTACGGCGTCACGCAGTACTACACCGCGCCCACTCTGGTCCGCTCGCTGATGGGCTGGTTCCCGGACGGCGTTCCAGCCAGCTACGACCTCTCCTCCATCCGGCTGCTCGGCACGGTCGGCGAAGCCGTCAACCCCGAGGCGTGGCGCTGGTTCCGGGAGAACGTCGGGTCCGGCACAGCCCCCGTGGTGGACACCTGGTGGCAGTCCGAAACGGGCGCCACCATCCTCTCCCCCGCCCCGACCGACACCGCGTTCAAGCCCGGCTGCGCCGCCCGGCCCCTGCCCGGCGTCAGCACCCGGATCGTGGACGACGCCGGCAACACCGTCCCACCGGGCGTCCAGGGCTTCATCGTGGTGGACGCCCCCGGCCCCGCCATCGCCCGGACCGTGTGGGGCAACCCGCAGCGCTACTTCGACTCGTACTGGCGCCAGTATGCCGAGCAGGGCTGGTTTCTCGCCGGTGACGGCGCCAAGTACGACGACGACGGCGACATCTGGATCCTCGGGCGGGTGGATGACACCCTCAACGTCTCCGGACACCTGCTCTCCACGATCGAGATCGAATCGGCCCTCGTCTCGCACCCGGACGTCGTGGAGGCCGGCGTCTGTCCGGTCGCGGACCCAAAGACCGGCCACGCCATCGTCGCGTTCGTGGTGCTGAAGGCTTCGGCGGCTACGGAGAACATCGCGTCCGAGCTGAAGGCCCACGTCGCCAAGGAGATCGGGCCGATCGCCAAGCCGCGCGACGTCGTCGTCGTTCTCGATGTCCCAAAGACCCGCAGCGGCAAGATCATGCGCCGGCTGCTGACCCAGCTGTTCGAAGGAACCACGCTGGGCGACACGACCTCGCTGCAGAACGAACCGTCGATCGCCGGCATCCAGACCGTTCTGCGTGAACGCAATGACACACCCGAAATACCCCAGAAGTAAGGAACTCCCATGACTGACATCAGCAACGTCGCCCGTCTTTCCGATCCGCTCAAGTTCGCCTACTGGGTTCCGAATGTCTCCGGCGGCCTCGTGGTTTCCACCATCGAACAGCGCACCGGCTGGGACTTCGACTACAACAAGAAGCTGGCCCGGATCGCGGAGAACTCCGGCTTCGAGTACGCCCTGACCCAGACCCGCTACGCCGCCTCGTACGGCGCGGACAAGCAGCACGAGGCCACCTCGTTCAGCCTCGCGCTGCTGGCCGCCACCGAGCGGCTCAAGGTGATCTCGGCCGTCCATCCGGGCATGTGGCACCCCGGTGTGCTGGCGAAGTTCATCATCACCGCGGACCACATCTCCAACGGCCGCGCCGCTGTCAACGTCGTCTCGGGCTGGCTTAAGGCGGAGTTCGAGAACTTCGGCCTCGAATGGCTCGAGCATGACGAACGCTACGTCCGCACCGAGGAATTCATCCAGATCCTCCGCGGGCTGTGGACCGAGCAGGACTACAGCCAGTCCGGCAAGTACTACAACATCACCGACTTCACCCTCCAGCCGGCACCGGTGGACGTGCCGGGCCGGGCGCACCCGGAGATCTTCTTCGGCGGCAACTCCACCGCCGCGCAGGCCACCGCGGGCCGGGTGGCGGACTGGTACTTTTCCAACGGCAAGGACCTGGAAGGCTTCAAGGAGAACATCGCCGGCGTTGTCGCTTCCGCAGGGGAAAGCGGGCGCGGCACCGAGGGAGCCCTCGCCGCCCCGAAGTTTGGCCTGAACGGCTTCGTGATCTCCCGCGATTCCGAGAAGGAAGCCCGCGACACCCTCCGCGAGATCGTCGCGAAGGCGCACAAGCCCGCCGTCGAGGGTTTCCGCGCCGCGGTCCAGGAAGCCGGGGCGTCCACGCAGGACGGCAAGGGCATGTGGGCCGACTCGAGCTTCGAGGACCTGGTCCAGTACAACGACGGCTTCAAGACCCAGCTAATCGGTACCCCGGAGCAGATCGCCGAGCGGATCGTGGAGTACAAGAAGATCGGCGTGAACCTGTTCCTCACCGGCTACCTGCACTTCCAGGAGGAGGTCGCGGCCTTCGGCCAGGACATCCTGCCGATCGTCCGCGAACTCGAGGCCGACCTCGCCCGGAAGCACGGAACGGAACTGGACCTGTCCGCCACCCCGGCTGCTCCGGCCGGCACGACCAGCGAGCTGGTGAGCGCGTAATGGCCGACCGCAAGTTCGGTTTCCGCACCCGTGCCCTGCACGCCGGAGGAACGCCCGACGCCGAGCACGGCGCCCGGGCCGTGCCGATCTACCAGACCACGTCCTTCGTGTTCAAGGACACCCAGGACGCCGCCAATCTTTTCGCGCTGCAGAAGTACGGCAACATCTACTCCCGGATCGGCAACCCCACGGTCGCCGCGTTCGAGGAGCGCATCGCGTCCCTGGAGGGCGGCATCGGCGCGGTGGCCACATCCTCGGGCATGGCCGCGGAGTTCATCACCTTCGCCGCACTCACCCAGTCCGGCGACCATATTGTCGCCGCTTCCCAGCTCTACGGCGGCACCGTGACCCAGCTGGACGTCACGCTGCGCCGCTTCGGGGTGGACACCACGTTCGTCCCCGGAACGGACCCGGCGGACTACGCCGCCGCGGTCCGCGAGAACACCAAGGCGATTTTCGTCGAGGTGGTGGCCAACCCGTCGTCGGAAGTCCAGGACCTTGAGGGGCTGGCCAAGGTCGCGCGCGACGCCGGCATCCCGCTCGTCGTCGACGCCACCTTGAGCACGCCGTACCTCGTGCGGCCGATCGAACACGGGGCGGACATCGTGATCCATTCCGCCACCAAGTTCCTGGGCGGGCACGGCACCACCCTTGGCGGTGTGATTGTCGAGAGCGGCCGCTTCAACTGGGGCAACGGGAAGTTCCCGACCATGACCGAGCCGGTGGCTTCCTACGGCAACGTCTCCTGGTGGGGGAACTTCGGCGAGTACGGCTTCCTGACCAAGCTCCGCTGCGAGCAGCTGCGCGACATCGGACCCGCACTGTCGCCGATGTCTGCGTTCCAGCTCCTGCAGGGCGTGGAGACCCTCCCGCAGCGCCTGGACGAACACCTCAAGAACGCCCAGGCCGTGGCGGAATGGCTCGAAGCGGACGAGCGTGTGGCCTACGTGAACTTCTCCGGCCTGCCCTCGCACCCGCACTTCGAGCGGGCCAAAAAGTACCTGCCGCTGGGACCGGGCTCGGTGTTCTCCTTCGGTGTGAAGGGCGGCCGGACCGCCGGCCAGAAGTTCATTGAGTCCCTGCAACTGGCCTCGCACCTGGCCAACGTCGGCGACTCACGGACCCTCGTGATCCACCCGGGCTCCACCACCCACCAGCAGCTCAGCCCGGAGCAGCTGGAATCCGCCGGTATCCCCGAGGATCTGGTCCGGATTTCAATCGGGCTGGAAGACATCGAGGACATCCTCTGGGACCTGGACCAGGCCCTGGACCTGGCGTGTGAGGGGTCCGCCTCTGATGCGTCCGAAGCCGACACCTGCACGATCGGAGCACTGTCATGAGCGGCGAAGAAACGCGAACCTGGACCGGACCGTCCGCGCCGGAGCGGCTGAACCTGCTGCGGCAGGCCACATCGATCGCGATTGTGGGCGCCTCGGACAAGCCGTCCCGGGCGAGCTACTTCGTGGCGACCTACCTGCAGTCCTCCACGCGCTACAAGGTGTACTTCGTGAACCCGGTGGTCAAGGAGATCCTGGGCGAGCCGACGTACGCCTCGCTCGCGGACCTGCCGGAGAGCCCGGACATTGTGGATGTGTTCCGCAAGCACGATGACCTGCCCGGCGTCCTGGACGAGGCCATCGCCGCCGGCGCCAAGACGCTCTGGCTGCAGCTTGGCTCGTGGCATGAGGACGTGGCCAAGGAAGCGGAAGCTGCCGGCCTCGACGTCGTGATGGACCGCTGCGTGAAGATTGAGCATGCCCGGTTCCACGGCGGCCTGCACCTGGCCGGCTTCGATACCGGGGTCATTTCCTCCAAGCGGCAGGTCCTGGCCTAACCGGCCCAGCGCGTTCGGCTACCGAACTCGGGGCAAACATGCGGGCTCGCCGTAACGATACGGCGGGCCCGCACGTTACCCGCGACCCCGGCGGGCCGCCACAAGACTAGGGCTGGCCGGGCAGCGTCGGGGTGGGCAGCGCGGCCGCAGGAAGGCTCCGCTTCTCGCCAGGGCTGGGGAGCCGTGGGGTCCCGGGCGTGACCGGACGCTGGGGCGGCGTCGGAAGAACTCCGCCACGACCTACAGCAGGCGGAGTTGCGGCTGCGCCGGGCTGCGCTGGAACCGCGGCAGCGGATGCGGGCGCCTCAGGGGCCTCAGGCCGTGGAGTGGTGGCGCCCGTTGCGTTTGACGGCACGGGCGCTGCCGGAAGGTCCGCCGGCGACGGGCCGGCAGGCTTCGGGGCCGTATCCGGCGTCTGGCCGGAAGGCTGGAAGATGGTGCCCACGGTATGGCTGATGTTTCCGCGGAAGTCCTCGCTGGAGGAGGCGGCCACGGCGCCGGCACCAAGAGTCATCGCACCCACGACAGCGCCGCCGACGATTGCGAGCCTGCGCTTCCGGCTGCGGCGCTCGGACAGGCCCGCGACGCCTGCGGGAAGGGAGTCCTTGCTGCCGGCGGCCAAGAGCGCCGCGAGATCGGCGCGGGGTGCCGGGGCGCGGTCCGGTACAAGGGCGCCGAGCTGTTCCAGCGAGCGGCGGAGTTCGGTGGAGGACTCGAGGCCGGCATCACGGAGCATTGCCTGGATGGGGCCCTCCTGCTGGGCTTCGCGTGTGCCGGTCATGATGCTGCGTGGTCCTTTTCGGTGACGAGTTCGCGCAGGGCGCTGAGCCCGCGTCGTTGAAGCTGTTTGATGGCGCCCGGTGTCTTGTTCATGATGCGGGCAACTTGTTCGATGGACAGGTCCGCGACGATCCGCAGGACCAGCACCTCCCGTTGCTCCTCGTTGAGCTGGGACAGCGAGCCTGCAATGCCGCCCAGCGAGCTGAGCACCTCGTCCTCGGCGGAGGGGACGTATCTCACATCATCCCGGGGGTCGTACTCGGCCAGGTACGGGGTGCGTTCGGCCCGCCGGTGGTGGTCCACCAGCCGGGCGTGGGCGACGGAGAAAATGAAGGTCCGCAGGCCGGTGCGGCCGCCGGTGACCGTGGCCAGTCTCGGCAGGACATCGACGAAGACGTCCTGGGTGAGCGCCTCCGCGTCGTTCACGCCCCGGGCCCGGAAGTAGCCGAGCACCGCGGGGGAAATGACCGTGTAGACCGCGCTAAATCCTGATGGGTCGCCAGCCAGGGCTGCTGACAATTCATCATCGCTTAGCTGCTCTGCCAAGAGGTTGTCCTTCCGGTTACTGCTGGGGTGCGGCGCTGGCAAGTCTAGCGGCCGCACCCCGGGGCGCCTCCAGGGAGGCGTTTGATGCTTACTTGTTGAGCTTGGGCAGCTCATCCGACGGCAGGGTCGGAATGGCGGGAACGGCCGGGGTGGCCGGAACAGCAGGCACACCCTTGGAGCCCGGGACAGCCGGAACAGCGACAGTCACATCGGCGTGGGCCTTGGCCTCTGCAGCGCCCTTGGCGTTGGCGGCACCCTCGATGGTGGCACCGTCCTTGCCGGCTGAGGCGGATCCGTCGGTGCCCTCAACGCTGGCGTCCGCTTCGGCGGAACCCTCGACGGACGGGGATGCCGGAACGGCGGGAACGGCCGGGACAGCCGGCTCGGCGGGAAGTTCAGGAGCCGCCGGAACCGCGGGTACTGCCGGAACGGCGGGCGTAGCCGGGGTCACTTCAGCCTGCTGGGTGCTCGAAACCTGGGCCGCGTTGGCCAGGCCGATGCCGGAGAATCCTCCGACGGCGAGAATCGCGGCGCCGACAGCAATCTTGGTGGTCTTGCTAACACTCTTCATAAGAAACGTACATCCTTTGTTTTTGGATGAAGGCCGGCTGCTGCCTGATGGGGGCAGTCAACAGCCCGCGCCTTCAGTGGAAGGCCGGCCAGCGCCCGATGGGGGCGGACGCCGGCCTGCACTTGCAGTGGAAGGCCGCCCGGAGTGCAGGTGGGGGGTCCATGCTCCGGCGGCGCTTACAAAGGGGTAATCGCCGGGATGCCCCAAAAGGTTACGGACCGGGTGGAAGTTTCTGTTTTTCCTTTCGGACCGGCACTGCGGAGGACCCACAGGGGCTTAACGACGGCGGCGGGCCACCTTTTCAGGTGACCCGCCGCCGTCGTGCGTCAGCTTCTGGAACGTCAGTCGTTGATCAGGTCGTTGATCACGATGGTCTGGTCGCGGTCCGGACCGACGCCGATCGCCGAGAAGCGCGTGCCGGAGAGCTTCTCCAGGGCCAGCACGTAGTTCTTGGCGTTCTCCGGGAGGTCCTCCAGGGTGCGGGCGCCGGTGATGTCCTCGGTCCAGCCTTCGAAGAACTCGAAGATCGGCTTGGCGTGGTGGAACTCGGTCTGCGTCATCGGCATTTCATCGTGCCGGACGCCGTCGACGTCGTAGGCCACGCAGACCGGGATCTGCTCGATGCCCGTGAGCACGTCCAGCTTGGTGACGAAGTAGTCCGTGAAACCGTTGACGCGCGAGGCATGGCGCGCCAGCACGGCGTCGTACCAGCCGCAGCGGCGCGGCCGGCCGGTGTTGACGCCGAACTCGCCGCCCGTCTTCTGCAGGTACATGCCCATGTCGTCGAACAGCTCCGTGGGGAACGGACCTGCGCCCACCCGTGTGGTGTACGCCTTGATGATGCCGATGGAGCGCGAGATGCGGGTGGGGCCGATGCCCGAGCCCACGGACGCGCCGCCGGCCGTCGGGTTCGAGGAGGTCACGAAGGGGTACGTGCCGTGGTCGACGTCCAGGAACGTGGCCTGGCCGCCCTCCATGAGGACCACCTTGCCCTCGTCCAGGGCGGTGTTCAGGACGTACGTGCTGTCGATGACCAGCGGGCGGAGGCGCTCGGCGAAGGACAGGAAGTACTCCACGATCTCGTCCACCTCGATGTCGCGGCGGTTGTAGACCTTGACCAGGAGTTCGTTCTTCTGGCGCAGCGACCCTTCGACCTTCTGCCGCAGGATCGAGGCGTCGAAGACGTCCTGCACGCGGATGCCGAGGCGGGCCACCTTGTCCATGTAGGCCGGGCCGATGCCGCGGCCGGTGGTGCCGATGGCGCGGGAGCCAAGGAACCGCTCGGTGACCTTGTCCAGGACCTGGTGGTAGGGCGCCACGAGGTGGGCGTTGGCGGAGACGCGCAGCTTGGAGGTGTCGGCGCCGCGGGCTTCGAGGCCGTCGATTTCCTGGAACAGCGCCTCAAGGTTCACCACGCAGCCGTTGCCGATGATCGGAACCGCGTTGGGGCTCAGGATGCCGGCCGGAAGGAGCTTGAGCTCGTACTTCTCACCGCCTACGACGACGGTGTGCCCGGCATTGTTGCCGCCGTTGGGCTTGACGACGTAGTCGACTCGGCCACCAAGCAGGTCAGTGGCCTTACCTTTGCCTTCGTCGCCCCATTGGGCTCCGACGATCACGATTGCTGGCATGGGATCCTCCCCCATTCGTTCGGGCCAAAGTCCGTGTGACTCACCGGGGTGGTCACCGGAGCTCAGCGCCGTTCATGAGAATGCCCCGAATCTACCGCTGTGCTTTGTCCATCAACGCCAGAGTCCGGGGCTCTTACCACCCAAGTTTAGCCGATCAGGGTCGCGGCAGCTCATTTGACCATCCAATGGACTTCCCGCCGGTCACGGCCTGCGGCCCGGCGTCCAGCCAGCGGGACTTCAGCGCAGGGACTTGCGCAAGCCCGCCCGGTGGAATTAAGTGAGAGTTGACCATCCCGAGCGGCCGAGGGACCTGGACCGTTAACGCCGCAGCAACCCTGCCCGGACACAGCAATGTGACGGCAACGGTGCTACCGCCAGGACCGATGGAAAGGAAACGCCCCATGCGCCAGAACACCGACCATATCCGCGCCACCCACGCCGGCTCGCTGCCCCGCACCCCCGAGCTCATCGCCGCGAACGAGGCCAAGGAAGCGGACGGCATCACCCCCGAGTTCCTGGATCTGCTGGAAACCTCCGTGGTGGACATCGTCCAGCGCCAGAAGGACCTCGGCATCGATATCCCCAACGACGGCGAATACGGGCACACGATGTCCAGCTCGGTGGACTACGGCGCGTGGTGGAACTATTCCTTCAGCCGGCTCGGCGGCCTCGAGCCGACGGAGGTGGACCGCTGGGCTGACGCCGCGGTGCACCGCTCCACACCGGGCAACATCGTGCTGACCTCCTTCCCGGACCGGCGCGACCGGCAGAAGTTCAACGAGGCCTACAACGATCCGTCCTCCGGAATCCTGGCGCACCGCAAGAGCGTCACGCAGCCGAAGATTGCCGGACCGCTGCACTACACCGGGCAGGCCCTCGTGGGCTCGGACATCGCCAACCTCAAAACCGGCCTGGCCGCCGCCGGGCTGACCGAAGGCTTCGTCGCCTCCCTCTCCCCCGGCTCCTGCGCCCGCGTCGCCAACGAGTACTACAAGACCGACGAGGAACTCCTCTACGCCTGCGCGGACGCCATGCGGGAGGAGTACACGGCCATCATCGACGCCGGACTCACGGTCCAGCTCGACGACCCGTCGCTGGCCGAAAGCTGGGACCAGATCAACCCGGAACCGAGCCTGGCGGACTATCTCAAATTCATCCAGCTCAGGGTTGAAGCCACAAACTGGGCCCTGCGCGATCTTCCCCAGGAGCAGATCCGGCTGCACGTCTGCTGGGGTTCCTGGCACGGCCCGCACACCACGGATATCCCTTTCGCGGACATCATCGGCTCCGTGCTGCAGATCAATGCGGGCGGCTACTCCTTCGAGGCCGCCAACGTCCGCCACGAGCACGAATGGCGCGTCTGGGAGGACACCAAGCTCCCCGACGGAAAAGTCATCATCCCCGGCGTCGTCTCCCATGCCACCAACGTCGTGGAGCACCCCGATCTGGTGGCGGACCGGATCGTACGCTTCGCCACATTGGTGGGCCGGGAAAATGTGATTGCCTCCACAGACTGCGGTCTTGGCGGCCGCGTCCACCCGCAAATCGCCTTCGCAAAGCTGGAATCCTTGGGGGAAGGCGCCCGCCGCGCCACCACCCGGCTCTGGTAGGCAGGCGTCCGGAAGAAACGACATTTCGCAGGGCTTGATAGACTAATAAAGATCGACCAGGAATCGGTCAACACCAAATTTTCAAACCACACCGTACTTGGCGTGCCCGGTGCTCGGCGTGCCCGTGTACGGTCTGGCAGCTTCACCAATCCCGCAGGAGACTCAGCAATATATGACAGCCTTGGCCACTGAAAATTCCCGCGAACAGCTTCTGAGCCGCCGCTACGAACCTAGCGTCGCGGCTGTCAACGAGCTGTGCGACACGCTGCAGGCAACCAAAGCTGGCACCAATGTCCCCTATGTGGACCCGATGCACGACGTGGACGAGTGCCGCATCATCAGCCTCTTCTCCAACATCGGAACCGAGGATGAGTCTGGCTTCATCACCGCCGGGGACGAGGAGGCGGCCACCCGCCTGCTCGGCGTCCAGTGGAAGCTCGGCCTGCGCCCTGAGTACGTCATGCCCTGGAACGTCCACCCCTGGTACGTCCCGGGCGAGCCCAACGGCAAGTTCACGCCGGACCAGATTTCCGCAGGTTTGAAGCCGCTGCTGAAGTTCCTCGCCGTCGTGCCCCGCGCCTCAGTGATTGTGGCCCACGGCACCGAGGCCAACCGCCTCGCGAACCTGCTCCTCAAGACCGAGGTGCCCATGATCTGGCGCCGCGGCCTCAAGACCTACAAGGTCCGCTCGCTCAGCGGCCGCGCCTTCGCCGGCACCCCGGCCCGCCAGGAGCAGTACCTCGAAGAGATGGGCACCGTCTACGCGGACGCCATGGCCCGCACCGGTCTGGCCAAGACCAGCTAATTTTCCGTCGGACTTTAACTAACAACGCGGGGTCACTTCCGGTCCATCCCAGGGTTCGGAATGGGCCGTAGGTGACCCCGCGTTGTGGTTAGCGCTTTTCGGCGTCGATGGCTGCCTTGGCGGAGGGGTCCGAGTCCTTGAGGAACTTCTCGATCCGCTCCGGTTCCTCTGCCTCGCCGATCGCCGCGGACGCCCGGCCCAGCGAATACAGGGCACGCAGGAAGCCGCGGTTCGGTTCGTGTTCCCACGGGATGGGCCCGACGCCGCGCCAGCCGTTGCGGCGCAGCGAATCCAGGCCGCGGTGGTAGCCGACACGGGAGTAGGCGTAGGAATCGATGGTCCGGCCCTCTTTCCACGCTTCCTCGGCCAGCACGGCCCAGAGCAGCGAGGAGGTCGGGTGCTTTTCCACCAGGTCCAGGGCTTCCTGGCCCGCATCCAGCGCTGCATAGACGTCGGTCTCGGCAGGCAGGAGCGTGGGCTCGGGACCCATCAGGTTCTTGCGGAACTCGTCCGACATGCCTAGAACGTCTTGCCGGTGGAGCCGAGCTGCTGGGCAGCCTCGACCACGCGGGCCGCGAGGCCGGCCTCGGCGGAGGCGCCCCAGACGCGCGGATCGTACAGCTTCTTGTTGCCGACCTCGCCGTCGATCTTCAGCACGCCGTCGTAGTTGCGGAACATGTGGTCCACCACGGGGCGCGTGTAGGCGTACTGGGTGTCGGTGTCGATGTTCATCTTGATCACGCCGTAGGAGACGGCGTCGGCGATCTCCTTCTCGGAGGAGCCGGAGCCGCCGTGGAACACCAGGTCGAACGGGTTGGCCTTGCCGATCTTGGCGCCTACCTGCTCCTGGATGTCCTTGAGGATCTCCGGGCGGAGCTTGACGCCGCCGGGCTTGTAGACGCCGTGCACGTTGCCGAAGGTCAGCGCCGTGATGTAGCGGCCGTTTTCGCCGGAGCCGAGGGCGTCGATGGTGGCGAGGGCGTCCTCGACCGTGGTGTACAGCTTGTCGTTGATGGCGTTCTCGACGCCGTCTTCCTCGCCGCCGACGGTGCCGATCTCGACCTCGAGGATCATCTTGGCGGCAGCGGTGCGCTCCAGCAGTTCACGGGCGATGCGCAGGTTTTCCTGCAGGGTCTCGGCGGAGCCGTCCCACATATGGGAGTTGAAGAGCGGGTTGCGGCCGGCCTTCACCTCGGCTTCGGAGGCTGCCAGCAGCGGCAGGACAAAGCCGTCCAGCTTGTCCTTGGGGCAGTGGTCCGTGTGCAGGGCGATGTTGACGCCGTAGTTCTTGGCGACTTCGCGGGCAAACGCGGCGAAGCCGAGCGAGCCGGCCACCATGTCCTTGGTGGAGGCGCCGGACCAGTAGGCGGCGCCGCCGGTGGAGACCTGGACGATGCCGTCGGACTCGGCCTCGGCGAAGCCGCGGAGGGCCGCGTTAAGGGTCTGGGAGGACGTGACGTTAACGGCGGGGAACGCGAAGCCACCCGTCTTAGCGCGGTCGATCATCTCGGAGTAGATCTCTGGGGTTGCAATGGGCATGCTGACTCCTAAAGTGAATTTCGTCTGCGGGCTGGGCTCACCCTGGAGTGAACCTCGTCGGCTAGGAACCATCCTAGCCATTCCTGCGCCCGGGCAGTGTCTCCGGTCACTCGCGCCTGTAATACTCGCCCGCGGGCGAGCCCGTTCGCCGGGTTAACGGCTCGCGCGGCCGCCCCTGTCCCCTACCCCGGGAGCTGGTTGAACACGTGCCGGCGGATCCAGGCGTGCATCGCGATGGCGGCGGCCGAGGCGGCGTTGATCGAGCGTGTGGAACCGAACTGCTCAATCGACAAAGTGTCCACGGCCGCTTCGTGGACCTCGGGGGAAAGTCCCGGGCCCTCCTGGCCGAACACCAGCACGCAGTCCCTGGGCAGCTCGTAGGTCTCCAGCGGGACAGAGTCCGGGAAGATGTCGATGCCGATGATCGCCAGGTCCTCCCCCTGCGCCCACTCCACGAACTCCGCGACGGTCGGGTGATGGCGGATGTGCTGGTACCGGTCGGTGACCATGGCCCCGCGGCGGTTCCACCGGCGTCGACCGATGATGTGGACTTCCTTGGCCAGGAACGCGTTGGCGCTGCGCACGACCGTGCCGATGTTCATGTCGTGCTGCCAGTTTTCGATCGCGATATGGAAGTTGTGCCGCTTGGAGTCCAGGTCCGCGACGATCGCCTCGTGCTTCCAGTAGCGGTACTTGTCCACCACGTTGCGGCGGTCCCCGTCCGCCAGCAGGTCCGGGTCCCAGTGATCGCCCTCCGGCAGTTCCCCTTCCCAGGGTCCGACGCCGACCTCCGCCTTGGCCTCCGCCTCCGGCTCCGGGCCGCCCTCTCTGGCGGTCAAGCTGCCGGAAAGGGTTTCGCTGGGTATCTCTGGTTCAGTCACGACTCAACATTAGACTGGGGACTGGCATCGGCACATTTATCGGCGGAGGACAGCATGGCGGAGCAGCAGGCAGAACACAGGGAAGACTCGGACCACGTGCTTTCATCGAAATCCGTGTACCGCAGCGGCCAGGAGATCGAGTGCTGGCTGACCGACATGGACGGTGTCCTGGTGCACGAAAACCAGCCCATCCCGGGAGCCGCTGAACTGATCCAGCGCTGGGTGGACACGTCCAAGCGCTTCCTCGTCCTGACCAACAACTCGATCTTCACGCCCCGGGACCTCGCCGCCAGGCTGAAGAGCTCGGGCCTGGAAATCCCCGAAGAGAACATCTGGACCTCCGCCCTGGCCACCGCCCAGTTCCTCAAGGACCAGGTGCGCGGCTCGGATTCCGGCAACCGCGCCTACACGATCGGCGAAGCGGGCCTGACGACGGCGCTGCACGAGGCCGGCTTTATCCTCACCGACCAGGATCCCGACTTCGTGGTGCTCGGCGAGACCCGGACCTACTCCTTTGAAGCCATCACCATGGCCATCCGCCTGATCCTGGGCGGGGCGAGGTTCATCGCCACTAACCCGGACGCGACCGGGCCCTCGAAGGACGGCCCGATGCCTGCCACCGGCGCGATCGCGGCGCTCATCACGAAGGCCACCGGCCGGGAACCCTACATTGTGGGCAAGCCGAACCCGATGATGTTCCGCTCAGCCATGAACCAGATCGACGCGCATTCAGAAACCACGGCCATGATCGGTGACCGGATGGACACCGACATCATCGCGGGGATGGAAGCGGGGCTGCACACGGTGCTGGTGCTCAGCGGTATTACCCACAAGGATGACATCGCTGCCTACCCCTTCCGGCCCAACCAGATCCTGAACTCGGTGGCCGACCTGAAGAACCAGATCTAGGTCCCCGGGCTAGATGACGGTTTTCTTGCCTCCGCCGGCGGGCAGCGGGAGGAACTGGTCCTGCAGCTCCTCAATGAGCGGCCGGTAAACGAACGGATTCCAGCCCGGGCTGGCGTGCGCCGGCCGCGCGCCGTCGGTCCGCAGTGAATCGGCAACCACGTTGTCCTTGAAGGTCAACGACCACGTGTCACGCGCTGTCTCATAGTCGACCGTCCGGTCCCGCGGGTTGCCGATAAAGGCCATCCGCGTCCCGCCGAGCTTTCCCGCGAAGCGGGTGGCGTCGAAGTGGTAAATGTAGGCGGACTCGGACTGGATCAGCACGCTGGAGGGCGCAATCGGCGAGAGCTGTTCCAGGGTCTGGTCCACCACCTGTCCCCAGCTGCGCTCGTCCTTGTGCAGCATCCGCTCACCCAGTTCGTAGCCGCCGCGCAGCACCGAGGGGAACCGGAATCCGCTCTCGTAGAGGAACACGACCCCCTCAAACCAGCTTTGGTCCAGCACGTCGTACTTGCTGCACGGGCTGGAGTCCAGGAGGATGAACGCCACCTCAATCCCGTGCAGTTCCCGGAGCCGGGCGGCGACCTGGGTGGCCACCATGCCGCCGAAGCTGTGGCCGTAGAAGTAGAACGTGGTCAGCTGATGCGCCCGCGCGTGCTCGACCACGGCGATCACGATTTCGTCGATGTCGATGCCCACGTTGGAATATCCGACGGCGGCGAGCTGGCCTCGCTTGTTCAGCGCACCGCGGAGCGTATTCAGGATCCACAGGGCTTCCTCCCAGCTGGTCTTATAGCCTGGAAAGAGGAACCAGCTGGCGTTGGGAAAGTATCTCTCCGCAGTCTCGTCCGGCACCGTGAGGACTCTATGCACGCGGCGTTCGGCCTGCACACGCCGGGTGAACAGCATGTCCGCCGCCAGCACGGAGGCGGCGCCCGTACCGATCAGAAAACCCCGCCGGGAGAACCGTTTGAGTTCAGCGGCGTGCCGAAGCACACGGGCGTCGGCATGGCCGGCCCCGTCCACATCCTCAACTTCAGGCTCACGCGGCACATCTCTACCGTAGCCATCGAGGAACACGGATAAGAAACGGCGCCGGATAACAGCTCAGTTACAGCCGGGCCGGGTGGCCCCGCCTAGACCGGTTCCGGTTCCCGGCCCGCTTCGGGGCGGCTGATTTCCAGGCCGACGTCGCGCCGGACGGATTCCAGGCCGACTTCGCGGCGGCTGATTTCGAGGCCGATTTCGTTATAGGTCGCGAGCAGCTGCGAGCGGGCCATGTCCGCCGGGTTGTCCAGCAGACCGAACACGGAGTCGCTCGCGGCGAGCAGTTCGGCGTCGGAGAAGACGTTCAGCGGGCGGGTCCCGGAGGTGTCAATGGACGCCGTGAAGTCCGCCGAGAGATCGAGCGAGGGCAGCGCGGCGACGGCGGTTTCCAGGTACGGGTTCAGCTCGAGGGACACGCCGGCTGAGCTCGGCAGGGCGCCGGCTGTGTCGACGAGCGCTGCGGCGCCGTCGATAGCGTTGAGGTCGTTGCGGAGGCCGGCCAGCGCCGAGGATTCCACGAAGGCGGCATTGCCGAGATTCACCCGGATGTGGGACGTGATGCCCATCCGGCGGGCGCGCTGGATCAGCTGCATCAGAGTGGGGCGGGATTGCTGCGTGAGGCTCCCCCGGACATCGATCCGGAGGACATCAGAGGCGATGTCCAGCTTGGCTTGGGCGTTCAACGAGGTGTCCATAGGTACTCCAAAAAAGGGTGTCTATGGCCGACGGCTCAACCTCGTTCAGCGTATAGGCCGCAGGGGGTGCACACAAGTCATATGGCCCCACCGGTTCGCACGTGACGCTGCCTGTTTAGCCGGCTTCTCTCTGGCCGGGTTCCTCGAAGTGGGTCCGGGACGCGGTGCCACCCACGGACTGGACCAGGGAGGTGGCGATGTCACGCAGCTTGACGTTCCCGTTGCTGGACGCGTCGGTGAGGATCCTGACTGCTGCCTCCTGGTTGCAGCGGTTCTGCGCCATGACAATCCCGATTGCCATGTCGATCACGGTGCGGGACTCGAGGGTGGCCCGCAGGTTGGTGGCGCTGTCAGTGTGCAGGGAGAAACGGACGGCGAGCCGGAGCGCCTGTGAAATCTGGCGGGTGTAGCCGCGGGCCCGGGCGGCGACGTCGCCGTCGAACTTGTGCGGCGCGTCCGAATACAGGTTCAACGCCGCCTGGGCCTCGCCCTGCAGGTGGAACGGCACGGAAAGCACCGAGCGAAGGCCGTGCGACGCGACGGCGTTGGCATAGTCCGGTCCCCAGCGGTCCTCATCGAAGAGGTCCGGAACGTAGACTTCGCGTTCTTCCTGCGCCGCCGTCAGGCACGGGCCCTGCGCGAGCCGGTACTGGATTTCGTCCACTTCGCGGGCGGAGTCGCTGCTCCAGCCGATGGTCGCGGCCTTGCGGTCGCGCAGCAGGGTGATCCCGCACAGGGCATCGTCGCCGGCGCCAGCTACCTGGTGGGCGGAGAAACGAGCGAGTTCGTTGAGGAAGTCCTCAAAATCGGCGCTGTCCAGGATGAGGTTCTGGATCTGGTCGACGGTGCTGAGGGGTTCAGATTCGAGGATTTCTTCGGGCAGGAGCATGGCGCTTGGTCTCCGGAGGGGTGTGGTGGGTATTCCAAAATGATAATTCACGGTCTATTGACCGTCCACACGCGTCCGCTGAAGGAGGAACTCCTAGCTGAGGCCGAGTTCGTCCTTGCCGAAAGCGAAGAGGTAGGGAACACCGGCCTCTGCCTCGATCTTTTCCTTGGCACCGGTGTCGCGGTCCACGATCACGGCGACGGCGACCACGTTGCCGCCGGCCCTGCGGACGCCCTCGACGGCGGTCAGCGCGGAGCCTCCGGTCGTGGAGGTGTCCTCCAGCACCAGCACCTTGCGGCCCTCGACGGCGGGGCCTTCCACCTGGCGGCCCATGCCGTAAGACTTCTGCGCCTTGCGGACCACGAACGCGTCCACGGGGCGTCCGGCGTCGACGGCGGCGTGCATAACAGCGGTGCCCACCGGGTCGGCACCCATGGTGAGTCCGCCGGCGCACTCAAAGTCGATGCCGGCGTCGTCCAGCAGTGAGAGCATGACCTGGCCGACGAGCTTGGAGGCTTCGTGGTGCAGCGTGATCCGGCGCAGGTCGATGTAGTAGTCGGCCTCGGCGCCGCTGGAGAGGATGACCTTGCCGCGCACGACGGCCAGCTCCTTGATCAGTTCAAGCAGGCGGGCACGGGCGGCAGCGGTGTCAGCTGCAGGGGCACTGTTGGCAGTCATGGGACCCAGTTTAGTGGCTGGCCGGTACCGGTTCCCCCTCCGGCCCGTTGATGTCGGGCAGCCTTCCGAAGGCTCCCGGTCCGGCGCCGGGTCTTTGTCCTCTAGGAACCCTTGCCGGGCAGGAGTGCGATGGAACCATGACGGCAGGAACGGAACCTTCGACCCGCTGGCCCGCGATTCCCAAAGACGTCGGCAGCTTCCGGGTCCGGCCGAACCTCGTGGACTATGACGCAGCCTATGCCGCCTTCTCCTGGGACGAAGCCCGGCATCAACTGTCCGGGCTGCCCGGTGGCCGCGGCGTCAATATCGCCTATGAGGCAGTGGACCGGCACGCCGCCGGGGGGCATGCCGGTCACGAGGCGCTGCGGTTCGTACGGGCCGACGGCAGCAGCCACTCCCTGACGTTTGCCGAACTCGCGGAACAAACCAGCCGCTTCGCCGGAGTGCTGCGCAGCCTGGGCGTCGGGCGCGGCGAGCGCGTCTTCTCGCTCACCGGGCGCGGACCGGCGCTGTACATTGCGGTGCTGGGCACGCTGAAGAATGCCAGCGTCTTCTGCCCGCTGTTCTCCGCCTTCGGCCCGGAACCGGTCCGCCAGCGGCTGCAGCTCGGATCCGGCCGGGCCCTGGTCACCACCCGGGCTCTCTACCGCAAGAAAATCGCCCACCTCCGCGACTCGCTCCCGGAACTCCGGCACGTCCTGCTGACCGACGCCGACGGCCGCCCGGAGCCAGGCACGCTGGACCTCGCCGCGCTGATGCGCGCGGCCCCGGCCGACGGCGGGATCGCCGCGACGCAGGCAGAGGACATGGCCCTGCTGCACTTCACGTCCGGAACCACGGGGACCCCAAAGGGCGCCATCCACGTGCACGACGCCGTCACCGCGCACCACGCGACCGGCACCGCCGCCCTGGACCTGCACCCGGAGGACGTGTACTGGTGCACGGCCGACCCCGGCTGGGTCACCGGAACCTCGTACGGCGTGATCGCGCCGTTGACCCACGGCGTGACGACCATCGTGGACGAAGAGGAAATGGACGTGGACCGCTGGTACCGGATCCTCGCCGAACAGCACGTCACCGTCTGTTACACCGCCCCCACGGCGCTGCGGATGCTGATGAAGGCCGGGGCGGACCGCGCCCGGGGCCATGACCTGTCCGCGCTGCGCTTCGTCGCCAGCGTCGGGGAACCGCTCAACCCCGAGGTCGTTCTCTGGGGCCAGGAGGCCTTCGGCCAGCCCGTGCATGACAACTGGTGGCAGACCGAAACCGGGGGCATCATGATCTCCAACTTCGCCGCCACCGAGATCCGCCCCGGCTCGATGGGCCGGCCGCTGCCCGGCGTCGAGGCGGGCATCGTGGCCCGGGATGCCCAGGACAAGCCGGTGGTCCGCGACGGCGAGGCGGTCCTCGTGACGGCACCGGACGCCGTCGGGGAACTGGCACTGCGGCCGGGCTGGCCGTCGATGTTCCGCGGCTACCTGCATGAGGAGGAACGCTACCGCCGCTGCTTCGTGGGCGGCTGGTACCTCACCGGCGACCTCGCCAAGCGCGACGCCGACGGCTATTACTGGTTCGTCGGACGCGGCGACGACGTCATCAAGTCCTCCGGGCACCTGATCGGCCCGTTCGAGGTGGAGAGCTCGCTGATGGAACATGAGGCCGTGGCCGAAGCCGGGGTGATCGGGGTTCCCGACCCGGTCGCCGGCGAGGTGGTCAAGGCGTTCGTGGAACTGCGGCCCGGCTGGGAGCCCTCCGAGGAACTGCAGCTGGAGATCATCGGCTTCGCCCGCAAACGCCTCGGCCCGGCGGTGGCACCCCGGCTGATGGACTTCACCACGGCCCTGCCCCGGACCCGCAGCGGCAAGATCCTCCGGCGCCTGCTCAAGGCCCGCGAACTGGGGCTCCCGGAGGGCGATACCTCCACAATCGAGACCCCGGCCGGTGCGCCGGAACCGGACGGGCACCAGCCGGGCGGGCAGCCGGACGGACACCAGCAGGAGCCACGGCCATGACCGGGCCGCTTGACCCGCCCGGCAGCCGCCTGGACCCCGCGCACGGGCGGCACCTGCTGCTGCAGATGCTCCGCGTCCGCCGGCTTGAGGAGAAATGCGTCGAGCTGTACAGCGCCGCCAAGATCCGCGGCTTCCTGCACGTCTACATCGGCGAGGAAGCCGTCGCGGTGGGGGTGCTGGAATCCCTGGGCCCGGAGGACGCCGTCGTCGCCACCTACCGGGAGCACGGCCACGCCCTCCTGCGGGGGGTCCCCGCCGGGGCGATCCTCGCCGAGATGTACGGCTACGTGGAGGGCTGCTGCCGCGGCCGCGGCGGGTCCATGCACTTGTTCGACGCCGCCACCCGCTTCTTCGGCGGGAACGCGATCGTCGCCGGGGGCCTGCCGCTCGCCGTCGGGCTGGCCCTCGCGGACAAGATGGCCGGGCGCTCCCGCGTGACCGTGTGCTTCTTCGGCGAAGGCGCCGTCGCGGAAGGGGAATTCCACGAAAGCCTGAATCTCGCCGCGCTGTGGCAGCTGCCCGTGCTGTTCTGCTGCGAGAACAACCTCTACGCCATGGGCACTGCGCTGGGCCGTTCGGAATCACAGACGGACATCGCGCTCAAGGCTGCCGCCTACGAGATCGCGGCGTGGGCGGTGGACGGCATGGACGTCCTGGCCGTCGAGGAAACGGCCCGGCGCGCGGTGGACGCCGTCCGTTCCGGCGGCGGACCGCACTTCCTGGAGCTACGCACCTACCGTTTCCGGGCGCACTCGATGTTCGACCCGGAACGGTACCGCGACAAAGCCGAAGTGGCCCGCTGGCTCGAACGTGACCCCATCAGCCTGCTGCGCGCCACGATGGAGGCCGCAGGCCAGCTCTCCACGCAGGACTGGGAACAGCTAGAGGCGGACGCCGACGCGGAGGTCGCCGCCGCCGTCGAATTCGCCGAAGCCGGAACGCCCGAACCAGTGCAGGACCTCACCCGCTTCGTGTACAGCGAGCGTGGCACCGGACCAACAACCGGCGAAGGGCTTGAACCATGAAATCCAGCTACCGCGAGGCACTCCGGGCCGGCATCCGCGACGCCATGCTCCGCGACGAGCGGGTTTTCCTGATGGGTGAGGACGTCGGGGCCTACGGCGGATCCTTCGCGGTGAGCCTGGGCCTGCTGGAGGAATTCGGGCCCGGGCGGATCCGCGATACGCCGCTCTCGGAGTCCGGCTTTGTCGGAGCGGGCATCGGGGCGGCGCTCGGCGGAATGCGCCCGATCGTGGAAATCATGACCGTCAATTTCAGCCTGCTCGCGCTGGACCAGATCGTGAACAACGCCGCCTCACTGCTGCACATGTCCGGCGGGCAGTTCAACGTCCCGATCGTGATCCGGATGACCACGGGCGCCGGCCGCCAGCTCGGGGCACAGCATTCGCACAGCCTGGAGGGCTGGTACGCGCACATCCCCGGGCTGCGCATCCTCGCCCCCGCCACGCTCGCCGACGCCCGCGGCATGCTGTGGACCGCGCTGGAGGACCCCGACCCGGTACTGATTTTCGAGCACGGCTCGCTCTACAACGTGACCGGGGAGCTCGACGACGACGCCGGCCCGGTGGACATCGATACTGCCGCGGTCCGGCGCCCCGGGGACGACTTGTCGCTGATCACCTATGGCGGAACCCTTCCGGCAGTGCTCGACGCCGCCGGACAGCTCGCGGACGAGGGCATCGACGCGGAGGTGCTGGACCTGCGCACGCTGCGGCCGCTCGACGAGGCCGCCATCCTCGCCTCGGTGCGCAGGACCCACCGGGCGGTGGTGGTGGATGAGGGGTGGCGCAGCGGAAGCATCTCCGCCGAGATCAGCGCCCGGATCACCGAGCACGCGTTCTACGAGCTGGACGCCCCGGTGGGGCGGGTCTGCAGCGCCGAAGTGCCGATCCCCTACTCCAAGCACCTGGAGATGGCCGCCCTGCCGTCCGTCGAGCGGATTGTGGCCGCAGCCAAGGAGGCGGTCGCGGCCAGTGGGTGACTTCCTGATGCCGTCCCTCGGGGCTGACATGGAGCACGGCAAGATCGTCGAATGGCTGGTCAAGCCCGGGGACTATGTGCGCCGCGGGGATCTTGTGGCGGTGGTGGACACCGACAAGACGGTCATGGATGTGGAGTCCTTCCAGGAGGGGGTCGTCGCCGAACTGCTCGTGGACCTCGGCGAAACCGTACCGGTGGGCACCCCGCTGGCCAGGATCACGCAGACCCCGGCCGAGGTGGGGGCTCCCCGCCAGGAGGCGCCGGCGCCCCCGGTCCGGGGCGCGGCCGCGGCGGCAGAAGAAGCTCCTCCGGTCGCGCCCCCGACCGCGCCTCCGGTCGCTCCTCCGGTGCGGCATCTAGCCCACCGGCTGGGCGTCGACACAGCCAGGATCCACGGCACCGGCAAGGGCGGCGCCATCACCCGGGCCGATGTGGAGCACGCCGTGGCGGCCAGGCCGTCCGGGGCCCGGGTCCGTTCCTCGCCGCGGGCCCGGCGTCTCGCCGCCGAACTCGGCGTCGAGCTGTCCGCCGTCAGCGGCACCGGACCGGAGGGTGCCGTGACAGTGGCGGACGTTCAGCACGCCGCGGCCAGCCACCCCGCGGCCGCTCCGCCTGCGGTGTCCGCGCCGGAGGCCGGTCCGGCGAAAGCCGCGCCGGAAGCTCCCGCGCGGGACACCGCCGAAGAGCGGGCCCCCGGGGCCCCGGCTGCAGGGGCCGCGGTTTCCGGGAAATCTGCGGAGGCCCGCGAGCGCGTGGCCAGCCTGCGCCGCGCCATCGGGGCCCTGATGGCGCGCTCGAAGAAGACCATCCCCCACTACTACCTGAGCACCACCCTGGACCTGCGCGCCGCCGTCGACTGGATGCAGTCCGTCAATGCCCAGCGTCCGGTCGCGTCCCGGCTGGTCCCCTCCGCGCTGCTGCTGAAGGCCGCTGCGCTCGCGGCCAAGGACGTCCCGGAGATGAACGGGTTCTACGACGACGACGGCGGTTTCCGGCCCAGCGCGTCCGTGCACCTCGGTGTGGCCGTCGCCCTGCGCCAGGGCGGCCTCGTGGCCCCGGCCATCCACGATGCGGACACCCTGCCGGTCGATGTGCTGATGGAGCAGTTGAGGGACCTCGTCAGCCGCGCCCGGGCCGGACGGCTGCAGCGCGCCGAAATGGCGGACCCCACCATCACCGTGACGAACCTGGGGGACCTCGGGGTGGAGAGTGTCTTCGGCGTTATCTATCCCCCGCAGGTCGCGATGGTTGGCTTCGGCCGGGTTCTGGAACAACCGTGGGCCCAAAACGGGATGCTCGGCATCCGGCCGGCTGTCATGGCCACTCTCTCCGCCGACCACCGGGTCAGCGACGGGCTGCGTGGGGGCCGCTACCTGGCGCGGATCGACGAGCTGCTGCAGACACCGGAGAAACTGTGAAACGGGAGGAATCATGAACGAACGGGACGCCCGGGAGGCGGTGCGGGCGGCTATCGGCAAGGTGGCGCCGGACGTGGACCTGGCCGAGGTGGACGAGGACGCGCGGCTCCGGCAGGACCTCGAACTCGATTCGCTGGATTTCCTCCGGCTGGTCGAAACGATCGACACGGCCACCGGCGTCGACATCCCGGAGCGGGACTACCCGGCGGTGGCCACGGTGAAGGGACTGATCGGCTACCTCGAGGCCCACGGCTAGCTCGGTGTTCTACCCGCCGGAACGCCCCGCACCGACCGCGTAGTCGAGCTCGACCAATCCGGCGTCGTAGGTCTTCGCGCTCCGCAGGCTCAGCAGGGTCGGGTCCTGGCGGGCCGGGAACACGCCACGGCCTGCACCGATCGCGATTGGCATCACGACGAGCCGCACGGCGTCGACTTCGCCGGCCGCGAAGAACGCCTCGCTCAAGGTCAGGCTGCCCCACAGCACAATGGTGCCTTCTACCTCGCGCTTGATCCGGCGGATCGCCGCGACCGCGTCTCCGGATTCGATGGTTGCCGCGGGCAGGTCACCCCACGGCGCGTTCTTGAGGTTGCGGGAAAAGACGAAGCGGCGCAGACCGTTCAGCGCCGGGGCAATGATTTCCCCGTCCGAGGCCGGCGTAGGCCAGAATTCCACGAACATGCGGTAGGTGGAGGCCCCGAGCACCATGGCGTCCACGGTGTCGAGCCAGGCCAGCTGGCTGCGGTCGAACTCTGCGGTGCCCCCTTCGAGCATCTCGTAGGCGTTGAATTCGTTATTGGTGTTGGCCGCGAACCCGTCGGCGGTCACGAATTCCTGGACAACCAGTTGTCCCATGATCGGCTCCTCCTCCCAGCTACCGGCGCTGCGGGGCGCGCCGGGCGAACGCGGGGGCGTGTTCCGGCCGCGGCCCGAAAGCCACGAACCGCGGAACCACCTTGCCGACGGCCGGGAGGTGCCTGGCCACGAACAGCAGGACGGCCGGCGCCCCTGCCCGCGTTCCGGTCATGATCGGCTCGAACAGCAGACGGTGCATCACCCGCTGCACCGTCTGCACGACGACGGTGGGGGTCCGCCGCCGCCGTTCAACTTTCGCCAGGTCCCCGCGGGAGACCCGGCCCCGGAGCAGCGCCGGGGCCAGGCAGTCCGCGGCGGCCACAGCGTCCTGGATGGCGAGGTTGATCCCGACCCCGCCGGCCGGTGACATCGCATGGGCGGCGTCTCCAATGCAGAGCAGCCCGTTGATGTGCCAGTGGCGCAGCCGGTCAAGGCGCACGTCCAGCCAGTGCAGATCCTCCAGCGAGGCGATCGCGTCCGTGCGGTCGGCGAGATCGGGGCGGAGGCCCGCGATCCGGCGTCGGAAGCCCTCAACGCCCTCGGCGCGGATCCGGGCGTCGGTGCCCTTCGGCGCGAGGTAGCCCATTTGGAAGTAGTCGGTGCGATTGAGCGCCAGCAGTGCCTCGCCGCGGCCGAAGGCAGGGACGATTCCCGCGATCTCTCCGCGCTCGGAGGCGAGCCGCGGCAGACGGAACCACCAGGTGTCGAACGGCACGGGATACTCCTTCGGGGCCAGCCCTGCCGCGGCTCGCAGCGCGGAATGGCGCCCATCCGTCGCCACCACCACGTCCGCCCCGAGATCGCCCGTGGCCCCGTCCGCGGTCCGGTAGCGGACGCCCGTGACCCGGCCGCCGTTTCGGACCAGCGAGGTGGCCTTGTGGCCCATCCGCAGGCTGAAGGAGGGTTCCTGGGCGGCGGCGTCGGCCAGGAAGTTCAGGAAGTCCCATTGCGGCATCATGGCCACGTAGTTGTAAGGCGGCGGCAGCGCATCGAAGTTGCCCATGGTCACGGGCGGGCCTCCGGGCACCGGGAAGGCGACGTTGCTCAGCCGGCTTTGCGGGAGCCGGCGGAACTCCTCGCCCAGGCCCAGCTCATCGATCAGCCGGATGGTGGACGCATGGACGGTGTCGCCGCGGAAGTCCCGGAAGAAATCGTTGTGCTTCTCCAGTACCGTGACCTGCACCCCGGCCCGCGCCAGCAGCAGTCCCAGCATCATCCCCGCCGGCCCGCCGCCGACCACCACACATCCGGTCTTCTCCATGGCCATACGCTACGCCTGCCCGGGGTGCCGCGGGAGGGGTTTGCGCCAGGCCGGGGGACTTAGTTGAGCGCAGTTGACACTGCTGGCTAGGCTTTGAGTCATGCGTGAACTCCAGGCGACGATCATCGAAGAAATGGGCGTGCAGCCCCGGATTGACCCCGCCGGGGAGGTGCGCAAACGCGTCACGTTCCTCAAGGACTACCTCAAGGCGACCCACACCAAGGGATTCGTCCTCGGCATTTCCGGCGGGCTGGACTCCTCCCTCGCGGGCCGGCTGGCCCAGCTTGCCGTCGAAGAGTTGACGGCCGAAGGTGTGGAGGCCAACTTCGTTGCCGTCCGTCTGCCCTATGGTGTGCAGCACGACGAGCACGACGCCCAGGCCGCCCTGGACTTCATCCAGGCCAAGACCGAGTGGACGTTCAACATCTCGGCGGCCGTGGATGGCTTTGAGGACGAGTTCGAGAAGACCGTGGGAAACGGGATCTCCGACTTCCACAAGGGCAACACCAAGGCCCGCACCCGCATGATCGCGCAGTACGCCCTCGCCGGCGAGCACAACTACCTGGTCATCGGCACGGACCACGGCGCGGAATCGGTCACCGGCTTCTTCACCAAGTACGGCGACGGCGGCGCGGACATCCTGCCGCTGTTCGGACTGAACAAGCGCCAGAACCGTGCCCTGCTCGCCGAGCTGGGCGCCCCGGCCCGGATCTGGGAGAAGGTCCCCACGGCCGACCTTCTCGACGGCCAGCCCGGCCGCACCGACGAGGACGAACTGGGCCTCAGCTATGACACGATCGATGACTACCTCGAGGGCCGCGACATCCCCGTGGCCGCAGCCGAGCTGATCGAACAGAAATACCTCCGCACGCGGCACAAACGCACCGTACCGGTCACCATCTTTGATACCTGGTGGAAGTAGCCGGCCCCGGGATTTAGCCCGTCGGGAGCCCGCACCCCCCTCCCGGCACCCGCCAGGGACCTACGTGGCGCCCTGCAGCAGCGTGGAGATCCGATGGGCCTCATCCATCAGGAGGCGGCCGAGCATCTCTTGCCGTTCGCCTTTGAAGCGCGGCTCTATGCCCGTCAGCGACAGCGCCCAGGCCGGGCGCCCGCGCTGATCGAAGACGGCCGCCCCCATCCCCCAGCTGCCCTCCAGCACGAGCCCCGGATTCACCGAGTAGCCGGCCTGCCGCGTTGCTGCCAGGTTGGCACGGACCAGCGGCTCGGTGTGGGCTGCCGCGAAACTGCCCGCGTGCGTGGGCCAGTCCGCCAGCAGTTCCTCCTGCTCGTTCTCGGGCAGGAACGCCATGATGGCGGTCCCGGCGGAAGCGACCCCGAGCGGGAAGCGGACGCCCTCGTGCAGCACGAAGGACCGCACCGGGAAGCTGCCCTCCTCCCGGAGCAGGCACACCGTTTCGGCGCCGCGCCGGATGGAGAAGAACGCACTTTCGCCGGTCGCCTCGGCGAGCCGGCGGAGGCTGGGCCGGGCGATGTCCTCCAGCGGAAACCGCGCCGAGGCCACCGAACCCATCAGCAGGATCTCCGGACCCAGCACCCAGTTGCCACTGACCGGATCCTGGTCCAGCAGGCCCTCGGAGGCCAACGAGGAGAGCAGCCGGTGCACGGTGGGGCGGGTGAGCCCGGATTCCCTGACAAGTTCCACGAGCGGGGAGCCCTCCGGCTTCCGCCCGACAATGCGCAGCAGCGACGCGACACGGCTGACAACCTGTGCGCCTTGGACCGGTGGTGACGTCATATTTCCTCGAATCTCGACTTTGATCTACTCAAAGCATCCACATTGTGGATAGTCCCCAGCCTACCGTCCACACTGTAAAAACGGCACCCCTGAAGCCAAAACGGGCCATTGACAGCCCCCTTTTCAGCCCCGTAGGCTCCAACAGCAGAGGAACAGTCCACAAAGTGGATTGCGTCAAGGGCTCAATGAGGAGATGCGATGTCAAAGCTGAAATCCGGAGCGGCCGCCGCGCTGCAGGACGTACTGCGGGACGGTATGACGCTCGCCGTCGGAGGCTTTGGCCTCAGCGGCATCCCGGCAGACCTGATCGAGGCGGTGCGCGATTCGGGCGTCAAAGACCTCACCGTGGTGTCCAACAACATGGGCGTGGACGGCAAGGGCCTCGGCGTGCTGATTGAAGCCGGCCAGGTCCGCAAGGTCATCGCCTCCTACGTGGGCGAGAACAAGCTCTTCGCCGAGCAGTATCTCGCCGGCAAGCTGGAGGTGGAGTTCACCCCGCAGGGCACCCTGGCCGAGCGCCTCCGCGCCGGCGGCGCCGGCATCCCGGCCTTCTACACCAAGACCGGCGTCGGGACCCTCGTCGCTGAAGGCAAACCGCTCGCGGAGTTCGACGGCGAGACGTTCGTCCTGGAACGCGCCATCAAGGCCGACGTCGCCCTGGTGCACGCCCACACCGCCGATACCGACGGCAACCTGATCTACCGCTACACCGCGCAGAACTTCAACCCCGTCGTCGCCGCTGCCGGCGCCGTGACCGTCGCGGAGGCCGAGGTGATCGTGGAGCCCGGCCAGCTGGACCCCAACCACATCATCACTCCGGGCGTTTTCATCCAGCGCCTGGTCCAGGCCAGCGACCGGGTCAAGGACATCGAGCAGCGCACGGTCCGCCCCCGCGCCGAAGCCGCCTCCGCCACCGAAACCGCCGACGCTGCATCCGTTCCGGCCTGAGCGCCGCCCCTACTTCCCGAAGGACAATCATCATGGCTTGGACCCGGAATGAAATGGCTGCCATCGCGGCCGAAGAACTCAACGACGGCGACTACGTCAACCTCGGCATCGGCATCCCCACGCTGGTCGCCAACAACCTGCGCGAGGGCGTCCGCGTCGTGCTGCAGAGCGAGAATGGCCTGCTCGGCATGGGACCGTTCCCCTACGAGGGCGAGGAGGACGCGGACCTCATCAACGCCGGCAAGCAGACCGTCACGGTCCTGCCCGGCGGCAGCATCTTCGACTCCGCCGCCTCCTTCGGGATGATCCGCGGCGGGCACGTCAAGGTCGCCATCCTCGGCGCCATGCAGGTCTCCGGCGACGGCGACCTCGCCAACTGGACCATCCCCGGCAAGATGGTGAAGGGCATGGGCGGCGCCATGGACCTCGTCGCCGGCACCCCGCGCGTCGTGGTCCTCACCGAGCACAACGCCAAGGACGGCACCGCCAAGATCGTGAAGGAATGCACCCTGCCCCTCACCGGACTGAGCTGCGTGGACCGCATCATCAGCGACCTCGCGGTGTTCGACCTTGTGAAGAATGAACAAGAAGCAGGCGGCGGCCGGCAGCTCACGCTGACCCGCCTCGCCCCGGGCGTCACCGTGGAGGAACTCCGCGGGAAAACCGAAGCCCACTTCGACATCGCCCCATCCCTCGACGCAACCCCCACCCTTGAAGGAGCCACAGCATGAGCCTGCGCGAACAGTTCGGCAAAGACGTCCTGCTGACCGGCTGGGGCCACAGCCGCTTCGGCAAACTCACGGACGAGACCCTCGAATCCCTGATCGTCCAGGTCGCCACGGAGGCGATCGGCAACGCCGGGATCGAGCCGGGCCAGATCGACGAAATCTACCTCGGCCAGTTCAACTCCGGCATGATGCCGCTGGCCTTTCCGTCCTCGCTGGCCCTGCAGGTCTCGGAGCAGCTGGCCAACGTCCCCTCCACCCGGGTCGAGAACGCCTGCGCCTCAGGGTCGGCCGCGTTCCAGCAGGGCACCAAGTCGCTGCTGGCCGGAACCGCCAAGACCGTCCTGGTGATCGGCGCCGAAAAGATGACGCACGCCGGGGCCGACGTCGTGGGGGCGGCACTGCTTGGCGCGGACCACGACATGGCCGGCAAGGCCTCCAGCACCGGCTTCACCGGGCTCTTTGCCGAGGTCGCCAAGCACTACGAGAAGCGCTACGGACCGGTGTCGGACGTGCTGGGCACCATCGCCGCGAAGAACCACCGCAACGGCGTCGACAACCCCTACGCCCAGCTCCGCAAGGACCTCGGCGAGGAGTTCTGCCGCACCGTCTCGGACAAGAACCCGATGGTCGCCGACCCGCTGCGCCGCACCGACTGCTCGCCCGTGTCCGACGGCGCCGCCGCCGTCGTGCTGAGCATCGGCCCCACCGGCGGGGCCACTGCCCCGGTCCGGCTCGCCGGTTTCGGCCACGCAAACGATTTCTTCCCCACCGAACGCCGCGACCCCACCGCCTTCAACGCCACACGGGTCTCCTGGCAGCGCGCCCTGGGGATGGCCGGCGTCGGGCTCGAGAGCCTCGACTTCGCCGAGGTGCACGACTGCTTCACCATCGCCGAGCTGCTCATGTACGAGGCCATGGGACTGACCGAACCGGGGCAGGGCGCCCGTGCTGTCGAGGAAGGCTGGGTCTTCAAGGACGGCAAGCTGCCCATCAACGTCTCCGGCGGGCTCAAGGCCAAGGGCCACCCCGTGGGCGCCACCGGCGTCTCGCAGCACGTCATCGCCGCGATGCAGCTCACCGGCACCGCCGGCGGCATGCAGCTGCCCACGGCCCGCCGCGCTGCCGTGCAGAACATGGGCGGTGTCGGCATCGCCAACTACGTCAGCGTCCTCGAGGCCGTCTAGAAGGACCAATGCGGGGTCAGCTGCGGTCCATCGAGGCATCGGGGATGTACCGTGCCTGACCCCGCGTTGGCTGTGGTGCGGGCCGTCGGCCGCCGGTGGCCGCACAGAGGAACGGGCAGTGGTCACCACTGTCTTTGATGCCGCGATTCCCATAGGATTTCAGCGGGCCACATGCATTTTCCGGCGACCGCCGGACCACAAGGAGGTGGCGGATGCCGACGGGACCACCCAGTGCATCAAGCAAGTTCCGCGCGCCCGAACCGGTTGGCCAGTGGGTTCACCGCACGCGGCTGACCGACATGCTCCACTCGGACCGGAAACGGCGGCTTGCGTTGATCCACGCCCCGGCCGGTTTCGGCAAGTCGACCCTTGCCGCCCAATGGATGGAAAGCCTCGCGTCCCAGGGCCTCATCACCGTCTGGTTGTCCCTGGACCGGGACGACAACAACACCATCTGGTTCCTTTCCCACCTGCTCCAGGCAATCCGCAAAGCCAGGCCCGGTTTCGAGGAGGAACTGCAGCAGTTGCTGGAGGAGCGGCCCGCCGACGCCGAACAATACGTGGTCCCTGCCCTGATCAACGCCATCGACGAGGGCGGCCAGGACATCGTCATCACCCTGGATGACTGGCACCTGGTCACGGAGCCCAGAACCAGGGCCGTTGTCGAACGGCTGCTGGATGCCGGCGGCTCACATCTGTCCTTCATCATCACCAGCCGCAACCGCTCGGGCCTGCCACTGGGCCGGCTTATGGTGCGGGACCAGCTACTCGAGGTGGACGCGGTCGCGCTGAGGTTCGATGAAACGGAATCCCAGGACTTCCTGGTCGGCATTAACCGGCTCGATCTGGACGCGGGAGACCTGGCCAGCCTCCACCGGACCACCGAGGGCTGGATCGCTGCGCTGCAGCTGGTCTCCCTGTCCCTCCGGGACCACCGGGAGGCCTCAGAACTGATCGAGCGGCTGTCGGGCCGGCACGCCTCCATTGGGGAATATCTGGCCGAAAACGTCCTCGACACCCTCGACCCCGACACGCTGGATTTCCTGCTGATGACGTCGGTTCCGGAACGGCTGTGCGCGGGACTGGCGTCCGCCCTCTCGGGCGTGGAACTGGGCCAGGCAATGCTGGAGAAGATCCAGGCGCAGGATCTTTTCCTGCAGCCCCTTGACGAGGACGGCACTTGGTACCGCTATCACCACCTGTTCGAGGATTACCTGCGCCGCCGCCTGGAGCGCGATTACCCGGGCCGGACCAAAGAACTGAACCTGATCGCTGCCCGCTGGTATTCGGAAAACGGATTCCCCAGCGACGCCGTGGACCATGCCCTCGCCGCCGGGGACGTTGAGCTTGCGGTGGAAATCGTGGAATTCCGCGCAATGTGGCTGGTGGAACACTCCAGCATGTCGACACTGTTGGCTCTCGTCGCCAAGATCCCTGCTGACCATGTGGCCGGGCAGGCCCGGCTCCAGACGGCGATAGCGTGGGCCCATACACTGCTGCACCAATCTTCAGCGGCGCAAAGTGCCCTGGACCGGGCCGAAGCCGTGATGCCCGCGGATGCGACCCTGACCGAACACGACCGCTTTGAACTGGGCGTCGAAGGGCTGGTTGTTCAGAGCTGCATCGACATGTACAGCGACAGAGTGAACCACGTGGATGAACTGGACGAAAAATGCTTCCCCCAGGCGGATCTGCTCCGGCCCTGGATCGTCTCAGTGGCCGCGAACGTCTCAACGTTCAAGAAGATCCACGACGGCGAGTACCCTCTCGCGTTGGAACAACAGCGCTGGGCCGCGAAGTTTCACGGCCTCACGTCGGGCCCCTTCAGTGGCGTGTACGGGCAGTGTTTCGCGGGGCTTGCCGCCTACGCCATGCTCGATCTGGACAGCGTGGACCAGCATTTCACGGCAGCGGTGGAACTCGGCCGGCGTAAAGCGGGGCGGTACTCGCATGCGGCGCGGCTGGCCGGAGCGATGATGGGCCAGCTCCTTTACGAGCGCGGCGAACTCGACAAGGCCGAGAAGTTACTGGAAGAAACCCGCGAGCTGGGTTCCGAAGGCGGGGTGGTGGACTTCATGTTGTCCACGTACGCCACGCTGGCAAGAATCAAAGCACTCCGGGGGGACACTCCGCGGGCCCGGGAAATCCTCGACGAAGGCGATCTGGTGGCCGACAGCCTCGGCCTGGACCGGCTCAAGCTGGTCATGAATCTGGAACGCGTGCAGTTGGGAATCAGCCCCCGGACCATCCACGCCGGACCCCACAGTGACGCACTGGGAGCGGCAGCTGCCAAGGAAGCGGCGGACAGCACCGGACCGCGGCTTGAAGGGCTGTCCGAGGCCAAGCACCAGATCCAGCTGACCACGCTGCTGCGGTCCGCCCTGGCTGACGCCGGGCAGGAGGGCACGGACTCCCCCAGCAAACCGGACACGGTGGAAGGCGCCCGCCGCTTGCTCTCCCGGGCAGCAGCCTATTTGGGGCCGAGGGCGGAACTTAATGCCCGTATCCTGCTGGCAGCCGCGCTTGAACAGGCGGGGAACCGCGCGGAAGCCGAAACGACGCTGTGGCCGGCCCTGGAGACATGTTCCCGGCTGGGCCTGGTCCGGCCCGTGCTCGATGGCGGCGCGGGCTGCCTCGAGCTGGTGCGCGCGATTTCGGCCAGGCTGCGGCGCGAGCCCGCCCCGGAGGGGGCCAGTCACGAGTTGCCGCGCTTCCTCAGCGTCCTCATCCGCCTGGATTCCCAGGCCAGGACGAACCGCGATGCCGGGTGGTCTGCAGAGGCAGTCACTCCCACCACCGGCCCCGGCACCCTGTCCGTTCCGGAGCCGGGCTTGTCACAACGCGAACAAATGATCCTGCGCCTGGTCGAGAAGGAACGGTCCAACCGCGAGATCGCCCAGGAGCTGCATCTGGGCATCGACACAGTCAAGTGGTACCTCAAGAGTCTGTTCAACACCCTCGGCGTCAGTGACCGAAGGGCCTGTGTGAGAGAGGCACGACGCCGGCACCTCCTGCCGTCGAAGTGACCAGGGGCAGTTACCCCAGGGTTTCCAGCCGGGCAAGGACGCCCTCCGGCGAAGCGGCGCTGGGGATCTCGCCCAGGTAGAAGTCCCCGGCGGGGAGTTCCACGTCCGGCTCAAGCCAGAACCCTGCGGGAATATAGGCGCCCACCGCGGCGTCGCCTTGCAGGCGAGCCTGGTCGTCGTCGAGCTGCCCCAGCGTCCACCGGTAGTTGCCGGCCAGATTGGCAATCGGGGTGTAGGCCTCCAGCGGCACGTGCACGCCGCGGGAGGCGCCGGCCGGCGTTCGGTTGTCCAGTAAGAGTCCCGCGATCGGCAGCCCGGCGAACGCCCGCAGCCAGTCGCTGACGTACATGGAGGCATTCTCGGCATTGTCGGCGTCGAGGTCGCTGGCGTCGTCCGCGCCCGAGAAATGGTGCGTTCCCGTGAGCCAGGCCATCGGCGACGGAAAGCGCAGCACCACAGGCTGGCGGGCTGTCTTGGCGAACACGGTAACAAAGTCCAGCACCGCCCGGTTGAGGTCATCCTCAGCCAGCAAAGTCTTCAGCGCGAAACCTGTCCGGGCCCTGGCCGCCATGGCGGTCTCGAGCCCGCTGTTGCCGGCGGTCAAATGGCCGTACAGCCGGTCCAGGTCCAGGAGCGCCACGTCCGGGCGGAGCAGCCCCTGGGCCTGGGCGAAGAAAGCCGCGTAGGCGGTGGCGTTGTCCCAGGGGACGGGCCGGCCCCGAAGGATCACGGAAGCTGCGTACTCGTGGTGGTCGAGTACCAGGGCTTTCGGCCGCCCCGACGGAGGGGAGGCAACAACGCTGGCGAGGGTGGTGGCAGTGGAAGTGGTCATGACGTCTTTCTCCAAACGGTGGCTGATAGAGGCCTTCAGCGCCGCACCGTCCGGGAGCGGGAGGATGCGGCGCTGAAGGCGTCTTGATTTGCTGCGTCCCGGATCGGGACGAGCCGTAGCGGGCTAGGACTTGCGGTGGACAACTTCCCCGTGCTTGAGTTCGAGCTCGCGGATTCGGTCCTCCAGCGCGCTGATCTTGACTTCCCTGCGGTCCGGAAGCATGATCAGCGGCAGCTTGTCGATGGTCGCTTTGACCCGTTCCGGCCCGTTGTTGGTGAAGTGGGTGGCGGTGAGCTCCTCCGTGTCGTCGCCCCATGACCCGTAGTAGAGCAGGTCCTTCGGGGGTTCGGTTTTCACGTAGCCCTCAAGGAACTCCTTGTACGGCTTGCCGCGGGCGATCCGGGCCTGCCGTGCGTCGTGGCGCAACTGGGTGGTTGCGTCCTGGTCCACCACGAACGTCTCGGGGTCCCAGACGACGCCGTAGATGCTGGTAGCGACCTTCGGCGAAATGCGGCCGAGCTCCAGGTCCTTGGCCACCGCTTCCGGATCCCGTTCCAGAACGTCGCCGTACCCGCCGCCGGAGCCCTGGGCGATCATGTACATCTCGCCGTCCTTGGCGACGTCGAACTGCAGCCCCATATGGGAAGTGGTGTATTTACCGCCCTCGTAGGGCTGCTCGTTCATGATCCGTTCCATGGACAAATCGAACTTGCTGGAATCCTTGCGGATGACGTCGTAGATGTTGATGCCCTTGACCATGGCCAGCGGCGTCGTGCTGCAGCCGTAGCCGCCGAACATTCCGGTGACGGACGAGAACTTGGATCCCGAGGTAACGGTCATAAAGCCCCACATCGGCGTTCCCTCGGCGGCAACGATCATCTCGTAGCCCATGCCGCCGCTGTTCTTGCCGAAGCCCTGGTTGTCACGGACGATCCGCTTGCTGACCAGCTGCATAAAAGGAACTTCCTCTTCCATGACCTCCTGTTCAGCAGTGTCGGCCATGGCACAGAACAACGGTGAGACGGCATCTTCACCGTCGCGGAATGCCTTGGCACCGCCGCCCATGCCGTTGAGGTCGGCACACAGGTTTCCTACCTGGTCGCCGTGCTGGGTCAGCCCTCCCCACAGGAAGGTGTTGATCTGGTTGAACCACGGAGCCAGGACATTGGAGAACTTCTCCGGGTTGGAGAACTGCATCTTGGCAAAGGCTGTCTGCAGGGCTGAGAATCCCCGGAACGACGCCTGCAGCGACTGCCCCATCGGCGCATCGTAACCAGCGTCGGCCCAGGTGTGTTCATCCGAGATGATGTCGATGGGCGACATCGCCGAAGTACAGCGGGGCAGGTCAGGCCACCAGAACGCCAGGATCGCCTGCATCATCATCGACTTGACCGAACACAGCGGGGAGTTGATGGCCCGGTTGAGGATTTCGGGACCCGTCCCCCTCAGGTCCACCGTCATTTTGTCACCCTTGACCGTTACCTTGCAGGCGAACTTGATCAGGATGTTCTCCTTGAGCGTGGAGTCCATGAACTGGTTGAAGGACACGGTCCCGTCCGGCAGCTCACTGATGCGGCGCTTGACTTCCTGCTCCACGTCTTCAACGGTGACCCGCAGGGCGGCGACGAAAGTCTCCACGCCCACTTCGTCGATGATGCTGTCGACGCGTTCCTGGATTCTCTGGACGGCACCGATCTTGACCTTGAGGTCAGCCAGTTGCAGCTTGGGGTCGCGAACCGAGTGCTGCAGGAACGTCAGCAGATCCCGGCGCAGATCGCCCTTCTCAACGATCTTGAACGGGGACATCCGGAGTCCGTCGTCGAACGGGGTCTCGGAGCCTGAGGGCATTCCGCCGGGCTCACAGGCCCCGTTCTCGCCCTCGTGAATGGTCGCGGCCACCCAGGCAATGATCTTTCCCTCGCGGAAGATCGGCATGATCATGGACTGGTCCGTGTTGTGGACGTTTCCGTACCGGGCATCGTTGTGGATGAATCCGTCGCCGGGGTTGATCCCCACCGTCGGCTCGTCCTTCCAGTACTTCATGATGTAGCGGATCGGGTGATGCAGGATCGCCGAGAACGCGATCACGCCGTGGCAGGACAGGTAGGTGACGTCCCCTTCGGCGGTGTAGATCGCCGTCGTCAGGTCCCCCCATTTGGCGCCGGGAGCGGCACCCATGGCCTCGCACATTTCGTAGCCCTCATCCAATGCGCCGGCAAGGCGTTTGCGGATGCGGTCCACTTTGATGGGGTCCACGCCCTTGGAGATGCACTCGTCCTCGTAGGCGGAACGCGACGTGATCTGGTGGCTTCGCATGATGGCCGGGTCCGGGCCGAGGAAGAGGGTCGTTTCGTCCATAAACTGGGCCACCCACTGCTGCTCCTGGGCAGTCAGCGGCTGGGATGCGTCTCCGGCTGAGTCTCCGGCTGGGCCGGACGTGCTGTTTTCATTTGCTGTAAGCGTCATTGCTGTCGAGCTCCTTCAATGGGATGAGCTGGAAGGTCTGGATGGGGATCCGTGCGGCACGGGATCAGTCTTTGAGGAACCACACGGCTCCCTGGGACGTCGGTTCCAGGCGCCAGCCTGGTTCAACCAGGTACGTGGTGTTTTCCGTGGTGACGATGGCCGGGCCGTGGATGACGTGTTGGTGGTGGAGGGCCTCGGCGTCGTATACCGGGGTATCCACGGCTCCGTCGATCTTCACGAAGTGGACCTGCCGGGTCCCGACCGGGCTGGGCATGGTCCTGTCATGTCCGGAGTCGATCGAATCGAACTTGACCACGTCCCCGTCCACGTAGGAGGACACCCTCACGGTCTGGGCCCGGATGCCGGCCTCGGGAGCCTGGCTGCCGGAACCGTAGCGCTTGCCATAGATATCCGAGAACGTCCGGATCAGGTGCAGCACGTCGGCGACGCCGTTCACACGGTTGATGTCGAAAACGACGGCCGTGGTCACCAGCTGATTGCCGTAGCGCATGTCCATTTCGAGGCTGTAGCGGATGTCGGCGGCGTCGTAGCCCTGACGGATCAGGTCCTCCTTGCCCTTGGCTTCCAGCTCCTGGATGACACTGTTCAGCTCGTCGTAGCTTCGGTAGAGGCTGCGGTCCGTGGGGTTGTACAGCACCACATGGGAGCCGCGCTCGTGGATGTGGAGGGGTTTCATGTTGCCGGCGCCGCAGGCCGAGAATACCGAGGAAAACGGCGGTGCGAGGATCCTGCGGATGCCGGCGTGATCGGCAATTCCGCAGGCGTGCAGGGGGCCGTTGCCGCCATAGGCCAGCATGGTGAAGTCTTCCGGAAGGTATCCCCGGACCCGCAACTCCTTTGCCATTCCGATCGCCATCTGCTCGTCGACCGCATTCTTGATGATCTTGGCGACCTGGATGGTGTTCATGTTCAGGTCATCAGCGAGGACCTCGTCGATTGCGTAGACGGAACGCTTCTTGTTCAGCTTGATGTAGCCATTGGCGTAGTTGTCCGGATCCAGGTACCCCAGGACCAGGTCAGCATCCGTGACGGTAGGCCGGAGGCCGCCTCGGTCATAGCATGCGGGGCCCGGATCCGAGCCTGCTGATTCAGGCCCGATCTGGACCGCGTGGTGGATGCGGTCATAACTGGCGATCGAACCGCCGCCCGCACCCAGCGTCAACAGGTGGATCATGGGAACCGATACCAGCCAGCGGCCGATGGTCGGCTGGAAGTCGTAGTGCTTGACTCCGCCTTCCGGGACCAGGCCGATGTCGAAGGACGTGCCGCCCATATCCGTCGAAATCACGTTTCCCAGGCCGGTGCTGTGCGCCAGGTGCTGGGCAGCGCCCACGCCGGCGATAGGTCCGGAATGGATGGTCTGCAGGGCATCCGTCGAGTTCGACTGCGCCATACCGCCCGAGTTGTGGATAACAAGCATGGGCTTGTCGTAACCGGACGACCGCAGGTTGTTGGACAGCTGCCCCAGCGCGTGGAACATGATCTCGTGCAGGAACGCGTCCACGATCGTCGACGTCGCCCGCACATACTCGCCCTTGCGGCCCGACACCTGGCTTCCCAGCAGGACGGGGATGGCCCCGAGCTCGTGGGCCGGGTACTCGTCCAGGATGATCTCCAGGATCTGCTGCTCATGGACCGGGTTTTCGGTGGAGTTGACCAGGGAGACCACGATCGCTTCCGCCCCGGCGTCCACGAGTTCGCGCACCTGGGTGCGGACATCGTCTTCCATCAGCGACACGACCACTTTGCCGGCCGAGTTGATTCGCTCCTTCACGGACCGGATCATGGCGCGCGGCACCAGCGGGTCAGGTCGGGTGGCATCAGGCATGTTCTGCTGTTTGGAAGGGTCCAGACCTTCGCCGTAGCCACGGCCGCGGGACAGCGGGATGGTGTCCTCGAAGCCGTGGGTGACCAGTGCACCCACACGTGGGCCTTTGCCTTCGATCAGGGCGTTGGTGCCGAGGGTGGTGGCGTAGCGGACGGAATCGACTTCCTTCAGGACGAGGGCCCGGTCCAGTCCGGCCCGTGAGCAGGCGAGGTCGAGTGCTTCATTGAAGCCTTGGGCCAGGTTGTGGTGCGTTGTGAGCGCCTTTGCTTCAACGTACTGGTCTTCCCAGGCAAAAAAGCAGTCGGTAAATGTGCCGCCGATGTCGACGGAGATTCGTTTCATGACCAGTGGTCTCCTTTATTCCAAGTACTAGCTGAACGAATGGGGGGAATGGTTGTGGGTGTTGTAGGAGCCGAGGGCCGGGGTGAAATCGGCAACCGCCTCTTCGCCGGGTCCGTAGTTGATGGCGACCTCAGGCTTGGTGCCCCGCTTGATCCATGTTTCGCGGAGCGAGTCGATGTCCCACAGCATGTCCACCGTCGGCGGGTGTCCCGGCGGGACGTACTCCGTTTCCAGCTGTGTTCCGCAGCCCGGGCAGTAGAACTCGAGGATCCGGCAGAAGGTGGGGTCCGGGGCGAACGTGAATTCGTACTTCTCCGGGTCCAGGATGGACTGGTGGATTTCTGTGGGGTCCCGGTCGTAGACCAGCGTCCCCTCCTTGTAGTTGCCTCTGGCCTCGCCGAGGTCCTGGTTGCATACCTTGCAGTTCCACCGCTCGGTGTCGAGGTCGATGATCAGATATTCCGTCATTGGAATTCGCATAGCGTGTCTCACCTGTTTTCTGGCTGGTTGTGTGGGGTCAGTGCTGGTGGGTGTCTGTGAGCATGAGGTCACCGGAGACCGTTACATCGAAGACCCAGCCATGCGGCACACGGGCCGTGAAGTAGGGGCCTTCGACAATTGCGGGGCCTGACGCCGATGCCCCGGCCGTTTGGCTGTCCAGTGCGAAAACCTGAACCTCGTCCACCTTGTCCACGGCGGAGCGGACCTTTCGGGTGGAGGCGGCGACGGCGGGCGTCTTCGCCACTGATTCGGCCCGCCGGATCGATGCGTGCGGCAGTTCGTACCGGGCAGTCAGGGTCAGCATGGTGTTGTGTTCGCTGCTGCCCGGCTGCGGATCCGAAGCCAGGTACGGCAACTCGGACACCAGCTGGCCGTCAGCGTCTTCCAGCACCACGTTCCATTCGAGCCGGCAGTCGTCAATTTCGTGGCCCTCCTGGAACATGTCCCGCGTTGCCCGGGCCAGCAGCGTCGCCTTGGTGGCGCCGAAGTTTTCCGCGTCCATTCCCGCGACGTTCGCCTCGTAAGTCTGCGCAATGTCAGAAAAACCGATTCCGAAGGCTGAGAAGACCGCGGCCATCTTGGGCACCAGGACACGGCGAACACCTGCGATCCGCGCCGCGCCACAGGCGCTCATCGGTCCGGCACCTCCGAATGCAGCAACCGTGGTGACGTCCGCAGCTTCGACGTCGGCGGCAAAGGACTGCGACATGCGTTCGAAGTAGGCGGCCTCCATCCGGATCAGGGCGTCATTCAGGGTGACCCCCAAAGGTTCTGCGATCATTTCGGTGATCACTGCGCGGGAGCGTTCCGCGTCAAGACTGAAACCTCCATCGAGGTAGGTGTCCGGATCGAGCACGCCGAGAAGCAGATTTACGTCCGTGATAGTGGCCTGCTTGCCCCCAAAACCAAAACAAGCAGGACCTGGTGCCGCTCCGACGCTCTCGGGGCCGACTGTAATGACGCCGTCGCGAACGGCGATGACGGAACTTCCTCCCACGCCACTGGAGTGGACGTTACTCATTTCGAATGACACCGGAACTCCCTGAATGGAGCCTCTGCGATCCGTCGAGATGGTCGAGTTCTTTACCGAGCCGACGTCCGTGGTGGTGCCGCCGACGTCGATCATCAGAACGTGCGCGAGTCCATACGCCTCCGAGAGCGCCTTGGTTCCTTCCAGCCCGCCGCGGGGGCCGGAAGAGTAAGTCTTCAACGCGACGGACTTGGCCACCCGTGACGACGCTCCGTCGTTGCGGTAGATGAGGAGCGGGTTCTTGACCTTGTGGTCCCGCAGCCGGTGCTCGGTGTTGTAGAGGAACCGCTCCATGGTGGGATGCAGGAAGGAGTTGATGATTCCGGACCACACCCGGCGGGCCTGGACGGCGTCGGGCGTGAATTCCCAGGAGAACAGCATGGGAACCGAGCCCAGCAGGTGGCGGGGGAACTTCCGGAGCAGAACGCCCTTGACGGCTTTCTCCTTGTTGCGGTCCGCCATGGCGATGACAAGCCGTGCGGCGCCGTCTGTCGTCAGCCGGTTGACATGCTTGACAATGTCCTGGGAAAGCTCCTCCACGTCCTGTTCAGCGTTGATGACTGCCACGCGGGTGCCGACGAGGTCTTCGAAGAGCTCAGCTGCCGCCCCGCCGTTGCGGAGCTCCCCGGCCAGTGTGGTGCTGTCTGTGAGGATGCCGATCCGGGGACCCTTGCGCTCCACGAGGGCATTAGTTCCCTGGGTGGTGGAGTACCGGATGTGACGGGTTGAGTGCAACAGCCCGGGGAGATCCTCTTCGCCGAAGATTTCCTTGGAGGCTTTGGCCATTCCGTCGAAGAGACACTGGGAGAGGTCAAAGGGCGTCGTGAGGGTCTTCGTGAACGAAAAATTCTCACCGTCCCAGACACAAATATCGGTCAGCGTCCCACCGTTGTCGATGTTAATGAGCCGTTCCATTGATACTCCTTTGTATGTTGAGGCGCGGTGACACCAGCGGCGTATTCCTCAACTTGCGACTGTGATCCAGGCCACATTGAGGACTGGTCTCAGTGTGGCTCAGCAGCCGGAGTGGCCCGCAACCACCTGACCGGGTGGACTATTCGGGGCGTGGGCGGCTACCCGGGTGGGTGGCGGGACGCGGGCAAGACGTGACTGGCCCGCGAACACTGCAGAACCTGCGTGTGGACGGCGGAATCTCACTGGGGATCTGACCCCGGCCTTCGGCCTTCAAACGCAACGCGGGGTCAGATACGGCCGATGCCGGGCGGCGTAATGGGCTGTATCTGACCCCGCGTTGCTTGGGGTGCTGGTCTGGGGCGGCTCAGGCGTAGTTGTAGAAGCCGCGGCCGCTCTTGACCCCCAGCCAGCCCTTCGCGATGTATTCCTCCAGCAGGGGGGCCGATTTGTTCTCAATCCCGGCCAGCTCGCAGTAGTGGTTCTCGATGTCCAGGACCGCGTCCAGGCCCACCTCGTCCATGAAGCGGAAAGGGGTGATCTCGGATTTGAAGAGGTCGGCGAACATGGCGTCCACGTCCCGCGGCTCCGCCACGCCCTCGGCCACGACCAGCAGCGATTCGCGCTTGATGGCTGCCCAGATCCTGTTGAAAATGAAGCCGGCACTCTGCTTGCGCACCCGATGCGGGACCAGGGCGTACTTGGGCAGCTCGTCCACGAGCAGGTCGATGATCCGCGGATCGGTGTGGCCGCTGGACATCAGCTCCACCGAACGCACTTCCGGCGGCATGTAAAAGTGCATGTTCAGGACACGCTCCGGGTTGTTCACGCCGCCGATGAATTCGGAGGAAGCGAATGAGGAAGAGTTGCTGGCCAGTACTGCGTCCGGGGCTGCCAACTGGTCGAGGTCCGCGAAGATTGCCTGCTTGAGGCCCAGCTTGTCAGGCACCGACTCGACCACGAGCCACGAATCCCGCAGGGCGTCCGCGAGGTTGTCGCTCGCCGCGAGCCGGGTCGCCGGATTGCCCCCGAGCTCTTCCACGGCGCGGTGGCGCTGGGTGGCGATGTACTCAAGTGCGGCTTTGGCTACGGCGAGGCTTGTGTCGTAGACGCGCACCTCGGCGCCCTGGAGCGAAAGCATCAAGGCGATGCGCCGGCCCAGGGTTCCGCCGCCAACAACGGTAATGGGCCGGTCCGCGATGTTGTTGGGGAGCGTGAACGTCATGTCAAGTCCTTTCAGGAGGCTGCCAGTACTGCGGCGGCCAGGTGGATGCGGTTCGTGCTGGTGCCCTTGGCGATCAATACAAGGGCAGGAACAGCCGAAGCACAAGGGCCGTACCGTAGGCGGCGCCGCCGGGAAACCTCCCGGCCCTGGTCCGCCCGTTGAATAACCTCCTGAACAGGCGCCTTTACCGGTTCTTCAACCGGCACTTGTTCGGGCTCTTGTTCTGCCACGGCGCGGGGGCTAGCGTGAAGCGCATCAGCATCCGCCGCCGTCGAGGAGCCGTCATGGCCAGGTTCGTGCAGATCATCGAATTCCAGACCTCCCGCATCGAGGAAATCGAAGCGCTGGGCCGGCCGTCCAGGACCGAGGGAAGCACCCCACCCACCTTCCGGCGGATCCTTGCCACCGCGGACCGCGACCGTCCCGGAACGTATCTCACCCTCGTCGAGTTCGATTCCTACGACTCGGCCATGGAGAACTCCGCGCGGCCTGAGACCTCCGAGTTCGCCGCACGGATGGCTGCCCTCGGCGATGGGCCCCCGGTGTTCCACAACCTGGACGTGATGTGGGAGGACACCGGCAGTCCAACGGACCTTCCGTAGGGGCACGCCATGGATTCTGCGCGTCCTGACCCGTCGGCCAGCAGTTCCCCCGGAGGACCCCTCGTGCTGGACCTCAGCGGCACCGGCACGGCCCCCCTGCACCTGGTGGGCGGCAAGGCCCTGAACCTCGGCAAACTCCTGGCGGCCGGTTTGCCGGTGCCACGCGGGTTCTGCCTGACCACGGTCGCCTACGAACTGGCGGAACCACCCGGACTCGCTGCCCTCGCAGCCGCACTCGACGAGCCGGCATCCGGGGCAGTGCCGGGCACAGTAACGCCCGGCATGGTGCCCGGGCGGGCCCGGGCACTGATCGCGGAAACGCCGATCCCGCCCGAGGTGGATGCCGCCGTCCGCGCCGCCTACGCGGAGATGGGCGGAGCCCTGCCGGTGGCCGTCCGCTCGTCCGCCACGGCGGAGGACCTGCCATTCGCCAGTTTCGCCGGCCAACAGGACTCCTACCTCGATGTCATCGGCGCCGACGCTGTGGTCGAGGCGGTCCGGCGCTGCTGGGCGTCGCTTTGGAGCGACCGAGCGGTGGCGTACCGGTCCTCCTACGGGATCAGCAACCGCGACGTGGGGCTCGCCGTCGTCGTCCAGGCCATGGTCGACGCCGCCACGGCCGGGGTGCTGTTCACCGCGAACCCCGTCACCGGGACCCGGACCGAGACGGTCATCAACGCCAGCCCCGGCTCGGGGCAGGCCGTGGTCTCGGGGGCGGTCAACCCGGACCAGTTCGTGCTGGACACGGCTTCCGCCCACCTCAGGCATCGAACGCCGGGAGGGACGGATCCCGGCCACGGCCCCGTCCTGAGTGAGCCCCAGCTGCGGGACCTCACGGCGCTCGGAGACCGCGTCGAGCGCCTCCTTGGGGCGCCGCAGGACATCGAATGGGCGATCGACACCGCCGGCCGCATCTGGCTCACCCAGTCACGGCCGATCACCACGCTGTATCCGCTGCCCGAGCCCGCGCCCGAAGACGCAGGCTCCGGCGCCCCCGCCCCCACCCGGGTGTACCTGTGCGGCACCCTCTTCCAGGGCCTGACCCGGCCGATCACTCCGCTGGGGCTGGCTGTCCTCGAGCTGATGCGCAACAGCAAGGGACCCTGGCGGTATGTCAACCCCGGGATGCGGATGTACGTGGACCTGACGGCCGTCGTCCGCAACAAGTCCGGCCGCGCCTACCTGCTGCGGTTGCTTCCCCTGGCGGACGGCAGATCCGGTGCCGTCCTCCCGGCACTGCTCGAAGATCCGAGGTTCGGCATTATCGAACACCCGTTTTGGGCAAGCCTGCGCAAGCCCAAGGCCGGCCACAGCATCCCGCCACCGCCCCGACGCACCGGCAGCACCGAAAAAACAGCCAGCCTCGGCCTCATCGCGGGGCTGTTTCCCGCCATGGTCCGGGCCGCAATCCGGCCCGCCGCTGAGCTGCGGCGGGCGAAAAACTTCGGCAGGGAGCTCGAATCCGAGCTCCGGCTCGCCGAACCCGCCAGCTCCGCCCAGCGGCTCGAATACACCGAGCAGATCCTGGGCCGGACGATTGACGGACTGATCCGGGCCACCCTACCGGGCCCGTCCGTTGGCTACATCATGCTGGCCGTGGCCCGGCGGCTGCTGCGCGGCATCGCCCCACCCCGGGAGCTGGAAGCTGTGCTGCGCGGCCTTCCCCACAACATCACCACCGAGATGGACCTGGAACTCTGGCAGCTCGCCGTTTCCATCGGCGACGACCCCGTGTCCCGCGGGGAATTCCTGGCGCAACGACCCGAGGTGTTGTCCGCCGAATATCTTGCCGGCACGCTGCCGCCCCAGGCCCAGGCCGGGGTGCGCGGCTTCCTGGCCCGCTACGGCCACCGCGCCGTGGCGGAAATAGACCTCGGCATGCCCCGCTGGTCCCAGCAGCCCGACCACATCCTCGGCATGATCTCCAACTACCTCCGCGTCCAGGACCCGGAGCAGGCCCCCGACCGGCAGTTTGCCCGGGCAACCGAGCATGCGGAGGACAGGATCCGCAGCCTCGTGGAGCAGGCGCGGGCGCGGAGCCACTGGCGCGCACGGGCGCTGGCGCTCAGTCTGCGCCGCGTGCGGCAACTGGCGGGACTGCGCGAACTGCCCAAGTTCTATATCGTGGCTGTGCTCGGCGAGATGCATCGGCAGTTGCTGCAGGTCGGCGCGGACATGGCCTCGGCCGGCACAGTCGCCGCCGCCGAGGACGTCTTCTTCCTCCACTTCGATGAAATCCGCGTCGGCCTGCGCGGCGCGGACCTGCACAGCATCGTCGCGGACCGCCGTCGGCTGTACGACGTTGAACTGCGACGTCGGCGCATCCCGCGGCTGCTGCTGTCCGACGGCACCGACGTCGAGGCCGCCATGATGGCGAAGTCTCCGGCGTCCGGGGCCATGACCGGGACGGCGGCGTCGGCAGGCACCGCCACAGGACGGGTCAGGGTGATCGTGGACCCGGTGGGCGCCCACCTGGAACCCGGAGAAATCCTGGTGGCCCCCTCAACGGACCCCGGCTGGACGCCGCTGTTCCTGACAGCCGGCGCGCTGGTCATGGAAATGGGCGGAGTTATATCCCACGGGGCCGTGGTGGCCCGTGAGTACGGCATCCCGGCCGTTGTGGGCGTCCCGGACGCCACCACCCGGCTGCGGACGGGCCAGACGGTCACCGTCGACGGCGCGGCGGGCACCATCCGCGAGGAACCGTGACCCGGGCATGCCGTGCCGCCGCCCACCGCGTGATCCGGGACAGGGCAGGCTGGCCTCACAGCTGTAGCACAGCTGTGCCAGATAGAATTGGGTCATGACCACACCGGCCCACCAGCCACCGCAGTACGAGTCGTCCTTGCAGCTGGCCCGGCAACGGCCGCAACAATCCGTCGGCACCTTCGCCCTTGCCCGTAAAGCCCGGAATGTCCTGCGGCGCGTTCCCGTGTGGACCTGGCGGGTGCTGATGCACTCGGTGAAGGCCAGCGAGAACTCCCGCTTCAACGTCGACCCGATTGCGGGCGTCGAATACTTCCACGACATCGATTTCGTAGGCGACGGCATCCGGGCACACCGCCTCGACGTCATCACCCCTCACCTGCCCGGCGGCAGCACAGCGCCCGGCACGGCAGCTGCCGGCGCCGGCCCGACGGCGGCGCTGCCCGTCTACGTATACTTCCACGGCGGCGGCTGGACCTCCGGGGACAAGGCCTCGCTGACCAAGTACTGCGCCAGCCAGGCCGAGGGCGGCATGGTGGTGGTCAACGTGAACTACCGGAAGGCTCCGCGCTTCCAGATGGCCCACGTCCTGGCGGACGCCAACGCCGCGCTTGCCTGGGTCCGGCAGAACATTGCCGGCTATGGCGGGGACGGATCGCGCATCGTGCTGGGCGGCGACTCCGCCGGCGGCCAGATCGCGGCGCTCCTGACCGCAGCCAGCTTTCGGCCGGAACTGGCGCGGCACCACGGCCTGACACCGGCCGTACCGGCGTCGGACTTCAAGGGACTGGTCCAGCATTGCAGCGTGGTGGACTTCTCCGTTTTCTTCGACAAGGGCTTCGTGCTGAGCCTGAGCTTCATCCGGATGCTGCTGCCCGGGCTCCGTTCCGGTGGCAGGAATCGCGGCATCGGCGGGGTTATGCGCGGCAGGTTCGGGAGCAGGTTCACCGGCTCCGGTCCCAGCCGGATTGAAGCCCTCCGCGAGGGCGCAGGCTTCCTCTCCCCGATCGAATGGCTGGATTCCCGCTTCCCGCCGGTCTTCGTGACGACTTCGGAACGGGACTTCTTCTATGCCGCCAACATGAACTTCATTGCCCGGCTGCACGAACATTCCGTCCCCGTGGACAGCCTCATCTACGACTGGGACAACTCCAACACCGAGCACACCTGGCAGCAGAACTTCCGCTACCCGGAATCGCAGGAGGTCTACCGCCGGCTGCATGCCTTCGTGCGCAAGGTGGCCTGAGGACCGCACGGGGCTATGTTTAGTCCATGGTGTCTGCCGAGAGCAACGCACAGAGCGACCAGGAACCTGAGGGATTCGGGTCGGCGCTGATTGACGAAGCCGCCCGCCGGGATGCCGCCCTGGGCGACGTGGACTGGGCCGCCCTGCCTGACGGTGCCGTGCGGGGCACCTTCGATGCCCCCAGTGGACCGCTCGCTACCCTGTCCATGGGTACGCCCGGGAATCCTCGCGTGCTATTGATCCCCGGTGCCACCGGATCCAAGGAAGACTTCGTGCTGATGCTGCCCGAGCTCGCCGCGGCCGGGTATTTCGTCCTGAGCTGCGACATTGCCGGCCAGTACGAATCCGCCGCAGCAGGTCCGGAAAACCTTGTGCCTCCCCGCGCGCACTACGATTACGAGCTGTTCACGAACGACCTTCTCGCCATGCTCGACGCCGAGGACGGGCCCGCGCACGTCGTCGGTTATTCCTTCGCCGCGATCGTCGCCCAGCTGGCCCTCACCCGGCGGCCGGAAAAATTCCGCAGCCTCACCCTGCTCAGCTGCCCGCCCGAGCCCGGCCAGAGTTTCCGGGGCGTCCAGCGCATCGGACGGTTCAGCGGCTGGGCCAGCCCGCGGGTCGGCGCCGCGCTGATGATCTGGGGCATCCGCGTCAACATCATACGTGTCCCGCCCGGCCGGATTCGGTTTGTGAACTACCGGTTCCGTTTCACCCGCCGGAGTTCCGTCCGAGACATCGTCGGGCTGATGCAGCACGCGCCGGATCTGAGAGCGGCACTGGCGGAGGCGGCGCTGCCGAAATTAGTCGCCGTCGGTGAACACGACCTCTGGCCGCTGGCGCTGCACCGGCGCTTCGCGCAGTCCATCGGCGCGCGCATCGCCGTGTACCGGGGCGGGCACAGCCCGAGCGAGACCTCACCGCACCAGATGAGCCGCGACCTGATCGCGCTCTACGGATCCAACTAGCGCGGGTGGTCGCGTTCCCACTGACGCCGGCGGCGGCGGCGCCGGAACGGGCCCTCCTGCTTGAACTCGACACCGAACGTGGTCCACGCCATCGACAGCCGGCGCACGACGGAGTGCCAGTCCGCCAGCGGCCGCGCGGAGACCTGTACGCGCAGTGTGGGGTCGCCGATCACCGTCACTTCGGGCGGGATCTGGTAGGAAATGTCCAGATCATCGTGGACCGGCGGATGGCCCCGATGCACGGAGCCCCGGATCCGGTCCCAGACATCCGAGCGCAGGGCGAAATTCGAGCCAAACAGCGGAGGATGTCCCAGCAGCCATCCGATGGCCCAGAAATATCCGGGAATGTAGACACTCGTGCCCACCCACCGGGCGAACCGGGTTTCGCCGTAGAAGTCGCCGGGACCGGACACGGCGGACAGCGGGCCAGCCTTCTCGAGGATGGCTTCAATCCGTGCGAGCCAGTCCGCGGGCGGGACCGAGTCGGTGTCCAGCCTGGCAATCAGTTCACAGCGGGCCGCGTCGAATCCGTACGCCGTGGAGGCGGCGATACCCGGGAGATCGACGGCGATCCGCCGGGCCCCGGCGGCGGCGCAGACCTCCGCGGTGTTGTCCGTGCTGGCGTTGTCTATGACGACGATTTCATCAGCCGGACGGGTCTGCCGGGCGAGGGCGGCGAGGCAGACGGCGAGCATGTCAGCGTCGTTCCGGGTCGGGATAACCACCGATATTGTTGTCATATTGCCCCGACTATAGTCCGGGGACGGGACGAAATGCCCCCGTTGGACTCTTGCACCAAGGCCCCCGGCCCCGTAGGTTGGGCAACAGCGGACGAATGTCTCCGCAGCCGTTGGCCTCCGGGCCGCCGGAGATCAGCAGCATTTCAGAAGGATATGGCATGGCTACAGGCACAGTTAAATGGTTCAACGCCGAAAAGGGTTTTGGCTTCATTGCCCCGGATGACGGGTCAGCCGACGTTTTCGCCCACTACTCGGCAATCGCCAGCAGCGGCTACCGCTCGCTGGACGAGAACCAGAAGGTAGAGTTCGACGTCACCCAGGGTCCGAAGGGCCCGCAGGCCGAGAACATCCGCCCGCTCTAAATACTCCGGATAGCAGCACCGGCCAGCCGGCCGCCATGCTTTCCCCAAGACCACAAACGCCCCCCTCGAGGATTCCTCGGGAGGGGCGTTTGTCGTTGGTGGGCGGAATGCGGTCAGCCGACGTGGACCCGCGTCCTCCGGGTCACGTCCGGGTCCGCGGGTCCTGGCCCTCCCTACACGAACGCTGACTTCCCGGTCACGGCCCTGGCCACGATCAGTGAGTTGATCTCGTAGCTGCCCTCATACGTGTACAGAATCTCGGCATCGCCAAAGAGCTTGCCCATCTCGTAGTCGCTGCTGATCCCGTTGCCACCCATCAGCGAGCGCCCCATCGCGACCGATGCCCGGGCCAGCCTGGTGGTGGTGGACTTGGCCATCGCGGCCTGGACCATCTCGAGCTTTCCGTCCTCCTGGATCCTGGCCAGCTGCGCCATCAGCGACAGCGACGCGGAAGCGTTGCCCAGAATCTCGGCCAGCTGCTGCTGGATCAGCTGGAAGCGCGCGAGCTCCTTGCCGAACTGCTTCCGCTCCAGCGAATAGGCACGCGCGACGTCGAACGCGGCCAGCTGGATGCCGGCCGCCTGCCAGCCCACCCAGGCGCGCGAATCGCGCAGGAGTTCGTTGGCCTTGGAGAAGTCGGTGGCCCCGGGGAGCAGGTTGGACTCCGGAATACGGACCTCGTCGAGCACGATATCCGCGTTCTGCATGATCCGCAGCCCGATCTTGTTCGCGATCTTGGTGGCCGTGTAGCCGGGCCGGTCCGTCTCGACGATGAAGCCCTTGATCTGCTGGTCCGCGACATCCCGCGCCCACACCAGGGCGAAGTCCGCAATGGTGCCGGCGCCAATCCAGCGCTTCGCCCCGTTGATGACCCACTCTCCGTCCTCCAGCCGTGCCGTGGTGGCCAGCCCGCCCGCGATGTCCGAGCCGTGCTCCGGCTCGGTCAGGGCGAAGGCGCCGATCTGCGTCAGGGCGGTGAGCCCCGGTAGCCAGCGCGTCTTCTGTTCCTCGGAGCCGAGCTGGTCGATCATGCCGACGATCAGCTCATTGTGGATCCCCACGAGGGCCGAGAGGGACACATCGGCGCGGGCCACCTCGACGTACATCAGCCCCTTGAACAGCTTGGATGTCCCGTCCGTCTGCAGGCCGCCCAGGCCGTACTTGCCGAGCTCGGCGAGCAGCCCGAAGGGGAACTCCTCACGGTTCCAGTAATCGATCGAGGCCGCCCGGATCCGGGACTGGAGGAAGTCGCGGATTTCCAGGTAGCGGGACTGCTCCTCCGGGGGAAGCAGGTCGACGATGTACATCAGATCCGCGTCCGGGAAGGGCGGAGCCGCCACGCCCTCAAGCGCCGCTTCATCCTCGGTGACCCTCTGTCCGCTGGCACGTCCTTGTGGCTGCACGGGCATGTATCCCTTCGTAGTGATCCGGTCATGAACCGGGTCGGCTCTTCCAAACCCTTGGATGTCCTAGTATATTGCACAGTGATGGGGATCACTAGACAACGGGTGGTCTCCGGGCAACGGCGCCGGGCTTGAAACGGCTGCGCCACCAGACTTCGAAAGGTGCACCATGACAGTCACTGAGGAATTCCGCGCAGCACGCGACCGCATGCTTGAGCTCCGCATGGACTACGAGGCGGCGCGCAGCGAATTCCAGTGGCCGCGCTTTGAGCACTTCAACTTCGCCCTGGACTGGTTCGACCAGATCGCGGCGGACCCGGCCAAGGCGAACAACCCGGCCCTCGTGATCGTCGAGCAGGACGGCTCTGCCACGCGGCGCAGCTATGCAGACCTGTCCCGCCGCTCCGCCCAGGTGGCCAACTGGCTGCGCGGCCAGGGTGTCCGGCGCGGCGACCGCATGATCATCATGCTCGGCAACCAGGTGGAACTCTGGGAACTGATGCTCGCCGGCATCAAGCTGGGCATCGTCATGATCCCCACCACCACCCTGATGGGGCCGGCCGATCTCAAGGACCGGGTGGAACGCGGCGGCGCGAACTGGGCCGCCGTCGGAAGTGCCAATATCCAGAAATTCGACGAGGTCCCGGGCGACTACACCCTGATCGAAATCGGCGCCCAAGCCGGCAACGCCGATACAAACAAAACCGCCCTGCAGTACACCGAATCCGCCGGAGCGTCGGAGGCCTTCACCCCGGACGCGCCGACCCGCGCCGACGAGACCCTGCTGCTCTACTTCACCTCGGGCACCACCTCCAAAGCCAAGCTCGTGGAGCACACGCACACCTCCTACCCGGTGGGCCACCTGTCCACCATGTTCTGGATCGGGATGGAACCCGGCGATGTGCACCTGAACGTGGCCTCGCCCGGCTGGGCCAAGCACGCCTGGTCCAATGTGTTCACTCCCTTTATCGCCGAGGCCTGCGTTTTCATCTACAACTACGAGCGCTTCGATGCCAAGGCACTGATGGAGCAGATGGACCGCGAGTCGGTGACAAGCTTCTGCGCCCCACCCACCGTGTGGCGCATGCTCATCCAGGCCGACCTGACCCTGCTCAAGAACCCGCCCACCAAGGTGGTGTCCGCCGGCGAGCCACTCAACGCCGAGGTGATCGACCAGGTCCATCGCGCCTGGGGACAGACCATCCGCGACGGCTTCGGCCAGACCGAATCCACGGTGCAGATCGCGAACACCCCCGGCCAGCCGATCAAGATCGGCGCCATGGGCAGGCCGCTGCCCGGATACGACGTTGTGCTCGTGGACCCAGCCACGGGTGACGAGGGCGACGACGGCGAGCTCTGCCTGCGCCTCGACCCCCGCCCCGTCGGGCTGATGAAGGCGTACTACGGGGATCCCGAAAAGACGGCGGATGCGTTCCGTGATGGGTACTACCACACCGGTGACATGGCGAGCCGGGACGAGCGCGGCATCATCACCTATGTGGGCCGCGGCGACGACGTCTTCAAGTCCTCGGACTACCGGCTGTCCCCGTTCGAGCTGGAAAGCGTGCTGATCGAGCACCCGGCGGTGGCCGAGGCCGCCGTCGTCCCCTCCCCGGACCCGCTCAAGCTCTCGGTCCCCAAGGCGTTTGTGGTCCTGGCCGCCGGGCACGAGGCCGGCCCGGAACTTGCCGAGGACATCCTGCGGTACTGCCGCGACCACCTGGCACCGTTCAAGCGGATCCGCCGGCTGGAATTCGCCGAGCTGCCCAAGACCATCTCGGGCAAGATCCGGCGCGTGGAGCTGCGGCACAGCGAAGAGGTACGCCACGGCGGCGGGACGGTCCCGGCCGGCCTCGGCACGGAGTACTCCGAAGCCGATTTTCCCGGCCTGAAAAGCCCCGCCGAAAAGCTAGGCTGAATCCCATGAGATTCAGGTTGAGAAGCTGGGGGTGCCGTGGCAACGCCGCTGCCGCGTGATCCTATTGCCGACGCCCGGCTGAACTGGGAACGGCACGGCTGGTCCGACGTCGCCGCACCGATGGCCGCCATCACCGCCATCATGCGGACCCAGCAGATTCTGCTGGCCCGGATTGAGGGCGTCCTGAAGCCTTTCGGACTGACGTTTGCCCGCTACGAACTGCTCGCCCTGCTGAGCTTCGCCCGCAGCGGCGCGCTGCCCATGAACAAGGCGAGCGCGCTGCTGCAGGTCCATCCCACCTCGGTGACGAACGCCGTCGACCGGCTGCAGCAGGCGGGCCTGGTGCTCCGCTCCCCGCATCCCACGGACGGGCGCACCACCCTGATCGAACTCACCCAGGAGGGGCGTACACTGGCAAAACGGGCCACGGCAGCACTCAACTCCGAGGTGTTCGCCCAGTCCGGCTTCGCGGAGCAGGATGTCGACCAGCTGATCCGGATCCTGGGCACCTTCCGCCGCAACTCCGGCGATTTCAGCGAGTGACCACGGCCGGAAGGCTTCAACAGAACTGACTTCCCGTCACAATGCAGTGATGGGTTCCGCGGCACCAGGAGACGACTCATGCAGCCGAACGCCTATTCCCGCCCCGATGACCGGGAGCTGCTCCGGGCCTCCCTGCGCCTGCTCTCCGGCAGGTTCCGGCCCGCCGTGCTTTTCGCCGGGCTGGCCAGCGGCGAGTTACTGCAGCTGACGGATTTCCTGGGCACCGCCACGTCCAGCCTGCACCAGATGCTGGTGGTTCCGGGCACGGGACTCGGCGGCCGGGTCTTCACGCAGCGGCGGCCGTTCCTTGTCGAGGACTATATCGCCTCCGAGGGAATCACCCATGAGTACGATCTCGCCGTCCGGCGGGAACGCCTGACGTCGATGGCAGCCGTCCCCGTGGTGGTCCAGGGCCGGTCGCGGGCGGTGCTGTACATCGCCAGCAGGGACAGCGCCCCGCTGGGCGAAGAAGCTGTGTGCGAGGCGATGGAGGCTGCCTGCGAGATCGCCGCTGAGCTCCGCGTCCGGGACGAGGTGGACCGGCGGGTCTCGATTATCAATACGGCACGGGCCGAGCCTGCCCTGGCCTTGGACCGGAGCTGGCTGGAGCATGTCCGGGAAGCCCACGCCGAGCTGCGGTCCCTGGCCGGCACGGTGTCCGACCCGAACCTGGCGCGGCAGTTGGACATTATCGGTAGCCATCTGGCGCCGCCTCCCGCCGACGGCGTCCATCCGACAGCCCGGCTGGCCCGCCGTGAGCTTGACGTGCTGGCGCAGGTGGCGCTGGGCTGTTCGTACCAGGAGACCGCGGAACGCCTGGGCCTGAAAGCGGTGACGGTCAAGAGCTACCTGCAGAACGCGATGGCCAAGTTGTCGGCGCACAACCGGCTTGAGGCCGTGTCCGCGGCCCGCCGGCTGGGACTCATCCCGTAGGGCGGGGTTCCCGGTCTTCACCGGCAACCCCGCCCCCCCGACTGCGGATCCCCCAACGGCGTGCATCCGCAGCCTCGATTACCTCGGCTCAGATCCCTACGGACCGGCGACGGGCTCGATAACTGCTGTGCCTTCCGCGTGCTTCGAGGAGGCGTGCGGCTTGCCGTCGTCCAGCCCGCGGCTTTCGCGGTTGGGCAGGGCCAGGGTGCAGAGCACGCTGAACACGCCGATCCCGGCGAGCAGGAACCCGATGGACCACGCACCGGACGTGACGGCGAGCTGGGCCGCCACGAGAGGGACAATGCCTCCGCCGACGACTCCGGCGAGGTTGTAGCCCATGCCGGCGCCGGTGTAGCGGTAGCGGGTCTCGAAGAGCTCCGGCAGCAGTGCCCCGGCGGGGCCGTAGGCGATGGCGAAGATCACCAGGGTGACAGTGAGCCCGAGACCGAAGGCGAAGACGGTGTTCGCGCTGAGGATCGGGAACAGCATGAGGGACCACGGCACGGCGAGAATGCAGGAGGTGGCGATGACCTTCTTGCGGCCGAAGCGGTCCGAGAGGACGCCGGAGGCCAGGGTGGCGGCGGCGACAAACAGCGAGGCGACGATGCCGGTGCTCAGCACTTCCACCCGGCTCAGCTGCATGCCGGTGGGGCTTGTGGCATAGCTGGTGAGGTAGGCGGTGCCAATGTAGAAGAAAGCGAACAGGAGCGTCAAGGAGCCGCCGGCGAGGAGGATTTCGCGCGGCTGGCGCTTGATGGATTCAAGGATGGGCAGCTTGGTGGTGGTAGCGGTGACCTTGGCGGCGTTCTTGAAGACCGGGGTCTCCTCGATGCTCAGCCGCACCCACAGGCCCACGAGGACGAGCACTGCGCTGAGGATGAAAGGCACCCGCCAGCCGATCGTAATGAAGGCCTCGGACTTGTCCCCCAGCGTCAGGTTGGTGAGGAGGAAGGTGCCGCTGGCCAGGGCGAAGGCAACCGACGGGCCGAGTTGCGGGAAGGAGCCGAACAACCCGCGCTTTCCCTTGGGAGCATATTCGGCCACGAGGAGCGTGGCGCCGGCCCATTCGCCGCCAACGGCGAGGCCCTGCACGAAGCGGAGCACCACCAGCAGGATGGGGGCGGCCACGCCGATGGTGCTGGCGTCCGGAATGAGTCCGATCATCACGGTGGCGATGCCCATCATGAGCAGCGTGGTGATGAGGGTTTTCTTCCGGCCGATCCGGTCTCCGTAGTGGCCGAAGATGATCGCGCCGACGGGACGGGCGAAGAAGGCGACGGCGAACGTGCCGAAGGAGGCGATGGTGCCGGCGGCGGCACCCAGGGCCGGGAAGAACACGACCGGGAAGACCAGGGCGGCAGCGGTGCCGTAGATGAAGAAGTCGTAGAACTCGATGGTGGTTCCGGCGGCGCTGGCGAAGGCAACCTTGCGCAGCGTCTTTTTGCTGGGCGGCGCCTGCAGCCCGGCCGGGGAAGTCGGTGAAACTGAAGTCATGGCAATCTCCTTTGATGTCAGCCTCGATGCACGGATTTGTGACTCAGCTCACCGTAGCGAAAAGCATGGACATCCAACTACCTCCTAAAAGAGGTAGTTCCGAAAGGAGCAGGACCGCCCGGGCGGTCCCCTAGACTTCGTGGAGAAACCAACGCTGAACCTGAGGAGCGCGATGATCCCGGAGATCAACATCTGGGCGGTACTGCTGGCCACCTTGTCCAGCATGGTGGTCGGGTCCGTCTGGTACACGCCGAAGGTCTTCGGCAACTACTGGATGCGCGTCGCCAAGGTCACCCCGGGCGGGGACGCCAAGGACGCCGTCAAACCGATCGTGATCACCCTGGTGGTCAGCTTCGTCAGCGCGTGGGTGCTGGCGGGGTCGGCCGCCATCTCCCAGCACTTCTACGGCGGGAACTTCCTGGTCAATTCCCTGGTCACCGCCCTGATCCTGTGGGCAGGGTTCACGGCGGCGCGCTTCATCACCCACGACGCGTTCGAGGGCCGCCCGGCCGGGCTGACGGTGCTCAACTGCGCCCACGAACTCGTGACCCTCCTGGTGATGGCCCTGATCATCGGACTGTTCGGCATCAGCGCGGTGTGATGCCAGGCCCTGGCGACGCGCAAAAGCCCTGACGCTACCGGAATTCGGTAGCGTCAGGGCTTTTGTGCGTCATGGACCGGTTCCCGCCTGTCGCAGGAAGGTCAGCGGTGCGTGAAGTCCGGCTGGCGTTTCTCGGCGAAAGCCGCCATGCCTTCCTTCTGGTCCTCGGTGGCGAACAGTGAGTGGAACACCCGCCGTTCAAACAGCACGCCTTGGGCCAGCCCGGTCTCGAACGCGGTGTTGACCGCTTCCTTGGCCACCATCGCCACCGGCTTGGACTTGGAGGCAATCACCGCGGCGGCCTTCAGGGCCTCGTCCACAACCTCCGCGGCGGGCACCACCCGGGACACGAGGCCGGCGCGTTCGGCTTCCTCGGCATCCATGAAGCGCCCGGTCAGGATCATGTCCATCGCTTTGGATTTGCCCACCGCGCGGGTGAGCCGCTGCGAACCACCCATACCGGGGAGCACACCCAGGTTGATCTCCGGCTGGCCGAACTTGGCGTTGTCCCCGGCAATGATGAAATCGCACATCATCGCGAGTTCACAGCCGCCGCCCAGGGCGAACCCGGACACGGCCGCGACCACCGGGATGCGCAGCCGGGTGAAATCCTCCCAGCCGCGGAACCAGTCCGCCGCGTACATGTCCATGTAGCCCTTGGACTGCATTTCCTTGATGTCCGCCCCGGCCGCGAAGGCCTTGGCGGAGCCGGTCAGCACGACTGCCCCCACCTCGGGGTCGGCGTCCATGGCCGACACAGCGGCCACGAGTTCGTCCATGGTGGCCTTGTTGAGGGCGTTCAGCGCCTCGGGCCGGTTGAGCGTCACGAGCCCCACCCGGCCACGGCGCTCCACCAGAATGTTTGAGTACTGCTCCGTCATGCCTGTCCCCTCAGTGCTGTTCGGAAATGTTGGGTGTTCGGCCGGCCAGTGTTCAGAACCGGCTAGTGTTCGGATTTTTCCCGGATATCGGTGATGATGCCGGAAAAGTCCCGGCCCGCCCCGCCTTCCGCGGCAAAGCTATCGTAGATTTCGGAGGCGAGCGGGCCCAGCCGCGCGGCGACGCCGGTGCTTTCGAGCGCATTGAGTGCCAGCTTCAGGTCCTTCGCCATCAGGGCTCCGGCGAAGCCGGGCTGGTAGTCGCGGTTGGCGGGGCTCGTGGGCACCGGCCCCGGCACGGGGCAGTTGGTGGTCAGCGCCCAGCACTGGCCCGAGGCCGCGGAGGCGACGTCAAACAGCGCCTGGTGCGTCAGCCCCAGCTTCTCACCGAGCACAAAGGCTTCGCTGACCGCGATCATCGAGACGCCAAGGATCATGTTGTTACAGATCTTCGCGGCCTGTCCTGCACCATGCTCCCCGCAGTGGACCACACGCTTGCCCATCACCTCGAGCATCGGCTTGACCGCCTCGAAGTCCTCCGGAAGCGCCCCCACCATAAAGGTCAGGGTGCCCGCCTCGGCCCCGACGACGCCGCCGGAAACCGGGGCGTCAACGGCCCGGTGCCCGGCCGCCACGGCGAGTTCGGCCGCCTCCCGGGCCTCATCCACGTTGATTGTGGAGCAGTCCAGGAAGAGGGTGCCGGGCGCCGCAGTGGCGAGCAGGCCCGGCTGGCCGGGGGTGCCGCGGTAGGCGTCCAGCAGGTGCTTCCCGCTGGGCAGCATGGTCAGGACGACGGCGGCACCCGCTACGGCCTCGGCGGCGGTGTCCGCGGTGGCGATGCCGTGCGCCCGGGCAGTTTCCAGGGCGGCCGGCACCACGTCGAAGCCGGTCACGGTGTAGCCTGCTTCGACCAGGTTGATGGCCATCGGCCCGCCCATGTGGCCCAGGCCGAGGAAGGCGACAGCTCCGGCCTGCGCGCCGGGCCGGCCCGCTTCGGACGGCGATGGTTCAGACATTGTCGCGCTCCTTCGAAAGCATCAGTTCACGGTCGCCCAGCGGCGCAAAATAGGATGCGACGTCGTCGCGGCTGACCTCCGCCAGCGTGGCGGGCTGCCATTGCGGGTTGCGGTCCTTATCAACCACCTGCGCGCGGATGCCCTCGCGGAAGTCCGGCCCGGCGAGGAACCGCAGTCCCACCCGGTACTCCTGTGCCAGGGTTTCCTCGAGGCTCAGTCCCCTGACCCTGCGCAGGGATTCCAGCGCCACCTTTACGGCGGTCGGCGACTTGGCGTCGATGGTGTCGGCAACTTCGGAGGCTTCACCGCCCACGGCCCGCAGCCGGCGCACGATCTCCTCAGCATCGTCACTCGAGTAGCAGGCGTCAATCCATTCCTGCTGCTCGGCAAGGACGGAGGGCGGGGCCTCCCCGGCGAAGCGTGCGACGGCGGCGTCGGCCGCCTCGTTCTCCAGCGCCCCGGCAAGTTCCGCGAGCTTCGCGGACGGAACGAAGTGGTCCGCGAGCCCCAGGAACAGGGCGTCGGCGCCGCTCAGGTGCGCCCCGGTGAGGGCCGCATGGGCGCCGGACTCCCCTGGCGAGCGGGAGAGCAACAGGGTTCCGCCGACGTCGGGAACAAACCCGATGGTGGTTTCCGGCATGCCCATCCGGGTGCGCTCGGTGACGATCCGGACCGAGCCGTGCGCGGAAATCCCTACGCCGCCGCCGAGCACCAGTCCGTCCATAAACGCGACATACGGCTTCGGGTAGCCCGAGATCAGGGAGTTCAACCGGTATTCCCCGGCCCAGAACTCGGCCGTCGCGTCGCCGCCATCGAGCATGTCCCGGTAGATGGCCACAATGTCGCCGCCGGCGCACAGGCCCCGGTCACCGGCGCCGCGGACCAGCACTGCGGCCACGGCGTCGTCGTCCGCCCAGAGGGTGAGCTGGTCCAGCATGGCTGCTGCCATGCCGGCGGTGAGCGCGTTGACGGCCTGCGGCCGGTTGAGCGTGACGATGCCCAGGTGGCCGCGCCGTTCGAACAGCACCTCCGACGACGTGGCGTCCGAGGAGTGCTTCCCCGCCATCAGCTGCCTTCCGGCATCACGAAGCTGGCACCGGTGCGGATGCCAGACGGCCAGCGGGTGGTGACCGTCTTGGTCTTGGTGTAGAAGCGGAAGGCGTCCGCGCCGTGCTGGTTGAGGTCGCCGAAGCCGGAGGCCTTCCAGCCGCCGAAGGTGTAGTAGGCAATCGGCACCGGGATGGGGACGTTGATGCCCACCATGCCCACCTGGACCCGGCTGGCGAAGTCGCGGGCGGAGTCGCCGTCGCGGGTGAAGATGGCCACGCCGTTGCCGAACTCGTGCTCGCTGCACAGTCGCAGGGCCTCGTCGTAGTCCTCCGCGCGGAGCACGCTCAGCACCGGGCCGAAGATCTCTTCCTTGTAGATTGTCATGTCCTTCGTGACGTTGTCGAAGAGGGTGGGGCCGACCCAGAAGCCGCCCTCGTAGCCCTCGACCTTGAGGCCGCGGCCGTCGGTGAGCAGGGTGGCGCCCTCGTCGACGCCGGCCTGGATGTAGCCCTCGATCCGTTCCTTGGCGGAGGCCGCCACGACCGGGCCGAAGTCCGAGTCCTTGGCAAGGCTGTGGCCGACCTTGAGGTCCGCGATCCGTTCCTCCAGCTTGGCGACGAGCGCGTCGCCGGTGGCCTTGCCAACCGGCACGGCCACCGAGATCGCCATGCAGCGTTCGCCGGCGGAGCCGAAGCCGGCGCCCATCAGGGCGTCCGCGGCCATGTCCAGGTCCGCGTCCGGCATGATCACCATATGGTTCTTGGCGCCGCCGAAGCACTGGGCGCGCTTGCCGTTCGCGGCGGCGGTGGCGTAGATGTACTGCGCGATCGGCGTGGAGCCGACGAAGCCGATGGCCTGGACCCGGGGGTCCTCCAGCAACGCGTCCACCGCTTCCTTGTCGCCGTTGACGACGTTGAAGACACCGGCGGGCAGGCCGGCCTCGGTGAAGAGCTCCGCGAGGCGCAGCGGCACGGAGGGATCCCGCTCGGACGGCTTGAGAATGAAGGAGTTGCCCGCGGCGAGCGCCGGACCGGACTTCCAGAGCGGGATCATGGCCGGGAAGTTGAAGGGCGTAATTCCGGCGACAACGCCAAGCGGCTGGCGCAGCGAGTGGACGTCGATGCCGGTTCCGGCGTTGTCCGAGAATTCGCCCTTGAGCAGGTGCGGGGCGCCTGCGGCGAATTCCACGACCTCAATGCCGCGCTGGATGTCACCCTTCGCGTCGAGGAAGGTCTTGCCGTGTTCCGAGGACAGGAGGGTGGCGAGTTCGTCCAGGTTCTGGTTGACCAGATCGACGAACTTGAGCAGGATCCGCCCGCGGCGCTGCGGGTTCATGGCCGCCCATTCGAGCTGGCCCTTTTCCGCGTTGGAGACCACGTTGCGGACTTCCTCGGTGCTGGCCAGCGGCACCCTGGCCTGGACCTCGCCGGTGCACGGATCGTAGACATCGCTGAAGCGCCCCGAGGTGCCTTCAACATGCTGTCCGTCAATGTAATGGGATAGCTCGCGAACCATGATGGAATGCTCCTTTGCACCGTGTGATTGCCGAAGTGACGGCCGGGCCGCGTGTGACCCACGCCATCTTCTGCTCCGAATATACTCGGACTTCCTACTAAATTCCAGAGGGGCGTGGCCGGCCGGCCGCTTCGTCGGACAGACAAGTTCGGTAAGTTAGGGATTGTGAAGATAGCTACCTGGAATGTGAACTCGCTCCGCGCCCGCGCCGACCGCGTTGAAGCCTGGCTTCAGCGCACCGACTGTGATGTCCTGGCCATCCAGGAAACCAAGTGCAAGGACGACAACTTCCCCTGGGAGCTGTTCGAGAACATGGGCTACGAGGTGGCGCACTTCGGACTGAGCCAGTGGAACGGCGTCGCGATCGCTTCCCGGGTGGGGCTCGACGACGTCGAACGCACCTTCCTGGACCAGCCCGTGTTCGGCAAGAACGGCAAGGACGCCGTGCAGGAGGCCCGCGCCATCGGCGCGACCTGCGGCGGTGTCAGGGTCTGGAGCCTTTACGTCCCCAACGGCCGGGCCCTCGACGACGAACACATGCCCTACAAGCTCAGCTGGCTGGACTCCCTGCGGACCCATGCCGAGGGCTTGCTCCGGGAGGATCCCGCAGCGCAGATTGCCCTGATGGGTGACTGGAACATTGCTCCGCAGGACGACGACGTCTGGGACATCGACTATTTCCGCGCCGAGGGCCTCACGCACGTGAGCGAACCGGAACGGGCAGCGTTCCATGCCTTTGAGAGCGCCGGCTTCCAGGACGTTGTCCGGCCGCACACCCCCGGCCCCGGCGTTTACACGTACTGGGACTACACCCAGTTGCGATTCCCGAAAAAGGAAGGCATGCGGATCGACTTCGTGCTGGCCTCCCCCGCGCTGGCCGCCCGGGTCACCGGCGCCGCGATCGACCGCGAGGAACGCAAGGGCAAGGGTGCCTCGGACCACGCCCCCGTAATCGTGGAGCTGAGCGACTAATGGGCGCAGCCCCGGGAAGCGACGTGATCCAATGACGGGAAACCTCTACCGAGGCCAGGCCGGGCTCCCGTTCTCCTCCGCACTGCGGGTCTACGAACCCCTGGAGGCGTTCCCGGAGGACCAGCAGGTGGCCCTGCGCGCGGCGGGCGCCCGGAGCGTTTCCCGGGCGGCCATCGAAAACGCCGAGCTGCAGGCCTCCCTGGGCCGGATCACCCGCCCGGGCGGGGACCCGTTCCCCACCGGGGCGACGGATCTGGTCAGGGTTGTTGCGGTGCCTCAGACCGGCGGGCCCGCCCCGGCAGCAGGTCCGGACGACGCCGGGGCTCCCGAGGCCGGGGCTCCGGAGCGACTGCTGTACTGCCCCAGCCAGCTGGTGCTCCGGGCCGGGCTGGCGGCCAACGCCCTGATGGAGGGCATCCATGGGCCGCTGGCCCAGCTCCTGATCCCGGATGAGCAGCGCGACAAGCACCAGGAGCGCATCGATGAAGTGCGGGCGCATTCCGGGCTGGGCCGTGTGCACACCCGGGCGTCCACCTGGGGCATCCCCTTCAGCTGGTTTTGCCTGTTCAAGGAATCGGACCCCACGGACGTGGTGGAATCCGAGGGCCGAATCGTCACCGTGCGCATCCGGGCGACGATCGGCGAGGCCCTGGAGCGGGTCCGCTACGCCGTGGCCCACCTGGCCCTGGCCGCCCCCGATCTGGACATGCTCGAGGACCTGACCCAGCTCACCGAATGGCTGGAGCTCTTCCACCCGGAGTCTGTGGTGGAACTCGACTACGGCGCCGTGGCGGACAAGGTATACCCGGATGACTCCCCCATGGATGTCCGGCTGGGCATTGAGTGCCTGGCCGAAGGGGACATGACCGGGGCAGCCGCCGCCTACCGCCGGCTGGCATCCCGCTGGATCCCAATCCGGCAGCTCGCCCGCGCTTCCTGACAGGTTCGCCGGGCACGGCCAGTGGTTCACGGCCGGCGGCCGGTGCTACTGGCGGCCGGCCTGATCGGTGAGAATCCCCGGCGCGGCGCCCTTCCGGGCTGCCGCCTCCGCGCTCTTGGGCGGCGCCGTCGTGCTTCGGACGACCAACTGGTGCGGGGCTACCGTGGAGTGCACTGAACCGGCGATCCCGTCGAGCTCATCCAGCAGCATTTTCGTGCCCAGTTCGGCCTGCTCGTCCGGGCGCTGCCTGACCGTGGTGAGACCCATGGCCTCGGAAAAGTCGTGGTCGTCGATCCCGATGACCGAGAGGTCCTCAGGGACCCGCACCCCGGCCCGGGCGGCCTCAAAGATGATCCCCATGGCCATCTCGTCCGAGGCGCAAAAAATTGCCGTGGGCTTCGGTCCGGACCTGTCCCAGAGCCGGTGGAAGGCGTCCTGGCCGCTGCGGACCGTAAAATCCCCCCACTCGTCCCATTCCTCCCGGATGGTCAGACCGGCTCCGGCCATGATGTCTTGGAAGGCCTTGATCCGGACCCGGGGGACGTCGAAGTTGAGGTCGGTTTCGTCGTCGCCGTGCAGCAGGGCGATTTCCGTGTGGCCAAGGTCGATCAGGTGGCGCACGGCAGTGGCGGCGGCGGCATAGTCGTCAATACCGATGTAGGGGCATTCCTCGACGTGGCCGCCGACGACGACCAGCGGGATGTCGATCTTCTGCAGGTGCTCGATCTCCTCGTGGGTCAAGGCCATACACAGGACCAGCAGCGCGTCGATTTGTTTGTAGACCATGGTCTTGCTGAAGAGCCGCTCACGGTGGCTGCCATGCCCGCCCAGGTTGAAGAGCGAGAGGTTGTACTGGCGGGCGTGCAGTTCCCGGTCGGCGCCCTCGATGGCCTTGGAGAAGAACCAGCGGCTGACGAAGGGTGCCAGCACGCCGATGGTTTTGGTGCGCCCGGTGGCCAGCCCGGAAGCCGAGGAGGAGGCGACGTAGCCCAGGGCTTCGGCGATGCCCAGGATCTTCTCCCGGGTGGCCGGCGAAACCCTGGGCAGGCCACGGACAGCGCGGGACACGGTGGCGGTTGACACTCCAGCGGCGGCGGCCACATCTTCGATGCTGACACCGGAGTGTCCTCCGCGCTGCGCCCTGTCTGTTGTCTTTGCCACCGTGTCCCCTTGTTGACTTGCTGCTTCCGCCTCATGGCTGGATGCAGGAGTTCCCTGCCGCCTTATCTACGGCAGAAGGGCAGCTCTGGTCCTCACTTGCGCCGGGCTGCCGTCCTTTCCGGCAGGCGACGGCGCAGCCGGATTAGTCCGTACAGGGCCAGCACCATGGCCAGCAGGCCCAGTGCCCAGCCAAGCGCCGGCTGGCCGGTCACCTCCATCCAGACGGTGACCACCAGCAGCACAAGGGTCCAGAACCCGAGGAGACCGATGATGATATCGAAATCCTCCCCGGAGCGGACGCGCCGGTTTTCGTTGCGTACCAGTCCGTGGCTCGACTTGCTGTTCATTGCCAAGCCGTCACTTCACAGCGCCGGCGGTGAGGCCCGCGACGATCTTACGCTGGAAGATCAGCACCAGGATGACCAGCGGAATTGTGACGATCGTTCCGGCGGCCATGATGGCCGTGTAGGGAATCTGCTGCGGCTGGGCCCCGGCGAAGTTGGCAATAGCCACCGTCACCGGCTGGGTAGCGTCGTTGGAGAGCTGGCTGGCAATCAGGAACTCGTTCCAGGAGGAGATGAACGCCAGGATCGCCGTCGTGAAGATGGCCGGTGCCGCCAGCGGCATGATCACCCGCCGGAACGCCTGCCCCTGGGTGCAGCCGTCGACCCGGGCCGCCTCCTCCAGCTCCCACGGCATTTCCCGGAAGAACGAGGTCATGGTGTAGACCGTCAGCGGGAGGACGAAGGAGATGTTCGGAATGATCAGTGCCTGGTAGGTTCCCATCCAGCCGATATTGGTGAACAGCTGGAACAGCGGGGTGATGAGGGCGACGCCGGGGAACATGGACGCTCCCAGGATGAAGCCCAGCACCAGGAACTTGAACCGGAAATTCAACCGGGCCAAGGCATAGGCCGCGAAGACGCCGAGCACCAGCGAGATCAGGGTCACCGTCACGCCGATGAACACACTGTTCAGGAGCGCCTGGCCGAACCTGTTGCCGAACGAGGTGTCGAAGGCCGTGATGAAGTTGTCGAGCGTCACGTGGGTGGGCAGGAGCGAGGTGTCGTAGGTGAAGCCCACGTCGCGGAACGCCGTGACCACCATCCAGTAGGCCGGCGCGAGGCACCAGATCAGGATGACGGCCGCACTGATATACGTGCGGACACTCGCCCACTTCTCGCGGTTCTGCGCTACCTTGCGGCCCCGGTCCTGCCGGGCGCGGAGTTCGGTCGCGGCGGTCATTTCTTCCCCTTACCTGCGCCGGTTTGCTGCTCCACAACGTTCGCTCCGAGGAAGCGGACGAAGATGAAGGCCACTATGAAGATGATGATGAACGTAATCGTGGACAACGCGGCGGCGGAGTTGAATCCTTGCCTGATTTGGTTGACCACCAGGATGGAGAGCGTAGTGGTGTTGTTGGAGCCCTCCGTCAAAATGTATGGAAGGTCGAACATCCGGAGGGCATCCAGGGTCCGGAAGAGGATCGCGACCATCAGCGCCGGTTTCACCAGCGGCAAGGTGATCATCCGGAACCGCTGCCAGGCAGAGGCCCCGTCGACCTTGGCCGCTTCGTAGACGTCGGCCGGAATCATCTGCAGCCCCGCCAGGATCAGCAGCGCCATGAACGGCGTCGTCTTCCAGGTGTCGGCGATGATGACGGCCCACCGGGCCGGGACTTCGCTGCCCGTCCACAGGATCGTGGTGTTGAACAGTTTGTTGCCGATGCCCTCGAAGGCGAAGATGAACAGCCACAGCTGGGCCGTGACGGCGGTGGGGATGGCCCACGGCACCAGAACGGCGGCGCGGACCAGGCTGCGGCCCCGGAAGGTACGCGCCATGATGATCGCCATCCAGAAGCCGAGGATCGTCTCCAGCGTCACCGTGATGATGGTGAAGTAGAAGGTCGTACCGGTGGCGGACCAGAACTGGGCACCGAGGGTCCCTGGCGGGCACGCCACGGTTCCGCCGTTCGGGGCGGCGCACTGCTGGAAAATCCAGTTGATGTAATTCGAGAATCCAGCCGCGCCGCCTTCGGTGAAGAGCCCCGTGTCGGGGTCAAGGCCGGCGTCCTTCTGGAATGACATCACGATGGCGCTGATGATCGGGTAGACGATCACAATTGCCAGCGCGACGATGGTTGGCGCCAGGAGCCACGAAGCCCACTTGCCCTGGCTCGCGATCGCGTTGTCCTCCCCGACGCCCTTGGGCCCGTGGTGGATCGGGGTACCGCCCGACGCCGGCTCCTTGACCGGCGTCGGGCCCAATTCGGTTGCCATGGCTAGCTACTGTCCCGCGCTAGCGGACTCGATGGACTTCTGCATATCGGACAAGGCCGCGTCCACAGTCTTCTCGCCCTTGATGGCCGAGTAGGCATTTTCCTGGATGGCCTTGGTGACGGCCGGGTAGAACGGGGTGACGGGGCGCGGCACGGCGTTCTCGATCGAGGTCTTCAGCACCGGGAGGTACGGCAGCTTGGCTACGAGTTCCTGGTCGTCGTACAGGGACTCGAGGACCGGGGCCAGTGAGCCCTGGGTGGCGAAGAACTTCTGGTTCTCTTCGTTGACGAGGAACTTGACGAAGTCCAGGGCCGTGGCCTTGTTCTTGGAGTAGACGCTGACGGCCGCGCTGTGTCCGCCCAGTGTGGATGCGCCGGGGCCATCCTTGCCGGGGAGCGCCGTCATGCCGAGGACGTCCTTGACCTTGGAGGAACCTTCCGTTGCAGCCAGGTTGTAGACGTAGGGCCAGTTGCGGTGGAACAGGAGCTTGCCGTCCTGGAAGGCCTGGCGGCCCTGTTCCTCCTGGAAGGTGATGGCTTCCTTGGGGATGCTGCCGTCGGCGTAGGCCGCGGCGAGGTTTTCGAGGCCTGCCTTGGCCTCGGGGGTGTTCAGGTTCGGCTTGCCGTCCTCGTTGAGCACGGAACCGCCGGCGGAGTTGATCGCTTCGGAGGCGTTCACAGTGAGGCCCTCGTACTTGGCGTACTGGCCGGCGAAGCAACCGATGCCGTTCTCCTCGGCGATGGAGCACATGCCCATCATCTCGTCCCAGGTCTTGGGAGCCGTGGGGACGAGGTCCGTGCGGTAGTAAAGGATGCCGCCGTCGGACGACACCGGAGCCGCGTAGAGGGTCCCCTTGTAGGAGCCGGCTTCAATGGTGGGCTTCAGCATGCCCGCCGTGTCCACTGCCATCTTGTCCTTGAGCGGCTGCAGCCAGCCCTTGGCGGCGAACTCTGCAGTCCACACGACGTCGACACTGGCGACGTCGTAGTTGGGGTTCTTGGCCTGGTAGTTCTGGACGAGGTCATCGTGCTGCTGGTCGGCCTGGTCGGTCTGTTCCTTGAACGTGACCTTCTCGTCCGGGTGGGCCGCATTCCACTTCTCGATCAGCGGGCGGACCACGTTGCTGTTGTCCTTGCCCTGGACGTAGGTGATGGGACCGCGGCTGTCGAGGCCTTGCTCGGCGTCGGCGCCACCGGCGGTCGTGCCTCCTCCTCCGCCGCCACAGGCGGAGAGAGTCAGGGCTAGCACGCCTGCTGCGGCGACGGGAAGTAAGAACTTCGGTGTTTTCATACTGGGGGCTCCTCGCTGAGTACCGGACAAAAAACGGCGGTGCGTTCGTGTGGTGCCCATCACGATAATCAACACCCGGTGAGGAATGCAAGCGTTTACATAGAACCTTTACAGAAAGGAGACTCTTGTGCCGGAGCCTGTTCTGTGCGCCAGACCGCGCCAATTCAACGGAATCCGGCCGCGGGGCGCCTCCAGCGCCACCGCCGAAACATGTTGCCGAAAGCTCACCCGGGTCAGCGGACCCGCTCGGCCCGACCAAACCTCGACCGGGCACCCGAGGCGACATGGATGAGTACCAGGGTGCGTTTTCCGAGCGCGACGTCGAGCGCCTCCACCAGGGCGGACACCTCGGCTGCGAGCCGGTGCGGGGCCACGCCGTGGCGGGGCTGGATCCGGATTCTCAGGGCCGGTTCGCCGCGGAATTCGTAGGTGGCAACGCTCGCGCCGGCCAGGTCCGGACGGTCCGCCAGGGCAGCCCGAAGTGCCTGCTCGGCTACACCGCTGCCGACCCTGACGTTTCCGGGCACCTCACCCGGATCCTCTTCGGACACGAGGAAGTTGGCCCGGCCCTTGCCCTGCTGGGCGACCCAGGCCACCATGGCCCCAATCACGAGGAGCAGGACCAGGACCACCACGATCCAGAGCCAGCTCTCCGCGCGCCCGGGAAAGCGCGTGCCCTCGAAAAGGTCTCGCCAGATGCTCCAGACGCCTGCGGCCCAGCCCTGCCACCAGGCGGCGACGGCCGGCACAGTCGCCAGCAGGATGAGCAGCATTCCGATGGCCAGGAGCTTGAAGCCGAGGATACCGATCAGGATCCGGTTGAGGGTTCTGGGGGTGCCGTTCATGCGCCGACCACCCCGGTCGAAGCCACATTGATGCGGGCCTCCGGTGTAGGTGACAATCCCATGTCCCGGAGCTCATCCTGGACGGCCGCGAGCACGGCATCCCGTCTCAGCGTGACGCCGGAGGTGGGACGGACGTTGACTTCGACCCGCTGCCGGGACACTGTCACCATCACCTGTTCCTGGCTTACGTTGGCGGCCAGCCGGGCCCGGCGCGCGAGCGCGGAGGCTATGACTTCATCGTCCACGACGACGGCGGCGCGGTTGTCCCGCAATTGGTGGCGGGCACGTCGGCCCGGCAGCACCGCGTTCAGGACGAAGAACAGCCCCGCCATAACCAGCACCGCACCAACGACGCCGAGCAGGAGCGGCTGCACCCCGTTCGGGAGCGCCACCGCCCGCTCCGCAGCCGTCTGCGGGTCCACGAGCCACGGCGGCTGGCCGACGGCCCGGACAGCGGTTTCCAGCAGGGCGTAGATGCACAGCGCAATCACGAGCACGGCGGCGATAATCGAGGCCACTGCCCTGGAGGAGTGGGTCTCGCGTTTGAGGATCTCTTCCACACCCTCGATGCCCGGCTCCGCAGCTGCCGGGCTGCCGGCCGACGGTGCGGCACGGGGAGCGGGCGGGACGTGGCTCCCGTGGCGGGAATTGTGAGAAGTGGAGTGACTCAATGGACCCGCCGTCCTTCGCTCACGCTGGCGCCGCTGATCCGGATGTCGACCCGGCTCAGCCGGGCACCGCTCAGTTCGGTCACGCGGCGCAGGATGTCGGCCTTGGCGGCCACGGCCCGGTCCCAGACGGAGCCGCCGAAGCCTGCGGCGCGTCCGGGGTCCCGCAGGACCGCGGCCAGCGGCGGAAGGGTGATGGGTGAGACAAGGGACAGTGCCAACAGCCCCTCGTCGTCGGACCACTCAGCCCGCACCTCATGCGGCGTGACGCCAAGGGCTTCCGCCGCGGCGGCCCGGGCCACGCTGGTGAGCGCCTGGGTGCTGATCCTGGTGTGTCCAGCCATCGCGGAGGTGCGGACCGCACCAGCTGTCCCACTCATGAGGAGGATCGCCGGCCTGTGAGTGCGTCAAGCACGCTGCGCAGGTCCAATTTCCCTTCCGCGGCGCGGCCCAACAGGGCTCCGATTCCCATGAACAGCAGGGCGCCCAGGAAACCCCATACGCCGAACTGGAAGGACATGAACGCGGCGAAGGCGCCCATTGCGATTCCCACAACCGTCAGATTCACTGGATTGCCTCCCTTGAAGGCCGCGCTTCGGCCGGGGTACCGGGCTTGGCCGGGCCGGGCACGTAGACGTCGTTGATTTCGATGTTCACTTCAATGACCTGGAGCCCGACGAGTTCCTCGACGGCCGCGTACACGGCGGCGCGGATCTGGTCCGCCAGGGCGTGAAGGGGTGTGCCGTAAAGCGCCACCAGGTCGATGTCGACTGCCACCTGGGTTTCACCGACCTCGGCGCGGACTCCGGCGGCGTGGTCCGAGCTGCCGACGGCGTCCCGGAAAGCTCCGAGCGCGCGGGACGGGCCGGATCCCAGGGAATACACGCCGGGCACTGACCGGGCGGCGATGCCCGCGACCTTCGCGACGGCGGTTTCGGAAATGACGGTGCGGCCGGCACCGGGCAGCGGCGGATTGGTGGCCGACCCGGGCACCGGGGCCGCTGCAGGCTGAGAATCCTGGTATTCCATGAGGCACTCCCCCTTCTCTTTGAGACCACCCTAGTACCTGCCAGCGACAAGGTGGCCGCTTGGCCCGGCAGGCCACCCGCACCTCCGATGCATCAATGCTGCCCAGGAGGGACCAAACTGGTCAGCGTGTCGAGGCCAGCCGCCTGTAGCTCAAGGACTTGAGCGTCAGGGACCCCTCTGCCGTGACGGCTTTAATGGTCGGCGCCCCCGCGGTTGGGAAAACGAGTGACGTCATGGTCTTCTCCCCGCCATTGATGAAAACCTCTACCGAGGAATAGTCGACGAATATTGTTAGGTCGACTTTCCCTTCACGCGGTGGGCTGACGGTGCGCCGCGATGCCCGATAGTCCGGGTGGAGTTCGGCCTTGCCGGTGGCGGCAGCATCAGCATCGCGGGAAATGAATGCCGATTCACTCGCGAAGTCATATCCGACCGTCGCGTACGTTCCTTTGTCGCTTCCAAGCTCGATCCTCGCAACGGAACCGTCGTCGCCTCCCGCGCGTTCGAGCGTCACATCCAGTCTGTAGGCCCCGCCCTCGGGAGCCGGTAGCTGCCCTGCGCCATCCTGTGTCATTCGACGGTCCCCGACCGTTGCCACCGGCCCTTCAATAGACGTCATGGCAGCGGTGGGGCTGGAGACCAGGGTCGGCTTTCCCGTGATTGTTTTCAGCCTGATGTCGCGCACAATGGAGTCGGCACCGCCGTGCCAGTCCTCGGTGGGAAGCTGCCGAGCGTACGTCCAGTTGTTCATCCACCCGACGGCGTGCCGGGAGGACATCCGCTGGCTTTCGGTGAGCCTGGGATCGTCCCACGTCACGGCTGCGTAAAAGTCGGAGCCGGCATCGAGCCACTGATGCGCCACGTCAGTGGCTGTGAAGCGGGTTCCGTCCCACGAGCCAGTCCAGTAGGCAACGCCTGTGGTGAATCCCTCTTCGCTCCCGTTGGCGCTGGCGGCCAGGACCCAGGTCCGCTTGGACGGGTCACCGTCGAGATCCAGCTGGAAGAGTTCCGGGCATTCCAGGGTGCCCAGACCCGTGAGTTCGATGCCCGAAGAGTAGTGCCAGTCCTTTAGGTCCGTCGAGGTGTACATGCCGATCTTCTCGCCTTCGGCCAGTGCCATCACCCATTGGCCGTGGGCCTCATCGCGGATGATCTTGGGATCCCGCCAGTCCGGTTCGCCGGGGTTTTCCATGATGGGGTTCTGCTCATACTCGGTAAACGAGTATCCGTTGTCGGTGGAATAGAACAGGGATTGCCGCTGGATGCCCTGGTCCTGTTGCGTCATGACCGCGATGACGGCCCCCTTGCCGAAGCCGGCCGAGTTGTCATGGTCCACCACGGCGCTTCCGGTCTCGATGTCGCCCAGCCCGTTCTTGTACTTGGCGATCGCCACCCCCTCGTCTTTCCAGTGCACCAGGTCGGTGCTTGTCAGGTGGTACCACTCGGTGCCGTTTTCCGTGGGATACCCGGCGTTGTAGAGGTAGTAGTAGTGCCACAGCCCGTCCAGCAGGATCGGACGCTGCGGATCATTCATCCAATTCTTTCCGGGCGTGATGTGATAGCTGGGCCGGAACTGGGACGCCCCCTCCGGCCGGTCGAACGCTGAAGCCGGGGGCGACGACGTCTGCCGCGGCACGCCCAGGTCTGAGAGCATGGACGCAACTGCTTCGGAAGACATGCACTCCGGGCGGACGACTTCACCTGTTCCTGCACGGACGACCCGGTCTTCCACGCTGGACCTGATCTCGACGTCATCTCCCATCCGTGCGGCTGCCACCCACCCGCTGGGGCATTCGATGCTCCGCAAATCCGCCACGCCTTCGGTCCGGATCGGATGCGTCAATTTCTCAAGGGTGCGATCCCCGCCGCTGAGCCAGTAGGAGCCGTAACGGCCCTGGGATGCCATGGCTTCGGACTGGGCGTCGGCGACGCCCTCGAGCGCCTGCTCGACCTGGCCGCCGGCTGCCGGACGGGAACCCGTCGTCGCCGGGACCAGCGCCACCGCAACAAGAACCGCCGCGGCCGCTGCAGCCACAACGATCCAGATCGCGCGGGGGCTCAGGGTTCCGGGAGGGAAACGTTCTGCGATACGAAGTTGCCTCAATTTTTTCGGCACCAGCGGGCGTACAAGGTCTCTCACAATTTCAACATTCCTGATTCTGGTGGTGACGCGACGCCGTTCTCTGGGGCCCGCACAAACAGAGGAGGGAGGCGCCCGGATTCCCGGGCGCCTCCTCCCTGTTACTGCCTCATTGATGAACTACTTGTAGTGGCCTGCGCCGCCGACGTTGACGTTGGTGGGAAGGTAGCCGAACGGGCCGAGGCCGTTCTGGCCGAAGGTGCGGTCCACCGCGGAAACACCGTCGCGGAAGTTGATCTTCACGGTGGGCGAGAGCGAGCCTCCGCGGACGCCGTTGACGTTGTCAATGAAGGACTGCACCAGGCCGCCGGGCTGCACGTAGTGCGAGTAGGCCTGGAACTGGCGGCCGTTCTGGTTGGGCGTGGGAGCCTCCGGGGACTCGGACGGAAGGTTCAGGTCCGTCGGTGAGCCCAGGGCCAGGCCGCTGTTGTTCATCGGCTGGTAGTCGGACCGGACACCGTCGCCGACGAAGCCGTAGACCCCGTCCGGGCCGCGCATGCCGGCGGCGTAGGTGAACTGGTGGCTGATGGTGAACAGGTAGTACTTTTTCTTCCCGTCTTCATTCTGGATGAAGATCTGCGGACGTTCGGTCTGGTCGTTGACGCAGTTGGCCGAGAGGATCGGGGGCAGGAAGGACCACTTGGTCAGGTCCTTGTTGTCCGCAACGGCGAGGCCCACATTGGCGGTCTGGAAATAGGCGCCGCTGCTGTTGACCTCGTTCAGGTTCTCGGCGTTGGGATCACCGGGCTGGTAGCCGAGGTCCTCGGCCTTGCATTCGTACTGTCCACGCGTCCCGCCGGTGTTGCCTTCGAACACCATGAAGGTCTTGCCCGGGTGGGCCGGGTCAGCAAAGGTGTACGGGTCACGGAAGGCGAAGCCCGGGTTCTGGGCCTTGGTCTGGTACATCGTGCCATCCGGTTCCAGCAGTTTCGTGTGCTGGAACCCGTCAAAGGTGACCCCATTCTGGTCCGCATGGATCTTGCCCAGCGCCTTGGCGATGGCAGCGTCCGGGGCGATGCCGCCGCCGCCCGTGTTGCGCTCGGCCACATCATAGAACGTGGTGGCCGTGTAAAAGACGTTGACCTGGTTGCCCTGCATCAGGCGGGTGGAACCGGACCATTCAGTGTTGCCGATCGAGGCCCCGTCGGCGAAGACGTGGCCTCCGTAGTTCCACTTGTCCTTGGCCGGGTCGGCGTTGGTCTTGCGGAAGAAGTAGCCGATTCGGGCATTCCAGTGACGCTGGTCGAAGCCGTAGCCAGCGTTGCGGTCGGCCACCAGGGAGAAGACGACGTCCCAGCCCTTGTAGCTGATCTGGTTCGCGTTCTCGTCGGTGAGGGACCAGGTATCCCAGACCCAGACGTCCTCATTCATGGTGGGGAAGCTCTCCGGGATTTCCGGCATGGTGACGTCCGGGCTCATCGAGTTCTCGCCAGCGGTGACCGTGGGGTCACTCTGCGCCATGATCTGCTTGGCATCGGCACGGGTCCACTTGGACGTGAAGTCCGACGCCGGATCGTATGCCTGCTGGCTGTGCTGGGTCGGAAGCGGGAAGCCGGGAGTCGGCGCCGGCATCTGCGCTGCCGGCGGATCTGCAGGCTCGTTGGCCTGGGCCGAGGGAGCGGCCAGAAACGCTGAGGCCACGAAGGCGGCTGCCAGTGCTGCAGCGGCAGGGCGCCACCGCAGCATCATGGGTGTATTGGGGTGCTTGTGCATTCTTGCTTCTCTCGCGGAGTTAAGACCAGTCGTGGATGACGGGCGTGTGCCCTCAATCCCCGAACTCCGACAGTCCCGACAACACCGCAGGCGTCATCGAGGACGCCATCGTGTCGAGGGACGGGGCTTGGGTAGAGCCCCGGCTGGCGATTCGGAAAGGACTCCTTTCCTGTGCCGGTTACTACGCTATGTAAGCCGAAGCCTGCTTATCAAACCGTGATTCGAGGCCCGAAGAACCGAGTTTCACTCCATCCATGCAAGCGCTTACATTGTCCAATCCGCGCGCGTGCCACAGGAAAATTTGCGCGTCAAATGGTGCCGCATAAATCAGATTTAGTGTGAAATGTCACCCTCCGGCGACGCGTCATTCACGGTCTGCCCGCCCCAAGTGCCCCGGGGATTCATCCCGAGCCGGTCACCAGCACCTCCTGGGCAGCGATTGCTCCGCAACGGCCGTTATGAAGCCCCAAAAGGGCCGGTACGGAGCAGTCGATGGTGTTGTGTCAGGGGAACAGCGGTCGGGGGCCGCTGAAGACTCCCTCCATCCGCCAGGCGTCCAGGCCCAGCAGCCTGACTGTTCCGGCCGCAGACAGGCTGACTGCTTCGCCGCCGAGGGTCGGGTACGCCCGGGCCGTCAGCGGTTTCCCGTTGGCGAAGATTTCCAGTGCCGAACGGTCCACCAGGACGCGCAGGTGCAGTCTGCCGCCGGGGAGGTCCACCGGGCCGGATTTCTCGTCCGCATCCACCGAGAGGTCCAGGCTGGTGCGGGAGCGGTCCAGCCGCAGATAGGACTGCGAGAACCCGCCGGTGCCCGCACCGTGCCCGATCTCGATGACGGTTTCCTCGGCGAAACCCGGGCCCGGGACGCCTGAACCCAGGACCCCCAGCCGGAAGACACTCCCCGGCTCCAGTTCGAGGTCCAGCTCCAGGTCCAGCTGGTTTCCGCACACGCCGGCCAGGACCTCCCTGCCGGACAGTGTGCGGGGACCAACCCGGACATGGTCCCGCCGCAGCGACTCCACCTCCGGTACGGGGGCAAAGGCCAGATCCGCCTCCGCACCCAGGGTGGCCACCCGCGGCAGGCTCATCACGCCGGACCAGCCGGCCTCCACCATGGCGGCCTCCGTCCGGCCCTCCTGCAGCCAGCCGAACATGACCCGCCGGCCCGACTCGTCGGCGAAGGACTGCGGGGCATAGAAGTATCGGCCGCCGTAGTCCAGCCGGCGGAGGTCCCGCGGGGTGTATGAATCCCCCGCGTAACGGCCGGTCCAGTAGAGCGGGTGGCGTGTATCGCCGTCGTGCCAGGCCGAGAAAACCAGGACGTCGGCGGCACCCTGGTCCCCCAGAGTCCTGTCCCCCAGTGTCCCGTGCCCTGCGCGGAACAGGTCAACGCACTCCCACATGGTGCCCTGCCAGTCCGTGGCGGCTGTGTCCCCGGAGGCGGCGTCGCCTATGAACAGCGGGCCGATGTAGTCCCAGTGGCGGAGGTCGGCGGACTCGTACAGGAAGGCCGTGCCGCCGCGGCCGCGGATACCGGACCCCACGAGTTGGCGCCAGCGCGAACCTTCCCGCCAGACGCAGTGGTCGCGGTAGGCGGTGATATCCACGCCGGCGGGCGGCGCCGGGATGACCGGGTTCTCCGGCGCTTTGGTCCAGGTCAGCAGGTCCGGAGTTCCCACGGCCACGCAGGGCAGTTCGCTGCCGTCGTGTCGGCCGGAGTACACCAGGGTGGGCGTTCCGCCGTCGTCCACCAGCACACCGGACCAGCAGCCGTCGGCGTCCGGACCGCCGGAAGGCTCCAGGGCCACGGGCTGGTCGGTCCAGTTGACCAGGTCCGGGCTGGTGGCGTGGCCCCACAGGATGCGGTGGTGGAAGGCGCCCTCCGGGTTGTACTGATAGAAGAGGTGGTAGGTCCCGTTCCACTGGCTGACGCCATTGGGGTCGTTGAGCCAGCCGGCGGGCGAGACGAAGTGGAAGCGCGGCCGGTGCGGGTCCGCCTCGGCGCGGGCCACGAGTTCATCCCGGGGCACGGTGGCCAGGGGGTGCGTAAGTTCGGTCATGCGGAAGCCTTGTTTTCTGCTGGGGACCCGTCTGCCGGCAAAGCGTGCGGGCGCTCGGGAGGGACGGCGGATTCGAGGGGTGCGGCGGACAGCGCGTGGCTTGCCGCCGTGGCCGGAGGCCGGTAGAGGTGGCAGCGCACCCAGTGTTCGTTGGCGGGATCGCCCACCCGGTGCCGGACGGGTTCGGCGGCGGAACAGTGCTGCTCCGGGTCGCCGTCGAAAGCGCACGACGCCGACTCCATCACCGCCGCGCGGAGCGCCGCCCGTTCGCGCGGATCGTAGGATCCGGTGCGGGCGGGATCCGGCACGGCCGAAACCAGCAGCCGCGTGTAGGGGTGGGCAGGGTGGGCCAGCAGGTCCAGCGATTCCCCTTCCTCCACCAGTTCCCCGGCGAACATGACGGCGATCCGGTCCGCGAGGTAGCGCGCAGAGGCGAGGTCGTGGGTGATGTAGAGCATGGAGATGCCCTGTGTGTCCCGCAGCTGGCGCATCAGGTTCAAGATGCCTATCCGCACGGAGACGTCCAGCATGGACGTGGGCTCGTCCGCGAGGATCACTTCAGGTTCTACCGCCAGCGCCCGTGCAATGGCGACGCGCTGCCGCTGCCCGCCGGAGAGTTCATGCGGGTAGGAGTTGAGCATGTCCGGTGTCAGGCCCACAGTGGTCATCAGCTCGTCCAGGCGGGTGCGCAGCTGTGCGGGGGTCCCGGATTTGCCGTGCAGGGTCAGCGATCGGGTGAGGAAGTGCTCGATTCGATGGACCGGGTTCAGCGAGCCGAAGGGGTCCTGGAACACCATCTGCAGCTGCGAACGGTATTCCCTGGACGCCTGGAAGCGGTCCCGTTTCAGCACGTCGGTGCCATTGAGCAGAATCCGGCCGGCAGTGGGCTTCTCCAGCCGTGCGATGCACCGGGCCAGGGTACTCTTGCCGGACCCGGACTCCCCCACGAGGGCCACGATTTCGCCTTTCCTGATGGCGAGGTCCACCCCGCCGAGTGCCCGGACCGAGGCGCGGGAGAACAGCCCGCCACTGTGGAAGTCCTTCACCAGGGCCTTCACCTCGAGGGCGGGGGCGTCGCCGTCGGTTTCGCTGGTCGGGACGGTGCGGTCCGCTGCCGGCCGTGGTGCTACCGGAGTGCTCATGGATGTGCTCCTTGAAGGACGGGGAGGGGCGAAACGAAGTGCCCGGGCGAGGCTTCCTGAAGGTCGGCAATGTTGCTGAACTTCACGCCCTCGGCCAGGCCGGAAAGCGGAACGCGGGGTCCGGTGAGCGGCGGAAACGCTCCCATGAGGGCCTGGGTGTAGGGGTGCCGCGGGGAGGTATGGATGTCCTTGGCCGCGGCGGACTCCACGATCCGTCCGCCGTACATCACGGCCATGCGGTGCGAAAGTTCCACCATGAGGGACATATCGTGCGTGATGAACAGGACGGAGAAGCCCAGTTCACGCTGCAGTTCCTTGATCTGGGCCATGATCTCCTGCTGCACCACCACGTCCAGGGCGGTGGTGGGCTCGTCCAGGATCAGCAGTGATGGCCTGAGTGCCACCGCCATGGCAATGACCGCGCGCTGGCGCATGCCGCCGGAGAGCTGGTGGGGGTAGGACTTCAACCGGACGGGGTCGATCCGGACGAGTTCCAGCAGCTCGGCCGCCCGCCGCAGCGACTCCCTCCTGGTGTAGCCCGCATGGGTGGTGTAGATATCCACAATCTGATCCCCGACGGTCATCACCGGGTTCAGCGAGTTCATGGCGGACTGGAACACCATGGCCACCTCCTGCCAGCGGAAGCGGCGCAGCTCCTCCGGCCCCATCGCCGTGACGTCCCTGCCGCCGAAACGGATGCTGCCGCCGGCGATCTCGGCGGGGTCCCTGAGGAGCCTCATGATGGCGTTGGCGATGGTGGATTTGCCGCAGCCGGACTCGCCGGCCAGGCCGAAGATTTCTCCCGTGTCGATGCTGAAGGAGACACGGTCGACGGCAGTAGTGGAGCGGGTGTCCCCTCGATACTTCACGGTGAGGTCCTTGATTTCCAGGACCGGCTCGTGCGGGCCGGAGGAGGTTTGGGAGACGGTCATACCTGGGCTCGCTTTCCGGACAGGGCGGGTTTTTTGATTTTCCTCAAGCGCGGGTTCGTGACTTCGTCCACCGCGTAGTTGATCAGGGACAGTGAGAACGCCACCAGCGCGATGCAGAGACCGGAGGGAATGAAAACCCACCAGCTGCCGGTGAGCAGGGCGCCCTCGTTGCCGGCCCAGTACAGGTTGTTGCCCCAGGAGACCGTGCTGACGTCGCCCAGGCCCAGGAATTCGAGTCCGGCCTGCGCGCCGATGCCGTAGATGATGCAGGCCAGCAGGGTTCCCATCACAATGGAGGCCATATTGGGCAGGATTTCGCGGAACATGATCCGCAGGGGACGTTCGCCGGTGACCACGGCCGCGGCGACGAAGTCCTTGGACCGGATGGAGAGTGCCTGCGAGCGCAGCACCCGGGCCGAACCCGCCCAGCCTGTGACGATCAGGACCAGGACCACGGTGCCGAGGCCGGGCGGCAGGAACGCGGCCAGGATAACCAGCAGCGGCAGGCCCGGCAGGAGCAGAAAGATGTTGGTCGCGAGGGACAGGGCTTCGTCGATGAACTTGCCGAAGTACGCCGAGGCCAGACCCACCAGGATGCCGATGAAGGTGGAGGCGAACCCCACGGTCAGGCCCACCAGCAGCGAGCTGCGTGCACCGTGGATGGTCAGGGCCAGGACGTCCTGGCCCTTGGCCGTGGTGCCGAGCCAGAACTCGGCATCGGGCTCCTGCGAGGCTATGCCGGTGATCTTGGACGGATTCTCCGGGTATAGGACCGGGGCCAGGAGCGCCAGTGCGATGAAGATGAACAGGATTGCTGCGCCCGTCATGGCCTTCTTGTTCGTCAGCAGCCCGTGCAGCAGGGTGTGGTTGGGCCTGCGGACGGAGGGTCCGGGCGGAAGTCCGCCGGCGCCGTCGGGCGTTCCAGCAGTGCTTCCGGGAAGCGTGCTGCCGGCGAGGGTCTCCCCCTGCACGGTGGAGGCGGTGGTTGCGATGGAAGTGGTCATGGTCCGTTCTTCCTAGTTGGCGCGCACGCGGGGGTCGAGGCGGACGTAGAGGATGTCCACCAGGAAGTTGGCCAGCAGCACGGCGGCGGTGATGGTGAGGAAGAGCCCCTGCATAAGCGGGTAGTCGAGGCCCTGCACGGCGTTGAGGAGCTGGTAGCCCACACCCGGATAGGCGAACACCACTTCGGTCAGCAGCGCACCGCCCACCACGAAGCCCAGGCTCATCCCGAAACTGGTCACGGATGGGAGCATGGCGTTACGGGCGGCGTAGCGGAACATGATCCGTCCCGGCCGCAGCCCCTTGGCTTCGGCCATGGTGATGTAGTCCTCGGCATTGGTAGCGATCATCGTGTTGCGCATGCCGAGCATCCAGCCGCCGATCGAGACCAGCACAATGGTGAGGGCCGGCAGCACCAGGTGCATCCCGACGTCGGACAGGAACTCCCAGCTGAGGCTGGGCTCTATGGTGTCGCTGAAGGCGTGGCGGATGGGGAACCAGCCGAGGGTGACGCCGAAAAGGTAGAGGGCGCCCATGGCGAGCCAGAAGTAAGGGAAGGACCCGATGAAGATCAGGAGCGGAGGCAGCGCCGAATCTATGGCGCCGCCGCGCCGCCAGGCGGCCAGGATGCCCAGCAGGTTGCCCGCAACGGCGGCGATCACGAGAGCAGTGCCGCCCAGCAGGAGGGTCCAGCCCACCTGGGAGGCGATCACTTCCGCGACAGGGGTGGGGAACCGGGAGATGGAAACGCCCATCTGGCCGGTGACCATGTTGTGCAGGTAATCGACGTACTGCTCCCAGATCGGCCGGTCGTCGACGCCGAGCAATTTGCGCAGCGCCTCTATCTGTTCGGGCTGCATGCGGTCCTGGGTGCGGGCGAACATGCGGGATACGGGGTCCCCCGGCATAAAGCGCGGGAGAAGGAAATTCAAAGTGATGGACACCCAGAAGGCGATCAGGTAGAAACCCAGGCGGCGCGCCTGCTCGGGGTCGATCGCAGCACGCTCTACCGCTGGCGCCGGCGTTTTCGCATCGATGGACGCGCTTCGTCCTTGCTGCCCT
>JAXMJF010000079.1:0-22776 GCA_034376805.1 Arthrobacter sp.
CCCACTGTGGGTCTGGCGCACTTGGGGGAGCCGGGATCCGGCTCCGTATGTCCGTCGCGACGGTCATCCCGCGTTGGTCAGTCGCGACGGCCATCCCGCCGGTCGCCACGACGGTTAATCCCGTGGGCGACGACAATTGCTCCGCCAACGGCGGCGGCGGTCCGGCGCCTGCGTCGTGCTGCGAGTGGCATGTCAGCTTCCTTCCTTCGGTGCTTCGGGCTCGGCTTGGGCGTCCGCTTCGAAAGCGGCGATGACGGCCTGGGTCGGGATCCGGCCGCTGGCCACGAGCTGGCCCCCGGCCTTGCGGATGGCCGAGCCGAACGGGGCCGCCCACAGGTTCTCCCAGACGAGCACTGCGGCGGAGTGGCCGGGCTCAATAGTGGCGGCCAGGTCCATGACGTCCTGCTCCGAGAGCACCATGGCCAGTTCGGCCTCGGCCATGCGCACCTCGCCGAGCTGGCCCTCTTCGAGGTCGGAGATTTCTGCCGTCTCGAGCGTGCCGTCCTCGGTCTTCCTCAGGAACACCATGTCGAGCACCCTGAGGAGCTCACGCTTGACCAGGTCATCCAGAAACGGCGCAATCTGGCCGTTGCCGAAATTCGGCCCCGGGAACTCCACGACGACTCAGTCCACGGGCCCTAGTTCATCCAATGTCTCAGCCATGCTGAAGCCTCCGTTCTTGTTGGGCGGAAAGCGATCCGATGGACCGCGGCAGCTCCAGTCTGTGCCTCCGGTGAGGTGCGGTGCATCATCCGCGCCGGTTGACCCCACCCCCGGTCAACCCTGCTGGCCTCGATCCCGGCTACGGCCCTGTGTGAAGGACAGTGCCGCCCAGCTTCTTCTGAATGAGATTCGGGTCTGCGGTTACTACGGTCCAATTCTTGCCGACATTGACCGAACGCTGCCCCACCGGCCTCCAGAACTCCAGCTGCGCTTCCAAAGACGCATCGGTGGAGTAGACAGCCAGGGATAAGTCCTCGCTGCAGCTTCCCGAGGAGGCAGAGAATTTGGAGGGGGGCCTGTCCAGAACGAGCGCCGGGCACAGCAGGCCGGCGGATTCCACTGCTTCCTTCAGGTCGTCAAGCGTTTCGTAGGCTCCACCATCCGCCGGCGGCGTGACATCGGACGAAGAACATGACCCCAAGGACAGAGCGATGATGGCTGCGGCAGCGCCCCTGGTCAATCGGTACTTCATATCTGGTCCCCCATCAGAAAGCCTTTCAGTACACGAAGCCCCTCCTCAGACATGAGCGGTCCGGGGGCGAGGTCACTAGTGGAAGACCAGCCAGCCGACGACGGTGGCCAGGCCCGTCAGCACAGCGCCCCAGGCGATGTCCGCGACCACGATGATAAGGGGCCAGTTCTTGAGGGTTGCGGCGTTCGTGAGGTCATAGGTGGCGTAGGCGAAGGTGCCCAGCGCGGCGCCGTAGCCGAGCGCAGTGAGCCAGCTGCCGCCGTCGAGCGCCGGCTGGAGGGCGAAAAAGACTATCCCCGCGATGTACAGGACATAGAAGGCGACGGCGTACCCTAGATGGGGCTTGTCCGCCATAAGGTGCCCCAGATGGCGCCGGTAGAACTTGCTCATCGACTTGAGCCAGACGGAATCGATGACGGCGAACGCGGCGGCTACGACGAGGAACTGCAAAATGACCATATGGGAGCATAACAACATGCCGGAGGCCGCAGGCGCAGCACGGACGCTGACGATTTTCCGGCAGGAGGAATCACTGGGCGCCGCCGCGGACCTGGACCTCGCCCTGGAGCTGCTGCGGAAGGTCAAAACCGGCGGCGTTGGTCCGATGCTCCGGCTGTACCGGCCGGCGCCCACCGTGGCCTTCGGGCAGCGCGACACGCACCTCCCGGGTTTTGACGCCGCCGCGCAGGCCTGCCGCGAACTGGGCTTCGAACCGTTGGTCCGCAAGGCCGGGGGACGCGCCGCCGCTTACCATCAGGGGACCCTCGTGATCGACCACCTGGAACCGGACACGGACGCGATCGCGGGGGCCAAACGGCGGTTTTCCTTCTTCGGCGAGCTGCTGGCCAGTGCCCTGCGGAGCGCCGGAGTCGACGCCGCGGTGGGGGAGATCCCCGGCGAGTACTGCCCCGGGGAATTCAGCGTCCACGGCCAGGATCCGGAATTTCCGCGGCACCAGCTCAAGCTGATCGGCACGGCCCAGCGCGTGGTGGCCGGCGGCTGGCTGTTCAGCTCCGTCATCGTGGTGGAGAACTCGGCGCCGATCCGCGCGGTGCTGGAGGCCAGTTACGCCGCCCTCGGCCTGGACTGGGACCCGGCCACGGCGGGCGCCGTCAATGACCTCGTCCCGCACCTGGACGTGGACGCCATCGAGGCGGCCGTGATCGGCACCTACGCCCGCTACGCCGCTTTGGCCTACGGCGACTTCGGCAGCCTGCTCGGCTGAGACCGGCGCAGGCCGGGAACGGCGGATCCATCTGACTGGCATCAGGGGCCGTTCTCTGTGCGGCGGAATCATATGGTCAGTGCAATGCTCGAACTCGGATGGCTTCAGATCATTGTGCCCGCCCTCTTTTCCAAGCGAACGCGGCGGGCAGCACGGTCCGCCCGCGCCGGTAAAAGCAGCTCGACGGGACAAAGCCTCTTGCGCCACGGGTCGTTTCCAGATGGAATTCGGACAGGGCGCCGCCGATGGCGGTTGTGCCCGCCCTCACGGCAATCGGGAGGGCCGTCGTGAGTCAGATCGAGGGAGTTCCCATGAAGAAGCCAGCACGACAGCTCGCGGCGGGCCTGCTGGTTGCGTCGTTCGGCGTGATCGGTTCGGCCTTACCTGCTGCTGCACAGCCCGGCCCGGGGCCAGGGCGAGAGTTCGGGCAACACGTGGTCGCATGCAACGACCACTTCAGTGGCGAGCACAACCCGGGTGTCCACCACCGCGGGTTCTCGGGATGGCAAATGCCCGACGACTGCGATTGAGCGCCGCTGCGACCGGAGTCCGGAGAGAACGGACGGGCCCGCGGCTGGTTCGCCGGGCGCAGTCATCCAGCCCTGGATTAGTGCGGTGCCTCGTGGTCGAGGTTCAGATTGTCGGGCGAGGCAGGTGTGCGGACGGGTTCCAGGGCGCGCCGATGTGACTTTTCACCGGACTTCGATGGCAGCCATCATGCCGAGGTCCTCGTGATCGAGGATGTGGCAGTGGTAAACGGAGCGGCCGCGGAAGTCCTTGAAAGCCACCCGGACCTTCACACGCCCGTTTGCAGGTACGTTCACGACGTCCTGCCAGATCGCGGTGTTCGTGCCTTGGCCATTTTGCTCGATGATTTGCATCGGCCATACGTGCAGGTGGAACGGGTGGTCCATGGGGCTGGTGTTGGTCAGCGGCCATTCCTCTACATTCCCGGCCGCCACCGTTGTGTCTGTTCTGGCTTCGTCGAATTCCCTGCCGTTTATGGTGAAACGCATCATGCCGGCACCGCCGCCCATGCCCATGCCGGCGGCCAGGACGATCTGCCGGCGTGCCCCGACGGCGGCTGACCGCAGGTCTCCCAGCGCCTGTTGGGCGGGCGCGGACGTCGGGGATGCGAACGGATCGCCGGATACGCGGAGAGTGGCCAGAGCGGCGCCGTTCGGCTGGTCGGCAGGGTTCCGTGCCCCGAATCCCGGACCCATCATTGCCGGCATGCTTCCCCGGTTCTGGTAGAAGGTCCGCAGGACTGCGTCGCCGGTTGTTGCGGTCATGAGGAGGTCTGCCCGGTTTCCGGGCGTCAGCAGCAGTTCTTCCACTGTCTCCGGTGCGGGGAAGCGTCCGGAGTCCATGCCGAGGAGCTGCATCTGCTGGCCGTCGAGCTGCAGCCGGAGACAGCGGGCCACGCACGCATTGACGATGCGCCACCTTTCCCGGTGCCCGGGACGGGCAGTGAATTGCGGGTTGCTTTGGCCGTTGACAAGGATTAATTCCCTTGTGGTGGGGGTGGTACCAGTACACGCCCGGCGGATGATCTCGGGGAAGTTTGTACTCGTAGTCGAAGGAGCCGCCGGGGTCCACCGAGACTAAGACATTGTCCCCGTTACCCTCCGGCGACACATGGAGGCCGTGCACGTGAAGGTTCGTGGCCTGGGCCAGGTTGTTGACGAGGTTGATTTTCAGGACCTCGCCGGCGCGGATACGAAGCGTCGGGCCGGGGCTGCCGCCGTTGTAGCCAAGGGCCGCAGCCGGACGGCCCGCCAGCAGTATCTGTCCGGGTGCGGCCTGGAGGCGTACCTGCAGCTGTTCGTTTGCGTTCCGTTCCTCCGGAGGCTGGGCCAGCTTGCCTCCCGTGACGGAACGCTCCCGCGACGTCAGTTCCAGATCAGCCCTGCACCGCCTGCCGTTGTCGCTGCAATGCCGAGCCCGCCGAGCAGCAGCGCCCGGCGTCGGTTGATGGGTTGCACTACGGTCCCTCACCCGGGACCTTGACGTGGTCGCGGTACTGGTCCGCTGTGAGTTCTCCCTGACCGCAAGCAGCACCAGCAGCGAGATCCCGATGAGCAGCAGAGGAACCCAGAGCCACATCCACACCATGCCTTGCCCGTATCCCCACATCATGACCGGTGCCTTTCGTTTCAGGAGATAATCCGAGTCTTAGCGCGGACCGGCTGACAGGTAGAGTCCGAAGGCCCGCCCCCGCCCGGGCCGGTGCTGGACGGATCCGAACCGGCCCGCCCTGCCGTCATTCCCCACACCAATCCCGGCTGCTCACGCGGTCAGCCCCTCCGTCAGGACCAGGCCCAGTGCCCGACTGCGGCACCATGACCGGGTCACGGATCGCGCAGTCAGGAGCCGTCGGCGGGACGGAACGTGACTCCGCCGTCGGTGGAGAGGACGAGCCCGCTGGCCGTGGCGGCCCAGACCGCCGGGGTTGCCTCCGGGCCCTTCACTGCCGCGACAGCCAGGACCGTGTCTTGGATTTTGCCCTTTCGGGTCCAGGTGGCGCCCGCGTCCGTGGAGGAGTGGACTGCGCCGTCGGGTTCGACTCCGAACGCCTCGGCGGGGCTGGCGAAAGCAGCAAACTGGACCACAGGTCCTGAGTCCACCGTTGCCCAGGTCCTTCCGCCGTCAGTGGAGCGGCGGATCCCTTGTGGGGTGGTCGCGAGGACCGTGTCGCTGGTGGCGTTTCCGGCGAGGACTGCCGGGACGAAATCCGCGGCCACCGTGTTCCAGGTCTTCCCGTCCGGGCTGGTTCGCAGTGCGCCGTCGAAGCCGACGATGCCGGATTTGGTCGCGGTGAGCGCGTGGAAGTCGGATTCACCCTGACGGGAGAGCTTTTCCCAGGTTCTTCCGGCGTCTGAGGATCTGATTAGCCCGAGCGGGTTGGCCAGGTCGGAGCCTTCTCCGGGATGGCCGGAAGCGTAGAGGACGCCGTGGTCGGTGCCGCCGGTGAAACCCATCAGGTCGTTGGTGGCACCGATTTTGGTGGCGGGCTTCTTCGTCATGTCGAACAGGCCATCGTGGGTGGCCAGGAGCACCTGGCCGGTTTCGCTGACGCTCAGCCCGTGAATGTGGGCGTCGGGCATGGTGATGCCGGCGTTACCCGTAGATGCGGGTTCTGCCGGGAGGGTGGACGGGCTGCATGCTGAGAGGGCAAAGATGAGGCCGACGCCGGCTGCCAGGCTGGCTGTGGCGCGAACCCGGGGACGGGATGGATTGGGCATGGGGACTCCAGGGATTCAGACGGGAAGTGGAAGGGCAGGGGATGCGCGCCGGCCCGCGAGGGGCCGGCGCCTTAGGACACCGGTCAGAGGGTGGCCAGCAGGTCCTGCATTTCCTTGATTTCGGCTTCCTGGGAGGTCACGATGTCCTTGCTGAGTTGGATCGCGTCGGCGTTCTTGCCCTGGGACATTTCGGTCTGGGCCATCATGACGGCGCCTTGGTGGTGGGCAATCATCTGCGTCAGGTAGAGTTTGGCAGCTTCGGTGCCCTGGGCGGCCTCGAGCTGCTTCATGTCGCCCTCGCCCATCATGCCGTCCTTGTTGTGGCGGGCACCCATGGTGGCGGATTCGTTCCAGGTCTTGAGCCAGCCGGTCATTGTTTCGATTTCCGGTGCCTGGGCTGCTTTGATCCGTGTGGCCAGGTCGGTGACCGATGCGGGGATGTCCTTCTTCTGGAGCATCATCTCGCTCATCTCCACGGCCTGTTCGTGGTGCGGGATCATTCCCTGGGCGAACATGGTGTCGGCGTCGTTGTGTTCGGCAGCGGCAGCCGGTGCACTGCTGGACATCATCCCGGGGCCCGGGCCCATTCCCGGCATCGAGCTGGCGGAGGAAGCAGGGCTGCTGGAGGTGGCGGACGGTGCGGCGGGGCCGGTTGAGCAGCCGGCGAGGGCGAGTGCCGCAGCGATGGCGGTCGCTGAAAGGGTTAGAAACTTCGTGTTGATCATGGCTGTTTAAGTCCTTCAAGACATTAGGGGGCGTGCGGGCGCCAGGGGAGTGTGTGCATCAGCGATGCGCCCGTCTCAGAAGCGAGTTAGGCAGGGACGGGCGCCGGTCAGGTCACAGCGCGGGACCCTGTTTCTACGTTCGGCTGATGCAGAGCTCGCCCGGTGAAAGACTGCCGGGAAGATAGGACCAAAACGCGCTGATCGTGCTCTGCATCCCCGTGTTGGTGGTCCGGGCGATGACTCCGGTGCCCGGCAGTGGGGCGGCCAGAGAGCCGGTCTTCGCCGACGGGGTGCAGGCCGCAGTCATGGACTGCATGCTGGTGCAGTTGTTCGAGTCCGTGCACTGCACGGTCCGTGCACCCGCTTCGTCCGGTGCCGCGTGCACGTCCGGGGCAGAGGACGGTCCGGGAGGATGTTCTCCCGCGTCGCCGGCAGGGGATGAGTCGTGATGGGCGTTGACGGTCGCTGCCGCCGTCGCTGGGGCGTGCATGGCGTGGCTGGCGGTCATGACGTGCATACCAAAAATACCGGCGATAAGGGCCAAGACCGCGGTAAACAGGCCCGCACGGCGCAGGAACGCGATCGCGGCGGCGTGTGCCGGTGCGGTCATGACGGTCCTCCCTTCTGTTGCGGGCTGTCTGCTTCAAGATTACCGGCCCTGTGGCAGGGCACTTACCGGTACAACGATCCTGTGAGGGGCTTTGTTTCTATCGCCGGCCGCTGCACGGGGTCGGGACGTTCGATCTTGCGGGTAAAACCCTGCGGGGACCACACTGAGGGCAACAGGTGCGGGACTTGGTGGAACCGGTCCCGGACCGCCGGCGAGGAATGAGGCATCCGTTGACCCGCAGGGGAACCCATCCGGTGAAGGCAGCGGGCCGTGACCGGTGACCACTCCTCCCACCGGCATCCGCCGGCCGTCCCCGACGGCAGGACGGTTCATGGACGGACCGTCCGGGGCAGGCTCCACTCGCTGTGGCACACGGTCGTCGGCGCTGTGGGCTTGATCATGGGGCTCCTTCCACACGTCCTGCACCATATCGGGCTGCTCGCCGGCACCGCCCTGGTGGCCGGATCCGGTGGCACCGCATTGTTCGGGGCACTCGGGCTTCTGGCATCCATTCCGATGCTGGTCCGCCTCTACCGCCGGTTCGGCAGCTGGGTCGCACCGGCACTGGGACTACTGGTCTTCGCCGCCATGTTCTCCCTGTCCGCGTTTGTCATCGGACCGGCCATCAGCGGCACCGGAGCGGAGGTGACCCCCGGGCCGGTACCCACCCCGGGCCACACCAGCGAACACACCGGAGGACACTGAACACAATTGAAACCACTTGGACACCCGGGAACAAAGGCCCTCACCGGCAGAGGACGTGGAAGGGCTACTTCGCGCCGGCCAGGACATAGCCGGAGGAGCGCACGGCCTCAGTCAGTGCCTCCTGGTCGGCGGTGCCGGTGACATTGAGCAGCGACGGCCGGAACCACCGGCCGGCGCGGAACCTTCGTCTGGAACCGTTCCGAATGGGCGACCGCCCTGGCCTCCTACGCCCGCGCCAACGACTGGGCCGGGATCTCCGCCGGGCTGACCCGGCCGCTGAAAATGGCATTGGTGAGTTCCCGCGTCCCGACGCACCAGTCCGCCGTCGTCGGTGCGTCCCTGCGCTCCGGACTCGTACCCACCCTCCGCCTGGACGTCACCGCACCCATGGATGAAACGGTCGCCGCACTGAACCGGTTCCAGCCCCGGATCCTCGTCGGCTACGCCTCAGCACTGAAACCCCTCGCGGCTGAGCAGCGCGCCAGACGCCTGCACGTCTCACCCCACGGCGCGATGTCCGCCTCCGAAGTCCTAACCCCACATACCGCCGCCGAGCTGGAGGCAGCATGGGGGAGTGCGCCCTTCGATGTCTATGCCGCCACCGAAACGGCCGGAATCGCCTCCCCCTGCAACTACCGGAACCGCCACGTTTACGAGGACCTGCTGATCATCGAACCCCTTGACCAGAACGGTAACCCCGTGCCCCCGGGGACGACCGGGGCAAAGCTCCTCGTCACGGTCCTTTTCTCCCGGACGCTGCCGCTGATCCGTTACGAAATGTCGGACACCGTGAGTCTGGGCGGCCGCTGCGGGGTGGCAGGTCATCCAGGAGACCTACGGGCTACGGGTCCTCATGGCGGGCCTCGCTCCCGAAGCCTCCACCGAAGGGGTTCGGACTTCCGTAGCCGGCGCGCTCAAGGACGCCGGCGTAGTGGACACCCAGGTGAAGGTGCACGTTGTTGAACGCCTTGAACGGACCGCTTTGGGTAAAACACCCTTCGTGCGAAGGCTGACGGGCCCCCGAGGACCGGTCCTTCGTCCTGAAGGCAATCACTGTCGGCTTTTGGGGATTCGGCAAAGAGGCAAAGCGGCCATTGAGCGGCCCGGGATGAAAAGGCTCCTGGAGTCCGCCGAGGAGGGCGACACTGAAGGCATCGATCCTGAACCAGTACACCGCCCAGACTCTCAAACGAATCCAAGACTCCCTGAACCGGAGGCCCCGGCCCGCACTGGACCTGGACACCCTGACCCAGGGACTTAATCAGCTGCTAACCCAACATGCAGCGTCGACAACAACCAAAGGTTGCACGCACCCCTTGACTTCGCCCGCTCAAAACGTCCCCTGCTGCGAGTCAGTTAGTGGCCCCGGGCGATCCATTCCTCCAGCTGCGGCGCCTCGGCGCCGACCGTCGTCGGATCGCCGTGACCGGTCCGCACCACGGTGTCCGCCGGCAGCGTCAGCAGACAGTCCTTGATGGACCCGATGATGGTGGGGAAATCGCTGTAGGACCGGCCCGTGGCGCCCGGACCGCCCTGGAACAGGGTGTCGCCGCTGAACACGGTGCCCTCGCTCTCGAGGGTGAAGCACATGGAGCCGGGGGAGTGTCCCGGGGTGTGCAGCGCCACGAGCCGGGCGCCCGCGACGTCGAAGGTGTTCCCGTCCTCGATTGCATGGTCCGGTTCGGTGCCCGGGAACACGCGCTCCCAGAGCATCCAGTCCGCGCGGTTGAGGTACACCGGGGCCTTTACGCGCCCGCGGACCTCGCCCACGGCGGCGATGTGGTCATCGTGGCCGTGCGTGAGCAGGATCGCGGTGACCTTGCGGCCTGCGACGGCCGCTTCGACGGCGTCGGGGTCGTGCGCCGGGTCGATCACGATGCATTCCGCGTCGTTGCCCACGATCCAGACGTTGTTGTCGACGTCCCAGGTGCCTCCGTCGAGCGAGAAGGTGCCCGAGGTGACCAGCCGGTCGATCCGGAGCCCGTTCACGGGTCCGCCGCTCACAGTTCCACGACCGAGCGCAGCACCGAGCCGGAGTGCATCTTGTCGAAGGCTTCCTCGATCTGGTCGATCGTGATGCGCTCCGTCACGAAGGCGTCCAGGTCCAGCTTGCCCTGCCGGTAGAGGTCGATCAGCATGGGGAAGTCGCGCGAGGGGAGGCAGTCGCCGTACCAGGAGGACTTGAGCGAGCCGCCACGGCCAAACACGTCCAGCAGCGGCAGTTCCAGGGTCATGTCGGGGCTGGGAACCCCGACGAGGACCACGGTGCCGGCGAGGTCGCGGGCGTAGAACGCCTGCTTGTACGTCTCGGGACGTCCGACGGCGTCGATCACCACATCGGCGCCGAATCCGCCGGTCAGTTCGCGGATCGCCTCGACCGGGTCCACAGCGGAGGAGTCCACGGTGTGGGTGGCGCCGAGGTCCTTGGCGCGGTCGAGCTTCTTCGGGTCGATGTCGACGGCGATCACGGTGGTGGCCCCGGCGAGCGCGGCGCCGGCAACGGCTGCCACGCCCACGCCGCCGCAACCGATGACGGCGACGGAGTCGCCGCGCTTGACGTTTCCGGTGTTGATGGCCGCGCCGATGCCTGCCATCACGCCGCAGCCGAGCAGGCCGACGGCGGCTGGGTCAGCCTCGGGGTCAACCTTGGTGCACTGGCCGGCGGCGACGAGGGTCTTCTCGGCGAAGGCGCCGATGCCGAGCGCGGCGGTGAGTTCGGTGCCGTCCTCGAGCGTCATTTTCTGGGTGGCGTTGTGGGTGTTGAAGCAGTACTGCGGCTGGCCCTTGGCGCAGGCGCGGCATTCGCCGCAGACGGCGCGCCAGTTCAGCACCACGCGGTCGCCGGGGGCCACCTCGGTGACGTCCGGACCCACGGCGCTGACGACGCCGGTGGCCTCGTGTCCGAGCAGGAACGGGAAGTCGTCGTTGATGGCGCCCTGCTTGTAGTGCAGGTCGGTGTGGCAGACGCCGCAGGTGAGGATGTCCACGAGGGCCTCGCCGGGTCCGGGATCCGGGACCAGGACGGTCTCCAGGGTGACGGGGGCTCCCTTGGAGCGGACTACTGCGCCTTTGACTTTATGGACCATGGAAATAGCTCCTCTGCTCTGGTCGCGGTTCTCGCCGCAAAATTCTTTGTCGCAAGACTTCCGCCACTCGGGACGTCTGTCACGCAAAATTCTGTCGTACAACGCGGTGCGGCGCGGCCCCCGGGGTGGCCGCGCCGTCGTCGTTATTGGTTCAGGGGTGGCCCTAGGCCGCGAGGCGGCTCTTGACCTCAGCCGCGGAGGGGTTGGTGGCCGCGGTGCCATCCGGGAACAGCACGGTCGGGACGGTGCGGTTGCCTCCGTTGAGCTTCTCCACGAGATCTGCGGTGCCGTCCACTTCTTCGATGTTGATCTCGGTGTACCCGATGCCCTGGGCGTCCAGCTGCTTCTTCAGGCGGTTGCAGTAGCCGCACCAGGTGGTCGAAAACATGGTGATGGTGCCGGATTCGGGGGTGAAGTCCACGAAGTTCTCCTTCAAGCTGGTTGACGGCGCGCGGTGGCAACGCCGGTGCCGACAAAAGTCGTACGTCACTCCCAATAACCGTAACCCGGGGAACGGTATTCCCGCGGGCCCGGGCGCTGCCCGCTACGGCGCCGGACGCGAATTCGCGGGAGAGCTGCAAAGTCGCTGGAAGGTTCCGGCGACTCCGCACGTTTCCGGCGACCTCGGCGGGCTCAGCCGGGGTTCCCTCGCCGGATGACAGGGGTTGGGCGCGGTGGCATGCTGGTGCCATGTGTGGACGCTATGTGATGGCCCGGGCCGTCGGAGACCTGCTGGCCGAGTTCGACGCGGAGCTCGAGGACGAGATCGCGATTCCGCCGTCGTGGAATGTGGCCCCGACGGCGGACGTGCCGATCCTGCTCGAACGGCTGGTGGACGGGGAACCGGTCCGGCAGCTTCACCTGGCGCGCTGGGGACTGGTGCCGTCCTGGGCCAAGGACCCGGGGATCGGCTCGAAGATGATCAACGCCCGCAGCGAGAGTGTGCTCGAGAAGCCCGCGTTCCGGAAGGCCACCCGCGCCCGGCGCTGCGCGGTCCCCGCCGACGGCTACTACGAATGGAAGGGCGAAGGCCGCGGCAAACAGCCCTACTACGTGCACCCGAGGGACGGCCACCCGATCGTCTTCGCCGGACTCTACGAATGGTGGAAGGACCCGTCCAAGGCCGAGGACGACCCGGAACGCTGGCTGCTTTCGACGTCCATCATGACCACCGACTCGCCGCCGGAGGGCTACGCCGGGGGAATGCTGGCAGAACTCACGGCCCTGCACGACCGGGTTCCGTTGCCGATGGACCGGGGGACGATGCAGGCATGGCTGGACCCGCAGGCCGATGATGCCGCCGGTCTGGTCGATCTGGTCCGGGCCGGGGCGCACGACGTCGCGGAGGGCTGGACGATCGACGCCGTGGGCACCGCCGTGGGGAACGTGAAGAACGACTCCCCGGAACTCATCCAGCCGGTGGGGAGCCTGTTCTAACGGGGTGCATGCTGCGGGGCGCCACTCGCCGGAAGGTGGCGCCGCGCTTAGAGTGATCGGATGAAACGGGCGGTAATCCTTGGCGGCACCGGAGTCCTCGGCCGCGCCATCGCTGCGCGTTCTCAACAGCGCCGACCCGGATGCCCCGAATGCCCGTCAGATTGCGCAGACAATTGCCCGGCATCTCGGTCACCACTGGGAGGAAGTACTCCTCGACGAAACCGCTCCCGAGGGGCTGGGCGACCATCCGTGGGATTTCCGCCCGCCGGTGGTGCTCAGTACCCGGGCCTGCCTTGAACTGGGTTACGAACCGGTCGGGTCATATGCCGGGACAATTCCGCGGCAGATCGACTGGCTCGTGAGGACAGCGGCATCCGGGACGGACCCTGTGGCCCACGATCCGTTCGTCAGGCACTTCCTCGACTACCGGCTGGAAGACAGGCACCTGAATTCGTGACGGCTTGCGCCAGGGCTGGGAAAGCCGCACGAGTCAGCGGGTCTAACTTTGCGGGGACCTTCGCTGCGTTAGAGCGGATGCTGCGTGGTGCCGCCGACAGACGCCGGCACCACCGCTGCTTCCTCGCTCACCGCACACCGGCTCGAATAAGCGTGCCGCCGTGTACTCCAGTCACGGTAGCGGCGCAGTCGAGCGGCTCAATAGGGCCGTTGTGCCCTAGGTCACAACGAGCAGTCGGCTCCTTAACCCATCAGTGCTCGGATTCAGCGACGGCCGTTTTTAGCTGCCCGGTTCGTTCCGCGGCTGTTGGAACGCCGGTTTTCGGCGTCTGTTGGCCAGTAGCGCTAGAGCGTCACTTTGCCGCCGCCGTCGACCGCCCAGCTGGGATTGAACGCCACTTCCCAGCGGTAGCCGTCGGGGTCGGCGAAGTAGCCGGTGTACCCGCCCCAGGGCTGGGTCTTTGGCTCGGCGATGATTTCCGCCCCCGCTGCTTCCGCCTCTGCCATCACCCAGTCGACTTCCGCCGTGCTGGCCAGGTTGTGGCTCAGGGTGATGCAGGGACGGCTGGTAGGGGGATCGGTGGCGGCTTCGGCCTGCATCTGCCCGGCGTCCCAGAGCGAGAGGATGAGGCCGTGGTTGGCCTGGATGAAGAGGACCTCGCCACGGACTTCCCGGTGCACAGGCCAGCCCAGTCCGTCTACATAGAAACTGCGGGAGGCGTCAACACTGCGGACACCCAGTGAAATTAAATCGACTCGTGGCTGCATCTTTCGATACTGTCATGGACATGTCCACAAATCACCAAGACGATAAAGCTGCCAACGCCGACCGGGAACAGCTCGCCGCCGTGCGCGTGGCTGTTGACGAGGTGGACGAGCAGATCGTTGCGCTGATCGGACGCCGCGAGCGCCTGATCCGGATCGCCGGCACCCTCAAGGCCGACAGCGCCGAGGTTCGTGCCCCCGGGCGCGTGGAACGGGTTATCGAACACGTCCGTGCCACGGCGGAAAAGAAGGACATCGACGTCGAACTTGTCGAGAAGACCTACCGGGCCATGATCGATGCCTTCATCACGCTGGAACTGGGAGTCTACAAAGCCAGCTCCTAGCGCGGGGGCCTAGAGGGATTCCTCCACCGGGACATTCGCCTGGTATTCGCGGCCGTCACAATCGCTGAAAGCCGTCATAAGGTGGCCCTTGGACAGTCCCATGATCGTGCTGAGCGGAAAGTTCCCGGTGATGGTGTTGCCGGAATGCTCCACACCCTTGAGGTCAAAGTTCTCTTCCGTGCCGTCGTGGCTGAAGCAGTAGAAGGACACAGCCTCACCGTTCATGAACTCGATCCCCATTCGTCGCTGGTGGGAATGATCCGGAGTTGCTGCCACAAGCCCCACCACATAGGCGCCCTGACCGGGGATATTTCCGTCTATATCGAACTTCGCCACCAGGGACGTGTCCTCGGCGGCGATGCTTACGTGCTTAAGAAGTGCGTTATGGGAGCTCATGGCTCAATCCTGCTACCTGTGCCTGCGTGCGTCCACCCCTGATCTAGGTTTTGCCCCGGCACCGTCGTAGACTGGAGTTGTTCGAATATATGTTCGAATAGCTACCGGCTGTTTTGGTACAGCTGGTTGGGTACAGACGGTTTTTACAGATGGTGTGGTCCGGGAGGCGCGATGGGCATGTTCAGCGAGTCAGTGGACGTCATCTGCACACCCTCCGGCCAGCCCTTGAAACTCGGCTGGGCCGGCCGCCACTACACCGTCTGTGCGGAACCGGTCCGCTGGTACGAGCGGCGCCAATGGTGGGCCGAGGAACAGCGGGCCCCCCTGGGCAGCGGCCCCGGCCTGGTGGACCATGAGATCTGGCGCGTCCAGGTGCACCGGGCAGAATCCCCTGACACGGAAAGCCTCACCCTTGACCTGACCCGGCATGTGGGCAGCGGGCGCTGGCGGCTGCTGCGGATCCATGACGCCCTGCTTCCAATCCGGAAGCCCGAATCAGCATGAGTTTCACCCATCTCCATGTCTCCACCGCCTTCAGTGCCCACTACGGGGTCTCCTGGCCGGAGGAGCTGGCAGCCGCCGCAGCCGCGGACGGGGCGACGGCGCTCGCCTGCACGGACCGCGACGGCCTCTACGGGACGGTCAAGCACCTGAAGGCCTGCATGGCGGCGGGGCTGGACCCGATTATCGGAGTGGACCTTGCGGTCTTTGACGACGACGGCGACCTCCGCACCCAGGTGGGCGGGCGCGTCGTCGTGCTGGCACACGGAAACAACAACGGCGCCGGCTACCGTGCGCTGTGCCGGCTGATCTCCGATGCACATGCCCGCACCACGGGCAAGGCCGGGGGAGCGGTGCCCGTCGCCGTGACCCGGGCCGAACTGGCCTCCCGCACCCTGCACCCGGAAACCCTCAAACCGGTGCTGACCGTACTGATCGGCCCGGACTCCGACGTCGGACGCGCCATGGGCGGCCGGCGCTACCTTCGCCCCCGCACCCTGTTCAAACGCTGGCTCGATGCCATGCCGTCCGGAACCATCGCGGCCGAGGTGGTCAGCCAGCTCAGCCCGCCCGGGGAACCGCTCAGCACCGCCCACGCGGTGCGGATGCTCAAGCTTGCCGCCGAACACGGGGTTCCGGCGGTGCTGAGCAACGCCGTGCGGTATGTCGCCGAGGACGGAGCGGCCACCGCGGACGTGCTGGATTCCGCCCGCACCCTGAAATCGCTGCCCGAACTCTCCGCCGCCCCGCTGCTCCAGCCCAACGGGCAGGGCTGGCTCAAATCCGCGGCGCAGATGCTCCAGCTGGGCAAGGAGATCATGCACGCCGCCGGGTACGGCGCCGCAGACCTCAAGAACCTGATGGCGCAGACCGAGGCGCTCGCGGACCGCTGCCGGATCGACCCGGTGACCGACATGGGCTGGAAACAGCCCGTGGTGCCGGAAGCCTCGGTCATCGGAATCGCCGGGGACGCCCTGGCGGAGCTCACCCTGCGCTGTGAGGCAGGCATCAGCAGGCGGTTCCCTGGGATCGCCGGCAAGCCCGCCGAGGAACTGCGCTCGCGGCTGGAGCACGAGCTGCGGATCATCGACAGCCTGGGCTTCGCGGCCTACTTCCTGACCGTGGCCGAGGTGTCCCGGATGATCCTGGACATGGGAGTCCGGGCGGCGGCCCGCGGCTCGGGGGCATCCAGCCTGGTCAACTACCTGATCGACGTCAGCCAGGTGAACCCGCTGCAGCACGACCTCATCTTCGAACGCTTCCTCTCCCGGGACCGCGCCACCCTGCCGGACATCGACATCGACGTCGAAAGCGCCGAACGGCACAACGTGTACCGGAAGATCTTTGAGCGCTTCGGCTCCGAGCGCGTCACGCTGATGAGCATGCAAAACGGCTACCGCGCTCGCGGTGCCGTGCGCGACGCCGGCCTGGCCCTTGGCATGGAGGAGGGCGAGATCGGGGACATCGCCAAGCAGCTGTGGCGTTTCTCCGCCCGGAACTTCCGCGAAGCCCTCGTGGAGAAGCCCGAGCTGAAGGAATTCGCCGGCCGGGTAGGGCAGCGTGAATTCAGTGGGAACCAGCAGCTGGACCTGCTGGTGGACCTCACCGAACGGCTGGACCGGCTGCCCCGCCACATCTCCATGCACCCGTGCGGCGTGATCCTGGGGGACGCCACCCTGCTGGACCGGACGCCCGTGCAGCCCAGCGGACTGGGCCTCCCGATGAGCCAGTTCGACAAGCACGACATGGACCCGATGGGCATGCTCAAACTCGACGTGCTCGGCGTCCGGATGCAAAGTGCCATGGCCTTCGCCGTCCGCGAAGTGATCCGCCTGCATCCCTCCAAAGCCGAGGTGGTGGCAGCAGGAGCCCACCCCGCGGGGCCGGACGGGACAGGCCCGGACTACATCGCAGAGGACGGCAGCATCGACCTCAACGCCGTGCCGCTCGACGACGAACCCACGTATGAGCTGATCCGCAGCACCCACACCCTGGGCTGCTTCCAGATCGAATCGCCCGGGCAGCGGGAGCTCATCGGCAAACTCGCACCCAGGGAGTTCAATGACCTCATCATCGACATCTCCCTCTTCCGGCCGGGCCCGATGAAATCGGACATGGTCCGGCCTTTCCTGGAGCACCGGCACGGCTTCGCACCCGAGATCTATCCGCACCCGGACCTCAAGCCCGTCCTCAAGGAGACACACGGCGTCACGGTATTCCATGAGCAGATCCTGAAGACCTTTGACGTCATGACCGGATGCGGGCTGGCCCGGGCCGACGAATTCCGCCGCGCCCTCGGCAACGAGGTCCTGGAAGGCCGGGTGGAAGAGTTCTTCCGGAAGGAGGCCCGGTCGCGGGGGTACAGCCCCTCAGTGGTGGACAAAGTGTGGGGCACGCTCAAGGCCTTCGGCAGCTTCGGGTTCTGCAAAGCCCACGGCGCCGCTTTTGCCGTGCCCACCTACCAGTCGGCCTGGCTCAAGACCCACCACCCGGAGGCCTTCCTTGCCGGGCTGTGGGAACACGATCCGGGGATGTATCCCAAGCGGCTCCTGGTGGCTGAAGCCCGGCGGCTGGGGATCCCCATCCTGCCCCTGGATATCAACCGCAGCCAGGCCGAGTACCGGGTGGAACGCGTTGCCACCGGACCGGACTGCGGCAAGCTGGGCATCCGGCTGAGCCTGAACGGCATCTACGGTCTCTCCGGAACAGAACTGAAACGGATCGTGGCGGGACAGCCCTACGACTCGCTCGCGGACCTGCGGGCCAGGTCACGGCTGAGCAAACCCAGCATCCAGCGGCTGGCCCAGCTGGGGGCCTTCGATTCCCTGCACCGGGCCTCCGGCGGGAAAGCCAACCGCGCGGACCTGGTGCAGCATCTGCAGACCCTGCAAAGCAGGCCACAGCGGAAAGGCATCGACGTGATCGAGGGGCAGCTATCGCTGCCGCTGGGAGACGTCGAGCTGAAAAACCTCAAGGCGGCCCTGCCCGCGCCCACCCTGGTCGATACCGTCCGGGCCGAGCTGGACCTGATGGCGGTTGATGTCAGTGACCACCTGATGGCCAGCCACCGGCCGCTGCTGGACCGGCTGGGTGTCACCACCGCGGACCGGCTGCTGGGACTGCGCAACGGCACCGAGGTGCTGGTCGCCGGGGTCCGCGTTGCCACCCAGACCCCTCCGATGCGAGGAGGGCGCCGCGTGGTATTCATCAGCATCGACGACGGCACGGGCTGCGTGGACTCGGTCTTCTTCCATGAGGCCCAGGAGCTGGCCGGGCAGCTGCTGTTCGGCACCCGCCTGCTGCTGATCCGGGGAACCACCCGGCGGACCGGACCGAGGGGGATCAGCATCAGCGCCAGCATGGCCTGGGACCTGAGCCGCACCGAGACCCTGCCGTACCCGGTGCCGGCTTCCGGGATCCCGGAGCACCGGGAACCTGAGCCTCCCGGCGCGCTGGAGGGGATCAGCCGAAACCTCGCGATTACCGGGATGGGAGGCTGAGTGGCGCGTTGGTTGGCCTCTTCAGAAACCGATAGCATGGACGAGGCTGGCTGTGGTCCCCGTACGCCACAAGCTACGAAGCCTTAACTTTGAATAGGAGACACCCGTGTCAGATGCCCAGCAGATCACCCTTCTCGTCGATGGCGAAGAGACCAAGGTGACTACCGGGACCACCGGCGCGGAACTCTTTTTTGAGCGCCGCGACGTCGTTGTGGCCCGCGTCAATGGCTCCCTGTTGGACCTGGACCAGCCGCTTCCCGAGGACGCCACGATCGAGGGCGTCACCATTGATTCCCCGGACGGGCTCAACGTCCTGCGCCACTCCGCCGCCCACGTCATGGCCCAGGCCGTGCAGCAGCTGCGTCCCGACGCCAAGCTGGGCATCGGCCCGTACATCACCGACGGCTTCTACTTCGACTTCGACGTCGAGGAGCCGTTTACGCCGGAAGACCTGAAAACCCTGGAAAAGATGATGCAGAAAATCATCAACCAGAACCAGAAGTTCGTCCGCCGCGTGGTCACCGAGGATGAGGCCCGCGAGGCGATGAAGGACGAGCCGTACAAGCTCGAACTCCTGGGCAAGAAGAACAACGCCGCCGAAGCGGGCGAAGGTGTCAACGTCGAGGTCGGCGCCGGCGATATCACCATCTACGACAACGTGGACCGCAAGAGCGGGGACAGCATCTGGTGCGACCTGTGCCGCGGCCCGCACCTGCCCAACACCAAGCTGATCTCCAACGCCTTCGCGCTGACCCGGTCCTCTGCCGCCTACTGGCTGGGCAACCAGAACAACCAGCAGCTGCAGCGCATCTACGGCACCGCCTGGCCCACCAAAGACGCCCTCAAGGCCTACCAGGAGCGCATCGCCGAGGCCGAACGCCGCGACCACCGCAAGCTCGGCGCTGAGCTGGACCTGTTCTCCTTCCCGGACGAGCTGGGCTCCGGCCTTCCGGTGTTCCACCCCAAGGGCGGCATCATCCGCAAGGCCATGGAGGACTACTCCCGCCAGCGCCACGTCGACGCCGGCTACGACTTCGTCTACACCCCGCACATCACCAAGGGCCACCTCTACGAAGTCTCCGGCCACCTGGACTGGTACAAGGAGGGCATGTTCCCGGCGATGCACATCGACGCGGAACTGAACGAGGACGGCACCGTGCGCAAGCCCGGCCAGGACTACTACCTGAAGCCGATGAACTGCCCGATGCACAACCTCATCTTCCGCTCCCGTGGACGGTCCTACCGCGAACTGCCGCTTCGGCTCTTCGAATTCGGCTCCGTCTACCGCTACGAGAAGTCCGGCGTGGTGCACGGCCTCACCCGGGTGCGCGGCATGACCCAGGACGATGCCCACATCTACTGCACCCGGGAGCAGATGAAGGACGAGCTCACCACCACGTTGAACTTCGTGCTGGGCCTGCTCAAGGACTACGGCCTGGACGACTTCTACCTGGAACTCTCCACCAAGAACCCGGACAAGTTCGTGGGCGACGACGCCACCTGGGACGAAGCCACCCGCACCCTCGCGGAGGTGGCCGAAGCCTCCGGCCTGGAGCTCATCCCCGATCCGGGCGGAGCCGCGTTCTACGGCCCCAAGATCTCCGTCCAGGCCAAGGACGCCCTTGGCCGCACCTGGCAGATGTCCACGATCCAGCTGGACTTCAACCTGCCCGAGCGCTTCGAACTCGAGTTCCAGGCCGCAGACGGCACCCGCCAGCGCCCGGTGATGATCCACCGCGCCCTGTTCGGTTCCGTGGAACGGTTCATGGGTGTGCTCACCGAGCACTATGCCGGTGCCTTCCCGGCCTGGCTGGCTCCCGTCCAAGTGGTCGGCATCCCGGTCGCCGAGGCCTTCAACGATTACATGGTCGACGTCGTGGACCAGCTCAAGGCCGCGGGTATCCGCGCCGAGGTGGACATGTCCTCGGACCGGTTCCCGAAGAAGATCCGCACCGCCAGCAAGGACAAGATCCCCTTCGTCCTGATCGCCGGCGGAGACGACGCCGAAGCCGGCGCCGTGTCCTTCCGCTTCCGTGACGGCAGCCAGGACAACGGTGTGCCGGTGGCCGACGCCGTGCAGCGGATCGTCGACGCCGTCCGCAACCGGACCAGCTAGCGGACAGGGAAGAACCAGGCATGCAGGAAACCACAGGGGCCGCTCCGGAGTATCCGGGGGACGACGGCGTGACCGACGACTTTGGCCTGGCCGGGGTGCCGGACGCGTTCCAGCGCCTGTGGACGCCGCACCGGATGGCGTACATCAAGGGCGGGCAGCACCAGTTCAAGAACGTGGACGACTGCCCGTTCTGTGTGGCGCCGGAACGCGAGGATGACGATTCCCTGATCGTTTTCCGGGGGCTCACCAGCTACGTCGTGCTGAACCTCTTCCCGTACAACCCGGGCCACCTGCTGGTCTGCCCGTACCGGCACATCCCGGATTACACCGACCTGACCGTGGAGGAAACCGCCGAATTCGCCGAGCTGACGCAGACGGCCATGCGCGTGCTGCGCAAGGTCGCCAACCCCACCGGCTTCAACCTCGGGATGAACCAGGGCGTGACCGGCGGCGCCGGGATCGCCGGGCACCTGCACCAGCACGTGGTGCCGCGCTGGGGCGGGGACGGGAACTTCTTCCCGATCATCGCCCAGACCAAGGCCATCACCCAGACCCTGGGCGAGGTCCGCCAGCAGGTGGCGGAGGCCTGGCCGCAGGCCAGCGACGCGGGGCAGGCGGCTGCCGGGGCGACGGATGCTGAATAGGCATGCGCGCGGTTTCTTCACCGCGCTGTTCTCCCCGCTTGCCCGCTGGCTGCTGCGGATTGGTGTCTCCCCGGACGCCGTGACCATCGTCGGAACGCTCGGCGTTGTGGTCGGCGCACTGGTGTTCTATCCGCTGGGCCAGCTCTGGTGGGGCACACTCTTCATCACCGCGTTCATCTTCTCCGACGTCATCGACGGCATCATGGCGCGGATGCAAAAGGGCGGAGGACGCTGGGGCAACTTCCTGGATTCCACCCTGGACCGCATAGCAGACGGTGCGCTGTTCGCCGGCGTCGCGGTCTGGTTCTTCACCGGCGGGGAAAATACCCCCATCGCGATCGCCGCCGTCGTCTGCCTGGTCCTGGGCATGGTGGTCTCCTACGCCCGCGCCAAGGCCGAGGCGCTGGGCTTCCAGGCCAATGTGGGCATTGCCGAGCGGGCCGAGCGGCTGGTGTCCGTCCTGGTGGTCACCGGGTTCACGGGTCTGGGCCTGCCCACCGTGGTTCTTTTCGGAACGTTGTGCCTCCTCGCCGCCGCGAGCCTGGTAACAGTCATTCAGCGGATCATCATGGTGCGCCGCCAGTCGCTCGAAGAGACTGAGGGCACCGCGACCGGACAGGCCGCCTGAGCGCGCAGCTGTGGCGGGTCCCGCGGGTGTAACCGGAATTCAACCGGGCGCGGCGGGGGGACTAGTATTAGCACTACCGGCCAATGGATCCGGTAATCCGGTGTGTGCGAAGCGGCATTTGTGTGCCGTCCGCGCTCCGGCGAGGTCATCTATCTACCCATAGGGGTTTTTGTGTCTACACCTGATGTAAGCAGCGAAGCCGGCGCGTCCGCTAAGAGCGTTACGGGCAGCAACCGCGTCAAGCGCGGCATGGCGGAGATGCTCAAGGGCGGCGTCATCATGGACGTCGTCAACGTCGAGCAGGCCCGCATCGCTGAAGATGCCGGAGCCGTGGCAGTCATGGCGCTGGAACGCGTTCCCGCCGACATCCGCGCCCAGGGCGGCGTGTCCCGCATGTCCGATCCGGACATGATCGAGGCGATCATCGCCGCCGTATCCATCCCGGTCATGGCCAAGGTCCGGATCGGCCACTTCGTCGAGGCCCAGGTAATTCAGACCCTCGGTGTGGATTACATCGACGAGTCCGAGGTCCTGACCCCGGCCGACTACGCCAACCACATCGACAAGTGGAACTTCACGATTCCCTTCGTCTGCGGCGCCACGAACCTCGGTGAGGCCCTGCGCCGCATCAACGAGGGCGCGGCAATGATCCGCTCCAAGGGTGAAGCCGGCACCGGCGACGTCTCCAACGCCACCACGCACATGCGCCAGATCCGCTCCGAGATCAAGAAGCTCGCCGGCATGGCCGAGGACGAGCTCTACGTTGCCGCCAAGGAACTGCAGGCCCCGTACGAACTGGTCAAGGAAGTTGCCACCACCGGCAAGCTCCCCGTTGTCCTGTTCACCGCCGGCGGCATCGCCACCCCGGCCGACGCCGCGATGATGATGCAGCTCGGCGCGGACGGTGTGTTCGTCGGCTCCGGCATCTTCAAGTCCGGCAACCCGGCCCAGCGTGCCGCCGCCGTCGTGAAGGCCACCACCTTCTTCGACGACCCCGAAGAGATCGCCAAGGCCTCCCGCGGCCTGGGCGAGGCCATGGTCGGCATCAACGTGGACGAGATCCCGCAGCCGCACCGCCTCGCCGAGCGCGGCTGGTAACTCGCACTTTTGGGGGCGCCGGACGGCGCTGATCCTCTGCGTGCTATTCCCCGCTCCTTGATGGCAGCTGAGGAGCTGCTCGGGGCGCGGGGCCCCTTTT